>NZ_JBICUR010000024.1:0-143274 GCF_043198355.1 Streptomyces sp. NPDC048825
GTCAGCCCGTCGCAGGGTGGGCATACGGCCCTCCGGCTCACACAGGGCGCAGGTGGCCTGAGACAGAACCTACGCGACGGGCATACGACGCACCGGCCCACGTCCCCTCCCGCCGGTGGGAGGGTGCGGGCACGTTGTGGCTGGTGAGCATGATGACTGGCGGCTCCGGGAGCGCCCCGTCAGGGGCGCGGGGCTGTGACATAAGCGGCTCCGCCGCGGGGCGCGACCAGCCACAACGGACCTGCAGTCAAGGAACGGCCCTTGGAACCGCCCCTCCAAGCGGAGCGCTTACGCGTCGCCGCCCGCCGCGCCGGGATCCGCCGCCGAGACATCCAGCAGCTGATACCGGTCGATGGCCTGCTTGAGGGCCGAGCGATCGACCTTCCCCTCGCGGGCGAGCTCCGTGAGGACCGCGACCACGATCGACTGGGCGTCGATGTGGAAGTAACGGCGAGCCGCCCCGCGGGTGTCCGCGAAGCCGAAGCCGTCCGCCCCCAGGGACTGGTACGTACCGGGCACCCAGCGCGAGATCTGATCCGGAACCGACCGCATCCAGTCGGAAACGGCCACGAACGGCCCCTCGGCGCCCGACAACTTCCGCGTCACGTACGGAACTCGCTGCTCCTCCTCGGGATGGAGGAAATTGTGCTCCTCCACCGACACAGCTTCGCGCCGCAGCTCGTTCCAGGAGGTCGCCGACCAGACGTCCGCCTTGACGTTCCACTCCTCGGCAAGGATCTTCTGCGCCTCGACGGCCCACGGCACCGCGACACCGGACGCCATGATCTGCGCCGGAATGGAGCCCGAAGCGCCTGCCGAGAAGCGGTGGATGCCCTTGAGGATGCCCTCGACGTCCACGTTCTCGGGTTCGGCCGGGTGCTGGATCGGCTCGTTGTAGACGGTGAGGTAGTAGAAGACGTCCTCGCCGTGCGGGTACTCCTCGGAGGAGCCGTACATCCGGCGCAGCCCGTCCTTCACGATGTGCGCGATCTCGAAGCCGTACGCCGGGTCGTACGCGACACAGCCCGGATTCGTCGAGGCCAGCAACTGCGAGTGCCCGTCCGCGTGCTGCAGGCCTTCACCGGTCAGCGTCGTACGCCCGGCCGTCGCACCCAGTACGAACCCGCGGGCCAACTGGTCGGCCATCTGCCAGAACTGGTCACCGGTGCGCTGGAAACCGAACATCGAGTAGAAGACGTACACCGGGATGAGCGGCTCACCGTGCGTCGCGTACGCCGAACCCGCCGCGATCAGCGAGGCCGTACAGCCCGCTTCGGAGATGCCGTCGTGCAGCATCTGGCCGGTCGGCGACTCCTTGTACGCGAGCAGCAGATCGCGGTCGACGGCCTCGTACTGCTGCCCCAGCGGGTTGTAGATCTTCGCGCTCGGGAAGAACGAGTCCATGCCGAACGTGCGGTACTCGTCCGGCGCGATCAGTACGAACCGCTTGCCGAGTTCCTTGTCCCGCATGAGGTCCTTCAGCAGCCGCACGAACGCCATGGTCGTGGCGATCGACTGCTGACCCGAGCCCTTCTTCACGCTCGCGTACGTCTTGTCCTCGGGCAGCGTGAGCGGCTTCGAGCGCACGACGCGGGTCGGGACGTAGCCGCCCAGGCCCTGGCGGCGGTCGTGCATGTACTGGAGCTCTTCCGAGTCGCGACCCGGGTGGTAGTAGGGCGGCGGGCCCTCCTCCAGTTCCTTGTCGGAGATCGGCAGGTGGAGCCGGTCGCGGAAACCCTTGAGGTCGGCGACCGTCAGCTTCTTCATTTGGTGGGTGGCGTTACGGCCCTCGAAGTTCGGGCCGAGTGTCCAGCCCTTGACCGTCTGCGCCAGGATCACGGTTGGCTGC
The DNA here is from genome assembly GCF_043198355.1 of Streptomyces sp. NPDC048825. Classification (NCBI taxonomy): domain Bacteria; kingdom Bacillati; phylum Actinomycetota; class Actinomycetes; order Kitasatosporales; family Streptomycetaceae; genus Streptomyces; species Streptomyces sp. NPDC048825. The sequence goes on from NZ_JBICUR010000024.1 coordinate 1,850, forward strand.
CCCTTGTGGGCACGGGCAGCCGAGTACGCGGCGAAGATCTTTTTGTGGTCGTGACCGCCGCGGCCCAGGTGCAGGATCTGGTCGTCGGTCATGTTCTCGACCATCGCGCGCAGCCGGTGATCGTCGCTGAAGAAGTGCTTGCGGATGTACGCGCCGGTCTCCGTCGCGTACGTCTGGAACTGCCCGTCCGGCGTGGTGTTCAGTTTGTTGACGAGCACGCCGTCGCGGTCCTGGGCGAGCAGCGGGTCCCAGGTGCGGTCCCAGACCAGCTTGATCACGTTCCAGCCGGCGCCCCGGAACTGCGACTCCAGCTCCTGGATGATCTTGCCGTTGCCGCGTACGGGCCCGTCGAGTCGCTGGAGGTTGCAGTTGACGACGAAGGTCAGGTTGTCGAGACCCTCGCGTGCGGCGATCGACAGCTGGCCGAGCGACTCCGGCTCGTCCATCTCGCCGTCGCCGAGGAAGGCCCACACATGGGACTTGGAGGTGTCCGCGATGCCGCGCGCCTCCATATAGCGGTTCATCCGCGCCTGGAAGATCGCGCCCAGCGGGCCGAGGCCCATGGAGACGGTCGGGAACTCCCAGAAGTCGGGCATCGAGCGGGGGTGCGGGTAGCTGGACAGTCCGTCCGGATACTTCGACTTCTCCTGGCGGAAGCCGTCGAGCTGCCGCTCGGAGAGGCGGTCGAGCATGAACGCGCGTGCGTAGATGCCCGGGGAGGCATGGCCCTGGAAGAAGACCTGGTCGCCGCCGTCGCCCTCGTCCTTGCCGCGGAAGAAGTGGTTGAAGCCCACGTCGTACAGCGAGGCGGAGGAGGCGAAGGTGGCGATGTGGCCGCCGACGCCGATGCCGGGGCGCTGGGCCCTGGACACCATCACGGCCGCGTTCCACCGGGTCGCGTTCAGGATCTTGCGCTCGATCTCCTCGTTGCCGGGGAAGAACGGCTCGTCCTTGGTGGCGATGGTGTTGACGTAGTCCGTGCTGCGCATTTCGGGCACGGCCACGCGCTTCTCGCGGGCCCGCTCGATCAGGCGCAACATCAGATACCGGGCTCGCTCCCGGCCGCGCTGGTCGACAGCGGCATCGAGGGAATCGAGCCACTCCTGGGTCTCTTCGGGATCGAAGTCAGGTACCTGACTCGGAAGGCCGCCAATGATGATCGGGTTGCGATCGGGTCCGGAAGCCACGCTGTTCCTTCGCTTTCAGGGAGGCCGTTCTTCTCGGTTCTTCTTCTCGGCTCTGCTTGGTCCTTGCTCGGTGTTCTCGCCGCTGTCCTCGGGGCTCGCACCGATCCCCATCGTGTACCTCGGAAACGGAAACGTCACCTCTACCGAGGGGTAACCGGGACGTTCACACGGTTCCCCGGGGATGAGCCCGGCGAATCGCAACGATACGCCCGACCCATGACGCGGTCCGCAAAGCCATTCGAGTCCCGTACCCTCGAAGGGTTCCGAAATTCACAAAGCGGGCAGATCGCTGTGGTGTGTGTCACCTGGAGTCGTGATTGGCTGTCGGGAGTTGCGGCGACACCGCCAGGATCGTCACCGTTTCGGCGGTCTCGACGGCCGGGTACTTGCGCGATCCGTCCCGCCCGTGTGGACTACGGCCAATGCTTCGCGCACGCGCGTGGCTTGAACCTTTACCAAACATGATCAGGAGGCAACCCGTGAGCGCGACCGCGGACCACGCGGAGGAGCGGACGAGCCTGGCCGCCAGGCTGGGATTCCAGCCCGAGCAGGTGGTCCAGGAGATCGGCTTCGACGACGACGTCGACCAGGAGCTCCGCGAGGCCATTGAGGAAGTGATCGGCAGCGAGCTCGTGGACGAGGAGTACGACGACGTCGCCGACGCCGTGGTGCTCTGGTTCCGTGACGACGACGGCGACCTGACTGATGCGCTGGTGGATGCCACCACGTACGTCGAGGAGGGCGGCGGCATTCTGCTGCTGACGCCGAAGACCGGCCGTGACGGCTATGTGGAGCCGAGCGATATCGCCGAAGCCGCAACAACCGCGGGGCTGTCCCAGACCAAGAGCATCAGCGTGGGCAAGGACTGGAGCGGTAGCCGCTTGGCTACGCCGAAGGCGGCCAAGTCCAAGAGGTGACGCTCTGCTGGGCTGAACGTTCTCGTAATACCGGAGGGGCCCGCTTGCGCGGGCCCCTCCGGGGTTTTTGGGGGGCCTGGGTGCGGAGCCCCAGTGATCGTAAGGTGGACCTGCCCGACTAACCCCCAGGAAGGGATGGCAGGACTATGGCGATCGAGGTCGGCGACAAGGCCCCGGACTTCGAGCTCAAGGACAACCACGGCGCCACCGTGAAGCTCTCCGACTTCAGCGGAGCCAAGAACGTCGTTCTGCTCTTCTACCCCTTCGCCTTCACCGGGGTGTGCACCGGAGAGCTGTGTGCTCTGCGCGACAACCTGCCGAAGTTCGCCGACCGTGAGACCCAGCTGCTCGCCGTGTCCAACGACTCCATCCACACGCTGCGCGTCTTCGGCGAGCAGGAGGGGCTGGAGTACCCGCTGCTGTCCGACTTCTGGCCGCACGGCGAGGTCTCGCGGGCGTACGGCGTCTTCGACGAGGACAAGGGCTGTGCGGTGCGCGGGACCTTCATCATCGACAAGGAGGGCGTCGTCCGCTGGACCGTGGTGAACGGGCTGCCGGACGCGCGTGACCTGAACGAGTACGTGAAGGCGCTAGACACTCTGTGATTCTTCGGGCGCAGGGCCTGCGTCAACAGGGAACCCCTCACTAGGATCGACACGTTGATCCGATAGCAACGCACTACGGGGCTCCCCGCCCCTGGACACCATTGGGAGGACTCGTGGGAGTCAGCCTCAGCAAGGGCGGCAACGTATCGCTTTCGAAGGAGGCGCCGGGCCTTACCGCGGTCATCATCGGTCTGGGGTGGGACGTTCGCACCACCACCGGCACCGACTTCGACCTTGATGCCAGCGCCATCCTGGCGGGCACGGACGGCAAGGTCACCAGCGACGCCAACTTCGTGTTCTTCAACAACCTGAAGAGCCCGGACGGCTCGGTCGAGCACACCGGTGACAACATCACCGGTGAGGGAGAGGGCGACGACGAGCAGATCAAGGTCAACCTCGCCACGGTTCCGGCCGACGTCGACAAGATCGTGTTCCCGGTCTCGATCTACGACGCCGAGAACCGTCAGCAGTCGTTCGGCCAGGTCCGCAACGCGTTCATCCGCGTCGTGAACCAGGCGGGCGAGGCGGAGATCGCCCGGTACGACCTCTCCGAGGACGCCTCGACGGAAACGGCGATGGTCTTCGGCGAGCTGTACCGTCACGGCGCGGAGTGGAAGTTCCGCGCCATCGGCCAGGGTTACGCCTCGGGCCTGCGCGGTATCGCGCAGGACTTCGGCGTCAACGTCTGAGCCTTTCGGTCGCTGTCACACAGGGCAGGACCTGCCGCTTCACCTCCAGTCCGGCGTCGCACACTACGAGTGCGGCGCCGGACGTGCTCGACAACCGAAGGCTTTACCGGGGAGGAACAGGAACATGGGCGTCACGCTCGCCAAGGGGGGCAATGTCTCCCTCTCCAAGGCCGCACCGAACCTCACACAGGTGATGATCGGGCTCGGCTGGGATGCGCGCTCCACCACCGGAGCCCCCTTCGACCTCGATGCCAGCGCGCTGCTGTGCAACTCGGGGCGGGTGCTCAGTGATGAGTGGTTCATCTTCTACAACCAGCTCAAGAGCCCGGACGGCTCGGTCGAGCACACCGGCGACAACCTCACCGGCGAGGGCGAAGGCGACGACGAGTCGATCCTGATCGACCTCTCCAAGGTGCCGGCCAACGTCGACAAGATCATCTTCCCGGTCTCGATTCACGATGCCGACAACCGAGGCCAGACCTTCGGACAGGTCAGCAACGCCTTCATCCGCGTCGTCAACCAGGCCGACGGCCAGGAGCTGGCCCGCTACGACCTCTCCGAGGACGCCTCCACGGAGACCGCGATGATCTTCGGTGAGGTCTACCGATATGGCGCGGAGTGGAAGTTCCGGGCCGTGGGACAGGGGTACGCGTCGGGGCTGCGGGGCATCGCTCTAGACTTCGGAGTCAACGTTTCGTAAAGCCGCGCGTGGCGCGGGGGAGACCCGTAAACAGATGATTGGGTAGCCAGTGGTTCTGAAAACCTTCGGCTGGTCGTTCGCGGTCACCGCGCTCGGCCTCGTCGCAGCGGTGCTGTTCGGCGGATGGGGCGCATTCGGGATCGTGCTGATCCTTTCCATCCTCGAGATCTCGCTGTCCTTCGACAACGCGGTGGTCAACGCCGGAATCCTGAAGAAGATGAATGCCTTCTGGCAGAAGATCTTCCTCACCGTCGGCATTCTGATCGCCGTCTTCGGAATGCGGCTGGTCTTCCCCGTGGTGATCGTGGCGATCAGCGCCTCGCTCGGCCCCATCGAGGCCGTCGACCTGGCGTTGAACGAACCGGACCACTATGAGGAGTTGGTGACCGACGCCCACCCGTCGATCGCGGCCTTCGGCGGGATGTTCCTCCTGATGATCTTCCTCGACTTCATCTTCGAGGACCGTGACATCAAGTGGCTGGGCTGGATCGAGCGCCCGCTGTCCAAGCTCGGCAAGGTCGACATGCTCTCGGCCTGCATCGCGCTGATCGTCCTGCTGATCACCTCGTTGACCTTCGCCCAGAACGCACATCTGCACGCCGGGCCCGCCGACAAGGCGGAGACGGTACTGCTCTCGGGTGTCGCCGGTCTCATCACGTACCTGGTCGTGGGCGGTCTCTCCGGCTTCTTCGAGAACCGCCTCGAGGAATCGGAGGAGCGCGAACACGAAGCCGAGGAGGAGGCCAAGAAGGCCGGGAAGCCGGTCTCCGCGGTCGCGCTGGCCGGCAAGGCCGCCTTCTTCATGTTCCTCTACCTCGAGGTACTGGACGCCTCGTTCTCCTTCGACGGTGTCATCGGCGCCTTCGCCATCACCAACGACATCGTGCTGATGGCCCTCGGCCTCGGTATCGGCGCCATGTACGTCAGGTCGCTCACCGTCTACCTGGTCCGCGAGGGCACGCTCGACGACTACGTCTACCTGGAGCACGGCGCGCACTACGCGATCGGCGCGCTCGCCACGATCCTGCTGATCACGATCCAGTACGAGATCAACGAGATCGTCACCGGTCTCATCGGCGTCGTCCTGATCGCCTGGTCCTTCTGGTCCTCGGTCCGCCGCAACCGCGAACTGGCGGCCGCCGAGGGAAAAGCTGACGCCTCGGACAAGGCCGAAGTCTCGTCCGGGGTGTGACGACCCTCCTGTTGAGGAACGCTCTGAGGCGGGGCGGCCACGAGGAAGTCCTCATGGCCGCCCCGTCGTCGTATCTGTTGCATTCGTCTGTATTCGTCGGGGTGGACACCTAACCGTGGGGGTGGAATGAGCTTCTGGGACGGTCTGTGGCGTGGTGGGCGATCGACGCAGTTCGATTCGGGGAGCGCGGCGACCAACGCCATCACGCTGACCAAGCGGAACCAGACGGTCTCGCTCACCAAACAGGGCGCGGCCACCGGCAATCTGCGTATCAACCTGTCCTGGCGGATGCGCACCTCCGACATAGGCGGCGGCCGGCGCGACAGCCTGCTGCGCCATCCCTTCCAGGCGTTCAAGCCCGAAGTGGTGCAGGCGCACACCGAGAGCATGGTCAACGTCGACCTCGACCTGGGGTGCATGTACGAGCTGACGGACGGCACCAAGGGCGTCGTACAGCCGCTGGGCGGCTTCTACGGAGAGCTCAACGCGCCGCCGTACGTGAAACTCAGCGGCGACGACCGCTTCGGCTCGGGCTCGGGCGAGACGATCTTCATCAACCTCGACCACCGAGAGCAGATCAAGCGGCTCCTGGTCTTCGTCTACATCTACGACCAGACCCCGGCCTTCGACCGTACGCACGCCATCGTGACCCTCTATCCCAGCAACGGCCCGCGGATCGAGGTCGGCCTCGACGAGCGCCACCCGCAGGCCCGTTCCTGCGCGGTGGTCATGATCGAGAACGTCAAGAACGAGCTGATCGTGCGGCGCGAGGTGAAGTTCGTGTACGGGTTTCAGGCCGAACTCGACCGGCTTTATGGGTGGGGGCTCCAGTGGGGGCGCGGTTACAAGGCGAAGGCCGACCGTTAACGCAGGTTCGGCGCGGGCGCCCCTAACGCCCGACGAACTGCGGCCCCTGCGGCGGCAGTTTGAACTCCGGGTCGGGGAGGGCCGGGACCGGGTGCGGATAGCCGTACGCGGGCTGGGTCGTCGCCGCGGCGGGCTGGGGCGGGGCGGTTTGCGGATAGGTGTACGAGGCCGGGGAGGCCGGCTGCGGATAGCCGTACGCTGGCTGGGTCGTGGACTCCGGGGGGTAGCCGTAGGCGGGCTGCGACGGCTGCTGGGGCAGACCGGAGGCGGCGGGCTGCTCGGGCGGCAGCGGCACCGAGTTGCCCGCGGACGCGGGCTCGGACTCGTCCACCGAGATGCCGAAGTCGCTCGCCAGGCCCTCCAGGCCGTTCGAATAGCCCTCGCCGAGCGCACGGAACTTCCATCCCTCGCCGCGCCGGTACAGCTCGCCGCAGATCAGCGCGGTCTCCTCGCCGGTCTCCGGCTTGATGTCGAAGTACGCCAGCGGCTCACCGTCCGCGAGGGCGACGTCGTACAGCAGGATCCGCAGGGCGGGGACGCGGTCGAAGGTGACGCCGTCCGCCGAGGCGACCAGGAGGATCCTCGTCACGGCCTTGTCGACGCCCGCCAGATCCGACTGGATCGTTTCGGTGAGCCCCTCGGCGACCCGCTTCTTGCCGAGTCGCCAGACCTTGCCGGAGGGATGCCGGGGCTGGTTGTAGAAGACGAAGTCCTCGTCGGATCGCACACGATCGTCGGGCCCGAGGAGCAGCGCCGAGGCGTCCACGTCGGGAACGCCCGGCCCCGGCGTCCAGCGCAGCACGGACCGTACCGCCGTGGCGTCCAGCGGTACGTTCGACCCCTTCAGCATCGCGTGCGTCATGCGGTCATCCTGCCTTCTCGGTCCTGGTCACGACAACGCGGGTGCGCCACAACCCGTTCGATGTGACGCTGGAGGATATGGCTGTGTTCGTGTGTGTTACCTGAATTTCATGCCGGGCGGGAACCTCGGACATGGAACTCTACGTACTATTACCGGCCACATATCGTCAGGCCGCTCAGCCGCCCCGGGGAGTCTCATGCGTCATTTCGGGCACATCGCTCCGGAGGTGCGGCAGCGCCTCTTCCATCAGGAACCCTGCGTCTTCACCGCGGAATCCCCGGCCCGGATGCTCTCCGTGGCCCTCGGAGCCACGCTGTACAGCCCTGCGACCAGACCACGGCTGGCCGAGGACATCGTGAAGCAGATCGGGCGCGGCGTTGTCTCGATGGTGCTGTGCCTGGAGGACTCCATAGACGACGCGGAGGTCGCGGGGGCCGAGGAGAACCTGGTCCGGCAGTTCCGAGACCTGGCCGAGGGCTGCCCGGAGACCGAGCTGCCGCTGCTGTTCATCCGTGTCCGTACGCCGGAACAGATCCCGGATCTCGTCGAGCGGCTCGGTGACGCGGCCCGGCTGCTGTCCGGTTTCGTACTGCCGAAGTTCACCGAGGAACGGGGCGTGCCGTTCCTGGAGGCGCTCACCGCGGCCGAGGCCGCGAGCGGGCGGCGGCTGTTCGCCATGCCCGTCCTCGAATCGCCGGAACTGCTGTACCGCGAGTCGCGCGTGGAGACCCTGGGGGGCATCTTCCGCGCTGTGGACAAGTACCGCGACCGGGTCCTGGCGCTCAGGCTCGGTGTCACCGACTTCTGCTCCTCCTACGGGCTGCGCCGGGCGCCCGACATGACCGCGTACGACGTACAGATCGTGGCCTCCGTGATCGCCGACGTGGTGAACGTGCTGGGGCGGGCCGACGGCACCGGATTCACGGTGACGGGGCCCGTGTGGGAGTACTTCCGGGTCCAGGAGCGTATGTTCAAGCCGCAGCTGCGCCGCAGCCCCTTCACCCCTGAGGCCGAGGACCTGCGCACCGCGCTGATCGAGCACGACATGGACGGGCTGCTGCGCGAGATCTCTCTCGACCGGGCCAACGGTCTGCTCGGCAAGACCTGCATCCACCCCTCGCACGTACTGCCTGTGCACGCTCTGTCCGTGGTCAGTCACGAGGAGTACAGCGATGCCCAGGACATACTGCGGCCCGAGCGCGGCGGCGGAGGCGTCATGCGGTCCGCGTACACGAACAAGATGAACGAGGTGAAGCCGCACCGCGCCTGGGCCGAGCGCACCCTGCAGCGCGCCGAGGTCTTCGGCGTCGCGAACGAGGACATCGGCTTCGTGGAGCTGCTCGCCGCCGGGCTGACCGGCCAGACATAGGGATTTACCGCCGGGCTGACCGGCCGAACTCACCGCCGATGTGCCCGGCTGAACTCACTGCCGGGCTGCCCGGCCGAACACAGGGATTTAATGAGAAACGTGGTGTGGACAGGTACCTGGGTCGCCGAGCGGCTCGGCGTCGAACTCGTCGGTGACGAGAAGCTGAGCGGGCTGCTGGGGCTTGCCCTGCGGCGCAACCCCAAGCGCGCGCATCTGCTGGTGTCGAACGTGCTGGGCAAGCACGTACCGCAGAGCCCGCGCACGGTGTGGCAGGCCGGGTACGAACTGGGCCACCGGGTGCGTGAACTGCTCGGCGACGCAGCGGCGAGCCGGGCCGTGGTGCTCGGCTACGCGGAGACGGCGACGGGCCTCGGCCACTCGGTCGCGGACGGCCTGGGCCTCGCGCCCTACCTGCACTCGACGCGGCGCCCCGTCGAGGGAGTCGAGCGCGCGGGCGGCTTCGAGGAGTCCCACTCGCACGCCACCTCGCATCTGCTGCTGCCGGAGAAGCCCGGGCTGCTCGCGGGCAACGGAGCGCTGGTCCTCGTGGACGACGAGTTCTCCACGGGCAACACCGTCCTCAACACGATCCGCGCGCTGCACGAGCGCTACCCGCGCGAGCACTACGTGATCGTCGCGCTCGTCGACATGCGTTCCCCCGCCGACCAGGGCCGCCTCGACGCCTTCGCCCAGGAGATCGGCGCCCGCGTGGACCTGGTGGCGGCGGCATCGGGGACGGTGCGGCTGCCCGACGGCGTACTGGAGAAGGGGCAGGCCCTGGTGGCCGAGCATGAGGGGGCCCTGGAACAGCTGCCAGGGTTTGCGGAGCGTGGCAGCGTCGCGCGCGTGGAACTCGGCTGGCCGCGGGACCTGCCCGACGGCGGCCGGCACGGCTTCACTCCCGAGCACCGCATACGCCTGGAGGGCGCCCTGCCCGCCATGGCCGCGCGGCTCGCGGACGCGCTGCCGGACGACGCGCGACGCGTACTCGTCCTCGGCTTCGAGGAGCTGATGTACGCGCCTCTGCGGCTCGGCGTCGCGCTGGAGGAGCTGACCGACGCCGAGGTTCGCTACTCCACCACGACCCGTTCCCCGGTCCTCGCCGTCGACGACCCCGGTTACGCGATCCGCAGCCGCCTCGTCTTCCCCGCCCACGACAAGCCGGACGACGGCCCCGGCGAGCGCTACGCCTACAACGTCGCGGGCGCCGGATTCGACGCTGTCGTCGCCGTGGTCGACTCGGTCGCAGACACGCCCGAACTGCACGCCTCGGGCGGCCTGTTGGCGCGGCTCGCGGCACACACCCCGAGCGTGCTGCTCGCCGTCGTCCCCTCGTACACCCCGTCGTACGCCTTCGCCCCGCAGCTGTCCGAAAGGCCCACCATGCTGCCCGAGCCCCTTCGCGGCCCAGACTTCTCCTCGTACGCCCCTGACGAGGTCGGCTGGCTGCTCCAGGACCTCTCGGACGTGACGCTGGAGGCGCCGACGGAGGAGCGCGAGGAGGCGATCCAGAGCGGGGGCGCGCACTACGCGGAGTCGCTGCCGGTGGAGTACCAGCCGAACCAGCGCTACCAGGAGCTGTTCCGCGCCGCGCTGGACACCTCGGCCGCCCGCATCGCCCAGGCGGCAGGCGCCGTCACGGAGACCGTGCTGGCGGAGCGGTCCCCGCGCCCCGTCCTCGTCTCGCTCGCCCGCGCCGGCACCCCCATCGGCATCCTGATGCGCCGCTGGGCCCAGCACCGGCATGCGCTCGACCTGCCGCACTACGCCGTCTCCATCGTGCGCGGGCGCGGCATCGACGCCAACGCGCTGCGCTGGCTGGCCGCCCACCACGACCCGGCCGATGTCGTCTTCGTGGACGGCTGGACCGGCAAGGGCGCCATCACCCGCGAACTCGCCCAGGCCATCGAGGAGTTCGAAGCCTCCGACGGCATCACCGGCTTCGACCCGGAGATCGCGGTGCTCGCCGACCCCGGCTCCTGCGTCCGCACCTACGGCACCCGCGAGGACTTCCTCATCCCCTCCGCCTGCCTGAACTCGACAGTCTCCGGACTCATTTCGCGTACGGTGCTCCGTGCCGACCTGGTCGGGGAGCACGACTTCCACGGCGCGAAGTTCTACCGCGAACTCGCCGGCTCGGACGTCTCCGTCGACTTCCTCGACGCCATCTCCGACCGCTTCGACGAGGTCGGCGACGCGGTCGACACCCTCGTCAAGGAGCTGCTCTCCATGGACCGCAGCCCAACCTGGGAGGGGTGGGCGGCAGTTGAGCGGATCAGCGAGGAGTACGGCATCCATGACGTGAATCTCGTCAAGCCGGGCGTCGGCGAGACGACCCGCGTACTGCTGCGCCGCGTCCCCTGGAAGATCCTCGCCCGCGCCGGAGCGGGCGCCGACCTGGACCATGTACGCCTGCTCGCCGAACAGCGCGGGGTGCCCGTCGAGGAGGTCGCCGAACTTCCGTACACCTGCGTCGGGTTGATCCACCCCAAGTACACCCGCGGGGCGACCGGCGCCGACGGCAAGGCGGTGACGGTCTGATGCCCGTACTGGTGGCAAGCGACCTCGACCGCACGCTCATCTACTCCGCCGCCGCACTCGCGCTGCCCCTGCCGGACGAGCGGGCGCCGCGGCTGCTGTGCGTCGAGGTGTACGAGAGCAAGCCGTTGTCGTACATGACCGAGACCGCGTCCGCACTGCTCGCCGAACTCGGCGAGACGGCCCTCTTCGTACCGACCACGACCCGTACGCGTCAGCAGTACCGCCGCATCCAACTCCCCGGTCCCGCACCGAAGTTCGCGATCTGCGCCAACGGCGGCCATCTCCTCGTCGACGGCGCCTCGGACCCGGAGTGGCACACGCAGGTCACCGAGCGGCTGGCCGGCGAGTGCGCCCCGCTCGCCGAGGTCCGGGACCATATGACCGCCACCGCCGACCCCGCTTGGGTGCGCAAGCACCGTGTCGCCGAGGACCTCTTCGCATACGTCGTCGTCGAGCGCGAACTGCTCCCCGAGGACTGGGTGAAGGAACTGGCCGTCTGGGCGGAGAACCGCGGCTGGACCGTCTCCCTCCAGGGCCGCAAGATCTACGCCGTACCGAAGCCACTCACCAAGAGCGCCGCGATGCACGAGATCGCCCGCCGCACCGGAGCCGACCTCACCCTCGCAGCCGGCGACTCCCTCCTCGACGCCGACCTTCTCCTCGCCGCGGACCGCGGCTGGCGCCCAGGCCACGGCGAACTGGCCGACGTGGGCTGGACGGCCCCCGGGGTCACCTCTCTTCCGGAACGGGGTGTCGCCGCGGGTGAGCGGATTCTGCGGGAGTTCCTGCGGGAGGTGCGGGAGGTGCGGGAGGTTCGGTAGCACCAGGGCCAGGGCCCTCCGCAGCGGCTGCGACGGACGAGGCCATGGGGGCTTCCCTGTCCAGGGCGCGCCGTCGCCCACCCCGCCCGGGCCTGAAGAGCCGTACGCCCGCGAAGAGCAGCACCGCCAGCACCGCCGCTACCAGCACCACCTTCGAGTAAGCCGACACATAGCCGCTGACCTCCGTCCAGTTCTCGCCGAGCAGATAGCCGGCGAGGACGAAGACGGTGTTCCAGATAGCGCTGCCCAGCGTGGTCAGGCAGAGGAAGACGGGCAGGCGCATGCGCTCGACGCCCGCGGGCACGGATATCAGGCTGCGGAAGATCGGGATCATTCGTCCGAAGAACACGGCCTTGGTGCCGTGCCGGACAAACCACGCCTCCGTCTTCTCTATGTCCGCGACCTTCACCAGCGGCAGCCGGGCCGCGATCGCCACCGTGCGGTCACGGCCGAGCAGCGCCCCCACTCCGTACAACGCGAGCGCACCTATGACGGAACCGGCCGTCGTCCACAGCAGCGCCGCGAACAGGTTCATCTGTCCGGTGCTCGCCGCGAACCCCGCGAGCGGCAGGATGACCTCGCTCGGCAGGGGTGGAAACAGGTTTTCCAGGGCGATGGCGATGCCCGCGCCCGGCGCACCGAGCGTGTCCATAAGGCTGTTGATCCACTGAGGCGCGCCGCTGTCTGCCGCGATGCCGGCTGCGATGGCTGTCATGCTGCTCACGCTAGAAAACCGAAGCTGAAGAGACCCTGAGGGCGACCGCAAGATTCCAGGCGGTCAACCGCAGATCGGAATTGCGGTTTTCCGCAGTGCACGCGGAGCCGACGCCCGGCTAGCGTGGCGATCATGCGAGATGTGGCACGACGTGCGGCGTGGTGCGGGGTGGGGCTCCTGACCGGAGCCGCCTCGGCCGTCGTCGAGCTGCTCTTCACCGTTCTGTCCGGCCTCGCCCTGTTACCCGTACTGGCCTGGCCGCGCGGCCGGCGGTCCGTGCTCCGGCCCGTGTTCGCGGGTGCGCGGAGACTGACGCAGTTCGAGCGCCGACGGCTCGGGACCTGGCTGAGCGTGTCCGTGTCTCCCGTGTACGAGGACGCGCGCGCCCTGCGCTACATCGCCTGCCGCTGGGCGCTCGGGGCGTTGGGTGCGATTGTGCTGCTGTCGGTGGCGTTCGGGCTCGTCTACAGCACGTACTGGATGTTCGCCTGGATCGTCGGCGGCGTCGAGCACCCCTGGGCGATCGTCTTCTCGGGCTTCGGCGGTCTCTTCCTGCTCTTCCTGGCGGTGCAGGGCCTCTTCGGAGTCGCCGAGCTGGAGCGGCAGTTGGCCCGGCATTTCCTCGGGCCCAGCCACCAGGAGGAGTTGGAGCAGCGGATCGTCGAGCTGGCCGCGAGCCGCGCCGCGGTGGTGGACGCCGTCGACGACGAACGGCGCCGTATCGAGCGGGACTTGCACGACGGCGTGCAACAGCGGCTCGTCGCCCTCGGCATGCTGCTCGGCCGCGCCCTGCGCAGCCAGGACCCGGAGCGCGCGGACCGGCTGCTGCGCCAGGCCCACGACGAGAGCCGGCAGGCGCTGGCCGATCTGCGCGAGGTGGCCTGGCGGATCTACCCGACCACGCTGGACGAGGCGGGACTGCGAGCGGCCCTGGAGACGGTCGCCGAGCGTTCGTCCGTGCCGGTGAGAGTGGAGTACGAGCTGGCTGCGGAGCCGGAGAAGGCGACGGCGTCCGTCGCGTACTTCGTGGTCTGCGAGGCTGTGACCAACGCGGTCAAGCACGCGGTGGCGAGTCATATCACCGTCCACCTGTGGGCGGCCGAGGGCGTCCTGTGCATACGGATCGAGGACGACGGCATGGGCGGCGCGAATCTCACGGGCAGCGGGCTGTTCGGGCTGGCCCGGCGGGTCGACGCCCTCGACGGCGGATTCCATGTGCTCAGTCCGCCCGGCGGGCCCACCGTCATCTCCGCGGAGCTGCCATGCGCGTGATCCTGGCCGAGGACTCGACCCTGCTCAGAGAGGGGCTCGTGCGCCTGCTCGCCGAGGAGGGCCACGAGGTGCTGGCCGCGGTCGGCGACGCCGAGCGGCTGCTGGCAGCTGTCGCCGATGAGCAGCCGGACGTGGTCGTCGCGGACGTACGGATGCCTCCTACCCACAGCGACGAGGGCCTGCGAGCCGCCCTGGAGATTCGCGAGCGCTGGCCGGACGTGGGTGTGCTGGTGCTCTCGCAGTACGTCGAGAAGCGGTACGCGACGGAGCTGTTGACCGGAGACTCAGAAGGCGTCGGCTATCTGCTCAAGGACCGTGTCGTCCAGGTCGACGAGTTCCTGGACGCGTTGGAGCGGGTGAGCCAGGGGAGAGCTGCCTTCGACCCCGAGGTAGTGCGTCAGCTCCTCGGCCGCAGCGAGCGCGCGGACCTACTGAACCGGCTCACCCCGCGCGAGCGGGACGTGCTGGCGGAGATGGCGCAGGGGCATACGAACGCGGCCATCGCGCAACGGCTGCACATCTCCCTCAGCGGAGTCGAGAAACACATCAACGCGATCTTCGACAAGCTCGAACTGACCGGGGCAGAAGGCTACTCCCGCAGGGTGCTGGCCGTACTTCGCTACTTGGGGACATGAGGCTTCTGGGGAGCCCGAAAGGCCGGAGCGAGGATGGGAGCGCGGCTGCTTGACGCAGAGCCTCCTCCGCGGTTGTGCGACGCCCGGAAGCCGCCAGGAGTCAGCCGCAGCAGCCCCCGCCGCAGCACCCTCCGCCGCTCGCCTTGGGCGCCGGTGCGGTCGCGGGCGCCGAGGCCGAGCCGCCGACGGCGACCGTCGACAGCAGCTTCACCGTGTCGTCGTGGCCGGCCGGGCAGGCCGCGGGGGCGGACGACTCGGCCATGGGGCGGCTCTTCTCGAAGGTGTCACCGCAGGTCCGGCAGCGGTATTCGTAGCGAGGCATACGGACAGATTAGCGGGCGGCAGCGCCCTGACGGGACGAGCGCTTCACACGGAGTGCCCCCGCTCCTCGCGGATCTGCGCCACCACCCGGGACACCGTCCGCCGCACGGCCTCCGTCTCGGTCAGGAAATGCCAGTAATCAGGGTGCCGTCCCTCCAAGGTGGCGACGGCCCGTTCCAGACGGCCCACCGAGTCGTCGAGCGGGCGGGCGTGACGCGGGTCGGGCGTATGACGGCCTGCCATCGCCAGCCGCTGGGCGTCGCGGATCGCGAAGCGTGTGCGGTCGATCTCGCGCTGTGGATCCTTCTGCACCTCGTTCAGCCGCCGCAGTCGGTCCCCGGCCGCGGACACGGCCTCGTCGGTCGTGTTCAGCAGAGCCCGCACCGTGGACAGCAGTGCCGTCGCGTCCGCCCAGCGCTGCTCGTCGCGCGCCGCCCGCGCCTCCGCCAGCTTCGACTCGGCCTGCCGTACGGTCTCGGCGGCCTGGTCCGGTACGTGCTGAAGGTCCTGCCAGCAGGCGGCCGTGAACCGGCGGCGCAGCTCGCTCAGCACCGGATCCACCTGCCCGGAACGGGTGGTGAGGGCCTGGGCGCGCGTCCGCAGCGAGACCAGGCGGCGGTCGATCTCGGCGGCCCGCTCCGGCAGCCGCTCGGCCTCCGCCCGCACCGCCTCGGCGTCACGCGCGACCCGGTCGGCGCGCTCCAGAGTCTCCGGGACGCCATGCTGCCCGGCGCCCTGATTGAGCTTGGTCAGCTCGGGGCCGAGGATGGCGAGGCGGGCTGCCAGGTCGTCGGCCTTGAGCCCTGAGCCCCGTACGGCGTCCAGGGCGTTCGAGGCGGCGAGAAGGGCCTGGCGGGCGCGCTCGACGGCCGGGGCGAGCCGGGCCAGCTGGGTCTCGGCCTTGCCGAGCAGCGGGCCGAGCCCGTCGGTGAACCGGTCCAGCTCCTGCTTGACGCGGGTCAGCTCGTCCTTGGCCTTCGTCAGCTCCGTACGCGCCCGGGCCGCGACGGAGGCCTCCAGGTCGTCGCGGTCGAGGTCGTGGGCGTCGATCGCGTTGATGTACGTATGGCTGACCTCGTCGATACGACGCCCCAGCGCGTCGAAGTCGGCGACCGCGCGCCGGGCCGCGGGGGAGTCGTCGACGGCCGTGATCGTCTCGATCGAGATGCGCAGATCGCGCTGCGCGGTGTCGAGTTCGTAGAAAGCGGCCGCCGCGGCGTCCTTGGCCGT
Organism: Streptomyces sp. NPDC048825; assembly: GCF_043198355.1. Lineage (NCBI taxonomy): Bacteria > Bacillati > Actinomycetota > Actinomycetes > Kitasatosporales > Streptomycetaceae > Streptomyces > Streptomyces sp. NPDC048825. The sequence continues at coordinate 17,773 of NZ_JBICUR010000024.1, forward strand.
CTGTGCCTCGGCCCGCTGGCTCTCGGAACGGCCGCCGAACCACCGCCGCGTCCCGCCGCCGGTGAACGCGGCGGGGAGCGTGAGCACGAGCAGCGGGAGCGGAAGGAGGACCAGGGTCAGCAGGTCACGGGCGGCGCCGCGCGTGCTCGGCGCCCTCGCGGCCCTCAAATCGGCACGGTGGCGAGGTAGTTGCTGTGCCCATGGCACAAACGGCGTGTACGGCTGTGAAGGTGTCGCCGTCACATCCCTCTCCCGTGCTGTGGTCCACCCTGCCCGGTGTCATTCTCCCACCAGGTAGGGACGAACACACGGCCCGGTTAGTTCGCCGTACGCACCGTGACTTTCCCGTCCCGTGTCTCGGCGGACACCTCGTGCGCGCTGCGCTCGTCGCGGGGCACGGAAACATCGACACTGCCGTCGCCGGTCTCGGTCTGCACGCGGTACGTCGCCACCGCGGGCAGCTCGATGGTGACGGAGCCGTCCTCGCTGCGCGAGGAGACCCGGTCCGGTACGGCGGCGAGGCCGAGCCGCACGGAACCGTCCCGCGTGTGCACGTCCACGCGCCTGGAGCCGACGCCGGTCGCGGTGACCGAGCCGTCGCCGGTGCGCAGGGTCAGGGACCCGCTGGAGTCCTTGACGTGCACGGAACCGTCGCCCGTGCGGACGTTCAGGGCCTCCTTGAAGCCGCTCGCCCGTACGCTGCCGTCCCCGTCCTTCACGGTGACCGCGATACCGCGTGGCACCTCGATCCGGTGCTTGGCAGCGCAGTCGGCGACCACGCCCGCGCACTTCATCCGCAGCGTGAGCTTGTCGTCCTCCATCGCCCAGGTCACCTTGGGGTCCCCGCCGACGACGACGCTGCCCTGGAACCACCGCGTGACCTTCACCTTGTCGACATCGGCGGCGACCAGTTCGAGCGCGGAGTCGTCGGAGTCGACGGTCAGCGTGCGGCCCTCCAGCGCGAACGAACGGTGCTCGGGTTCCTCGTCGTCCCCCGCGCTGGCACCGCACCCGGCGGCGAACAGGGTGACTGCGGCGGCGGCTGCGGTGGCCACGGCTGCGGAACGGCGGATACGTACGGCCATGATGGGCTCCCCCTGGTGTCGGGCGCCCCGACCGTGGACTCCGTGGCCCTTTCCGGCATGCCCGGGACGCTCTTCGACCGTACGGAGCGGGGGCTCAGGGCGGGATCCGGCCCGCTCCCGGATCCCAGGTGGGGAAAACCCCCGCACCGCGCGGGACCGCGCCCCGATACGTTGCCCGATACGTGTTTGCCGGGCACTGCCCCTGGCAAGGTAGGCTGTCGGCTCGTCCCGGGTGCGTAGCTCAGGGGTAGAGCGCCTGCCTTACAAGCAGGATGTCGGCGGTTCGAAACCGTCCGCGCCCACGCGTTTGACCAGCCAGGATGCCCATCGGGCGCCTGGCTGGTTCTGTGTGCCGATCGTTTTGAAGACGTCAGATCTCTGCGCGACCCCGTTGCATGCCGGTCAGCATCGAGTCCACACCCCGCCTTCTCGTCCTGCCCTTCCGCCCCAACGGGCACGCATGTCAAGGACGTTGACCTGCCCCGCACGTGCCAGCACAATGAGCGCGCAGTGTTGAGAGCGCTCTCAGTCTCGGCCCAGGGAGAACCATGACCGGCAGGCAAACCCCGGCGTTCAGCCGGCGAACGCTCATCGGCGCCGGACTCGGTGCCGGTGCCGCGGTGTTCACCACGGTCGGCTCCGGTGCGGCGCACGCCGCCGGAGACTCGGGCGGCGGGAGTTCCGCCCAGCGTCGGGGGCACGCCTTTCTCGCCGCCGCCATGGACGGATATCCGGACCACGGCAGCATTCGCCTGACCCAGAGCTACACCGACCAGGCGGGTCTGTTCAGCACGGCGTTCACGTACGACAACGCCCTCGCGATCCTGGCCCACCTCGCGGTGCGTACCGCCGACGGCCGGGCCAGAGCCGTGGCGCTCGGCGACGCGTTGCTCCATGCCCAGGCCCACGATCCGGCGTACGACGACGGCAGGCTGCGCCAGGCCTACAACGTCGGGCCCTACACCTTCTTCGACGGTTCGAGGCAGCCGGACGGCTTCGTGCGGGCGGACGGGACCGCCAACGTCGGCACCCAGTTCGGGTTCACGGGTACGGCGGTGGGCGACATGGCCTGGGCGGGCATCGCGCTGAGCGCCCTCGCCCGCCGGACCGGGGCGCGTCGCTTCCTCGCGGGTGCGGTGCGGATCGGTACATGGATCGAGCGGAACGGTCGTACCGACGAACCTCTCGGCGGCTACAAGTTCGGGGTCAACGGGGCGAACGAGAAGCTGCCGTTCACTTCGACCGAGCACAACACCGACCTGGTCTGTCTCTTCGGACGGCTCGCCCGGCTCACCGGGGACCGGGTGTGGCTGGAGCGGCGTGCGCGGGCCGAAGCCTTCGTCAAGAAGATGTGGGAGCCGTCCGGCGGCTTCTTCTACACCGGCACCAACGACGGCATCACGGTCAACAAGTCACCGATCCCCGAGGACACCCAGACCTGGACCCATCTCGCCCTCGGCTCCCGCAAGTACTCACGCTCGCTGGACTGGGCCGCGGCCGAGCTGGCCGTCCTCGATCACGCCGACCGGCGGAACAGCACGGTGCCCGCGGGCCAGTCGTACGAGGGCGTCACCTTCAGCTCCGCCAGTCTCCTGGCGAACGAGGACGCCCCGATCGCCGAGTTCCAGCCCAAGCCCGACCGGAACGGTGTGTGGTTCGAGGGGACCGCCCACCTCGCGCTCGCCCTGCGGGACCGGCACGCCCCGGGTGACGAGGCGCGCGCCCGCCGGCTGATCGCCTCGATCGAACAGGCCCAGGACCTGCTCGGCGCCGGCCAGACCGTCGGCGACAAGGCACTGCCCGAACGCTCCGGAGTCGTCTCGGCGAGCAGCCCGCTCGACACCGGATTCGGCTTCGGCTACTACCCGTACCGGCATGCGGGGGCGACCGCCTGGTACCTGTTGGCGGCGACGCGCACGAACCCCTTGCGGGCCTGAACGCGCAGCCGCCCTCCACGCCTCGGCGGTCCTTGCCTCACGAGGACCGCCTCTCCTCCTCCGCCTCCCGTACGTGCTTCAGGCGCATCCTCGCGTCCACCTTCTCCGCGCCCGTGACCTCGGCCCAGAAGCGGTGGCAGGTCACGAAGACGGCCAGCTCCCGCTCGCGCTCGCGGAGCTTCTCCACCTCGGCCTGTTCGTCGGCAGTCCAGCCGGGTGAGGCGGGCAGTTCCACCTTGCGCCAGCCGTGGTTGTCGCTGATGCCCTCCATGGGCTCGACCGACCAGGGGAGCCGCTTCAGCAGGGCCAGCAGCTCGGCCCGGACCTGATGCAGTTCCTCCTGACCGGCCAGGAGGTCACTCGGAAAGTCATAGGTCTCAGCCACGCGCCAATGCTACGCCTGTTCGAATTTGGGATGCGAGTTCCTTGGGGGACTTCACACGGACGGGTGTGGCTGAGCGCTTGAGTTGGCCACTGAGCGCCTTAGGTGGCCGGGCAGCAGCCGCGGCTGTCCCGCAGAGCAGTTGTCCTCTCTCGCCTGGGGGCTTCGGGAGCTGCGGTCGGGCCTGATCTCGCTTGTCCTGCGCTGCTCCTGGTTCTGATCACGGGGGGCAGCTAGGCCCTGTCTCCCCGATCTTCGCGGGCGCACGACGCCTGGCACGGCACCTCGCCGCACGGCCGCATCGCCCAAGTACGTCCAGTACGAGGGCGATGCGGCCGCACGCCGATGCACCGCACCAGACGCCGCGCGCTGATCCGCGAAGATCGGAGAGACAGGACCTAGGCGCCACCTGGGCGCTGCTGCTCATCTCGCTGCTGGGACGCGAACGGTCAACCGCGGTGGAGGTCAGCAGCGGAGGCCAACGACGCCCCAGCCGCGGCGCTCGGCCTCCGTGACCACCTCTCCCCAGTCGGTGAGGAGGTCGGCAAACGATTCGAAGGTCGTGATCCATCCGCCTGACTCCGCAGCGTGCTGGGTGAACGGCTCACGCACCACTTCCAGTTGGGGTGCCGCCTGCCGCCACCATCCGGCGATCAGTGGCACGTGATCGGGCGGACACCACAGCAACAGGTCCGCGTCCCAGGTGCACGGCCGCTCCGGGAGCCCCGAACCGACCCCGGTGGTGTCGTCCAGACGGTGCCAGAACAGCGCGTCGTTGAACCGGTCCAGCGCCTCGCGCACCTTCGGCTCGACGAAGTCGCGCATCTGGTCCCAGCGGTGGCCGGCCCAAAAGTGCGGCTTGTACGAGCCGAACGTGTTCCGCAAGGCATACCTGCCATACCAGTCCTCACCCGGCTGCGCGGGCCACGACCAGCCATGTTCGAAGAGGTCGTCGCTGTACGCCTCTCCGAAGGCGGCATCGATCAGCATCTCTTCCCGGTCGCCGGGTGCGGCCGCCTCTACTCGCGGCCAGTCCACGATCAGCACCTCTATCCCCACACCCATCACGGCAGCGTAGGGCAGGGAAACGAACGTTGATCACCGCAGCGCTTGGGGCCGATGAGTAATGCCGCCATGCCGGGTCTACAGCACAGTTGAACCAGTCTGGATCGAAACCACAGGAGGCCGAAGTGTCTGCATCAGTGCTCGACATGTCGATGTCACTCGACGGATATATCGCCGATCTCAACGATTTCCTCGGCGGCGACGATGGCGAGCGACTGCACAAGTGGGCCGGCCCGGACGGCGAGTCCGGCCGGCCGTCCGGACCGGCCGCGCAGTTCCAGGACGAATGGAACGCAGCCGGTGCGGTGCTCGCGGGACGGCGCACTGCCGAGCTCATGGATCACTGGGGAGGTGATCACGGTGGTCTCCCGATCTTCGTGCCCAGTCACCGCGCGCCCGGCCCGGCCGCCCGTTGGGGCTATCCGTTGGTGACGTACGTGACCGACGGGATCGAAAGCGCGATGGCACAGGCCAAAGCCACCGCCGGGGACAAGGACGTGCAGGTGCGTGGCGCGTACACGGCGCAACGGGCGCTCGAGGCCGGGGTGCTGGATGAGGTGCAGGTCCATCAGATCCCGGTGCTGCTCGGTGGTGGCCGTCGACTGTTCGACGTCTTGCCGTCGCAGATCGAGTTGGAGATCATCCGGGTGATCGACACGCCGGAGGCCACCCACATCCGCTACCGCGTCCGTCGCTGAGCCGGTCGACCAGCGGCCTGTTGGTCGTGGCGGGTCGGGTGCGTTGACGCGTCGGGTCAAGGGCACGCCCTGATGCCCCGAGCAATGCACCTTCATGCGGTGATCCAGCTCCTACGCCCTGCGGCCAACCGCGATGCTCAGAGTGGCCAACCGGCGTGCTCAGTCACAACGGGTGCGACTCCATGACGCTCAGGGCCGCCGAAGACTGAGCGACGGCGCCCCGTATGCCGTGGCATCGTGGGATCCATGGCCATTGAGGTTCGCCCGGCTTCGGTCTTCGAAGATGTCCGTGCCCTGGTCGGGCCCAAGTCGCCCACGGCCAACGTCTGTTGGTGTCTGAGCTACCGGATCCCGTCCAAGCTCAACAACGAGCTTCGCGGACCGGCCCGCGGTGAGTACGTCGCCGAGTTGTGCCGAGCCGATCCGCCTCCGGGAGTTCTCGCCTACGACGGTGACGAGCCGGTCGGCTGGGCCGCCGTGGCACCGCGCTCGGTCACGGCCTTCGCGCGCAACCGCAAGATCCCGCACGTCGACGACCTGCCGGTCTGGTCGCTGTGGTGCATCCGAGTACGTCCAGGTCACCGCAAGCAGGGGGTCTCGCACGCCCTCATCGGCGGCGCCGTCGAGTTCGCCCGCGCCCACGGTGCGCCGGCGATCGAGGCGTACCCGCTCGACAACGGTGACGCCAAGGTCGACCTGACCATGGCGTACGCCGGGATCCGGCGGAACTTCGAACGCGCCGGGTTCGTCCACGCCGCCGACACCACCTCTGTGCTGGCCGGTCATCCCCGGGTCGTGATGCGGCTGGACCTGCGCTGACGAGTGCGTAACCCCTGTACAGGGGCGGAGCTCCGGCCTAACGTACAACCAAATGGTTGTAGATGGGATGACCGACGAGGCCGTGGACCGGCTGTTCCAGGCACTGGCCGACGCCACGCGCCGTGACATCCTCCGCCGCTGCGTGCGGGGCGAGATGTCGGTGTCACGGCTGTCCGAGGCCTATCCGATGAGCTTCGCCGCGGTGCAGAAGCACGTCGCGGTGCTGGAGCGGGCCGGTCTTGTCACCAAGCAGCGCCGCGGACGGGAGCAGCTCGTGCGTACCGACCCCGACGCGGTGGGCCGCGCGCGGCAGGCGCTCGACGAGCTCGAGACGGCCTGGCGGGGCAGAGTGGACAGGATGTCCCGCCTGCTCGCAGAGGATCCCGAGAAGCACGACCCGACGGAAGGACCGGACAGATGACCGTCACGAGTGTGGACAAGGACCTCGACAATCTGACCCTCACCCTGATCGCCGACTTCTCCGCACCCGTCGAGCGGGTGTGGCAGCTGTGGGCCGACCCGCGGCAGCTGGAGCGCTGGTGGGGACCGCCGACCTATCCGGCGACCGTGGAGCAGCACGACCTGACCCCCGGCGGGGACGTCAGCTACTTCATGACCAGCCCGAAGGGCGAGAAGCACTACGGCTGGTGGCGCGTCACCTCGGTCACCTCGCCGACGTCGCTGGAGTTCACCGACGGCTTCGCCGACCAGGACGGCAAGCCGAGCCCCGACCAGCCGACCACCAACGTGCGGGTGCAGCTCACCGAGCGTGACGGAGGCACCCGGATGGAGATGCGCTCGTCCTTCGACTCCCGGGAACAGATGGAGCAGTTGGTGAACATGGGGATGGTCGAGGGTCTGCAGGAGGCGGTCGGCCAGATCGACGGCATCCTCGCCGGCTGACGAGACGGACCGGCCCTGTAAGTCCGGCCGGCAACTGCTGTGACTCACGTCACATGGGGTCCTGGAAAATTCTCCGGGGTGGCTGTCGATCCCGCCGTCGCCCGCTCGACGCAGAGGTGAGAGGCGGGGAGAAGCCCCGTCCTTGTCACCGCGACAACCGCGACAACCGCGACAACCGCGACGACCGAGGAGTCACCATGCCGCGCTTTATGACGCTGGTCCGTATCGAGGAGAACGACGTACCCGCCGAGGGGCTGGGCCCGGAGTTCGGGGAGCGTATGGAGGCGCTGCTCGAGGAGATCACCAAGGCCGGGGTCATGCTGGACACGGCCGGGCTGCACCCGACCTCCGAGGGCACCCGGATCACCTGGTCCGGCGGCAGGTTCAACCAGGTCGACGGGCCGTTCACCGAGACCAAGGAAGTGATCGGCGGCTACTCCGTCACCCAGTGCAAGGACAAGGCCGAGGCCATGGAGTGGGCCAAGCGCTTCCTCGAGATCCACCCGGCGGAGTTCACGCTCACGGTCGAGGTCCGCGAGATCGTCGAGGGCTGACGACTCGGGCGGGAGCGGCGGTACGTCCCTGGAGGCGTACCGCCGCTCCCGTTTCCAGAAGGTGCCGGCTGATCCGGCCCCCACAATTCCCGCCCACGCGCGAAACTGGACCCATGTGCCGAAGCATCAAGACTCTCCGTCCGCCCGTACTCCCCGAAGAGGCCACCGAGGAGGACGTCAGGGCCGCCGCCCTTCAGTACGTCCGCAAGGTGTCCGGGTTCCGGGCTCCGGCCGCTCACAACCGTGAGGTGTTCGACCGGGCGGTCGACGCGATCGCGGAGGCGACGGCCGAGCTGCTGGACGGGCTCGAGGTGCGAGGGCAGACGGCCGCGCGCCAGGCCGGCTGACCCCGTACGCAGCCCGTAGGCACCGGCCGCTCACGCCTCGGATGCGTAGTAGTCCTCAGACGCCCGTGCCCGTCTCCGCCACCGGCCGCCGTATCAGGTACGCCGCCCCTGCTCCCGCACCGAACAGCGCGAGCAGCGAAACGCCCGTGGCGAGCCACGTCGTGCCCAGCAGGTGGCCGCCGAAGTAGCCGAGGGCGACGCTGTACGCGGCCCAGGCCAGGGCCGCGAGGATCGACCAGGGCAGGAACTCGCGGACGCGGCGGTGGGCGGCGCCCGCGCCGAACGAGACGAGTGAGCGCCCGGCGGGCGCGAAGCGGGCGATGACGACAAGGGCGCCGCCGCCGCGTGCGAGGGCCGCGCCGAGACGTTCCTGCGCACCGGTCAGGCGGCGGGAGCGGGCGAGGGCCCGGTCAAGGCGCTCGCCGCCGCGCCGGGCCAGCCGGTACGCGATCAGGTCGCCGAGGACCGAGGCGGTGGCCGCGGAGAGGGTCAGCGGCAGGAGGTCCGGTACGTTCCCGGTCGCCGCGCCGGAGCCGGCCGCGGCCGCCGTCGCCGCCGCGATGACGAGGACTCCGCTCGGCAGCACCGGCACGAACACGTCTAACAGCACGGACAGGGCCACCACGGCGTAGATCCATGGGCTGCCGGTCAGCAGCCCCACACTCTCAAGCACCCGAACTCCCCTGTGTCTCCCCCGTAGGCCCGAACCGTGCCGAGAACCGCGATGTCGCGGGGGAGCGGCAGGTGCGGCCTGTGACAGCCATACAGCGTACGCCGGGGGCCGGAGAGGAGATCCACAGGGGGCACATGTGATCGCTACACCACGTTCACCCGGCCGCCACGGTGCCGTTCGGATGGGCGACTTGATGCGACGACGGCGCCCGCCCCCGGTGCGACAGGGGCGGGCGCCGTTTCGTACAGGGCGTCAGGCTGCGACGGGCTCCGAGCTGCGACTGTTCGCGGTGGACGACGACGTGCGCCGCGAGAAGAGCCGGTCGAGGCCGAGTGCGCCGGAGCCGGTGAAGACCAGCAGGAACATCGACCAGCAGAACATGGCCGCGCCTTCACCCTGGTTCTCGATCGGCCAGAGCGCCTGCGGCTGGTGGACCTTGAAGTACGCGTAGGCCATGGCGCCCGAGGCGATGAACGCCGCGATCCGGGTGCCGAGGCCGAGCAGGACCAGGCTGCCGCCGACGAGCTCGATGACGGCCGCGTATCCGTTCGGCCAGGTGGTCGGCTCGATGGTGCCGCCCTTGCCGTCGGCGCCGCCGAACTCGCCGAAGAGCGACATGACGCCGTGGCAGGCGAAAAGCAGACCGATGACGATGCGGAACAGGCCGATGGCGTACGGCTGGGCGCTGTTTAAGCGTCCGGTCATGGTGGGGGAACTCCTTCGGTCTGGTGCGGTCTTGAGGGACCGCCGTTGGGGACGTAAACCGAGCGAGTGATCGATTTTAGGCTAGCCTAATCGATAGTTGCAAGTTCAACATTTGGCCGGATTTCCGAATTCTCTTCCGGCGTCGCCGCAGGTGAGGTCGTGCGCAGCACCGCCCTCGCCACCGAGTCCGTGTCCGAGAGTGTGACTGAGTCCACCCCCGGCCTGGCGCCCGCGGCGGTCACCCAGTGCACGCCCTCCGTGGGCACGCCGAGCGCGAACCGCTGGGGGTGGGCGCGTCCTCGGCGGTCGATCAGACGGTACGGGCGCGGGGTTACGTCCAGCCCTCCGGTTTCGTAACCGTCCACCGTGTGCGGCCGGCACTGGCCGGTCTTGAGTAGCCGGGCGAGCAAGTCGTCGGCGGTCCGCCGCAGTTCCGGTTCCGGCAGCCGGGCCTCGACGAGGGTGGTGACGCGGACCGTCGAGTCAGGCACGTCGGGGGAGTGCGCCACCCACGCCCCGTCCTCGGCCCGCACCTCCAGGCGCGGGCCGAGCACCTCCAGGACGCCCGCCTCGATCAGCGCGATCATTTCCTCGATACGGCGCCGGGGCGGCCCGATCGACAGGAACGCGTTGAGCGGCGTGTACCAGCGGTCCAGGTGCTCCCGCCGCGAGGTGCCCGCAAGGCCGCCGTGGTCGACGATCAGCCGCACCTCGTTGCGCAGGTCGCGCAGCACGTCGAGGGCCGCCTTGAGAGGGCCGTCGACATTGCCGAGCGCCGCCTGCTCGGCGTCCTCGCGCAGATACCCGAGCAGCCAACTCCGGAAGTTCGCCGGGCTGTTGAAGACCTGTCCCGCGTAGGGGCGCGAAATGCGGTCCCACGACCAGCGATCGGCCGCCTCGATGCCGAACTCGTCGAGGAGCAGGGCCTCTTGGGGGTCGCGGTGGTCAATGGCGAGAAAACGCTCACGGAAGCCCCGTACCGTCGCTGCATCGCCCGCTACTGCCGCGCTGCCCCGCCCCAACAGCGCCTCGTAGTAGACCGTTTCGACCTCCTTCGCGACCAACGGCCATATCTCCGCGAGGAAGTCGGGCGCGTCACCGGAGTCCGCGCGCTTACGGAAGGCGGAGATGACGTCAGGGGTGAGGACGAGCGGGAGGTGACGGCCGTACGGGCCCTTCGCGTTGTCGCCGCGGGCCTGGTACGGGATGCCGCGCCGGGAACCCGCGTACAGGCGCGGCTCACGGCCCGACGCGGCATAACGCAGGCCACCTTGCGCGGTGCGGAGGAAACGGCCGCCGCGGGCCGTCGTCAACAGGGCCATGTGATCGAAGAAGTTGAGGCCCAGGCCGCGCAGCAGGACGGGTTCGCCGGGGGCGAGCGGGGAGACGTCGAGGTCGGCCGGGTTGGCGGGTGGGACATGGCGCAGGCCGTGGCGGTCGGCGTACTCGGCGAGGCGTTGCTGTGTCCGGTCCGCGACCGTCGGCAGGTGGCCCTGGGCGAGGACCACGGTGGTGAGGTCGCGCAGGGTGCGGCCGTTGTCGAGTACGAGTCGCTGGTGGCCGTCGGGCGCGTCGTCGAGCCGTATCGCACGGGCCCGGTGCGTCTCGACGCGGACCGAGGCCGGTGCCCCGCGCACGACTTCGGCGAAGACCCATTCCAGATACTTCCCGTACTGGGCGCGGGTCGGGTACTCGTCCGGGTCCAGCTCGCCGCCGGCCCACTCGTGCAGGCTCGGGCCGGGGCAGATCGGGCCCGAGCAGTCCACGCTGTCGTCAGTGAAGAGGGTCACCTGGGAGGACACGGTGTTCATCAGCAGCTCGGCCGGCTGGCCGGTCCGCCACACGCGCCCCGGACCGGGCGGCGAGGGGTCGACGACGTGGACCGTCAGGCGGGCCCCGGGCGCGAGGAGCTCGGGCGCGGAGGCGCAGAGGCGTTCCAGCACGCTGGTGCCGCGCGGTCCTGCGCCGACCAGGGCGACGGAGACCTCGACGGACTCGGCGCTCGCCGACGATTCCGCGGTCGCTGCAGACAAAGGTGTGACTCCCGTGCATCTGGGGCGCTGAGCGGCAAACCGCCTGCTGGAAGCGGACGGTCCGCATCATCATGCCGTCGTACACCACGGGATCCGAGCCCTTGAGGGGATCATCGGCGCCCGGTGTGGGATGCCTCACGAGCATCAGGGGCAACGGGCGCGATAGAGGGGCAACGTACGCGATACACGTATGCACTTGGCGGATTGGGCGTGTTCGCGCACGCGGAGTGTGCGGGGAGTTGTGTGAGGTTACGGGGCCGCGGGATGTGTCACGCGGACTGCGGACTGCGGACCGGGGTTATGGGGCGAGCTCGGATTCGACGACCGTTCGCAGTCGGGCGCCGCCGCCCTTCTCCGCTCGTGCCTGGTCGAGCCGCAGTCGTGCCGAGCGGCCGCGCAGGGTCAGCGTCATCAGCTGGTTGCCGAACCAGGGGCCGCCCGTTCTGCGCCAGTCGATCGGCGGGCGCGGGACGCCGCCGTGTCCGGCGAAACGGCGGCCGAGGGCTCGGCCCACTCTGCTCCAGCCGAAGTGGAAGCCGAGTTTGATGGACATCGGGATGGAGTTGTGGACGGGGGAGCAGGTCAGTTGCAGCACCCGCGCGTCGGGCGCCGGGGCGCCCTGCGGCCACGAAGGTTCGGCGATGTACGCGTGGTGCACATCCCCGGACAGCACGCACACCGTCGCCGGGGCCTCGGGCCCCGACCCGACCTCGGCGATGAGCGAGGCCAGCGCGTCGAACGACGCCGGAAACGCCGACCAGTGCTCCAGATCGGCCCGCCGCCGCAGATCCTCCCCGAACCGCGCCCACCGGGGCCCGCGTTCCCCACGGCACAACGCGGCGTTCCACGCCTCGGCGTCGTGCACGAGGTGGGGGAGCAGCCAGGGCAGAGACGTACCGATGAGGAGGTGGTCGTAGGGGGTGCGGGCGGTGGCGGCGTGGCCTTCGGCCGACCGTGCCGGGGGGCCGCCCGGCACGCCGCTCGTGCCGCCGTCGGCCGGCCGGGCCGAGGCCTTCGCCATGCTGTCCGGGCCGCCTTGGGCCGCCGAGGCAGGTGGCGGCGCGCCGGGTGCCGTACGTGCCTCGTCGCTCGCGCCGGATGCGGCGACGACGGCGTCGGGCCTGCCGCCCGCGGTGCCCGCGGCATCAGCCCCCCGCCCCTCCAACACCTGCTCCCGCAGCCACGCATGCTCACCGGGCGCGAGCATGGCGCGGTCGGTCTCGTCGAGGACGCGGGCCGCGCGCGTATCGATCATCAGCAGACGTACGCGGCCGAAGTCGCGGCGGTAGCTCCAGCGGACAGAGGTGGGGTTCGCGTCGGCCTCGGCGGCGAAGGTGCGGAGCACGTCCGTGCCGTCCGGGGTGGCGCGTACGGCTGCGTACAGGGGGTCGGCGGCGAGGCGTTCGGGCGGGAGATTGCCGAGGTGCTGGTGGACCCAGTACGACATCAGGCCGCTCAGCAGGCGCTCGCGCCACCAGGGCGTGGCCCGCATGTCGGCGAGCCAGGCGGCGCTGGTGTTCCAGTCGTCGATGACGTCGTGGTCGTCGAAGATCATGCAACTGGGCACCGTGGACAGCAGCCAGCGGACCTCGGGGTCGAGCCACGATTCGTAGTAGAGGCGGGTGTACTCCTCGTAGTCCGCGACCTCGTTGCCCGGTGGATCCTTGAGATCGCGGCGGGCCGCCAGCCAGCGGCGGGTGGCATTGGAGGTCTCGTCCGCATACACCTGGTCGCCCAGCAGCACCAGTACGTCGGGCCGTTCGGCCCCCGGATCCGAGGCGAGGCGTGCGGCCAGAGTGTCCAGCGCGTCCGGGCCCACCGGGTCCTTCTCGTCGGCGGGCGGAGCGGCCCAGCGACAGGAGCCGAAGGCCACCCGCACCGGCGCGTGGTCGTAGGCCGGGGCGTGGATGAGCGAGGGCGGGAAGGGCGAGCCGGGCAGCGGCCACACGGTCGTACCGTCGAGCCGCACTTCGTACGCGGTCGACGTGCCCGGTGTCAGCCCGGTCACCGGGATCAGGGCGTAGTGATGGCCCGCGATCTGAAAGGTGCGGGTCTCGCCGCCGGCGCCGTCGGCGCAGCGCACCTCGGCGGTGCACGGACGGCTCGCCTCGACCCAGACGGTCGCGGACGAGCCGTCGACGTACCTCAGCAGTGGTCCCAGCCGCAGCCTCGCCACGTGATCACCCTCTTCCGTCGCCCCGTACGGTACGGAACGACGGAGGTCACTGGCGAGGTTCCGGTGGAGGTTCTCGGACTGCGGACGGCCTAGCGCCTGTCCGGCGGATCAGGCCGCAGACGCGGGGCCTGGCACGCACATCTGCGGCGTTGTCGTCAATCGCCGACGCTCCGCGTCGACTCGATCCTCCGCCTTGCAGCTGCACGCACCAGGCCCCGCTCACCGGTGTTGACAAGTTGCCGTTGCCTTCCTGCAGCCTGATCCGCCGGACAGGCCCTAGCAGCCGTTGAGCACCGAGGTCAGCTTGCTCTTCTCGGCGGAGTCGACGGAGAGGTCGTAGTAGTACTTCACCTGGACCCAGGCGCGTACGTACGTGCAGGCGTACGAGCTGACCGACGGCATCCACTCCGCCGGGTCCTGGTCGCCCTTCGACTGGTTCACGTTGTCCGTGACCGCGATGAGCTGCGGGCGGGTCAGGTCGTTGGCGAAGGACTGGCGCCGCGAGGTGGTCCAGCTGTCGGCGCCGGAGTCCCAGGCCTCGGCGAGCGGGACGAGGTGGTCGATGTCGACGTCGGAGGCGGCGCGCCAGGTGGCGCCGTCGTAGACGGAGTACCAACTGCCGCTGGTCGCGGCGCAGCTGGAGTCCTGCTGGACGTTCGTGCCGTCGCGCTTCAGGACGACCTCACGGGTGTTGCAGGCGCCGGACTGGGTGATCCAGTGCGGGAAGAGGTCGCGGTTGTAGCCGGTGCGGTCCTCGTTCGCCACGGTGAGCTGGGACAGGTAGGAGCGGGCGGTGGCGGCGCTCACGGGGGTGGGCAGGGCGGCGGAGGCGGTCGGACCGTTGAACAGCCCGACCAGGGCTATCAATCCGCCGGCGGCGGCGAGTATGCTGAGCCGTCGACGCGCGTAGACCTTCGGCATGCGAACTCCCTTTGGGGGGATGGGAAGTTGACGGTGCGTGCGAATGCTTGCGGTGCCGCGTTTCGGGGAGATGTGCGCCGGGTGAGAAGTTAATGTCGTGACCATGACATAACAAGGGGTACGGCGCCGAGGTCGGCGGAGCTTTGGGCTCGTGCGTGCCTTTGTTGGGCTTTTGGCCGGCCCTTTGTTACGCGAAGTTCTGCGAAATCGAGTCCTCTGAGTGGTGGCGGGATTGCCCATCGGTTTTGTACCGTGAGGGAACAAAGTGGCTCCCGCCCGCTTTCCCTGACCGGTGGGCGGGGCCACCTTGTCCTGGGGGCACCTTTTGTCCCGGGGCCCTCGGCCCCCTCTCCCACGCTTTGGAGCATGCCGATGACGGCCACGACCGTGCTGACCGCCCGCGCCCTGCTGCTGGACATGGACGGCACCCTCGTCAACTCCGATGCCGTCGTCGAACGCGTCTGGCATCGGTGGGCCGAGCGCAACGGCCTGGACGGGGGCGACGTCATGAAGGTCGTTCACGGCCGGCAGGGACATGCGTCGATGGCTCTGCTGCTGCCTCATCGGCCCATGGAGAAGAACATCGCGGACAACGAGCGCATGCTGGCCGAGGAGACGGCTGACATGGAGGGCGTCGTCGCGATTCCGGGAGCCGCGGAACTTCTGGCCGCGCTACGGGAGTTGCCGCATGCGCTGGTGACGTCCGCGGACGTGCCGCTGTCGACCGCACGGATGGCTGCCGCCGGGCTTCCGCTGCCCGATGTGCGGGTCACCGCCGAGTCCGTCGGGGCGAGCAAGCCCGATCCTGAGGGGTTTTTGAAGGGGGCGGCCGAGTTGGGGGTCGCGCCTTCCGAGTGTGTGGTGTTCGAGGACTCCGGGGCGGGGATCGCGGCGGGGCGCTCCGCGGGGATGCGGGTTGTCGGGGTGGGGGCTCGGGCCGGGTTTCATCGGCCTGATGTGGTGGTGCAGGACCTTACGCAGGTGCGGGTCGAGGCTTTGGGCGCCGGGGGGATTCGGGTGCTTGTGGGCGCGTGAGGGCTCGGTCCGGTGGGCAACTCGGCGGCTGCGGGGTCGTGGTGGCTGGTCGCGCCCGGGCGACGGAGCCGCGCATTGGCACAGCCCCGAACCCCGGCGGGACCTACGGCTCGTCCGTTTCCGACTCCAGACGTTCTCGCGTCGGCTCGCCGTATATGCCCAATTCGTCGTCGACGCCTCGGGAGCCCTGGAAGCTTCGTACGGAGTTTTCCGTCTGGTCGTCGTACGTGCCTGTGGTGGGGCCTGCGTAGAGGAAGAGCTGGCGTAGGCGGAGTTGGAGCTCCGTTACCTCGGCGCCGTCGTCGCCCGGGCGCAGGACCCCCGAGTTGTCGCGCTCGCCGCCTCCGCCGGAGCCGGGCGGTGCCGAGTCGGCGGGGGGCTCGGTCGACGGTGGGCGTGTCGAGGGGGTCTCGCGGGGCGGGGTGGGCTCGGCCGTGGGCTTCTGGGGTGGCGGGGAGGTGCTCGGGGTGGCTGGTTCGGACGGTTCGGTCGGTGGGGCCGACGTGTGTGGCTGCGCCGGCGGTGTCGTCTTCGACGGAGACGGGGACGGCGGCTCCGGCGAGACCGCGTCCGGAATGCTCGCGCGCATGTCGCCCGGGCCCGCGCTGTCCCGAGACGGCGTGTCGTACGAGAACAGTCCACTTGCGAACCCGGCGGCGGTCATCACCACAGCGCCGACCACGGTACCGACGAAGGCGAGCCGACGCCGACGGCCGCGCCTGCGGGCGGGCTGCTCGGGCTCGGGCAGAGGCTGAGGGCCGGTTACAGGGTCCGGGCCGGGGGCCTGTGCGTCGAACCGGTGGAGGTCCGTCAGGTGGAGGTCGGCCGTCGGGGCGTCGTCGGGCGAAGGGGCCTGGGACGCCGGATACGGGGCGGTCGGAGGCGGGGCCTGGCCCGCCGGAGAGGAACCCGGCATCGACGGCGGCTCGGGCCGGTGCTGGACTGCGGGCGGTCCGGACCGGTGCTGTCCTGCGGGCGGACCGGAAGGACCGGAAGGACCGGAAGGACCGGACGGGCCGGACGGCCACGGCGGCCCCGCGGGCGCGCCCGGCTCGACCGGCGCGTCGCCCGCCGTCGAGGGCATGTGCTCGACGAACGGGTCACCCGCCCCCGATGACGACGTGGGCTCGACCAGCGGGTCAGCCGCCCCCGAGCCCTCGGGCTCGCCAAGTGCGTCACCCGCCCCCGAACCCTCGGGCTCGCCAAGTGCGTCACCCGCCCGCGAGGACATCGGCTCGACCAGCGGGTCAGCGGCCTCCGAGGACCCGAGCCCGCTTAACAACCCCGGTGGCCCGACGCCCGAGCCCGCCTCCACGTCGACCTCGAACTCATCCGCGTCCAGATCCACATAGGGCCGTATACGCAACGGATCGAAGTCCTCCGCCGCGGCAGCCTCCGCGGAGCGGGTCTCCAGGAGTTCGTCCGCCGCCCGCTGAGCGCATGCGCACGACGGTGCGCCTCCCGGCTCACGCGGTGTCCCGCATTCCGGGCAGACGTACACGCTCCGGCCACTCACGTATGGATCCCTCCCGTAACGAACTTCAGCGATTATGCAGACCTCCTCCACACCATCTCCCAGTTACCACCGGAATCTCGAACTCCTCTGTGGATTCAACGGGCCATAACCGGTCACACCGACAAGAATGCAAAGGGCAACGGGGACCCGAGGGACCCTCGCGGCCGGGAGGTCTGCATGGCCGAGGAAGTGCACCGTACGAACGCCCACGAGACGGCGGACGGGGACCACCCGCCACCGCCCCGTGACCACACACGCGGCGCCCCCGGTCAGGAGTACGTACGGGGTGGCGTCCTCGTCTCGATCGGCGCCCTGCTGTTGGGCATGCTGCTCGCGGCGCTGGACCAGACGATCGTGTCGACCGCGCTGCCGACCATCGTCAGCGAACTCGGCGGCCTGGACCATCTGTCCTGGGTGGTCACGGCGTATCTGCTCGCCGCCACCGCCGCCACCCCGCTCTGGGGCAAGCTCGGTGACCAGTACGGACGCAAGAAGCTGTTCCAGACGGCAATTGTGATCTTTCTCATCGGCTCCGCGCTCTGTGGAATGGCGCAGAACATGCCCCAGTTGATCGGCTACCGGGCGCTCCAGGGCCTCGGCGGCGGCGGGTTGATGGTGCTGTCGATGGCGATCGTCGGCGACCTCGTCCCGCCGCGCGAACGGGGCAAGTACCAGGGCCTGTTCGGTGCCGTCTTCGGCGCGACCAGTGTGCTCGGCCCGCTGCTCGGCGGGCTGTTCACCGAGCATCTGAGCTGGCGCTGGGTCTTCTACGTCAATCTCCCCGTCGGCGTGGTCGCGCTCGCCGTCATCGCCACCGTCCTGCGCATCCCCGTCCGGGCCACGCGGCACACGATCGACTATCTCGGTACGTTCCTGATCGCGGCCGTCGCCGCCTGCCTCGTCCTCGTCGCCTCGCTCGGTGGCACCACCTGGGGCTGGGCCTCGCCGCAGATCATCGGCCTCGCGGTGCTCGCTGTCGTGCTGGGCGCGGCCTTCGTGTCCGTCGAACGGAAGGCCGCCGAGCCCGTTCTCCCCCTGAAACTCTTCGGCATCCGCACCTTCACCCTCTCCGCCGTGATCAGCCTGATCGTGGGCTTCGCGATGTTCGGCGCGATGACGTACCTGCCGACGTTTCTGCAGGTCGTCCAGGGTGTCTCGCCCACCATGTCCGGCGTGCACATGCTGCCGATGGTGGCCGGTCTGCTGCTCGCCTCGACGGTGTCAGGCCAGATCGTCAGCCGGACCGGCCGCTGGAAGGTGTTCCCGATCGCGGGCACGGGCGTCACCACGCTCGGCCTGCTGCTGCTCCATCAGCTCGACGAGAGCAGCTCCACGTTCGAGATGAGCGGGTACTTCGCCGTGTTCGGCCTCGGCCTCGGCCTGGTCATGCAGGTCCTGGTGCTGATCGTGCAGAACGCCGTCTCGTACGAGGATCTCGGCGTCGCCACCTCCGGCGCCACCTTCTTCCGGTCCATCGGCGCCGCGTTCGGCGTCGCCATCTTCGGCACGATCTTCGCCGGCCGCCTCGCCGACAAGCTGACGACCGCGCTCGCCGGGCAGTCGCTGCCACCCGGTATCGGCCCGGACTCCCTCGAGAGCGACCCGCGCGGCATCGCCGAACTCCCTTCCGCGCTGCGTCTGTCGGCGGTGCAGGCGTACGCCTCGGCGATCACGGACGTCTTCCTGTACGCGGCTCCCGTCGCCGTACTCGGCTTCGTACTGGCCTGGTTCCTGCGCGAGGACAAGCTGCGGGGCTCGGTGACGGTGCCCGACGCCACGGAGACGCTGGCCAGCAATCCGGTGGAGCGCTCCTCGTACGACGAGGTGTGCCGCGCGCTGTCCGTGCTCGGCACGCGCGAGGGACGGCGCGCGATCTACGAGAAGATCACCGCCCGCGCCGGTTACGACCTGCTGCCTGCCGCGAGTTGGCTGCTGCTGCGCATCCGGCGCTACGGCTGGGCCGAGCCCGGCGTCCTCGCCGAGTACAGCGCCGTCCCGCTGAACGTCATCATGGAGGCGGCCCGCCAGGTCGAGGAACGTCACCTGGCCGTACGTGAGGGCCTCGACCTCGTCCTCACCGCCGAGGGCCGGGACGTCGCCGGCGAACTCGCCGAGGCCCGCGAGGAATCCCTCGCCGAACTGCTGGGCGACTGGTGGACCCCGGACCGACCCACCGACCTTGCCCAGCTCATCAAGGAACTGAACGCTGAAATGTGCGGCTCGGACGCGGAGCGCCCACGGGTTGCCTCCGGCGGTTGAGCAGGGGGGTTCGTTTTCGGGTGCGGGTGCGTTGGGGCTGGTCGCGCAGTTCCCCGCGCCCCTGGGTGGGTGGTGGGTCGGGGCCGTGGGCCGGTGCGTCAGCCCGTCGCAGGGTGGGCATACGGCCCTCCGGCTCACACAGGGCGCAGGTGACCTGAGACAGAACCTACGCGACGGGCATACGACGCACCGGCCCACGTCCCCTCCCGCCGGTGGGAAGCTGCGGGCAGTTGGGGGTACGGGCTTTCCCCGGGCGCCGGGAGTCGAAGGCCTTTGCTGGCGCGACCAGCCACGACGGGACCCCAGTCGAACACGAACCCCAACCTCCCACCCCCGTAGGCGCCCGACCGCCGAAGGTCACCCCGTGTAGCCCGCGACGCGCAACGCATGGACCAGGTCCCAGTGGCGCTCCTCGGACACGGCCTTGGCCGCCTCCAGGAGGAGAGGCGCGAGCCGCGCCGGGTCGGGAGCCGCGCTCCGGGCCGCCTCCTCGGGCGTGCGGACGCGCACGTACGCGTCGAGGAGCGCGCGGACCTCGCGTTCGCGGCCACCCCTGGCGAGCGCCAACACCGCCTCGCCGATCTCCGAGGCGGGCCGCGCAACGCCCTGTCGCAGCATCTGCCGGCCATCCGCCAGACGCCCCGCCGCCGCAAGCGCATCGGCCGCGGCGACCAGCCGGTCGGCCGGCAGCGAAACCGCCTCCCACAGCAGCGTGGCCCAGTCCGCACCCAGGCCCGCACGGTGCAGCTCGGCGGCGAGGAGGGGAAGCCGGGCCGCAGGCCAGTACGCGGCTTCGGCCAGCAGGGCGTGCGCCTCCCCGCTACGCCCCTCACCGCGCAGCCGGACAAGCCGCTCGACGGCCTCGACCGTGGCCCGCCGGGCCTCGTCGTCCAACGGCTCGCGCCGCCCCGACGGCCGCTGCTCCGCTTCCTCGGCAGCCCCGGCGTAACGGACCCCCCGCGGGCTGCGGTCCGTGGCGGCAGGCGCGGACATGTCCGGTACGGCTCTGGCACCGGGGTCCGCTTCCATCCCGGCGAAACGGGCACTGCCTCGGGGCCGCCGTTTGGAGCGTTGCTTGGCCGCTTTGGGGGCGGGCGCGGACGGCGTAGGGCCGACGTCAGCTGCGGAGGGCGGATCGTCGGACGGCGTGGCGTGCTCGGGTGAGGATGGGGCGGACATCGGGGTGTCCACGCCGAAGTCGGGCCGGCGGGCGGCTCGTCGCGCGGTCGAGTCCTGCCAGATGTCCGGCCAGTCGTCCTCGACCGGCTCCCGACGCTGCGCACCCACGCGTCCCGCGGCGGCACTGTCGGAGCCGTACGCGCCACCGCTCCCACGGGACGCCCCCCCGTGACCGTCGTGCGACGAACCCCCTCCCCCGTCGGGCACCTCATCGACCCAGACCACACCCCCGCCGTCCCCCTGAGGGATAGTCATCGCCTCGCGCGACTGTCCGCCCGTCGTCCGGCGGTCCAACTCGCCCATCCGGGACCTGATTTCGGCGCAGCGGGCGGTGGCGCGTTCATGGTCGTCGCTGGCCCAGGCCAGGTCGAGGCGTATGGAGTCGGCCTCGTCGCGGGAGGCGGCGGCGCGCAGGGACTGGGTCAGTTCCGCGTGGCGTTCGGCGGCGTAGCGCTGTTCGCGGAGCATGACGTCGAGGCGGTCGCTGAGAGCGTCCCGGCCGCCGGGCCGGGCGTCGTACGCGGCGAGTGAGGCTCGGTGCAAAGCGCGCGCCCGCTCGGTCTCCTGGGCGGCGGCCCGGTCGCCGTATGCGACCGCGAGGTCCTGGAGGAGCGCCTCCACGACGTCCCAGGGCGGCACTTCCCAGCCGTCGAGACAGGCCCGCATTCCCTCGGGATCGCGCCGCCAGAACACAGCGCACCACCCGCCGCCCTGGTCGAGCCGGGTCAGCAGGCCTTTCAGATACTGAGCGAACTCCCGCACCTGGCCCGGGAGTTGATCCACCGCCATTACGTTCACCCCACGCCAGACTGGAGTACTCCGGTCCGGTAGAAAACACCATTCGTGTTACGGATGCGCTACGAGAGGTTTTCGGACCGGGCGCGGAGTGCTCCGTCCCACTCGCAACGTGACGTGCGCGGCTCGACTTCGGGACGCCGGCAAGTCCCGTACACGCGAAGGACGCTACACCCCCGACAGGGCGCAGCTCCCCGCTATCTCATCCATCGACAGACCCAGCACTCCGGCCAGTGCCGCCACGGTGAAGAAGGCGGGGGTCGGGGCACGGCCGGTCTCGATCTTGCGGAGCGTCTCGGCGGAGAGGCCCGCGCTGGCGGCGACCTCCGCCATACTGCGGCTCCCACGGGCCTCGCGCAGCAACTGGCCGAGCCGCTCGCCGCGTTGACGCTCTTCGGGGGTCAGGGGGGTGCGCACCATGCCCCCATACTAATACCGGCAAGCGGTATATAAATAGGCGTCGACCGGTATAGTAATTGGCATGGTGGAACTGAAGACGGATACGTCTATCGACGCGATGTACGAAGCGGGCCAGGTCGTGGGCCGCGCCCTCACGGCGGTACGGGAGGCCGCTGACGTGGGCGTCTCGCTGCTGGAGCTGGACGAGGTCGCCCACGACGTCCTGCGCGGCGCAGGCGCCGGCTCCCCCTTCCTCGGCTATCACCCTTCCTTCGCCCCCACGCCCTTCCCGGCGGTCCTGATCACCTCGGTCAACGACGCGATCGTGCACGGCATCCCGACCGGCTACCGACTGCGCGACGGCGACCTGCTCTCCATCGACTTCGGTGCCGAACTTGGCGGCTGGGTCGGCGACTCGGCGATCAGTTTCATCGTGGGCAGGCCGCGCGCCGCCGACGTACGCCTCGTGGAGACCGCCGAGCGTGCGCTGGCGGCGGGCATCGAGGCGGCCGTCGTCGGCAATCGCATCGGCGACATCGCCCACGCCGTCGGCACGGTGTGCCGCGCGGCGGGCTACGGCATTCCGGACGGCTTCGGCGGCCACGGCGTAGGCCGCCGCATGCACGAGGACCCTCCGGTCCCGAACGAGGGCCGTCCCGGCCGTGGCCTCCCTCTCCGCCACGGCATGGTCCTGGCCATCGAGCCCATGCTCATCGCCTCCGGCGCAGACGACTACCACGCAGCCCCGGATGGCTGGACCCTCCGAACCAACGACGGCTCCCGTGCAGCCCACGCCGAACACACCGTGGCCATCACAGACTCGGGCCCCAGAGTCCTCACGGCCCGCTGAAAGCACCCCGAAGGGGCCGCTGGGCGTCTACGGGAGTGGTGGGTTCGGTTCATGGGCGACTACCGGCCCGTCGTGGCTGGTCGCGCCCCGCGGCGGAGCCGCTAATGTCACAGCCCCGCGCCCCTGAAAAGCCTGCGGCTCCACTCGCCCTCAGCCACCACGCTCCCGCAGCCTCCCACCGGCGGGAGGGGACGTGGGCCGGTGCGTCGTATGCCCGTCGCGTAGGTTCTGTCTCAGGCCGCCTGCGCCCTGTGTCAGCCGAAGGGCCGTATGCCCACCCTGCGACGGGCTGACGCACCGGCCCACGGCCCCGACCCACCACCCACCCAGGGGCGCGGGGAACTGCGCGACCAGCCACACACAACTCGCACCCAGCAACGAACCCCACGTGTAACCGACGGAGTCATGGGCACTCGCGAGCCGCACGGCAGTCGACAAGTGCCCCAGCCAGCGCAGCGCCAGCGCGCCGGGGCCGGAACGGATGGCCATGACCAGCGGGTTTCCCGGTCCGCAGGGCTACGGCCCGGACCCCTTCGGAGAATTCTTCGCACGCTTCTTCGGGGGCGGCCCCCGCCCCGCCCCCCGGCACATCGACATCGGCCGGCTGATGAGCGGCCCCGCGCGCCAGCTGGTCGCCACCGCCGCGACGTACGCCACCGAACACGGCAGCACGGACCTGGACACCCAGCACCTCCTCCGCGCCGCCCTCGCCGTCGAACCCACCCGCAGCCTGCTGGCCCGAGCCGGCGCCGACCCCGACGCGCTGGCCACCGAGATCGACGAACGCGTGGGCCCGGGCGACAACCAGCCCGCGGCCAAACCCGGCGACCAGTCACCCGACCGCCCCGAGGACCGACCCGACGGCCGAGCCGAGGACCGCCCGCACACCCCCCTCGGCATCACCCCCGCAGTCAAACGCGCCCTCCTCGACGCCCACGCCCTCGCCAGGGCGGAAGGCGTCGGCTACATAGGCCCCGAGCACGTCCTCAGCGCGCTCGCCGCGAACCCCGACTCCGCCGCCGGCCACATCCTGAACGCCGCCCGGTTCAGCCCCTCCCCCCTCCCGCCCGAGGGCTCGGCCCCGGCGGCAGGCGCCCCCGCGCAGCCGGAGCGGGCGCGTTCCTCCCCCACCCCGACCCTGGACAAGTACGGCCGGGATCTCACCGACCTCGCCCGGCAGGGCCGTATCGACCCGGTCATCGGCCGGGACATGGAGATCGAGCAGACCGTCGAGGTGCTGTCCCGACGCGGCAAGAACAACCCGGTTCTGATCGGCGACGCGGGCGTGGGCAAGACCGCCATCGTGGAGGGCCTGGCGGAACGCATCGCCGACGGCGACGTGCCCGACATCCTCACCGGCCGCCGGGTCGTCGCCCTGGACCTCTCGGGCGTGGTCGCCGGCACGCGCTACCGCGGTGACTTCGAGGAGCGGCTGACCAACATCGTCGACGAGATCCGTACGAACTCCGACGAGCTGATCGTCTTCATCGACGAGCTGCACACCGTCGTCGGCGCCGGAGGCGGCGGCGAGGGCGGCTCGATGGACGCGGGCAACATCCTCAAGCCGCCTCTGGCCCGCGGCGAGCTGCACGTCGTGGGCGCCACGACGCTGGAGGAGTTCCGCCGGATCGAGAAGGACGCGGCCCTGGCGCGCCGGTTCCAGCCGATCCTCGTCCCCGAACCCTCCCCGTCGGACGCGCTGGAGATCCTGCGCGGCCTTTCCGACCGGTACGAGGCTCATCACCAGGTCCGCTACACCCACGAGGCCCTGGTCGCCGCCGTGGAGCTGTCCGACCGCTACATCACGGACCGCCATCTGCCGGACAAGGCCATCGACCTGATGGACCAGGCGGGCGCCCGTGTGCGCCTGCGCGCCCGGACCAAGGGCACCGACGTACGCGCCCTGGAGCGCGAGGTCGAGCAGCTCACCCGGGACAAGGACCAGGCGGTGGCGAGCGAGCAGTACGAGCAGGCCACGCAGTTGCGCGACCGGATCAGCGAACTGAAGACGAAGATCGAGGCGGGGCGCGACGGGGAGGCCGACGAAGGGCAGCAGCTCGAGGTCACCGCGGAGGCCATCGCCGAGGTGGTCTCCCGGCAGACCGGCATCCCGGTCAGCAGCCTCACCACCGAGGAGAAGGACCGGCTGCTCGGCCTGGAGGAGCATCTGCACCAGCGGGTCGTCGGACAGGACGAGGCCGTCAGCGTGGTGGCCGACGCGATCCTGCGCTCCCGGGCCGGTCTCGCCAGCCCCGACCGGCCGATCGGCAGCTTCCTCTTCCTCGGCCCGACCGGCGTCGGCAAGACGGAGCTGGCCCGCGCGCTGGCGGAGGCCCTGTTCGGCAGCGAGGAGCGGATGGTGCGCCTGGACATGAGCGAGTACCAGGAACGGCACACCGTCAGCCGGCTCGTCGGCGCCCCGCCCGGCTATGTCGGCCACGAGGAGGCCGGGCAGCTCACCGAGACCGTACGGCGGCACCCGTACTCGCTGCTCCTGCTCGACGAGGTGGAGAAGGCCCACCCGGACGTCTTCAACATCCTGTTGCAGGTGCTCGACGACGGCCGGCTCACCGACGCCCAGGGCCGCACGGTGGACTTCACCAACACCGTGATCGTGATGACGAGCAACCTCGGCTCCGAGGCGATCACCCGCCGCGGCGCCGGCCTCGGGTTCGCCGCGCGCGACGCCGAGGCCGACGAGCAGGCCCGCCGTGAGCAGATCCTGCGCCCGCTGCGCCAGCACTTCCGACCGGAGTTCCTCAACCGGATCGACGAGGTCGTCGTCTTCCGGCAGCTCACCAGCGAGCAACTGCACCGCATCACCGAGCACTTGCTGGATCAGACGCGGCACCGGCTGCGCGCCCGGGACGTCGCGGTCACCTTCACCGACCGGGCCGTCGACTGGCTCGCGCAGCGTGGACACGAGCCCGAATACGGCGCCCGGCCGCTACGCCGCACCATCCAGCGGGAGATCGACAACCGGCTGTCCCGTCTGCTCCTCGACGGCCGGCTCACGGCAGGCAGCCGGGTCACGGTGGACGTCGAGTACGGCGAGCCGGTATTCCGCACCGACGACAGCACCGACGAGGCCGGCCAGGCGGGCCAGGCCGAAGCCTGAGCGCAGTGTCGTCCCGGGGGCGGGGGCCAACCCCCGGCCCCCCGGCCGGGACCGGTGCTGCCCCGAGCCGGAGGCGGTGAGGCTGCCGTCATCCGAGGGCCTTGCTACCTCGCCGGTGTCACCACCATCGCCGAGCCGCCCCCGCGCCGTACCGTCTCCGCCGCCGCCAGCCACTTACCGTTCGGCAGCCGCTGGACGCCCGTCGCCGCGCCGATCTCCGGGTTCTGCCGGAAGCCATGGCCGATCGACTCCAGCTGTGTCCTCAGCTCGCTGTTCCACAGGCCCGGTTCGAGCTCGGTGGTCGTCTGGTTGCGCTGGCTGGCGCGCGGCGCGGCGATCGCGTCGACCAGCGGAAGGCCTCGGTCGACGAAGCCCGTCAGCGTCTGCAGCACCGTCGTGACGATGGTCGCGCCGCCCGGCGAACCGAGCGCCACCACGGGCTTGTTGTGCTGGTCCAGCACGATCGTCGGCGAGATCGACGAGCGTGGCCGCTTGCCCGGGCCCGGAAGGTTCGGGTCGTGCACGTCGGGGCTCGCGGGCGTGAAGGAGAAGTCCGTCAGCTCGTTGTTGAGGATGAAGCCACGGTCCGGGACGGTGATGCCGCTGCCGCCGGTCTGCTCGATGGTGAGGGTGTACGCGACGACGTTGCCCCACTTGTCGGCCGCCGTGAGATGCGTGGTGTTCTCACCTTCGTACGTCGTCGGCGCCGCCGTACCGCCCGAGGAGCAGGCCGCGGGGTTCCGTGGATCTCCCGGTGCCAGCGGGCTCGTCAGCACCGCGTCATCCTTGATCAGGCACTCCCGCGAGTCGGCGTACTTCTGCGACAGCAGTTCCTTGGTCGGTACGTCCTCGAAGGCGGGGTCGCCCACCCAGCGCCCCCGGTCCGCGAAGGCGATACGGCTCGCCTCGATGTAGCGGTGCAGGTACTGGACGTCCGAGGCCTTCGAAAGGTCCGTGTTCTCAAGGATGTTGAGCGCCTCCCCGACCGTGGTGCCGCCGGAGGAGGAGGGAGCGATGGAGTAGACGTTCAGACCGCGGTACTTCGTCTTCGTCGGGGCCTGCCGCTTCGTCTCGTACGCGGCGAGGTCCTTGAGGGACAGTTCGCCCGGGCGTGCGTTGCGTCCCGAGGCCGGGTCCACGGGCGGATCGTTGACCGTGTCGACGATGTCGCGTGCCAGCTTGCCGTGGTACAGCGCGCCGACGCCCTTGCGGCCCAACTCCGCATACGTGCGCGCCAGATCCGGGTTCTTGAACGTCGAGCCGACCACCGGCAGTTCGCCGCCGGGGAGGAACAGCTCGGCCGTGTCGGGGAAATCCTTGAAGCGCGCCTGGTTGGAGGACGTCTGGGAGCGGAAGGTCGCGTCGACGGTGAACCCTTCGCGCGCGAGCCGCTCGGCGGGCTTCAGCAGCGGGCCGAGCCGCTTGCTGCCCCAGGCGTCGAGCGCCGTCTGCCAGGTGGCGGGCGTGCCGGGCGCCCCCACGCCGAGGCCGCTGGTCACCGCGTCGGCGAACGGGATCGGCTGCCCGTTCTCCAGGAAGAGCCCCGAGTCGGCGGTCTGCGGTGCCGTCTCGCGTCCGTCGATGGTGTGCACCGTACGGGACTTGGCGTCGTAGTAGACGAAGTAGCCGCCCCCGCCGATGCCCGAGGAGTACGGCTCGGTGACGCCGAGCGCCGCTGCCGTGGCGACGGCCGCGTCCACCGCGTTGCCGCCCTTGCGCAGGACCTCGATTCCGGCGGCGGACGCGTCGGCGTCCACGCTCGCCACGGCCCCGCCGTATCCGACGGCGACCGGCTCCTTCTCGGGCGGCGCGCCTGCCGGCGCGGACGGGGGTGCCGCCGCCCCGACCGACACCACGGCGGCCGAGACCGCCAGGACCGCGAGCTTCCGTCTGACCGGACGACGCATCCCTACCTCCAGTTAGCAACCGTCTGCGCAGCGTACTTCTTTGCCATGGTCCCGTCAGGGAGTCCTCGAACAGCGTTCCGGCGCGCCCGCTACCATGCGCGCCCATGAATGACGACGTGCGCAACATCGTTCTGGGCGTGGCCTTGGCCGTCATCGGCGCCGCGCTCGGCTGGCTCGCCCGTACGGACCTGTGGAAGCGCAAACTCCGCCGTAAGCAGGCGTTCTTCGGGCTGCCCGAGAACTCCGAGTCGCTGCTGGTGGTGAATCGCGATGCGGGCGGCCCGGATCTCACGGTCGTGCGCCACGATGTGGCCGCGCTGCTCGAACTCGCCGCGCTGATCAAGGACTGCGGCGCACACTCCCAGCTCGTCGCCCACGACGCGGTGCAGCAGGGTTTCGGGGAGCGTACGGAAATCTGCGTGGGCCATCCCTCGGCAAATCGCCGGATGGCCGCGCATCTGCACTCACTGCTCCCGGGCATCCGCCTCAACACGGACCCGGAGCCGGGCCCGGACCGCGGCGCCTTCCAGATCGGCGGGGAGACCTATCGCCTGGAGCCCGGCAGGAACGAGTACGCGTTCCTCGCCCGGCTCACCGCAGGACAGGGCCACACCACGAGACCCGTGTTCGTCTTCTGCGGCCAGCGCGCGATCACCAACCAGGCGGCCACCCGCTATCTCGCCCGCCACCATGAGCGGCTGGCACGCAAGCACGGCAACAACTCCTTCGTTCTGCTCCTGAAGGTCGTCAACTCCCAGGCGTACGGCTCCGACGTCGTCGAGCTCGTCGCGGACGTCACGAAGGCCGCGCAGGCGCCGGCGCCGGAGGCGGCTCCCCAGAAGGGACATCGCGCCTCCTAAGTCCCTACACATTTCAACGATCGTTACTCGCACGTAACTTACTGACGGGTTACCTACGGTAAGAGACTGCGGTTACCGTCGGGTCACTTTGCACTGACACGAGTGAGGAGTGACCCGTGGGAAGCCCTCGCAAAACCCTGCGTACCAGCGCAGTTGGTGCCGTTTCGGCGACCCTGCTCGTCGGCACGGCCCTCGCAACCGCCCCCGCCGTGCAGTCGGCGCCGTTCATGTCGGCTGCGGCCGGCGTCCGGTTCGTAGACATCGCCGGCGACGGCGGCACCACCCTCAAGGCCAACGTCGTCACCCCCACGGACGACGATGGCACCCGCCGCTACCCGCTGATCGTGCTGCCGACGAGTTGGGGCCTGCCGCAGGTCGAGTACCTCGCCCAGGCCCAGAAGCTCGCCAACTCCGGCTATGTGGTCGTCAGTTACAACGTGCGCGGCTTCTGGCAGTCGGGCGGCCACATCGAGGTGGCGGGCCCGCCGGACATCGCCGACGCCTCCAAGGTGATCGACTGGGCCCTCGCCAACACCCCGGCCGACGCGGACCAGGTCGGCATGGCGGGCCTCTCGTACGGCGCGGGCATCAGCCTGCTCGCCGCCGCACACGACAAGCGCGTCAAGGCGGTCGCGGCACTCAGCGGCTGGGCCGACCTGATCGACTCGATCTACTCCGGCCGCACCCAGCACTCCCAGGCGGGGGCCCTGCTGGACGGCGCGGGCAACATCACCGGCCGCCAGAGCCCCGAACTCAAGCAGATCTTCAAGGACTTCTTCGCTTCCAACCTGGCCAAGGAGCCGGAGCTCATCGCCTGGGGGAAGAAGCGTTCCCCCGCCACGTACGTCGACCGGATCAACGCCAACGGCACGGCGGTCATGCTCGCCAACGCCTGGGGCGA
Organism: Streptomyces sp. NPDC048825; assembly: GCF_043198355.1. Classification (NCBI taxonomy): domain Bacteria; kingdom Bacillati; phylum Actinomycetota; class Actinomycetes; order Kitasatosporales; family Streptomycetaceae; genus Streptomyces; species Streptomyces sp. NPDC048825. The sequence continues at coordinate 46,890 of NZ_JBICUR010000024.1, forward strand.
CACGGTCTTCCCGCCCAACCAGTACGCCGACTTCTACGAGAAGCTGACCGGCCCCAAGCGGCTGGAACTGCGCCCCGGCGATCACGCCACCAACGAGGCGACCGGACTGCTCGGCCTGCCCAGCGACGTGTGGACCGACACCGCCCGCTGGTTCGACCACCACCTCAAGGGCGCAAACAACGGCATCGACCGCGAGCAGCCCGTCCGGCTCAAGTCCCGTTCCACAGGCGGCTACGAGGGCTATCCGGACTGGAAGTCGGTCACCGCGACACGGAAGAAGATCGACCTCGCGGGCACCACCACGATTCGCGCGAACGTCAACTCAGGCGCGGACGGCGGGATCATCTTCCTGTCCAGCATCCTCGACCAGGTGGCCCGGCTGCCCCCGATGGCCTCGATGCCGCTCCTGCCCCGCCGGTACGCCGCCGTATGGCAGTCGGAGAAGTACAAGAGCGCCCAACTGGTGCGCGGGACCACGAGGCTGCACACCACGGTCACCAGCACCAAGGAGAGCGGCACCCTCGTCGCGTACCTCTACGACGTGGGCCCGCTCGGCATCGGCAAGCTGGTCAGCAACGCGCCGCACACCTTCCACGGGCAGACGCCGGGCAAGCCGTTCGGTGTCGACCTGGAGCTGTTCTCCACGGCCTACGACGTCCCGGCGGGGCACCGTCTCGCCCTGGTCGTCGACACGGTCGATCCGCTCTACATCGAGCACAATCCGACCGGCTCACAGCTGACCTTCTCCTCACCCGCGGCCGACCCGTCGTACGTGTCGGTCCCGCTGCGCGAGCAGTGATCTCCGGCTGCTGCCGGGCGGCTCATCGCCATCGCCCGTGAGTTACCGCTCCCCCAGGGAGTTCTTGAACGCGTCACCCGTCAGTGCTTGAGGATCTTGGAGAGGAAGTCCTTGGCACGGTTGCTCCGCGGGTCGGTGAAGAACCCCTCGGGGGTGCGGTCCTCGACGATGCGGCCGTCGTCCATGAAGACGACGCGATTGGCGGCGGAGCGCGCGAAGCCCATCTCGTGGGTGATGACCATCATGGTCATGCCCTCGCGCGCGAGCTGCTGCATCACCTCCAGCACCTCATTGATCATCTCAGGGTCGAGGGCCGAGGTCGGCTCGTCGAACAGCATCGCCTTGGGGTCCATGGCGAGGGCGCGGGCGATGGCCACGCGCTGCTGCTGGCCGCCGGAGAGCTGTGCCGGGTACTTCGGGGCCTGATCGGCGAGGCCCACCCGGTCGAGGATCTGACGCGAGCGACGGTCGGCCTCGTCCTTCTTGCGTCCGCGGACCTTCACCTGCCCCAGCGAGACGTTCTGCAGGACCGTCTTGTGCGCGAAGAGGTTGAACGACTGGAAGACCATCCCGATCTCCGCACGGAGCTTCGCGAGGTCCTTGCCCTCCTCGGGCAGCAGCTTCCCGTCGAGCTTGATCTCCCCCGACTGGATCACCTCCAGCCGGTTGATCGCCCGGCACAGCGTCGACTTGCCCGATCCCGAGGGGCCGATGACCACGACCACCTCCCCCTTGCCGACGGTGAGATTGATGTCCTGGAGGACGTGCAGATCGCCGAAGTACTTGTTGACGTCATGCAGCTCGATCAGGGGATCGACAACCATGTCCGGCCCTACTCACTCTCAGCTGTGTCGCGGTGGCCGCAAACTATCCAGACAGAAGTGCACCCAATGTACGACACGCACCTTTCGGACATAAGCCCTATTTAACGCCCGTTGGTGCGATAGGGGCCGCCGGGGTGACGGGGACCGCTGGGGTGATGGACACGCCGGGGATGATGTGCGCCGAGGACGGCGCCGGGTTACGCCTCCGAGACCTCGCCGTACAGCTGGGAGAGTTCCGGTACACCGCTGGCCGCCCACTCGTGCCCGGCGGCGACGACGTCGATCTCCCGGCCGGATTCCAGCCGTATCACCGGCTGGCCGTTGGGCCACAACTGCCAGGTCGCGCCGGGGACCGTGCGCAGGATGACGGTGCCGAGATACAGGCCGGCGTCGTTGCCGAGCCAGGGCAGGCTCTCCTCGTCGTCGCGCCAGCGTGGCAGCAGCTGGTCGAGCGCCTCCAACGAGCCCGGGGAGTCGTCGAGTTCGATCCCCGCCCGGTACGCCTGGGAGCGCAGCAGTTCGCACTCGGAGAGAAGCTCGGCCACTCCCTCACGATCGCTCTCGCTGTCGGAGAAGACAGCGACTCTGGCGGGGTCTCGCTTCTTGCGCCAGTTGCCCAGGAACGAGATGTTCATACTCCCAGCCTGTCATCCGTATCGCCCGGCGCACCACAGGGCACGCTGGGCCGCTTGTTCCAGGGGATTTCGCCCGGTGTTCGCGCGTCGATCATTGACGGGTCCCTGACGTCTCCTTAGCTTCGCGGAGCACCTGTCGTCTCACACTTGTCGTGTCACATCTGTCGTCTCGCATGTGTCGTCTTGTCGGCAAACGGGAGGAGTCGGTCGTGCACCGACGTGTCTGGGGTTCGGCTGTCGCTCTCGCTCTTCTCATGATGGCGGTGCCGACGGCGTCCGCGAAGGCCGGGCTGCCGACCCGGACCGGGCCGTTGCCGCTGGAGCGGCTCTTCGACAACACGGCCGTCAGCGATGACACGCGGCCCGGCCAGGCGGACTTCGATGGCTCGGGCGGCTCCCTGTCGGCTCGGGACCTGGCCGCCGCGGGCTGGACGCCGGGCCGCATGCTGACCGTTCAGGGTGCCCGGCTGACCTGGCCGCGCAGTGCGGCGGGCCAACCCGACAACGTGCGCGCCGACGGCCAGTTCGTCCGGGTGCGCGGCCGTGGCGACGCCCTCGCCTTCCTGGTGGCGGGCACGGCCGGCGACGCGGCCACGGGCACGGGAGTGGTGCGGTACGCGAACGGCTCGCACTCCTCGTACCGGCTGACCGCACCCGACTGGCGGCGCGGCCCCCTCGCCACAAAGGCCGTGGCGCTTCCGCACGTCAACACGCCGGGCGGCCAACTCGCCGAGAAGGCACGGCTGTATGTCGTGACCGTGCCGCTGGTCGAAGGCCGGGACATTGCCTCAGTCCAGCTGCCGCGCAACGACGACGTGCATGTGTTCGCGCTGTCGGTACGCGCCGACTCGCCCGGCTGGACGGGCAGTTGGGCCACTTCCACCTCCGGGTACGGGGCGGTCGGGCCCTGGACCGACCGGACGCTGCGCCTCGTGGTGCACACCTCGGCGGGCGGGCCGCGGGTACGGATCCGGCTCGACAACACCTTCGCCGGCGCGCCCGTACGGATCGGCAGTGCGACGGTGGCCCTCCAGGCGTCCGGTGCGAGCCCACGGAGCGCTCCCGTGCCGCTGTCGTTCCGGGGCTCCGCCGGGACCGAAATCCCCGCGGGCGCACAGGCGTTCAGCGACCCGCTCGGCTTCGATGTGCCCGCGGACGCCAATCTGCTCGTGAGCTTCCATCTGCCGGGAACGGTGACCGCCGCACCCGTACACAGCCTGGCCGTCCAGCGGTCCTACCTCAGCGGGCCGGGCGACCACGCCGCCGACGCCGGCCCGGACGCGTACACCTCGACGATCAGCAACTGGCCGCTGCTGACCGGTGTGGACGTGGGCGGCGGGCCCGGTTCCGTGGTGCTGCTCGGGGACTCGATCACCGACGGCGAGAAGTCGACGCCGGACGCGAACCTGCGCTGGGGCGACGTGCTCGCCAGGCGGCTGCGGGACCAGGGCCTGGTCCCGCACTACGGCGTCCTCAACCACGGCATCTCGGCGAACCGTGTGGTCACCGACCGCTACCCCGGCGACGGAGTCTCCACCGACATGGGCGGCGTGAGCGCCCTGAACCGCCTCGAGCGTGACGTCCTGGCCCAGACGTCGGCCCGAACGGCCATCGTCTTCCAGGGCATCAACGACGTCCGCTGGGGTGCCGGCGCGGACCAGGTCATCGCCGGGCTGCGCGAGATCGCCGACCGGGCGCACGCTCGTGGGCTGCGGGTGCTGGCCGCGACGATCGTTCCCTGCGAGGGGGAGGCGCGGTGCACGGCCGCCGCCGATGCGGAGCGCTCCGCGGTGAACGGGTGGATTCGGGCCAGTTCCTCGTTTGACGGGGTGCTGGACTTCGATGCGGCGTTGCGGGATCCGGAGCACCCGTCCCGGATGCTGCCCGTGTACGACAGTGGGGATCATCTGCATCCGGGGAATGCGGGGCTCGCTGCGCTGGCGGAGGCTGTGGATTTGAGGTTGCTGTAGCCGCAGCGCCGCTCCGCGGGGAGGTCGTCATTCGGCTGCGGGTCCGTCGTGGCTGGTCGCGCCCACGCGGCGGAGCCGCAAACTGATACAGCCCCGCGCCCCTACGGGGCGCCCCCGGCGGGCGCCCGGATCTACACGAAGCGCCCGGCTACACCTCCAGGTCCACTACCACCGGAGCGTGGTCGGACGCGCCCTTGCCCTTACGCTCCTCGCGGTCCACGTACGAGTCTGTGACCGCCTTTGTGAAGGGCTCGTTGCCGTAGACCAGGTCGATGCGCATGCCTCGGTTCTTCGGGAAGCAGAGTTGGCGGTAGTCCCAGTAGGTGTACGGGTGGTCGTACTTGAGGGGGCGCGGGACCACGTCTGCCAGGCCTGCCTCGCGGAGGTCGGTGAGGGCGGCGCGCTCGGCCGGGGTGATGTGGGTGGAGCCCTCGAAGGCGGCGATGTCGTAGACGTCGTCGTCCGTCGGTGCGATGTTGTAGTCGCCCAGCACCGCGAACGGGCGGCTGCCGCCCGCGTCGCCCGCGACCGCTGCCTTGAGGGCCTCGATCCACTGGAGCTTGTAGGCGAAGTGGGGGTGGTCCACCTCTCGGCCGTTCGGCACGTACACCGACCAGACGCGGACCGGGCCGCAGGTCGCTGCTATGGCGCGGGGCTCTTGGACGCCGTCGTAACCGGGGTCGCCGGGCAGGCCCTTGACCACGTCTTCGAGGCCTGCGCGGGAGATCACCGCCACGCCGTTCCACCGGCCTGTCGCGTGCACCGCCGACTCATAGCCCAGCTTGGTCAGTTCGTCGGTGGGGAACTGCTCGGCGGTGGTCTTGGCCTCCTGGAGGCACAGCACGTCGGTGCCGCTGCTCTCCAGCCAGGCCAGCAGCCTGGGGAGGCGGGCGGTGATCGAGTTCACGTTCCAGGTGGCAATCCGCATGCCGCACAACTTACCGGGAGGGTCTGACAACGGAACCGCGGGAGGCTTGCGCTCAGAGTTCGGCCGAGGCGCCAGGCGTCAACCGCAGGTGCTCCGCGCCGCCCAGGCCGCCGATCTGCCGGTCGTAGATCGGGCGGGCGAGGTCGGTGAGGAGGGCGTCATGGATGTCGTACGCGCGCTGCGGCTTGACCTCGCGTACGTACTCGATGACCTCGGCGATCTTGTTCCAGGGGGCCATCACCGGGAGCATCAACGTCTCGACCGGCTGCTCGGGGACCGTCAGGGCGTCGCCCGGGTGGAAGACGCGACCGCCGTCCACGAGATAGCCGACGTTCGTGATACGCGGAATGTCGGGGTGGATGACCGCGTGCAGTTCGCCGTGGACCTGGACGTCGAAGCCCGCGGCGGTGAAGGTGTCGCCGTGGCCGACGGTGTGCACACGGCCCGGGAACGCCGCCGCGATCTGGTCGGAGACGGACTTCAGGGTCCACAGCTCGGCGCTGGGGTCGGCCTCAAGACCCGCCCGCAGGCGGCCCTCGTCGAAGTGGTCGGGGTGCTCGTGCGTGACCAGGATCGCGTCCGCTCCGACCGCGGCGTCCTCCTCGCTGAAACCGCCGGGGTCGATGACGAGCGTGCGCCCGTCCTTCTCGAGCCGGATACAGGCGTGCGACTTCTTCGTGAGCTTCATGGGTTCCATCCTGCCCCGCCCCCTGGAGCGGGCTCACTCCTGAGGCGTGGTCTCCTCGCGGATGACCTTCTGCGCCACCTTGAAGGCGCTGTTCGCCGCCGGTACGCCGCAGTAGACGGACGCGTGGAGGAGTACTTCCTTGATCTCGGCCGGAGTGAGGCCGTTGCGGAGGGCGGCCCGGGTGTGGAAGGCGAGTTCTTCGAGGTGGCCGCCCGCGACGAGGGCGGTGAGCGTGACACAGCTGCGGGAGCGTCTGTCCAAACCGGGCCGGTCCCAGATCTCGCCCCACGCGTAGCGCGTGATGAACTCCTGGAAGTCCCCGGAGAACTCGTCCGCCTGGGCGAACGCCTGGTCCACATGGGCGTCGCCGAGCACCTCACGGCGGACCTTGATGCCCGCGTCGTACGGGTCGGGTCTGCCCAGGGCCTCGGGCTGCTCGGCGGCGGCGATCTCGGCAACGGGCGCGACCGGCGGCGCCGCGGCCAGGACCGGCTTGACCGGGGACGCCGCGATCGCCATATGGCCGGAGGTCGTGTCGAAGGCGGGCTGCCAGGCGCTGGTGAAGTGCCGTACGAGGAGGTCGGTGACCGCGGCGGGCTGCTCCACGGGGACCAGGTGCGAGGCGCCGGGCACGACCGCGAGACGGGCGTCCGGTATTCCGGCGACCAGGGTGCGGGCCTCGGCGGGGCCGGTGACCTGGTCGTCGGAGCCGACGAGAACGAGCGTGGGCACACCGACCCGGCCGAGTTCGGGGCGTACGTCGAAGGAGGCGAGCGCCTCGCAGGCGGCGATGTAGCAGCCGGGGTCGGTGGTGCGCACCATCTGCACGGCCCACTCGGTGATCGCGGGCTGGGCGGCGGCGAAGCCCGTGGTGAACCAGCGCTCCGGGGACGTACGGGCGATGGGGTCGAGGCCGTTCGTCCGTACGATCACGCCGCGCTGGCGGAACTCGTCCGCCGTGCCGAAGCGCGGTGAGGCGGCGATCAGGGCGAGCGAGGCGACCCGCTCCGGGTGGCGCAGGGCCAGCTCCGTACCGATGGCGCCGCCGAGCGCGCAGCCGGCGTAGCCGAACCGCTGGATGCCGAGCGCGTCGAGCGTGCCGAGCAGCCGGTCGGCCAGGTCGTTGACCGAACCGGCCGGGTACGCGGGCGCGCCGCCGTGACCCGGCAGGTCGAACCGGAACACCCTCCAGTGCTTCATCAGCTCCGGGACCTGCCGGTCCCACATGTGCCACGTTGTACCAAGCGAGGGGCCCAGGATCAGGACTGGCGCCTGTTCCGGCCCGTCAAAGCGGTATTGCAGGGTGCTGGACGTACTTTCACTCACCCGACTCACGCTCCCACATCTCACGTTTTCTCACGTACTTGGGTCGGAACCCCGTGCAAGGCATCCCACCTTGTGGCAGCCTCGCGAAGATCCTCCACATCGGGCTTCACATATCACCACTTGGTGGTTGCCACGTGGGTGTGTCCGGCCCGCCGGGCAAGGATGTGGTCCGGCACCCCATAGTTGGCCGGGTACATGAGACACGATGCGCGTGCATCGTACAGACGCACCCGGCGAAGCTTCAGGAGCACCATGATCCGGTAGGTCCGCCGACGGAGTTGCTTGTTGTTGCGAGGCTTCCGCCCCCTCCCTGCCCGGGGCCGTGGTGCTTGGTGCGCCGAAATTGGCGATCAAACTGGCAAGTTCCATTGACATGCCCTTGGCTGACATCTACTTTCTGCTCGAAGTTGCGAACAGTGTTCGATTTTTCGAACCATGGCCGTCAAAGGGGACAGCCCGTGTTCCGCACCCGTCACTGGCTCATTCCTGAGACAGCTCTGTTAGCCCCCTCCGCCGCCTTCGGCACCCGGTCCGCCACTTCGGAGTCTCCGGTCGCTGCCACGCTCAGGCGGGAACCGCGACTCCTCGGCCCCTGACCGGCATTACGCGACGTCCGACGTCGCGAGGGAGCGGGTCTTACCCCAACGACACGGAGGCCGGGCCTCACCCTCGGCCTGACTATGACCTGATCATGACACTTGCAAAGACAGGAATGCGCATGTCCGCGGTTCTCTCTCGGCTGGCGGCGATGCTGGTCGCCGCCTGCCTGCTCTTCACGGCCCAAGTCGTGACCACACCTCAGCGGGCCGCCGCAGCGGACCCGGGCTACCTGATGACGCACTTCATCGGGGAGGGATCGACCGGTCAGCAGATGTACTTCTCGTACAGCGCGGACGGTCTGAACTGGACCGATCTCAACGGCGGCGGGATGGCCCTGCGCTCCACCGTGGGCACGCGCGGGGTGCGCGACCCCGCACTGGTGCGCTCGCCGGACGGCAGCAGGTACTGGATCATCGCGACCGACCTGTGCATCGACTGCGGGCAGACGTGGAGTACGTCCATCAACAACGGCAGCCGCAGTCTTGTGGTGTGGGAGTCGAGTGACCTGGTGACCTGGTCGGCGCCGTGGCTGCTCAACGTCGCCGGCGCGATCCCTGACGGGCGCAACGCCTGGGCGCCGGAAGCGATCTGGGATCCGGCCAGCAACGACTACGTCCTGTACTGGGCGACGAACACGCCCCTCAACGGCGTGACGAAGCACCGCATCCACTACGCCCACACCACGAACTTCCGCTCGATCACCACCCCCCAGGTCTACATCGAGCGCCCCGGCACCCAGGAAATCATCGACACCCAGATCGTCGAGGTCCCCTCCGGCGTCGGCAACTACCGCTACGTACGGGCCTCCGGCGACGGCCAGATCACCCTCGAGGGCAGCAACTCGATCCTCGGTACCTGGACCAACCTCGGCAACCTCTCCGGCATCGGCCTGACGGGCTCCCAGGTCGAGGGCCCGATGTGGATGAAGTTCAGGGACCGCAACGAGTGGACGCTCTACCTCGACCAGTACGCGGCCGGAAAGGGATACATGCCGGTCACGACGACCAACCCGTCCGTCTCCGGCACCTACAAGCTCCCGACGTCGGGAACCTACTCCCTGGGCGGCACCAAGAAGCGCCACGGCTCGATCCTGAACCTGACGGCCGCCGAGGACGCCCGGGTGCAGGCTCGCTGGGCGAACACCCCGGCCAAGCGGCTGCAGTCCTTCAACTTCCAGGACCGCTACGTGCGACACGCCAACTTCGATGTGCGCATCGACCAGAACGTCACCAACGCGGACGCCCAGTTCCGGCCGCGACCCGGCTTGGCGGGCGCCGGAACCGTCTCGTTCGAGTCGGTGAACTTCCCCGGGTACTTCCTGCGGCACGCCGGATACGACTTCCAACTGGCCTACAACGACGGCACCGCCCAGTTCGCCGCAGAAGCCACCTTCCGCCAGGTCGCCGGGCTCGCCGACGCAAGCTGGTCGTCGTTCCAGTCGTACAACCACCCCGACCGGTACATCCGCCACTACGCGTACGAACTGAAGCTCGACCCCATCACCACCGCGACGGGGCGCAGCGACGCCACCTTCCGTGTGACGAGCTGACCTGACAGGGATGCCGGCGCCCTCGGGCGAACTCCCGCCTGCCGCCCGCCCCCAGGGGAAAGGCGCCGGCATCCCGACGCGATGCGGCACTAGCTGAGCGGCAACCTCAGTTCGAACAAGGCACCTCCGCCGGGGGCGTCGGTGACTGTCAATGTGCCTCCGTGGCGTACGGCTATGTCCTTGGCGATGGCGAGGCCCAGGCCGGCGCCGCCGTCGTCTCGGGCTCGGGATTCGTCGAGGCGGACGAAGCGTTCGAAGATACGGTCGCGGTCGGCGAGGGGGACGCCCGAGCCGTCGTCGGCGACCTGGAGGACTGTCTGATCGGCGTCCGTGCGCAGGGTGACGGCGATGCGGTCGCGGGCGTGGCGGCGGGCGTTGTCCAGGAGGTTGCCGAGGACACGGCAGATCTGGTTGCGGGAGCCGCGCACCTCCACGGACTTGACGCTGTCGAGGGTCACTCCGTCCCGGGAGGACACCTCCTCCGCCACGACCTTCGCCAGGTCGAAGCGCGCGTCCGGCGGGGGCCGCTCCCCCGCGTCCAGCCGGGCGAGCAGCAGCAGGTCGGCGGCGAGGCTCTGCAGTCGTACGGTGTCCTCGACGGCCCCGTCCAGGTCCAGCAACTCCGGGTGCGCGGCGCCCACTTCGAGCTGGGTGCGCAAGGACGCGATGGGGCTGCGCAGCTCGTGTGAGGCGTCGGCGACGAACGCGCGCTGCCGCTCGACCGAGGTCTCCAGGGCGGCGAGAGTCTCGTTCGTCGTGCGGGCCAGGCGAGCGATCTCGTCGTGCGTGTCCGGCTCGGGGACGCGGCGGGAGAGGTCCTCGGAGGCGGTGATGGCCCCCATCTCGGCGCGGATGCCTTCGACGGGGCGCAGCGCCCGCTTGGTGACGACGTACGTCACCCCGCTGACCGTCAACAGCAGCAGGGGCAGCCCTATCAGCATCGTCGTCAACGCGGTGCTGACGGCGTCCTTTTCGGTGGAGAGCGGGGCGCCCGCGTAGACGGTGAGCAGGACACCTCCCGGCGTGATCAGGTCGACCGCGGCGAACCGGTACTCCGCTGTCACCCCCTCGACGGTCGCGGCGCCCTCGCCGTACCAGGTCTCGTCGGCGATCTCCCCGGCGGAGAGAGTGCCCCCGTCCTCCGCCTCGCGATCGCCCTCCGCCTTGTCGTCGGCGTCGTCGTTGGTCTCGGAGTTCAGCCGGTCCGAGGCGACGGCGGTCACGTTCATGGCCTCGACGTCCTCGCCGGCCGCGACGGGCTTCTCGTTCCGGTCCAGGACCTCGACGGGGTTCTCGTCGCCGTCCGGCAGCTTCAGCTCGTCGTACGCGAACCCGTTCGCCAGCGCCGAGGCGGCGTTGCGGGCGACGGAGTCGGCCTCGGCATCCGCCTTGTCGGTGAGGGAGAACCGCAGCGAGAGCAGTACGGCGGTGCCTGCGGCGACCAGGGCTATGGCGACGACGACGGTCGTGGCGAGGGTGGCGCGGGCCCGCACGGAGCCGAGACGACGGTTCACGGGCGGGCCTCCAGTCTGTATCCGGCCCCGCGTACGGTCTTGATGAGTGCGGAGCCGACCTTGCGGCGGAGAGTGCTGATGTAGACCTCGACGATGTTCGGGGCCCCCTCGTACGCGAAGTCCCAGGCGTGGTCCAGGATCTCGGACTTCGACACGACCTCACCGGCTCTCACGGATCGGCACGTCGCGGCCGGCGGCGCGCAGGGCGGCCTGCACAGGCGTTCAGCTCTGGGGAGCCTCGAGCAGCGCGGTGGTGGGAGACGGGCGGGTGCATTCGTTCAGCTTGGCAAACCGAACCTGAAGTGGCTTTCAGGTGGCTTCAGGTTCGCTTCAGCGTCGATCGGCCAGATTGGTTCCCGTCGAAAGCAGATGAGGCAGACAAGCCGACTGCAACCGTCAACAACATCCGTTACTGGTCGCAACCAGTCGCATTCTGGAGGAACCCGTGAAGCGCAACGTCGTCATCGCCACCATCGCGGCCGTCGCCCTGATCGGCGGCGGCACCGCGACCGCCCTCACGGTCACGGGTGACGACGAGGCGGTGGCGAAGAAAACCGTGACGGTGTCGAACGACGACACCAACCGCCACGACGTCGACAACGCCGACGGCACGGCCCAGGACAGGGCCGAGGACCAGTCCGCCCGCGCCACCGACGAGGACGCCGAGGACAAGGCCGAGAACGCCGCCGACGCGAAGGCCGGGCAGATCACGGCCGCCGACGCGATCAGGGCGGCGCTGAAGCACACGACGGGTACGGCGGTCGCGGCCGACCTGGACGACGAGGGCACGGCCCACGTGTGGGAGGTCGACGTGCTGACCAACGGCGGTGCCTGGCACAGCATCCAGATCGACCCGGCCAACGGCAAGGTTCGCGGCTCGCACACCGAGAAGGACGACGACGGCGACGATGCCGCCGAGACCGCGCAGGTCCGTGCCGCCCTGAAGGGGAGCTCCGTGACCGCCGCGGAGGCCGCCGAGGCCGCCGCCAAGGGCACGGTGACCTCCGTCGACCTCGACGAGGAGAGCACGGACCAGGCTTGGGAGGTCGACACCACCGCCGCCGACGGCACCGGCAGCGACTGGCGCGTGAACCCCGACTCCGGCAAGGTCACCGCCGACCGCTCGAACGACTGACCCAGGCACACGAACCACCGGGAGGAGTGACCCGGCCGCCCCCGTCGGCCCACGGTCACTCCCCCAGGAGGACCGCGTCTCCTTCCTCCATACCAGGAGACCGACTCCTCCTCCCTCCCCGGGAAGGCCGAAACCTCCACTCCCCCTTGAGGAAGGACGCCTTCCCCACCCCATAGGTAGGGGCACCCGACACCGGGTGCCCCTACCGCCGCGTGCGGGTTGCTCAGCGCCGCCGGTGGGCTCGTTCGCCGCCGCGGGCCTGCCCACCACCGTGTGGGCTTGTTCACCGGCCGTACGCAGGCGCTGTGTGGTTGATGCCGCCCCCTGTTGCGGACGCGCCTCCGGCGCGCCCGCGGAGAGCCACCCGCACCGTCCGGTGACCCACCTCACACCCGGCTCCTGTCAGGAATCGCTGCGCTGTCCCGCTCAAGGGGGCAAGCGATTCAGACAGGAGGCACACCATGAAGCACCGCATCCTCGTCCTCGGCGCCGGTTACGCCGGGGCCTTCGCCGCCGGGAGCCTGGCCCGCCGCCTCTCGCCCGCCGACACCGAGATCACCGTCGTCAACGCCGAGCCGGTCTTCGTCGAGCGGATGCGCATGCATCAGCTCGCGGCGGGCCGGGAACTCGCGACCCGGCGGCTCGCCGACGTGTTCGCGGGCACCGGGGCACGGCTGCGCGTGGCGCGTGTCACCGCGGTGGATCCGGAGCGCAGGACCGTCGCCGTGACCGGCGAGGACGGAGACAGCGAGCTCGGGTACGACACGCTGCTGTACACGCTCGGCAGCCGGGTCGCCGACCACGGTGTCCCTGGTGTGGCCGAGCACGCCTTCGACGTCGCGGGACGGCCGTCGGCGCTGCGGCTGCGCGCACGCCTGGACAGTCTGGGCTCAGGCGGCACCGTGCTGGTCGTCGGCGAGGGCCTGACCGGCATCGAGACCGCCGCCGAGATCGCCGAGTCGCGTCCCGGTCTTTCCGTGGCGCTCGCCGCCCGTGGTGAGCTGGGAGCCTGGCTCTCCCCGGGGGCCCGGCTCCACCTGCGGGAGGCCTTCGACCGGCTGGGCATCACCGTCCACGAGCACACCGGCATCGAAGCCGTCGGGGCGACGTACGCGGTCGGTGCGGACGGCACCTCCTTCCCGGCCGACGCGACCGTGTGGACGGCCGGGTTCGCCGTCGACCCCATCGCGGCCGCCGCCGGTCTCCAGGTCACCGAAGACGGCCGGATCGTCGTCGACGACACCATGCGCTCGGTCTCACATCCGGACGTCTACGCCGCGGGCGACAGCGCGTACGCGATCGGCGCGAACGGCCGGCCGCTGCCGATGTCCTGCGCCTCGGCAGGACATACCAACATGCAGGCGACGGACGCGATCGTGGCACGGCTGACCGGACGCCGGGTTCCGAACGTCAAGAAGACCTACATCGGCAACCACATCAGCCTCGGGCGGTACGACGCGATCTTTCAGATGGTCGACGGCGACGTACGGGCGAAGCCCTGGTTCGTGGGCGGCCGGAAGGCCGCGCGGTTGAAGGCGGGCGTCCTCAAGGGCAGCCTGTGGGGCGTCTCGCACCCGACCTTCGGCATGCCGAAGCGCAAGCGCCGCCTGACCGCCACCACGACGGCTGCCGGCACCACGGCCGTTGCCACCGCGCCCGAGAACGCTGCCGCATAAGGTCGTCTGCATGGAGAGCACCGTTGATCGCTTCGAGGCCGGCCGGGCACGGCTGGCCTCGCTCGCGTACCGTCTGCTCGGCTCGGCAGCAGACGCCGAGGACATCGTGCAGGACGCGTACCTGCGCTGGCACGCCGCCGACCGGGAGCGGATCGAGGTGCCGGAGGCGTGGCTGACCAAAGTCGTCACCAACCTGTGCCTGGACCGGCTCCGCTCGGCACCGGTGCGCCGCGAACGGGCGGCCGGCGCCTGGATGCCCGAGCCGCTTCTCGACGGCGACCCGATGCTCGGCCCGGCCGACACCTTCGAGCAGCGCGAATCGGTGTCGCTCGCCGTCCTGACCCTGATGGAGCGGCTCTCGCCGGTCGAACGGGCCGTCTACGTCCTGCGCGAGGCGTTCTCCTACCCCCACTCCGAGATCGCCGGGATCCTCGACATCTCGGAGTCCGCGAGCCAGCAGCACGTCCACCGGGCCCGGCGCCGGGTCGCAGCCGCGCGCCGCGGCGGCGGTGAGGTCGACCCGGCGTCCGCGCGCAAGGTCCTCGAGGAGTTCCTCGCCGCCGCGTCCTCTGGTCGTACCGAACGTCTGGTGGCGCTCCTCACCGACGACGCGACGGCGATCTCCGACGGCGCGGGCCTCTCCAGGACGCTGTGGCGCTACGAGACCCCCGAGCGCGTCGCCGCCGTGATGCGGACCGCATTGAAACCCACTCCCGCGAAGCGGCGCCTGGTGGGCGGCTCGCCCACGATTCACATCGGGCAGGTCAACGGCTGGCCCGCCGTGCTCCTCGTGCTCGAGGACCGGATCGTGGGCGCCGCGGCGTTCGAGATCAGCGACGGCAAGGTGGCGGCGTTGCACGGCTTCGGCGCCGCGGAACGGCTCGCCCGCCTCACCGGGATGTGGCGGCAGCACGAACCCGACGCGCCGGCCATCGGCCAGTGGTGACCGGCGTCTCCGCCGCGTCATGCGCAGTTCCAGCGGATGCGGAGGCCGATCTGTACCGAGGTCGATCTGGACCGAGGCCGATCTGCTCGGAGACCGATCTGTACGGAGGCCGATCTGCTCGGAGACCGATCTGTACGGAGGCCTTCCCGCCGTGGTCGGTTCCGGCATGGTCGATGATCCGGCCGGGCGCAGCCGGACCGGGACCGGGATCGATGTGGTCGTGCTCGCGGCTCAGGAAGCAGGCGTCATCGCCGAGCCGGCTGCTTGACGCGGTGGGGTGCATGGCCGGACTCAGACATGCAGGGTGGGCCGGTAGATGAGCTCTTGGATGTGGCCGTCGAGCGTCCGGCTCTCGATCAGCTCGAGGTCGAAGTCGGCCGCCCCCTGAAAGATCGGGTCCAGCCCGGTCTGACCGGTGACCACAGGGAAGAGCGTCACCTGGACACGGTCGACCAGACCGGCGGCCATCAGTGCCCGGTTCATCGACAGGCTGCCGTGCGAGCGCAACGGCACCTCGGACTCCTCCTTGAGCCGGGCGACGACGTCGACGGCGTCACCGCTCACGACGTTGGCGTCCGGCCAGTCGAGAGCTCCTTCCAGTGTGGTCGACACCACCGTTGCCGGCAGGCTCCTCATCCGGGTGACCCATGGATCACGCACCTCGGACCCTTCGGTGCTCGAGGCCAGCATCCGTGCGAACGCCCGATACGTGTTGGCGCCGAAGACCATCCGCTGCTCCTCGCGGTACAGGGCGAGGCGGTGGTCGAGCAGCTCGGGACCTTGCTTGCCCCAGTAGCCGGTCCAGTTGCCACTGGCGGCGCCGAAGCCGTCGAGGCTGGAAAAGACGTCGAACGTGTAGGTAGCGGCCATGATGCTCTCCTCGAGTGCGGTTGATCGTGTGTTGGAGATACAGACCGGCAGCCGCGGCGAGACTCATCGCCCTCGGACTCCTGGAATCCGGCTGCTCAGGGACGGCGAGACGTACGCGGTGATCCGCATGCACTGGGAAGCCGCGCGCCGGCAGATGGCGAGCTCAGAGGACTGACTTCCGGGGGCTTCGTGGTGTCGGCTGGTTCAGCCGGTGCGCGGGAGCTCCTCGTCTCACACAGGTTTGGGGTTGGGACTGGCCTCGTTGGTCGTCATGGGTCTTGGCGTCATGGGTCGGTCGGTGAGCCCAGGCCGGTGAGGGCGCCGACCGGGTCGAGGTCGGGGGTGCCTCGGGGCCACCAGTCGTCGTGGCCCGGTTCCGATTCGTACGCGTACCAGAGGCCGTCGTGACCGAGGCGGAGCTGTATGTGGCCGCGAGGGTGGGTGAGGTGGTTGTGCCAGGGGCGGAAGGCCGGGAAGTCGGCGGCCAGGAGGAGGGGGCGGGCGCGGTCGAAACGACCCGCCGGCGGGTCCCAGGGTTCCTCGAGGACGGCGAGCCCTTCGAGTCCGCCCTGGCGCCAGGCGGCGACCGCGCGTGCCAGGTCGGCGGCGGTGCGGCCGGCGGCGGAGGCCAGGGACGCGTACAGGGCGCGGGTCGTGGCAGTGAGGCCGGAGCCGGGGCGGGCGGCGGCGAGGCGGACGGCGTCCTGCCAGAGGGTCAGCTCCGCTGCCGGGTCACGGCCTGTCGTGAGCAGCGCGTGCGCTCGGGTGGCCGCGTCGGTTGCCAGCTGATCGAGGGCGAACGGGTCCGGGCCGCCGGGGGCCGCCGGATAGGAGGGCGGCTGCCCCGGGTGTGCGGGCGGGGGCAACGGCTCGGGCAGAGGCGGGAGTTGGCGGGGCGCCAGGGCGTCACGGGCTCGTACGCCGGGGAGTTCGGGTTCTTTGCCTTCCCGGCCTTCCTGGCCTGCGTGGGCCGAGCGGGCGGCCAGGGCGGCGTTGCGGCGCGACAGCGCGTCCAGCAGCTCGCGCTCGCCTCGGCCGCGCAGCAGGAGCAGCACGAAGGGGTCTTCGTCCAGCAGCCGTGCCGTCTGATAGCAGAGGGCGGCCGCGTGCTTGCAGGGGTGGCCGTAGTCGGGGCAGCTGCAGTGCGGTTCGAGATCTCCGGGGCCGGGCAGCAGCTCGACCCCGCACTCGGCGAGCGACTGGGGCATGTCCTTGTCGAGCAACGCCGCGATGTGCCCCGGCCGTTCGGCGGCGGCTTCCAGGAACCGCTCCCAGTCCTCGTCAGCGAGCGTACGCATCCGGATCTGCACCCGGTACGGCCGCGGCCGGCTCCCGTGCACATACGCGAGCACGAGCCCCGGCGTGACGGTCACGGCATCCACGTGTCCCTGCCCCGCGTACACCCGCCCGCGCGCAAGCCGCGCCGGGTCCAGCGCGGCCTCCTCCAACGCCCGCACCCAGGCGTTGCCCCACCAGGTCTCGGCGAACCTGTCCCAACCTGGGGGCCGCGGCGGCAGGGCGGGGAAGGTACGGCGCAGGTCGGTGCCGTGGGCTGGGGAGGCCATGGGCCGGGATGGGGGCGTGGCGTGCGGCTGGAGGGCTCCGCCGGGCACGGAGGTGGAAGGGGACGACGAAGCGTCCGCGTCGGTCTGGGGCCCCGTGGGTCGCGTACGGGCACCTCGGCCCACGGAACCGACAGCGGACGCGGGTGCCGCCCTGGGTGGGGACTGTCGCTCGGTGGGCGCAGGAGCGGCCTCCGGAGTCGTTGGCGAGGGTGTGGTGCCGCGTGATTCGTCAGGCCTCGTCGTCCGGGCCTGTCCGGCCGGCCACGGCGGCGCTTCGGAGGCGTCGCTCAACCAGTCGGCCAATTCCGGAGCCTGAGCCGCGGCGCGACGGCTGGCGGTGCTCGGCGACGGTTCGGGGGCAGGTGTCCTCCTCGCGTCAACGGGGCGACTCGGACCACCAACTCCCTTGGCCCCTGCGGCCGTGCGAGCAGTCCGGCTCCCTGCGGATCGCGCGGCGCGCAGCGCCTCGCGGGCCACGTCACCGGGACGCGGCGTACCGGACGCCCTGCCGCTGCCGGGCCGACCACCGGCGTCGGGACGGCCGACGGCCGACGGCTCGGACGTCTCCCCGGAGCGCACGGTGCCCTCGGCTCCCGCCGCTCCGGGCACCCCGTCGCCGGTCGGCGGGGACGTCGCTGCCCCGCCTTCCGCGTGAGCCGCGGCGCCCTCGCCCCGACTGGTCGCGCCTCGCAAAGCCTCACGCGCCACGTCACCCGGACGGGGTTCATGCGGTTCCGTCCGCCGCCGGTCGGCGGTCGTCCCGGCGGCTGCCTGCTCCGTTCCCCGTGCTGCCGGTCGCGTCTGAGGCGCGGCGGAATCGTCCTCCTCCGGGGCGACCCCGGCGTTCCCGGCCTCGCCACGCCGCGCGGCCCACAGGGCACGGCGGGCCACATCGGCAGGCCGGGCATCACCGGATGAGCTCGACGGGTCCGGCCGAACACCTCCGTGCGGCGGCTGCACGGACGGGCCCGGCTCGGCGGCCGTGCTGCTCTCGGCGGAGCTGTCGCGCCCTGGCGATGCGTTGGGCTCGGCTGACATCACGCCGACCTCCGCAGTGAGACCAGGTCCGACAGCTCGCGGTCGGTCAGTTCGGTGAGGGAGGCCTCGCCGGAACCCAGGATCGCGTCGGCCAGCGCCCGCTTCGAGGCGAGCATTTCGGCGATGCGGTCTTCTACCGTGCCCTCGGTGATGAGGCGGTGGACCTGGACGGGCTGGGTCTGGCCGATGCGGTAGGCGCGGTCGGTGGCCTGTTCCTCGACGGCAGGGTTCCACCAGCGGTCGAAGTGGACGACATGGCCCGCGCGCGTGAGGTTCAGGCCCGTGCCGGCCGCCTTCAGGGACAGGACCAGGACAGGCGTCGCCCCGCTCTGGAAGCGGTCCACCATGTGTTCGCGCTCGGGCACCGGCGTACCCCCGTGCAACAGCTCGACCGGTACCGCCCTGGCCGCGAGGTGGGAGGTGATCAGTCGCGCCATGCCGACGTACTGCGTGAAGACGAGCGCCGAACCGTCCTCGGCGAGCAGCGTGTCCAACAACTCGTCGAGCAGGGCGAGTTTGCCGGACCGGGCGGCGAGCCCGTCGCCGGTCTTCGGCGGGACGTCCTCCTTCAGGAACAGCGCGGGATGGTCGCAGATCTGCTTCAGCGCACCCAGCAACTTCAGTACCAAACCCCGGCGGGCGATGCCCTCCGTCGTCTCGATCGCCAGCATCGACTCGCGCACCACCGCCTCATAGAGCGCAGCCTGTTCACGGGTGAGCGGGACCGGGTGGTCCGTCTCCGTCTTGGGCGGCAGCTCGGGGACGATGCCCGGGTCCGACTTCTTGCGGCGGAGGAGGAAGGGGCGGATCAGTCGGGCGAGGCGGCCCACGGCTTCCTCGTCCTCGCCGTTCTCCACCGCGCGCGCGTGCCGGGCGCGGAAGGACTTCAGGGGGCCCAGCAGTCCGGGGGTCGTCCAGTCGAGCAGGGCCCAGAGTTCGGAGAGGTTGTTCTCCACGGGGGTCCCGCTCAGGGCGACCCGGGCCGGCGCGGGGATCGTCCGCAGGGCCTTCGCGGTCGCCGAGTACGGGTTCTTGACGTGCTGCGCCTCATCCGCGACGACCATGCCCCACCGCTGCTGGGCGAGCCGGGCCGCCCCCGACCGCATCGTCCCGTACGTGGTGAGGACGAATCCGCCGTCCAGGTCCTCCAGTGTGCGGCCCGCTCCGTGGTAGCGGCGGACGGGGACGCCGGGGGCGAACCGGTTGATCTCCCGCTGCCAGTTGCCGAGCAGCGAGGCCGGGCAGACCACGAGGGTCGGCTCGCGGCGGGCCCGCTTCAGGTGGAGGGCGATGACGGAGACGGTCTTGCCGAGCCCCATGTCGTCGGCGAGGCAGCCGCCGAGGCCGAGCGAGGTCATCAGGTCGAGCCAGGCCAGCCCGCGCAGCTGGTAGTCCCGCAGCCGCGCCGTCAGACCTGCGGGCGGCTCGGCGGGCCGCACCCCCGCCGTCAGCCGGTCACGCAGCGCGGCCAGCGCGCCGACGGGCACCGCCTCGACCGTCTCGCCGTCGACCTCCGCGCTGCCGGTCAGCGCGGCGGAGAGCGCGTCCACAGGGTCGAGCAGACCCAGCTCGCGTTTACGCGCCTTGCGGACGAGGGCCGGATCGACGAGCACCCACTGGTCCCGCAGCCGTACGACGGGCCGGTGTGCCTCGGCCAGCGCGTCCATCTCGGCCTCGCTGAGCGGATCGCCGCCGAGCGCCAACTGCCAGCGGAACTGGAGCAGTTCCTCGCTCTCGAAGAACCCGGTGCCGTCCGTCGCCGAACCGGGCGCCGGACGCACCACCGCCGCCGCGCTCAGGTCCTGGGCGAGGTCGCGAGGCCAGTGCACGGCCACACCGGCCGCGCCGAGGCGGGTCGCCGCGACGCCGAGCAGATCGGACAACTCGTCCTCGGACAGCGCGAGTACGTCCGGTACGTGCCGTTCCGACAGCCGGTCCAGCGGCGGCCAGACGCGGGCCGCGCGCCGCACGGCCAGGGCCGCGTCCACGCGCGCGCGTGGCCCGAACGTCGCGTCGGCCTCGCCGGCCCACAGTGCCGCGGCGTCGACGACGAGGGTGGGGTCGGCGAGGCTGTGCACCTGGACGACGGCCGCGCCCGCCCGCCGCGCGGCCTCGCCGTCGTCGGTGTCGCTGTCGTCGAAGAGGTCGTACGCGGACAGGTCCAGGCGTAGCGAGATCCGTACGCCCGCGTCCATGCCCGCGGCGACCTCCGCCGCCCAGTCCCGGGCGCCCGGCAGCCGCTGCGGCTCGCGCGCGGCGAAGGGTTTCCCGACGGCGTACGGCGCGGCCTCGGTGCGCGGCAGGGTGTCGGCCACTGCGTCGAGGAAGGCGCGCATCAGCGCTTCCGGGTCGGGCAGCTGGAGGGGGCTCCGGCCAGGCAGGGGGACGGCATGTCCCTCGTACGGGAGGGCCGCGGCCATCGCCCTCAAGTGGGCGATGTCGTCCGGATCCAGCGGTCCCGCGCGCCAGGCGTCGTGGCCGTCCCGCGTCAGTCCGGGCAGCAGTCGCCCACGCGCGAGGAGCCGCAGCGCGTGCAGTGCGGCGGCGCCCCAGCACGCCGTGGCGGGATGTGCCGCGGAGTCCCGCCTCGCCCGTACGAGCAAGGGCAGCGCCTCGCCGACCGTGAGGCTCAGTGCGGGCGCCGGTCCCCGCCTGATTCCCGCGCCGTGCCGCCGTACGACCGTCAGCTCGGTCCGCTCACCCTCCGGCAGTCCCCCACCGTCCGGGTCCCAGAAGGCGATCCGCCCGTCCCGCGGCAGTCCGGCAGGCAGAAAGACGGCAGCGAGCCGAACCGGCACCGCGGTCCGCGCGGCTTCGCCCACGCGCCCCTCGACTTCCCCCACACTCATGCTCCCGGCCACCTCCCTCACCCCAGTCAGACCGCCCCGACCGGTCAGAACACTCGTCGTCGGACCAGTCGGACCAGTCGGATCACTCGTTTTCGACTGTACGGGCCGGGTCTGACAATCGGGCCCGGCGGCCGAACCAGAAGGTCAGGAGGGTCAGGGCGTCGTTCTGGAGACCACGAACACCATGGGACGGCCTGGCTTCGACCAGTTCACGACCATGTCCAGCGTGGGGGTCGGGTTCGTCCGCGCGCGAGTGAGGCCCGACCAGGGGCCGGGTCCCGTGAAGTCCCAGTCGACGATGTTCCGGTGGCGGGCGCTGATGGGGAAGTCGTCCTTCTCCAGGGCGGCGCGGCTGGTTCCGATGCTCTTGAGGAACGTGTCGAGGCCGTCGTCGCTGGTGCGGAACTGGGCGTACAGCCGACTGGTCCTCCAGTTGTTCGTCTCGTAGTACGCGACCTTTTTCGAGCCCGGCGGGATCGGCACATGGTAGAGACGGCGCTGGACACGCGAGGGCCAGTCAGGGGTGAGGCCCCTCGCGGCGTACTTCTCCTCCTTGTTCCTGCCGCTGTCGCGACTCTGGTTGGCGGAGATCACCAGATAGCCGGCCGGGATACCGATCAGCAGCACGATGATCAGCAGCGTCAGCGCACGGCGGCGGATCATGTGGCCCCGGCCCTCGGGCGGGCGCGGCTCGTGGGGCGACGGCGTCTGCTGGGGCAGCGAGGTGGCCGTCACAGCGACCCCTGTGTCGTACGGCGCGACTGCACATACCGCTCGTATCGCTCATAGCGCTCCACCCGGCGCCGATTGGCACGCCGGAAGCGGCGGGCGACGAGCCGGGCGAGATCGGCGGCGCCGACCATGCCGGCCTCGGGGCCGAGCTGGGCGCGGGCGATACGGGCCTCGGGGCGGTAGCCGCGACCGGTCAGATGACGTCGGAAGGCGTCCCGCGCGGGGCCGATCAGCAGGTCGTCGGCCGCCGAGACACCGCCGCCGATCACGAAGCAGGAGGGGTCGAGCGCGGCAGCCAGGTTCGCGATGCCTACGCCGAGCCACTGGCCGATGTCCTGGAGCAGCTCGACGCACATCGCGTCGCCCTCGCGGGCCAGTTCGGTGATCATCGGGCCCGTGATCTCGGAGATGTTGCCCTTGACGTGCTCGATGATGCCGTACGCCACCGGGGAGTCGGCGGCGGCAAGTTCCCGGGCCTCGCGCACCAGCGCGTTGCCGGAGCTGTACTGCTCCCAGCAGCCGCGGTTGCCGCAGGGGCATCGGTGGCCGCCGGGTACGACCTGCATATGGCCGAACTCGCCCGCCACACCGAACTTTCCGCGCTTGACCTGGCCGTCCTCCAGTATCGCGCCGCCGATACCGGTACCCAGCGTGATCATGACCAGATGGTCCTCGCCGCGGCCCGCTCCGAAGCGCCACTCGGACCAGGCGGCGGCGTTGGCGTCATTGTCGACGAGGACGGGGACGGCGAGGCGGCCGGAGATGCGGTCCCTCAGAGGCTCGTTGCGCCATGACAGATGGGGCGCGAACAGGACGCGGTTGCGGTCGGCGTCGACCCAGCCGGCCGCACCGATGCCGACGGCGTGCACGTCGTGCCGGTCGGAGAGGTCCAGGACCAGCTCGACGATGGTGTCCTCGACGACCTTGGGGCTCTTGGACTTGTCGGGTGTCTCGGTGCGGACCTTCTCGAGGATGTTGCCGTCCGCGTCGACGACACCCGCCATCACCTTCGTACCGCCGATGTCGATGCCGACGGTGGGAACGCGGGGAGCCGTCAGATGCGATCGGCGCTCACGCGTGCCGACGGTCCGCAGGACGGTGGCCCTTGCGGAGCCGCGGTGTGCGAGGGCGAGGTCGCGGTAGGTGCTCATCGCGCCGATTCTGCCGCACGAGGGCGCCGACTTGCACAGGGAGCCCCTTCGCTTCGCTCGGTACCGCCCGGAAACTGCAGGCCGATTACCAGGTCACGGTGCGTCGTGGCTGGTCGCTCCCCCACTCTCGGCTTCTCCCCCACTCTCGACTTCGCTCGAGCGGGGGGACCCCCATGAGCGGGGGGACCCCCATCGCGGCGGAGCCGCCGATTAGGGGCGCCCGCGCACCGCCCGCGGGAAAAGGGGAACTCACGGGCGTACCAGTAGCTGGAACTCGAACGAGTAGCGCGACGCCCGGTACGTGTGGGTGCCGTATTCGACCGCCCGGCCCGTGTCGTCGAACGTCGTGCGCTGCATCGTAAGGAGGGGGGCGCCTTCGGGTTCGCCCAGGCGGTCCGCCTCCACGATGGTGGCGGCTCGGGCTCCTACCGTCTGGCGGGCGCTGTGCAGGGTGATGCCCGCGGCTCGCATCAGGCGGTACAGGCCGGTGGCCTCCAGCTGGGAGCTGTCCAGGTCGAGGAGGCCGGGCGGCAGGAAGTTGCAGAGGTACGCCATCGGCTCGCCGTGGGCCAGGCGCAGCCGTTCCACCCGGTGTACGTCGCTGCCCTCGGCGACCGCGAGGGCGGCAGCGATCTCGGCCGATGCGGGGACGACGGTGTTGACGAGGACCCGGGTGGCGGGGCGCTGGCCGGCCGCCTCCAGGTCGTCGTACAGGCTGCTGAGTTCCAGGGGGCGCTTGACCTGGCTGTGTACGACCTGGGTGCCGACGCCGCGGCGGCGTACGAGGAGGCCCTTGTCGACGAGGGACTGGATGGCCTGGCGGACCGTCGGCCGGGACAGGCCGAGCCGCGCGGCGAGCTCGATCTCGTTGCCGAGGAGGCTGCCGGGCGTGAGCGCGCCGTGCTCGATCGCCGCCTCGAGCTGTTGGGACAGCTGGAAGTACAGCGGCACCGGACTGCTCCGGTCGACGCTGAGCTGGAGCGTCACGGTCGGATCCACTTCTGGTTTGGGCACGGGGCGAGCGTAGCTCTGGTGAATGATGACGGGAAGTTGTGAAGTTCGATTGTCAGGACAAAGCTTGACAGAGGGCTGGTTCCAGCCGCAGGTTGTTTCCATGCGCATCGGACTTATCGGAACGGGTCGTATCGGCACATTCCACGCGACTGCTCTCAGTCGCCATCGTGAGGTCGGTGGCTCTCTCATCGTCACTGATGCGGACACCGCCCGGGCCCGTGCGCTCGCGGACCGCCTGGGCGCCACGGCCGCTCCCGGCGTCGAAGAGATCTTCACCTGGGGCGTGGACGCCGTCGTCATCACCACGGCCACGTCGGCACACGCCGAACTGATCGGTCGGGCAGCACGCGCGGGGCTCCCGGTGTTCTGCGAGAAGCCCATCGCCGTCGATCTGCCGGGCACGCTCGAGGCACTCGCCGAGGTCGAGGCGGCCGGAACGATCCTGCAGATGGGCTTCCAGCGCCGCTTCGACGCGGGCTACACGGCCGCACGCGAGGCGGTGCGCTCGGGCAGCCTCGGGCGGCTGCACACCGTGCGGGCGATGACGTCGGACCAGACGCCGCCCCCGGTCGCGTATATCCCGCTGTCGGGCGGCCTGTACCGGGACTGTCTTGTGCACGACTTCGACATCCTGCGCTGGGTCACCGGCCATGAGGTCACCCAGGTGTACGCGATGGGCTCGGACGCCGGGCCGGCGATGTTCCGCGAGGCGCGCGACATCGACACCGCCGCGGCCGTCCTGACCCTGGACGACGGCACGCTCGCCACGGCGACGGCGACCCGGATGAACGGTGCCGGATACGACGTACGTATGGAACTGGCCGGTGAGCTGGACCAGATCGGCGTCGGCCTGGACGACCGCACGCCGATCGGCTCCACCGAACCGACCGGGCCGCCGCCCGCGACCAAGCCGTGGACCGGTTTCCTGGAGCGCTTCGCGCCCGCGTACGAGGCGGAGCTGCACGCCTTCGTCGAGGTCGTGCGCGGGGAGCGGGCCAACCCGTGCGACGGCCGCGAGGCGCTGCACGCGCTGCGCATCGCCGAGGCCTGCGAACTCTCGCGGCACGAGCGCCGGTTGGTGTCCTTGGCGGAGATCCCAGGCCGGGACTGAACGCTCCGCTGGAGAGGCGGTTCGAAGGCTGCGGGCCGTCTGTTGTTGGGCGCCCGCGCGGCGGAGCCGCACAGGTCACAGCCCCGCGCCCCTGAAGGGGCGCGGTACCGCACGGGACTTCGGCCAGTCCGCTGTGCCGGCCGCTCCCGGCGCTCAGTGCTCGTCGCCCTCCAGGAGGCCCGCGTCGTACGTCAACAGCGCGATCTGTACTCGGTTGTTGAGGTCGAGCTTGGCGAGGATGCGGGACACGTGTGTCTTGACGGTGGCGACGCTCATGAACAGCTCGCGGGCGATCTCGGCGTTCGAGTGCCCCTGTCCGACGGCGACGGCCACCTCGCGTTCGCGGTCGTTGAGTGCGGCGATGCGGGTACGGGCCGTCGTGCGCCGGGTGTCCAGGCCACCACCGGCGGCGTGCTCCATCAACTGGCGGGTGACCGTGGGGGAAAGCACGGGGTCGCCGGCCGCGACACGGCGTACGGCCTCGAGGATGTCCGCCGGTGGAGTGTCCTTGAGGACGAATCCGGCGGCACCCGCTCGCAGGGCCCTCAGGACCTGCTCGTCGGCGTGAAAGGTCGTCAGCACGACGACTTGCGGCGCATCCTCACGCCCCCTGAGCCGTTCCGTGGCGGCGAGTCCGTCCACGGTCGGCATCCGGATGTCCATGAGCACCACATCGGGGCGGGTCCGCTCGACGAGTTCCTCCACCTCGCTCCCGTCGGCGGCCTCCCCCACGATTTCCAGATCATCGGCACCGCCCATCATGAAGGCCAGCCCGGCGCGAACCAGCGGGTCATCGTCGACGAGGAGCAGACGGATCGGAGTCATGGACCTCACGTAATCATGAAGTGGGGGCGCCTATGGGGGTGTTGGGCCGGGGTGCGTTCAGCGGGCAAAATGCGTTCACCTAGCCGCCCGACGCCCAGGGCAACCAGGCCGACACCTCGAAACCCCCGTCCCCCACCGGCCCATGCGAAAGCCGGCCCCCCGCCAGCATCGCCCGCTCCGTCAACCCGATCAACCCCTGCCCGGACCCGGGCACCAGCGGCACCTCCCCCGGCGGAGCCGGATTGCGTACGGACACGGTGAGTCCCGAACCCGCCGCCCCCGAAACGGACACCGTCACCTCCGCCCCGGGCGCATGCTTGCGCGCATTGGTCAGCCCCTCCTGGGCGATCCGGTACGCGGTACGCCCCACGGAGGCGGGCACAGCGGCGGCATCGTCAACGCGGTTGTCGAGGCTCACCTTCATCCCGGCTTCACGCGACTCGGAGACCAGCGCCTCCAGCGCCCCGAGCGTCGGCTGAGGCCGCCCGGGCTCCCCCGACTCCGCACCGCCGGGCCCGGCCCGCAACACCCCGATGATCTCCCGCAGGTCCTGCAACGCCTCGTGCGCACTCTCCCGGATGACCCCGGCAGCCCGAGCCACCTCCTCCCGAGGCGCGTCGGGCCGGAACTCCAACGCCCCCGCATGCACGCTCAGCAACGTCAGCCGATGGGCCAGTACGTCGTGCATCTCGCGAGCGATCCCCTCCCGGGCCAGCCGCTGCGCCTGCTCGGCACGGAGCGCGGCCTCCGTCTCGGCCCGCCGCGCGCGATCCCGCAGGCTCAGCAGGAGCTGGCGGCGGGAGCGGACGAACATGCCCCAGCCGACGATCGCGGCGGTGAGCACCCACCCGAGGAGCACCGACGCGACGTAGTCGAGATCGGGCTCGGGCCGCACATAGTAGAAGAGCGGAAGCAGCGCGGCGTTGACACCGCCGACCCAGGCGACGTACTTGAAGGGCCGGTGCACGGCCAGCGTGAACAGCGCGACCAGGCCCACCCCGCCCGCCGTGGTCGAGACGAAGCTGACGGGAACCATGGCCGCGGCGAGGCCGGCCGGCCAGCGGCGGCGCAGCCAGACCGCGGCACAGGCAAACGCACCGACCCACTGGTCGGCGACTTCCAGCGCGTACGGGAGGTCAGGGGCCTGGGACAGGGTGTCAGCACCGAGCAGGCCGACAATCACGGCCAGCAGGAAGGCGGCGAAGTCCACGACCCAGTCCCGCACGGTACGCCGTGGCCGTCCCGTCCGCCCGACACGCGCCACCCGGTCGGGGTCGATCTCGACGGCGACCGCCGAGGGCAGCCAGCGCCGCCCGGGCAGTGGTAACGGGGCGGCCCCCGGCTCCGGTGTCAGCCCCGCCGCTCCTGTCCCTACCGCTCCCGGTCCCGCCCCCGACGCGCGCTCGTTACCGCTCACGGTCGGCAAATCTACGCATCAACGGCCACCCGCATCGCCCCTCTGTGCACGATCGCCGACCAAAGTCGCACCACCGAAGACTTTCGACGCGCCCCCTCCGCCCGGACTCCAGACTTCCGTCGGACATACCTCGCCCCGCGGCCGATGAACGTGGGGGGTCCGCGGGGCGAGGATCCTGCCATGAAGCAGGTTCTGGAGTTTCTCGGCGCGATCGCCTTCCTGCAGGGCGCGGTCGGCCTGATCCACGAGTTCACCGACTGGGACATCGGCCTCATACAACGGCTCGACTTCCTCGACGGCTACGAGATCTACGCGAGCATCGCGCAACTGGTGCTGTCGATCGCACTGTTCGCAGTCGCCGAGAGCCTGAAATCCGGGTGACCGGCAGCGGTGACCAGCAGCCGCACGGGGGGCGGCTGCTGGTCAGCAGCTGTAGTTGACCAGCCGGAACGACTCGTAGTGGTCCGCCGTGTAGTAGTCCTCCTGCTGCTCCTCACCCGTGACGATGCGGCGTGCACCGCGGTCGTCGGAGCCGGGCGTGATCACCGTGTACTCGTGGTAGTAGCCGGTGTTCTGGTCAGGAAGGATGCCTTCGCGGTTCTGGAAGACGGTGCCGTCCTGGGGGAAGGGGAAGGGGCCGCCCGACTCGATCAGGTCGAGCGTGTCGTGCGCCTGGGACGGCAGTGCGCTGTAACAGACGTTGCCGACGGCGGCCGGCGCCGCGTTCGCGGGGACCGTGGCGGCGCCGCCGATGAGCAGGGCGGATGTGAGGGCGACCAGAGCGCCGATGCGAGTGCTGCGTGGGGGGAATCTCATGGCTCCTAGCATGACGCGCGTAGACGCTGGCATGTCAATGTCAACGGCGACAATTTCGCCCGGCAAGTCGCATGATTTTTCCGGGAGTTAACCTGCCGCGCCGCCGGCACATCGGCCCTACGCAGTCTCCGTCGGCAGCTCGTACGAGCCGTACTCCGGACGCCCTGCCAGCTCATACGTGTGGATGGCGACACCCGTGCTCGTGATGCGCGCCTCGGTGTGAGTGAACGCGGTCGGTACGGCGCCTTCGGCGAAGAGACGGCGGCCCGTGCCGAGCACGACCGGGAAGGTCAGCAGATGCACGGTGTCGACGAGGTCGAGTGCGAGCAGGGACTGGGCGAGGTCGCCGCTGCCGTGGACCTGGAGCTCCCCGTCGGTGTTCTCCTTGATCGCGGTGACCTCCTTGGCGAGGTCTCCGCGGACGACCGTGGTACCGGCCCAGCCGGCCTGCGTCAGGGTCGACGAGGCGACGTACTTGGGCAGGGAGTTGAGCTTGCCCGCGACCGGGTCGGCCGGGTCGGTGACCCTGGGCCAGTGCGCGGCGAAGATCTCGTACGTACGTCGCCCGAGCAGGAACGCGCCCGCCCGGGCGAAGACCTCGTCGATGAACCGTCCGAAGTCCTCATCGCCGTACGGAACGCTCCAGCCGC
Source organism: Streptomyces sp. NPDC048825 (assembly GCF_043198355.1). Lineage (NCBI taxonomy): Bacteria > Bacillati > Actinomycetota > Actinomycetes > Kitasatosporales > Streptomycetaceae > Streptomyces > Streptomyces sp. NPDC048825. The sequence continues at coordinate 75,518 of NZ_JBICUR010000024.1, forward strand.
CGTGCTCGAACCCGTCGCGTGTGTCCTCGTTGGGACCGCCTGGCGCCTGCATGACGCCGTCGAGGGTGACGAAGCTGGTGAGACTGAGCTTGCCCATGATGACTGCCTTCCTTGGAGGGAGGTGTTGTCTCTGTCATCAGCTCAGACCGCTCCTGCGCCCGCAACTCATCGGTCCGTGGACTCGTGTGCGCGGCGTCGGGCTGACAGGGGGTTCATCGCCCCCGCCTCAGCCCCCCACTTCCCGAAGCCGCCCCCGCAACCCCGCAACCCCCTCCTCCGTCAGCGCCCCGAACAGCCGCAGCCGCGAGATCCCCCCATCCGGGAAGATGTCCACGCGCGCGTGCGTACCCACGACCGGTACGGACAGGACGAAGCGATGGTTCGTATCCGGCTGGAGGCGGGTCCGGGGCAGGACCTCGACCCAGTCGCCGCTGCCACCGCTGGCGCTCTCGGTGTCCCTCACCGACACCGAAGCCCACCCGGCCGAATTGCCCTTCAGATACGCCGTATCGATCTCGATCGCCCGGATCTCGGACCGAGCGACAAGCCGGTAGCGAATCCAGTCGTGGCCGGTGTCACGACGCCGACGCGTCTCCCAGCTGTCGTCCATCTTCCGGGAACGGCCGGGCTGGATGGTGTTGGTGGCGGGCGAGTAGAAGAGGTTGGACGCGTCCTCGGCCTGGCCGCCGTTCTCCAGGGCCACGACGTCGAAGGTGCCGAGCACGGACAGCCACTCGGGGTCCGGCACGACCTCGCCGTACACGCGGAGTCGGGCGATGCCGCCGTCGGGATGCTGGTTGACGCGCAGATGCGTGAACCGCTGCTCCAGGGCGACGTCGAAGCCATTGGCCGCGTGGCCGCCAACGGCCGTACGGGGCACGAGAGTCGTCCACTTCACGTCGTCCGACAGCAACTCCTCCGGCGACGGAGACCCCGGCACCGACACGCCCTCGACCGACACCGCCTGCGGATAGTTGCCGCGGAAGTGCGCGGTGTCGACGACGATGCCGCGTACGACACCGGGGGCGCCGAGGCGTACGAGCGCCCAGTCGTGGTCCTCGGCCGTGGGCCAGGGATGCTCTGCGGAGGCGCCCCGGCGGCGCCGTGTCTCCCAGCCGTCCATGATCTTGCCCTTGTGCCCGAAGCGCTCGGGGTCGAACTCGGCACGCTCGGGCACGAGCAGATTCTCGCGCTGCGCGAAGAACTCGTCGTTGGCGGCGATGACACCGGCACCGAGCCGGCGGTCGGCGAGGTTGGCGTACCGCGTGAAGGGGAAGTCGGCGGTGCGGTAGTCCGCGTACGGGTCGCCGCCCCCGTACGGGCTCGCGTCGCCGGTGAAACGAGCCAAAGGGGATTGCTGCTGCGCCGTCACGGTGATCAGTTGTTCCTCTCGAGAAGTCGGCCGGCGGGTTCACCGAACTCGCCGTCGGCCACGATGCGTTCGCCGCGCAGCCAGGTGGACTTGACGACGCCGTGCAGGGTCCGGCCCGCGTACGCCGTGACCCGGTTGCGGTGGTGCAGCGCGGCGGGGTCGACGGTGAAGGTCTCGTCGGGCGCGAGGACCGCGAAGTCGGCGTCGCGGCCGGCCTCGATGGCGCCCTTCTGGGAGAGTCCGGCCAGCTCGGCGGGGCGCGCGGACATCCAGCGGACGACGTCCTCGAGGGACCGGCCCCGTCTGCGCGCTTCCGTCCAGATCGCCGAAAGGCCCAGCTGGAGCGAGGAGATGCCGCCCCAGGCGGTGGCGAAGTCGGCGGTCTTGAGGTCGGCGGTGGAGGGCGAGTGGTCGGACACGATGCAGTCGATCGTGCCGTCGATCAGGCCCTGCCACAGCGCGTCCTGGTTGGCCGCCTCACGGATCGGCGGGCAGCACTTGAACTCGCTCGCCCCGTCCGGGACTTCCTCGGCCGTGAGCGTGAGGTAGTGCGGACAGGACTCGACAGTCAGCCGTACGCCCTCCTGCTTGGCGGCGGCGATGAGAGGAAGCGCGTCGCTGGACGAGAGGTGCAGCACGTGCACGCGCGCGTGAAGGCGCTCTGCCTGCGCGATGAGCTGGGCGATGGCGGTGTTCTCGGCGTCGCGCGGCCTGGAGGCGAGGAAGTCGGCGTAGGTGCCGCCGCTCCTCTGAGGGGCGGCGGCAAGCTGGTGCGGGTCCTCGGCGTGCACGATCAGCAGGCCGCCGAACCCGGCGATCTCGGCCAGCGAACGGGCGAGTTGCTCCTGGTCCAGCTCGGGGAACTCGTCCACTCCGGAGGGCGACAGGAACGCCTTGAAGCCGAAGACTCCGGCGTCGTGCAGCGGTCGCAGGTCCTTGACGTTGTCGGGCAGGGCCCCGCCCCAGAAGCCGACGTCGATGTGTGCCTTGGACCGGGCGACGTCCTTCTTGGTACGAAGATGGTCGACCGTCGTGGTCGGCGGAAGGGAGTTGAGGGGCATGTCGATCAGCGTCGTGATGCCACCGGCCGCCGCGGCGCGCGTGGCGGTCCAGAAGCCCTCCCACTCCGTGCGGCCCGGGTCGTTGACGTGCACGTGGGTGTCGACGAGGCCGGGCAGCAGGACGTGGTCGCCGAAGTCCTCCAGCCGCGCTCCGGGGGGCACCTCGGCGTCGTACGGCAGTACGTCCGTGATCCTGCCCGCGGCGACCGCGACCGAGGCGGCGCGCGACCCTTCGGGAGTGATGACACGCGTCGAGCGCAGGATGAGTTCGCCCTGACGCACGCCCCGCCCTTCGCTCCATCGGTCGTCTGACACCCGGACCCCTCTCTGCCGCTCTGTTCCGCTCTGCCGTTTCCTTCCGCCTCTTCCACACTGCGGAATTCAACGTTATGTTGAAGGAGTCTTCACCGCAGGCTTCACCTCGTCAAGAGCACACCATTCGCCTGGATCCTTCCGTAAAGTGGAATTAACCTTCCATGAAGCAGAACGTAGTTATCCACAGCCGGTCAGTCAACACACTGACCGGCCGATAGGCTGCCTCTCCTGCCGGACCTGAAAGGAACGCCCCGTGCCGACGTCCAGCGCCAGCGACGCCCCCGCGGATGCCTCCGCATCGAAGAACTCCGGATCCAGCGGTGGCGTCCAGTCCCTCGAGCGCGCCTTCGATCTGCTGGAGAGAATGGCGGACGCGGGCGGCGAGGTTGGCCTCAGCGAGCTCTCCGTGAGCAGCGGGCTTCCACTGCCGACGATCCACCGGCTGATGCGCACGCTGGTTGCCTGCGGTTACGTACGACAGCAGGCCAACCGCCGGTACGCGCTCGGCCCCCGCTTGATCCGCCTCGGCGAGTCCGCGTCCCGACTGCTCGGCACCTGGGCCCGGCCCTATCTGGCGCGCCTGGTCGAGGAGACCGGCGAGACGGCGAACATGGCGCTGCTCGACGGCGACGAGATCGTGTACGTCGCGCAGGTCCCGTCCAAGCACTCGATGCGGATGTTCACCGAGGTCGGCCGCCGGGTGCTGCCGCACTCCACCGGCGTCGGCAAGGCCCTGCTCGCCCACCTCCCGGCGAACGAGGTGCGCGCACTGCTGTCCCGTACGGGCATGCCGGCCGCCACGGAGAAGACGATCACCTCGCCCGACGCATTCCTCACCGCGCTGGAGGAGGTACGCCGCTCCGGGTACGCGGTGGACGACAACGAGCAGGAGATCGGCGTCCGCTGCCTGGCAGTCTCCGTGCCCGACTCCCCCACCGCGGCGGCAATTTCGATCTCCGGCCCGGCCGGCCGCGTCACAGAGGAGATGACGGAGAAGACGGTGCCCGTGCTGCAACAGATCGCGGTGGAACTCTCGGAGGCACTGGCAAGTTCGGGGCCGGGCGCCTGATCGGGGCGCCCCCGCAGGGGCGCGAGGCAGTGACATGGTGCGGCTCCGCCCACAACGGACCCGCAGCTTCGAACCGTTCCAGCCCAGCGCTCAGCGGCCCGGCTCCCCGAAGAGCTCCACCGCACTGCGCACATCCTGCAGCCCCGGCGCCAGCGCGCTCACCGAGCCGATGGAGCCGGCGATCAGCAGCAGCGAGCGGCGCAGCCGCGGTACCTCCGGGATGCCGCTGACCGTCATCGCGGCGAGCGCGGCAAGCTCGTCCTCCGCGATTCCACGGTCCGGGAGCTCGGCAGGATGCGCGGCGAGTTCGCGGCGCAGCCTGGACACCGCGGTCCTGAGCTCCGCCACCCTCGGATCCTCGTCGCTGCCGGTCACTGGCCTCTGTCCCAAGCTCCGCAACACAGCTCTCCCCCCTCGCACTCCTTTGTGCGCCGGATGTACTGCTTCTGTCGAACACCCCGTGGCGTCGGTCAGGCACCGGGGACCGCGGGCCAGTAAACGCCACCCGCAGCGGTGGGCGCCACCACAAGGGCCGAAATTCAGTCGTTGGACACCATGAACTCGCCGTGGTGTCAGGTATGCAGGAGGCATGACAGCGAAACGGGACCAGGTGGCGGGCCTCCTGCTCGCGGCGGGCGGAGGCCGCCGGCTCGGCGGGCGGCCCAAGGCGCTGCTCGAACACCGGGGGCGCCCCCTCGTCGAGTACGCGGCGGGGGTGCTGCGCGCGGGCGGCTGCGCCCAGGTGCATGTGGTCCTGGGGGCGCGGGCGGGCCTTGTCCGTTCCAGGGCCGTACTGCCCGACTGCGTCCTGATCGACAACGCCCGGTGGGAGGAGGGCATGGGCTCCTCCCTGCGGGCCGGGCTCCACTCGCTGGCCGGAACGGGGGTGCGGGCAGCCCTCGTATCACTGGTCGACCAGCCCGGCATCGGGCCGGAGGCGGTGGCCCGCGTGCTCGCCGCGTACGCCTCCGAGACATCGCTCGCGGCAGCCGCGTACGACGGTGTACGCGGCCATCCCGTGCTGTTCGGCGCCGACCACTGGCCCGGCATCAGCGCGACTGCGGTCGGGGATCGCGGGGCACGCGCCTACCTGAAGGCGAACGAGGACGCGATCACGCTTGTCGAGTGCGGTGATGTGGCGCAGGCGTATGACATCGACACGGAAGGCGACTTGATCCACCTCGAGTGAGGCGCGCGTCACCGAGCGCCCGCCCTTGTTGTCCCGGCGCTTGGCTCGACTCAGAGCATCTCGACATCAACAAAACATTGAACTTCCACCATGAGGAAATTAGTATCCACTGGCACCCAGTGCCGCCGTGTACTGAAGTCAGCTCGCTGAAGGAAGTGACAGCTCATGTCCGCACCAGCGCCGTCCTCGCTGGCCATCGTCGACGCCGAGCCCCTGCCCCGGCAGGGTGAGGTCCTCACGGACGCGGCGCTCGCCTTCTTGGCCGAGCTGCACCGGCGGTTCACGCCCCGGCGTGACGAGCTCCTCACCCGTCGCGCCGAGCGCCGTGCCGGGATCGCCCGTACGTCCACGCTCGACTTCCTCCCCGAGACCGCCGCCATCCGGGCCGACGACTCCTGGAAGGTGGGCCCGGCACCGGAGGCCCTGAACGACCGCCGCGTCGAGATCACCGGCCCCACCGACCGCAAGATGACCATCAACGCCCTCAACTCGGGCGCCAAGGTCTGGCTCGCGGACTTCGAGGACGCCTCTGCGCCCACCTGGGAGAACGTGGTCCTCGGCCAGCTCAACCTGACCGACGCGTACGAGCGCCGTATCGACTTCACGTCCCCCGAGGGCAAGTCGTACGCCCTGAAGCCGGCCGAGGAGCTGGCTACGGTCGTGATGCGCCCGCGCGGCTGGCACCTGAACGAGCGCCATCTGGTGGACGATTCGGGCACCCCCGTCCCGGGCGCGCTCGTCGACTTCGGTCTGTACTTCTTCCACAACGCGCAGCGCCTGCTCGACCTCGGCAAGGGCCCGTACTTCTACCTCCCCAAGACGGAGTCGTACCTGGAGGCCCGCCTCTGGAACGACGTGTTCGTCTTCGCGCAGGACTACGTCGGCATCCCGCAGGGCACCATCCGCGCCACCGTCCTCATCGAGACGATCACGGCGGCGTACGAGATGGAGGAGATCCTGTACGAACTCCGCGACCACGCCTCGGGGCTGAACGCGGGCCGCTGGGACTACCTCTTCTCCATCGTCAAGAACTTCCGTGACGGCGGGCCGAAGTTCGTGCTGCCGGACCGCAACGCGGTGACGATGACCGCTCCGTTCATGCGCGCGTACACCGAACTCCTCGTGCGCACCTGCCACAAGCGCGGGGCGCACGCGATCGGCGGCATGGCGGCGTTCATCCCCTCGCGGCGCGACGAGGAGGTCAACAAGGTCGCCTTCGAGAAGGTCAAGGCCGACAAGGACCGTGAGGCGAGGGACGGCTTCGACGGCTCCTGGGTGGCGCACCCGGACCTGGTGCCGATCGCGATGGCGTCCTTCGACGCGGTGCTCGGCGAGAAGCCCAACCAGAAGGACCGGCTGCGCGAGGACGTCGACGTCAAGGCCGCCGATCTGATCGCCATCGATTCGCTGGACGCGAAGCCGACGTACGCGGGCCTGGTCAACGCCGTCCAGGTCGGCATCCGCTACATCGAGGCCTGGCTGCGCGGCCTCGGCGCGGTCGCGATCTTCAACCTGATGGAGGACGCGGCCACCGCCGAGATCTCCCGCTCCCAGATCTGGCAGTGGATCAACGCGGGCGTGGAGTTCGAGAACGGCGAGAAGGCCACGCCCGAGCTTGCCCGCAAGGTTGCCGCCGAGGAACTGGCCGCCATCCGCGCCGAGTTGGGCGACGAGGCCTTCGCGGTCGGCAACTGGCAGCAGGCCCACGACCTGCTCCTGAAGGTGTCGCTGGACGAGGAGTACGTGGACTTCCTGACGCTGCCCGCGTACGAGCAGCTCACCGGCTGAGCCAGCCGGCAGGCCGAGTCAGTCCGCCGGTTTCTCCGAGTGGCCCAGGGTCCTGCCCGGGGCCACTCGGTCGCGTACGAGGCGCTTGACGGCCGTCGGCTCCGGGAAGCCCTGCTCGCGCCGGTCCCAGACCACCTCGTCGTCGACGCGTACGACGAACACCCCGCCCGTGCCCGGCTTCAGGGACAGCTCCGTCAGCTCGGTCTCGAACGTGGTCAACAGCTCCTGCGCCAGCCATGCGGCGCGGGGCAGCCAGCGGCACTGGGTGCAGTACTCGATCTGAACGCGGTGGGTCATCCGAGGTGTACCGACCAATCCTGTTCCGCCGCCGGTTTGCCGTGCAGGTCGGGGACCCGCTGGAGCCACTTCGGACGGCCTCGCTGACTCTTCGCCGCGCGGAGGGCCTCCTCGGCGGCGAGTTCCTCCCGGGTGGGGAAATCCGTGGGCAGCCACGCCGCCGATGCGCGCACGCGCGCGTGGAGGTAGCCGGTGTAAGCCTCGCGCAGTTCGTCGGGCGTGGCGAAGCCCGGCTCGTCCGCGAGCCAGGCGTCCGGCACTTCGGCCGTGATCTCGCGGAGCAGCCGTTCGGTCACGCGGGGCGCCAGCTCGGCGTCGGCTGCCCGTACGTCCGGGGCGTAGTGGCCGAGCGCGTGGTGCCGGAAGTCATACGCCTTCTCCGGTTCCGTCGCGTCCCAGCGGTGGTGGAAGACGAGGGCGGCGCCGTGGTCGATCAGCCACAGGTGCGGGGGCGCGATGCCGAACGTGGGCCAGACCATCAGGTTGGAGCTGTGGACCGTACGGTCCACGTTGACGGTCAGTGCGTCGAGCCAGACGATCCGGCCCGCCTCCAGCGGGTCCACGCGGAACGTCTCGGCGATCTCGGGCGTGAAGTCCCTCGCGCCCGGCAGGAAGTCCATGCCGAGGTTGATGCCGGCGCTGGCGCTGTGCAGGTCCCGCACCTCCTGATGCGGCTCCGCGTCGGCGATCGACGGGTCGAAATGCACCAGGACCAACTCGGGGAACCGCAACCCCAGCGCACGGGCCAGCTCACCCACGATCACCTCGGCGACCAGCGCCTTCCTGCCCTGCGCGGAGCCGGTGAACTTCACGACGTACGTCCCCAGGTCGTCGGCCTCGACGACTCCGGGCACGGAGCCGCCGGACCTCAGCGGGGTCACGTATCGGTCGGCAGTCACTTCGCGCAGCACACCGGCCACTGTAAATCAGCGGGTCACCGTACCCACTGGCATTTCCGGCGCCACCATCTCTACCGCAAGGGGTTGGCCAGTGGCAGATACCGGGCATCCGCCCCGTCCGCCCCCGTCCACCGCAACAGCAGGTTCGTCTTGCCGGGCAGTGTGGGAGCCCTGATCAGCTCCCCCACCTCCGGCACCTCCGCCTCGTAGCGCCTCAGCTCCCGCCGTGCGGCAGGCCAGAGCTCCACCCCCGGATACCGCTCCTCCAACGCCCCGGCGATCTCAAGGAGGTTGTTGACGACGAGGCAGTACACCAACCGCTCCCACCCGGCGGCGCGCGTGACGTCGGGCAGCAGTTTCACGCCCTCGGCGTCCCGGAAGAGTGCCTGCACCGGCAGACCGGCGCCATCCACGGCGACCACCGTGTTCTGCAGATGCGCTTCCAGTACGACACCGTGACGGGCGAACAACTCCAGTGCGGGCGGAACGACTTGACGCACGTACGCCGTCCACCAGTCGGCCGGGGCGGAGAGAGAGTCCAGCGGACTGCCGTCGAAGGCTTCCGTGAGGGCCGCCGCCAGCAGGGGGTTCACGCCGGGGAGGACGTGGTCCCGCAGGCCGTCGCGTACGAGGACGGCGAGTTCCTCGAAGGCGAAGCTCGCGGTGCGGTAGCCGCGGTCGCTCAGCCAGGCCGCGGGGCCGTCCACGGCCGCGAACGCCGAGGTGACCGCCGCGTCCGTGCGGTGGAGCTTGAGGAGGTCATGACGCCAGAGGCGGCGGATGTCATTGGTGATGCGGACGTCGAGGCTGAACTTCAGGAAGAGGTCGGCGGCAGGGTCGTACACCGTCCGAATGGCCGCCGTGGGCCAGACCGGGGACGGCGCGCGGCCGAGTCGTACGAGGCGGCCGTCGGCGAAGGCCTCGCGGATCTCCGGTCGGCTGCCGACGAGGTCGAGCTGCCAGGGGTGGGCGGGCAGGAGCCGGTAGCCGGGAGGGGCCTGGCCCAGCGCGTCGATCGCCCGCAGGTCGCCCTCCTCGACGACCGCGTCCTCGCGCACCCCGAGCAGGACGAGCGGGAAGCGGGCGTACGCCTCGGGGGCGTAAGGGAGCCAGCCGGCGACCGGGCCGCCGCCGCGGGCCTTGGGCGCGGGATGGTAGGGGTGCCCGGTGATCAGGGACTGTTCGGAGCGCTGATACGGGTCCTCGGGCGGGGTGGCCCCGTCGCGTGCGACGAGGAGCGCCGCCACCGCGTCCCGGCTGTCGATCATCTCGGTGGGCAGCTCGGAGTTGGCCAGGCCGGTGTGCCGGCGCAGCTCATCGGCGGTGAGTTTGACCAGCTCGGCGTGGGTGAGGCGGTGCCAGGCCCCGGCGGCGTACACCTCGGGCTCGGCGGGCCGGCGTCCGCCGCGTACCCGCAGCAGCCGTCTCCCGCCCGGCAGCCGGTACACGGGCCGCTCACCGGACCCCGGTGCCGGCTCGGCCACCTCCCGCAGCAGACAATTGAGCAGCGGCGCTGCCGCGTACGCGTCGGCGGCCTCTGCGACGTCGTCCCTGGAGGGCATGGGCTCCACGCGATCCATTCGTTCCATACGGGTAGTGACGATCAGTATGTCTGCCGTAGTACCCGGTCCCGACGCCCTCCCATCACCGAGGAGCCACGCCGTGCACCATCCCCCCACCCCGGCCGAGGCCGAGTCCGCCCTCGCCGCCGAGCTGCGCACCGCCGGCCCCCACCTGCTGCCGGGGTACGCCGCCGAGCTCCCGGGCGCCCGGGCCGCCGTGCTGACCCGGCTGTGGCGTGGTCTCGCCCATGAGCCGCTGCCGTGGATCACGCGCCGGGAGCAGGGGCGCGAGGGCCTGACACTCCATCTGGCCGACGGCCGCCGGCTGCACGGACCGCACTCGGATGCGTACGGAACTGCCGCCTGCGTTACGGAGGTTGGGCTGGACGGTGCCGCGTACGACCACCCGGCCGCGCTCATGACCGCGCTCTCCTTCCCGCACGGTGACGCCTTCGCCGCCGAACTCGACCACAGCGTCGCCTCGTTGGCCCTGTCCCGCGCCGACCAGCCGCCCCTTGACGTCCCTTCCGCGACCTGGGAGTGGGAGCAGCGGATCGTCGACGGGCATCCCTTCCACCCCAGCTGCCGTTCCCGACCGGGCTTTTCGGTGTCCGAGCAGTTGGCGTACGCACCCGAGCACCGGCCGGTGGTCGAGCTGGGCCTGGTCGCCGCGCCGGAGGAGGCCTGTCTGGTGGCGGGCGAGTGGCCGTACCGGGAGGCCGGACGGGTACTGATCCCGGTGCATCCGTGGCAGGCCCGGCATGTGCTGAAGGACGAGACGCTGGTGGGCGGGGCTGGTGTCACCGCGCACCCCCTCATGTCGCTGCGCACCCTTGCCGACGCCGAGCCCGGCGGGCCGCACATCAAGACCGCGCTGAGCGCCCGGCTGACGTCGGCGGTGCGGGACATCTCGCTGTACTCGATCGCCACGGCCGCGACGGTGTCGGCATTCCTGGACTCCGTCGCCGCCCGCCTGGACGGCCTCCTTCACATCACGCGCACCCTGGGGGCGGTCACCGCCCACACACCTGACCTCGCGGCCGCGGTGCGCGAGGCGCCGGAGACGTACGCGGCGGATGGCGAGCGGGTGGTGCCCGTCGCCGCGCTCACCATGACCGGTCTGCCCCAATCCCCCTCCTGGATGGCCGAGTTCACGCGGCTGGCGCTGACGGTGTGTCTGCGACTGCTGGAGCTGGGCGTGGCGCTGGAGGCCCACGGCCAGAACCTCCTCGTGGTGCTCTCCCCCTCGGGCGCCCCGACCCGCCTGGTCTACCGCGACCTTGCCGACATCCGCATCAGCCCGGCCCGCCTCGCCCGCCACGGCATCCCGGCCCCGGACCTGTCCGGCCGGCTGATCACGGACGACGAGACGACCCTGCGCCGCAAGCTGTTCGGCTCGCTCGTCACGGGCACGCTGGGGGCGACGGCGGGTTCGAGCGCGGTGCTCGGCGAGGCCCTCTCCACGGCCGTACGAGACCTGCCGCGCACGCCTGACCTGGCGGCCGTTCTGGACGGACCGCTGCCCACGAAGGCGCTGACGCTGATGAGGCTGTCTCCGGAGCGGCCCGGGGACATCTGGGCGGGGGTGCCGAATCCGTTGGGGGCAGCGTGAACCGCCGCGGGCTGGGAGGGGCGGTGTCGTGTCGTCAGATGTCCCGTAGCTCCTTGGCCAGCGGCCCGTCACCCATCACTTCGACACGCCCGGCCCGTATCGCCTCCTGCAGCGTCAGACCGCCACCGGCGAGTGCCGTGCACGTCCCCGAGTCGAGGGCGAGCCGGGCATCGGGGTCCTCGGGCGCCGGCCCCTCCGCGTACACGGGTCCGCCGCCCTCGGCGCCGATACGAACGTAGAACTCCCCTTCCTCCAGCCGTATTTGTACGACCCCGTCGCCAAGTCCCGCCAGGCAGCGCAGCAACGGCAGGGCGAACCAGTGGGCGCGCACCGCGTCGGTGGGCCGCCGTTCCTCCAGCAGGGGCGCACCCCACTCGCCCAGTGCCTGAAGGACGGGGAGCAACTGGCGTCCGCGGTCGGTGAGTTCGTACACGAAGGCCGCTCCCGGCGGAGGCAGCCGGCGTCGGCTCGACAGCCCGTCCCGTTCCATGTCCCTGAGCCGGGAGGCGAGGACGTCCGTGCTCACGCCGGGCAGATCCGCGTGCAGGTCGGTGTAGCGGCGCGGACCGGCGAGGAGCTCGCGGACGATCAGGAGGGTCCAGCGGTCACCGACGGCGTCGAGGGCCCGGGCTGCGGAACAGTACTGGTCGTAGCTTCGGCGAGGTGACATGCGACGCAGTCTAGACATGTTGTTGGACTTTCCAAGCCGCTACTTGGTAAAACCAAGCAACACACCAACCTGGAGGTGCGCACCGCATGGAGTTCCGGCAGTCGAGCAAGCTCAGCGAGGTCTGTTACGAGATCCGGGGTCCGGTCATAGAGCACGCGAACGCCCTGGAGGAGGCGGGCCACAGCGTGCTCCGGCTGAACACCGGCAACCCGGCGCTCTTCGGCTTCGAGGCGCCGGAGGAGATCCTCCAGGACATGATCCGCATGCTGCCCCAGGCGCACGGCTACACCGACTCCCGCGGCATCCTCTCGGCCCGCCGGGCCGTCGCCCAGCGCTACCAGGACCTGGGCCTGGAGGTCGGCGTGGACGATGTCTTCCTCGGCAACGGCGTCTCGGAACTCGTCTCGATGGCGGTCCAGGCGCTGATCGAGGACGGCGACGAAATTCTCATCCCCGCCCCGGACTTCCCGCTCTGGACGGCGGTGACGACGCTCGCGGGCGGCAAGGCGGTGCACTACCTCTGCGACGAACAGGCGGAGTGGTACCCGGATCTGGCCGACATGGCGGCGAAGATCACGGACCGTACCAAGGCCGTCGTCATCATCAACCCCAACAACCCGACGGGCGCGGTCTATCCGAAGGAGATCATCGAGGGCATTCTCGACCTCGCGCGCCGCCACGGCCTGATGGTCTTCGCCGACGAGATCTACGACCAGATCCTGTACGACGACGCCGTGCACCACTCGGTCGCCTCCCTCGCCCCCGACCTGGTGGTCCTCACCTTCTGCGGACTGTCCAAGACGTACCGCGTAGCGGGCTTCCGCTCCGGCTGGATGGTCGTCACGGGCCCACGCCAGCACGCCCGCGACTACCTCGAGGGCATGACGATGCTGGCCTCCATGCGGCTGTGCGCCAACGCGCCCGCCCAGTACGCCATCCAGGCAGCGCTCGGCGGCCGCCAGTCCATCCGCGAACTCACCGCACCCGGGGGCAGGTTGCGCGAACAGCGTGACCGCGCCTGGGAGAAGCTCAACGAGATCCCGGGCGTCTCCTGCGTGAAACCGAAGGGTGCGCTGTACGCGTTCCCGCGCATCGACCCCCAGGTGCACAAGATCCACGACGACGAGAAGTTCGTCCTCGACCTGCTCCTGCGCGAAAAGATCCAGGTGGTCCAGGGCACCGGCTTCAACTGGCCGCGCCCCGACCACTTCCGCATCCTCACCCTCCCGTACGTCGACGACCTGGACGCGGCGATCGGACGAATCGGGCGGTTCCTCAGCGGGTATCGGCAGTAGTCGGCGGCAACTCGGCCGTAGGGGTCTGGGGCGCAGCAGCCCCCAGCGGGGTCCTGGGGCGGAGCCCCAGGAAGATGGGGGGAGGGTAGGGCGGCGGGGGTGAACCCCATGGGCTCGAGGCCGCCCGGCCCCACTCAGGAAGTCGCGGTGAGCTGGTCGCGCACCCGGACGGCGGCCTCGTACGTGTCCCCGACCGGCCGCGTCGCCAGCCGCCCGGGCTCCCGCGTCCAGCGCTCCTCGAGCGCGAACCAGTCGATGGCCCTCGGTCCCCGCCCCTCCTCCAGCGCGGCCCGCAGCTCGTCGAAGTACGTCGACCACCGCAGCCGGTACAGCCCGCCGAGCAGGCCCGCCCACTCCCGGTTCGCATAGTCGCGCAGCCCCGCGTCCGCGCCCTCCCGGGTACCCCACACGGTCAGCAGCGACAGATTGTCGTACGCCAACTGGGCCCGCTCCACTTCGTCGGCGCCCCAGGCCCGCGCGTCGGCCACCCAACGCCCCACCAGATGACGGGAGTCGGTGGCCATCAAGGCCTCCAGTACGTCGATCAGGGCGAGCCAGTCCCCGGCCAACCGGTCCAGCTCGGTGGCGTCCCCGGCGTCGTACGCCTTCTTGATGCGGGGCAGGAGGACGCGGCTGCGGTTGGAGGCAGCCTGGCGGGCCACGTCGAGGAGGTCGTAACGGTAGGCGGAGGAGTTGCGAAGGCTCGCGGGCACCTTCAGCAGTTCGTCGAGCGCGGGCTCGAACTCCTCGGCGTTGTACCGGAGTTGCTTGGGCGACCACTTGGCGGCCGACTTGACGGTGAGCGAGGGGCGGGCGCCGAAGAACCCGTCGGCGCCCTCGCTCCACGAGTCGGCGCGGGTCGTGCCGTACGCGGTGCGGCGCAGGATGTCCCAGGCGGCCTCGGCGTGCGGATCACGCGTGCCGTAACGGGAGTGCGCCCAGTCCCTGAACCATGCCTCAAGGTCCAAGTCGCCCTCTTCCCAGGCGAGTTCGGAGAAGAGGTCGAAGGCCGCGGGGTTGTTGTCGGCCGCCTCCGGCATCAGGGCGACACCGCGCAGAGTGCTGCCCTCCTTCGTACGCCACGTGTTGTACAGCTCGGCCCAGTCGGGGGTGTTGGCGCCCATCGTCGTGTGGCCACCGAAGTTCCAGATGGAGCCGAAGGCGTACGGGGTGTCACCCCAGTCGGCCTCGCGGTCGACGACGGTCGGGAAGCGGTCGGACAGTCCGTCGACGACGAGCATGTGCCGCTTGTCGACGGCGTCGACGATCGCCCTCGGCGGGTTGCGCTGCCAGCCGAGGATCACCCAGATCGCCTCCGGATGCGCGGTCAGCAGCGCCCTCTCGACACCTTTCGCCGCATCGGCGACCGGTACGTCTCCGGGGTCGCCGCCCTCGTGGAGCAGGTCCATCTTGTAGAGCGTCGAGGGGCCGAACATCTCGTCCTGGACGCGGTAGAAGGTGGCCGCCACCCGCGCGAAATGGTCGGTACGCGGGTCCAGCCAGTCGGGCCGCACGAGGCCCATCCACTCACCCTGCGGTAGGGGTCGCGCGCCCGGGTTCCGCTCGGCGAAGCCCGGCGGGACCGTACCGAAGAAGCCGGGGAACACCGGCGTCATGCCCAACTCCCGTACCCGGTCGACGATCCGCCGACCCAGCGCGGCCCGCGCGGCGAGCAGCTGCCGCGACACCGGATACGGAAACGCGCCCATGTTCTGCATCAGGAACCACGGCTGATGGGCCGGGCCCGCGATCCACGCCCGCAGCTCCTCGTCCGTGTGCCCGAACTCCTGGAACACCCGGTGGTAGAGCGCGTCCGCGCCGATGTACACCAGCACCTCGTTGTAGCCGTGCAGCGCCAGTACGTCGAGCTCGCGCTCCCAGTACGACCAGTCGTTGTACGCGCCCGTGTAGCCGTCGTTCGTGTCGTTCAGGACGAAGCGGTGCGGGACATTGGCCTGCCGGGTGACGGTGCCTTCGAAGCCGGGCAACTGCTGGGGGAGGTCGAGCTGCTCACCGGCCCAGCTGATGTTGGCGTGCGCGATGTGCTTCAGGTACCAGCGCAGTCCGGCGAGTTGGGTGCCGGGTGTGGTGCCGATGATGGTGATCCGTCCCGTACTGCCCGAGACCCGGAAGGCGTCAGCCCTTCCAGCGGGGCTCGTCGTCTCGAATCTCAACTGCTGCCAGTGCCGCGGCAGTAGCCGCCGCGCCGCCCTGCTCGCTGCGTCGGCCTGACTCACTGAAGCCCCCTTGGCGTCCGTGGCGGAGGAACTTTTCGCGGGTGTGTTCGAGCAGGCTACGACACCGGCCGATCCGGCAACCGCAATCAGAAACGCACGACGAGCAAGCGGCATTTGGGTCTCCGGTTCGACAGCTGAGGGATGCCGTGGAGAGGAATACCCTGTGAATGAGGAGTTCAGCTTGGAAATACGGCCACATGGCGGAGAACGCGTCATGAATGGGCAGTCGGTTTCGCCACCGACTGCCCGTCACAGGGCCGCCGACGTGCCAGATCAGAGCCCGGTCCGACGTGCCGGATCAGAGCCCGAAGAGCCGCGGATCACTCGCCAGGGCGCGGAAGTACTCGCGTGGCTCCGCGACCAGCTTTCGCTCCTTGAGGTCCATCAGGCCGCCGGTGGCCGTGATTTCGGCGGCGACCGTGCCGTCGCTCTTGCGTATCTCCTGCTCGACGCGGAAGATCTTGCTCTCGTCCATGAGGAAGTCGCACGTCACCTCGACCTCTTCACCGGCCCGCAGCTCCCGCTTGAAACGGATGGTCGTCTCCAGCGACACCGGCCCCACCCCCTTGGCTATCAGGCCGGACTGACTGATCCCGGCGGCCTGCAGTAACGACCAGCGGGCGTGCTCCGCGTAGTTCAGATAGACGCTCTGGTTGAGGTGGCCCTGGACATCGGTCTCGTACCCACGGACGGTCACCCGGACGGAAAACGGCCCGGACGCTCCTGACGCTTCTGACACGGCTTCCCCTTCATTTTCTCGACGGTGGTGATCACTCAGCTTGGCATGCTCGTCTCACACTCGTCGCGGGGAAGCCAGCAGATAGCGTGCTCGCGTACGAGGCTCCGTGTACTCTCCGACCTGCCAACCCGCCTTCTCCAGGGTGGCCGCACAGCCCTGCCGCGACTCGGCGTCCGTCACCTGCACCGCGACCGCCTCGGGCTGCGGTGTCGCCCGCACCCGGTAGCCGTCGGCGTCCGCCCCCGCGGGCCGGTGCCCCGCCGCCTCCAGCGCGAGCGCGGCGGCCTGCACCAGATGCGTACGCTCCCATCCGCACGGCCGGTCCACGGCGCCGTCCGGATTGGTCATCCGCCGCAACTCCAGAAGCCCCTGCCAGGCGCTGTGCACCTCGCGTATGCGCCCCGGCCCCGAGTCGACGCCCTCCTCACCGCCGACCCGGGCGGCGAACACCCCGGTGCCGGCGGACGCACGGGCGCTGCCCGCCTCCGCGACCTCCCGTCCGTCCGGGCCACCGGAGGCCTCCGCAGCCGCCTCTTCGCGTATCCGATGCCCGGCCGGTGTCAGGAAGTGATCGTGCGGCGGCCGGGGATGACGAAAGGCGAGCCCGCGCTTCACCAGCGCCGCGAGCTGGCTCTCCGTACCCCTGAGCCGTCCCGTCACGGGATCGGCGGCATCGATGACACGCCGCTGCGCGGCGGTAGGCGGTCGTGTCACGGCGTGCTCCTCCCCGAATCCGGCTCGGCCTGATCGGTGAGCGATCACTGAGCCCATTCGAAGACTACGACCCGGGTCTGACACTCACCTTTCGTCCGTCACCCCCCGCATTCGTCCGTCACAGTTCGCGAGCCCACCGTTCCAGCTCCTCGAAGTCCCGCTCCCGCAGCCCCTTGCGCGGATCGATCGGCAGCAGGAGGGCGGCCGCGTCGTAGTGCGCGGCGACATGCCGTACATCGAGTTCGGTGATCATGTCGTCGACCCACACGAAGGGCCGGCCGGCGGCCCACGCCACGACGTGCCGCGTCTTCCAGTACAGCCCCTCGAGATCCCTCACGAACAGCTCGGGCCACTCGATCACCGGCAGATCGCCCGGCAGCCCGATCACCGGCGCGATCATCTCGTTGGCCTCGTGCATCCAGGTCGTGGCCCACGCCAGCTCATACGGCAACGCCCTCAGCCGCGCCCCATGCCCCGGATTGAGCCGCACCCGCAGCCCTCGCCGCAGCCGCCGCGACCCCGGCACCTGCCGCGCGGACCAGTTCGCGGGATGCAGCCGCCGCGTCACATACCCGCGTGGCCGGACCAGCCGCGCGCCGTAGGGATTGAGCGGGCCGTCGACGTCGAGCAACAGCAGCGGTTGGTCAGTCATGAATCGTGATTACCCACGATGACGCAACTGCACTTCGCGGCACCCCACGTTCAGGCCTGCGCGGCGATCTGCGCGAGGCGCCTCGCCTCCGACCGCGTGGAGCGGGCGATGGTGTCCTCGTCCACGTGCAGCAGGCGGCCGTTCTCGGCGATCTGCCTGCCGCCGACGAAGGACGCGGTGACCGGTGCCGCCGCGCCGAAGACGAGGGCGGCGACCGGGTCGGCGATGGAGGCGTGGGCCAGGGTGTCCAGGTTCCAGAGCACCAGGTCGGCGAGCTTGCCCGGCTCCAGGGAGCCGATCTCCCTTGCCCTGCCCAGGACTTGGGCACCGCCGTAGGTGCCGAGACGCAGCGCCTCACGGGCGTTCAGGGCGGCTTCCCGGTGTGCGCCGAGGCGGTTGATGAGGAGCGCGTTGCGCAGTTCGGTGTGCAGTTCGCCGGACTCGTTCGACGCCGTGCCGTCGACTCCGAGGCCGACCGGGACACCGGCAGCGAGCATGTCGGGGACGCGTGCGATCCCGGCCGCCAGCCGGGCGTTGGACGAAGGACAGTGGGCCACGCCCGTCTTCGTACGGGCGAAGGCGGCGATGTCGGAGTCGCTCATATGGACGCAGTGCGCCATCCACACGTCCTCGCCGAGCCAGCCCGTGGACTCGAAATAATCGGTCGGGCCCAGGCCGAACAGTTCCTTGCAGAACTGCTCCTCCTCGACGGTCTCCGAACCATGCGTGTGCAACCGGACGCCCTTGCGGCGGGCCAACTCGGCGCCCTGCTTCATCAGTTCGGTCGACACCGAGAACGGCGAGCAGGGGGCCACGGCCACCTGCGTCATGGCGTCGAAGGAGTCGTCGTGGTGTTCGTCGACGGTCGCCTCGGTGGCGGCGAGCGCGCCTTCGAGGGTCTCGACCGCGAAGTCCGGCGGCAGACCGCCGTCCTTCTCACTGCGGTCCATGGAGCCGCGGGCGAGGGTGAAGCGGACGCCCGTCTCGCGGGCGGCGCGGATGATCGCGCCCGACAGGTCACCGGAGTCCTTCGGGAACACATAGTGGTGGTCCATCGCGGTGGTGACACCGCCGCGGGCCAGCATGGCGAGCGAGCCCTGGGCCGCCGCGTACGTCATCTGCTCGTCGATGCGCGCCCATGTCGGGTAGAGCGCGACGAGCCAGTTGAAGAGGTTGTGATCCGTGGCGAGGCCGCGGGTGAGCCACTGGTAGAAGTGGTGGTGGGTGTTGACCAGGCCGGGGGTCACGAGGTGACCGCTCGCGTCGATACGGCGTACGACGTCCCGCAGGTCCTCGGGAGCCTTTCCCGCGCCCAGCGACTCGATTCGGTTGTCGGCCACGACGACGTACCCGGAGGCGTACTCGGTGTCGTCGGCGTCCACGGTCGCGATCGCGCAGTTCTCGATGACGATGCGCTGGGCCATCGTGCGTCTCCTAGTTTCCGTACGTCCGTAGCTTTCCGTACGTCCGTAGCTTTCCGTACGTCCGTGTCCGCGTCAGAGGTTGCTGAGGTCGACCGGGATGCGCGCCTCGCACCCGTCCCGCAGGACGGTGGCCTCGATCAGGCCGTACGGGCGGTCGGCCGCGAAGTACACCTCGTTGTCGTTCTTGAGGCCGAATGACTCCAAGTCGACGAGGAAATGGTGCTTGTTCGGGAGTGAGAAGCGGATCTCGTCGATCTCGTCGCGGTGGTCGACGATGCGCGCGCCCATGGCGTAGAGCGTCTGCTGGAGTGAGAGGGAGTAGGTCTCGGCGAAGGCCTGGAGCATGTGCTTCTTCACCTGCTCGTAGGACGTCTCCCAGTCGGGCATCTGCTGTTCGTCGTCAGTCCAGTTGAAGCGCCAGCGGCTGGAGACCTCGGTGGCGAGGATGCGGTCGTACGCCTCGGGGAGTGTCGTGTACTTGTCCTTGGCGTAGCCCCAGAACTCGGAGTTCGTCGAGTTCATCACGACCAGGTCCTTGAGGCCCGAGACGACCTCCCACTTCTCGCCGTCGTACGTGATCTGCGCAAGGCGGGTCTCCTGGCCCTTGCGGACGAAGGAGTGGGCGCCCTCGCCGGAGTTCTCGATGCGCTCCCAGGCGTATTCCTCGACGCGGACGCGGGCCCGGTGGATCGGCTCCTGGCTGGTCACGAAGTGGCGGGCGAGGTGGATGCCGAACTGCTCGGCGGACTCGATGCCGTGCTCCTTGGCGAAGGCGTACACCGTGTTCTTGGTGGTGTCGGTCGGCAGGACGTTCGCGTTGGAGCCGGAGTAGTGGACCTCGTCCATGTCGCCGCTCAGCGACACCGAGACGTTGAGGTCCTTGATGTGGTGGGTGGCACCGTCCCGCGTGACGCGTACGACACGGTTCTCGGCCTTGCCGTACTGGTTCTGTCCAAGGATGGGCATCGTGCACTAGCTCCCTCGGTATACGGAGTAGCCGAACGGATTGAGCAGCAGCGGTACGTGGTAGTGCTCTCCGGGCGTCACGGCGAAGGTGACCGTGACCTCCGGGAAGAACGCAGCCTCGTCCCGGTGCGCGGAGAGGTACGCCTCGGTCTCGAAACGGAGGCGTACGTGCGTGGTACCCGCCGGCAGCGCCGGGAGGTCCTTGCAGCGGCCGTCGGCGTCCGTGGCGGAGGTGCCGAGCGCCGTCCACTCGGCGCTGCCGCGTGCCGACAGCGAGACGGGCACGCCCTGGGCGGGGCGGCCGATGCTGGTGTCCAGGATGTGGGTGGACACCGATGCGGTACTCATCAGTCGTCGTCCTGTTCTTCCACGAGTCGGGCGAGGCGGATGCGGTTGATCTTGCCCAGTTCGGTGCGGACGATCTCGCGCTCCTGCTCCGGCGAGTTGCCGATCCGTACCTTCACCGCGTCACGCATCTTCTCGCCGGTCAGGCCGGTGGCGCAGATCAGGAAGACATGGCCGAACCTGTCCTGGTACGCCAGGTTGAGTTCGAGCATCTCGGCCTTCAGCTCCTCGGAGGCGCCGGCCATGCCGCGCTGCTCACGCGAGCTCGTGGGGTCGCCGGGCTTGGGGCGGCCGATGGGCGGGTGCCCGGCCATGGCTTCCGCCAGGTCGCCTTCGGTCAGCTCTGCCATGGCGGCGTCACTGGCGGCGAGAAGGTCGTCGGCCGTGGCGTACGGACGCCCCGCGAGCAGCCTGCACCCCCACTCCGCCGAGGCACATGCCTCGTGGAGCGCCGCGGCGGCAGCGTGCTCCTCCAGGGCGTTGAAGCGGGCGAGGCCCGGCGTCGAAGAACTCGAAGTCACCGGACCAGCTAACGCCCTGCGGCCACACGACGTCAACAGTTTGTTGAAAAAACCGGTCGGAGGGGCCTCTGCTCAGGCCTCTTTCTCGCGGTTCAGGTAGTTGTAAACGGTGAAGCGACTCACCCCGAGGGCACTCGCCACGGTTTCCACGCCGTGCCGTACGGAGAACGCTCCGCGCGCCTCGAGGATCCGTACGACCTCCTGCTTGGCCTTGCGGTCGAGCTCGGCCAGTGGCTTGCCCTGCTTGCGTTCCAGCGCCGCGAGGATGTGGTCCAGCGAGTCGGCGAGCTGCGGCAGGCGTACGGCGACGACGTCGGCGCCCTCCCAGGTGAGTACGACATCGTCCTCGCCCGCTTGGTCGGGCGGCAGCATCTCGCCGCCCATGGCGTCGACCAGGGGCTTCACGGCCGTGATGAAGGGTTCGTCCCCGGTGCCGGTCACGCCTCGCCCTCCGCGATCACGTTGAACTGCAGCGAGATCCGGGTGGCGCCGGACTCCAGGGTCTGGCGCAACAGGGCGTCCACGGCGGTGAGTACGGCGTCGGCGCTGCCCTCCGCTGTGTTGCCGAACGGGCCGACGTCCACCGCGTCCAGCTCTGCCGCCTCGATGACCTCCCGCGCGACCAGCGCGTGCGGCGGCGCCTCGTCGAGGTCGAAGGGCTCGGTCGTGAACTCCACTCTCAATCGCACTGTGCCCCCAGAACACGCCTATGACCTGCTATTTTTCCCAGATCACCCACCGCGAGGGCGCATCAGGGCACAACAGGGATGCATCAATCGGCTGCTTCACAGCGGCGATGCACTCCAAGCCAATCACTTTCACCGGGACGGAGCCGCTTCGTCCGCCCCGAGGCGACCCTAACCGACCAGGGCACCCCTTCGACCAAGCACTGCGTCGAAGATTGCGGTCCGACTAGTGGGCGGGTTCGAAGAGTTCGATCAGGTTGCCCGCGGGGTCGGTGAGCAGGATCTGATGCCCGCCGGGGCCGGAGACCATGTCGCTGTGGAAGGTCAGTCCGGCGCCGCGTAGCCGGTCGATCTCGGCGTTCAGGTCGTCCACGATCAGGTGGATGCGGTTGCGGCCGGGGCCGGTGCCGGCCGGGGTGGCGCGGGCGCCGGAGCTGGCCGGGCCGGACAGCAGCAGTCGCAGCGGCCCGCGTGTCACGTCGGCGAAGGCGGGGGCGGCGCTGGTGCGAAGGGTGAAGCCCAGGTGGGTGGTGTAGAAGTCGACGGCCGCTTGGACGTCGTCGACGAGGTACCGGACACTGGCCAACTGGTCGGGCATGGTCATGGCTCTACCTCCCGTGGTGTGAGAGCAAGCTGCGGCAGCAGGTAGCGGATGCGGGTGTCGATCTCTGCCGCCGTACGGACGAATGCGGGGTAGCCGGTCCGGTCGGGGCCGTCGGCTGCGGCGGGGTCGGGGATGCTCCAGTGGACCAGCCGCGGATGGTCACCGAAGTCGGGGCAGACCTCGCGGACCTTGTCGCACAGGCTGATCACGTAGTCGAACCGGCGGTCGGCCAGTGCGTCCAGGTGCCGCGAACTCTGCCCCGAGATGTCGATGCCGTGGTGCTCACGCAGGGCCCGCACGGCACCGGGATGGATGCGGGGTTTGGGGTGGCTGCCGGCGCTGGTCACCTCGACCTGACCGTTGGTGCGGTGACGCAACAGTGCTTCGGCGATCGGTGAGCGGGCGCTGTTGCCGGTACAGGCGAACAGCACGGCGGGTCGTCTCGCCGATGGCTTCGTCGACGGCGGCGGGGCGGGATCGAAACCCAGCGCCGGGTGCAGGGCGGTACCGGCATGGGCGAGCGCGTGCGCGCAACGCTCCAAATCCAGGTGGTAGTAGCTGTCACGGGCATCGAAACTGCTACGCCGGGCGGTGACCAGCCCACCGCCGCGCAGCAGCCGCAGATGGTAGGAGACCAGGTTCTGCGGCTGTCCGGCCCGTTCCACCAGTTCACGGACCCGGTAGTCACTTGAGGCCAGCTCGGTCAACAGCCGCCACCGCAGCGGGTGAGCGGCCAGATGCACAAACGCCGGGGCGGCATGACCCGAAGACCTCATAAAGCGAGAATACATCAAATACGGTTGATGTACCTTGCTGGCGGGGGCCATCGCGGCCCCACCGCCGGAAAGACGGAGGCACGTCATGGGCCAGCCCAGCGAGACCGCATCACCCCAGCTCCAGCGGCGCCTCGGCGTCACTGACGCCGTGCTGATCGGGCTGGGCTCGATGATCGGCGCGGGCATCTTCGCGGCGCTCGCCCCGGCCGCCCGCACAGCCGGCTCCGGACTGTTGGCCGGTCTGGCGGTGGCCGCGGTCGTGGCCTACTGCAATGCCACGTCCTCCGCCCGGCTGGCCGCCCGCTATCCCGCCTCCGGTGGCACCTACGTCTACGGGCGCGAACGGCTCGGCGACTTCTGGGGCTACCTGGCCGGCTGGGCCTTCGTGATCGGCAAGACCGCCTCCTGCGCCGCGATGGCGCTCACCGTCGGCTCGTACGTCTGGCCCGCCCAAGCCCACACGGTCGCGGTAGCCGCGGTGGTGGCGCTGACCGCCGTCAACTACGCCGGGATCCAGAAGAGCGCATGGTTCACCCGAGCCGTCGTCGCCGTCGTCCTGGCAGTGCTGGCGGCGGTCGTGGTCGCGAGCCTCACTTCCTCGGCGACGGACACGAGCCGCCTGGACATCGGCTCCGACTTCGGCGTCATCGGCGTCCTTCAGGCCGCGGGCCTGCTGTTCTTCGCCTTCGCCGGGTACGCCCGCATCGCCACCCTCGGCGAGGAGGTCCGCGATCCCGCGCGCACCATCCCTCGCGCCATCCCACTCGCCCTGGCCCTCACCCTGGTCGTGTACGCGGCGGTGGCCGTCGCCGTCCTCACCGTGCTCGGCCCCCACGGGCTGGCCGCCGCCGAGGCGCCGTTGTCGGAAGCGGTGCGAGCCGCCGGTGCGGACTGGCTGGCGCCCGTCGTGCGCGGCGGGGCGGCCGTCGCCGCGCTCGGCTCCCTGCTCGCTCTGATCCTGGGCGTCTCCCGGACCACTCTGGCGATGGCCCGCGACCGGCACCTGCCGCACGCCCTGGCCAACGTTCACCCGCGCTTCCAAGTGCCGCACCGCGCCGAACTGCTGGTGGGCGCCGTCGTCGCCGTCCTGACCGCCATCACCGACCTGCGCGGCGCGATCGGCTTCTCCTCCTTCGGCGTTCTCGTCTACTACGCCGTGGCCAACGCCTCGGCCTGGACACTCACGAGGGACGAGAACCGCCCGCCCCGCATCGTCCCCGCGGTCGGCCTGGCCGGGTGCCTGCTGTTGGCCTTCACCCTGCCCGCCGCTTCCGTCGCATGGGGCACCGCAGTCCTCGTTCTCGGCATCGCCGCCTACGGCATACGCCGAGCCGTCACCGCCCGCCGGACGCCCTGAGCCGCGCCACCCTGCCCGGGCAGCGGCCTCGCCGCGAATCGCTCGCCCTCCGCAGGCCGTTCAGCGGCTCTTCGTGGCTCGGCCGCGACGAACGGCGAACCCGCCCAGGACGGCGACCTTCACGAGGACGACCGCCAGGACGCCGCCAACTGCCCAGCCGGTCCACTGCAAGTTGGCCAAGACGGCACCGCCCAGCCCCAGATGTACGGCGAGGACAAGCGCGACGATCGCCACGAGTCCCACCACCCTGAGGTGTCTGCGACGCGGCACAGCTCCCCCGCCCGGCGCCCCGGCGCCGGTGTGGGAACCCGCAGAAGAATCCAGTCTTTGCCACCTCACCTTCAGCCCGTCGCGCCGGCCGAACCTTTCGACGTGACCGGCGGCAAGGTCCTGCAGCCGCCTCAGTTCCTCGTCGCCCGCGGCTTCGACACGCAGCGTCAGCACACTCGGGCCGGCCTGCAGGGTGATCCGGCCCCAGGCCAGGCTGACTTCCCCGTCGGTGTCGGACCAGTCGACGCGGGCCTGCTCCGCCACGGCCCGCATGGCACTCGGCATCTGCGCGTCACCGCCCAGATGGGCGCGGGGCCGGTGCCCGAGGTGGCGCCCCTTGTTGGAGAAGTGCTTGCAGAACTGGACGAGATACCGACTGGGGCGTTCCGTTTCGACGCGGGCTTCGGCGGTGGGCATGGCGTTTCCTTCGTGAGGGCGGGTCAGGTCCGGGTGGGGACTGGCTGCCAATCAGCTTTATCAATACACACTGTCTCTATCAATCCATACTGTCACGGCATCGCCGGTCCGTATACTGGGGCCGTGCCCAAGCTGTGGAACGAGACGATCGACGCCCACCGCGCCGCCGTACGCGCCGCGGTCCTGGACACCACCGCAGCGCTGGTCGCCGAGCACGGGTTGACATCGGTGACGATGTCGCGGATCGCCAAGGATTCCGGTATCGGCCGCGCGACGCTGTACAAGTACTTTCCGGACGTCGATTCGATCCTGCTCGCCTGGCACGAACGGCAGATCAGCCACCACCTCGACCACCTCGCCAAGGTCCGGGACCAGACCGAGGGCGCCGGTGAGCGGCTGGAAGCCGTGCTGCGGGCGTTCGCCCTCATCTCCCACACATCCCGCAGTCACCACGACGGCGACCTCGCGGCGTTCCTGCACCGGGACGAGCAAGTCAACCAGGCACAGCGGCGACTCCACGGCATGGTCGAGGCGCTACTGGCCGAAGGCGCTCGGACCGGAGCCGTCCGCGGCGACATCGCCCCCGCCGAACTCGCGAGCTACTGCCTCCACGCCCTGACCGCGGCAGGCGACCTGCCGTCCAAGGCCGCGGCCCACCGGCTCGTCGCGGTCACCCTGGCCGGGCTACAGCCCGGCCCCGCCGACGCCCCGGAAGGCTCCCCACAGGCCGACGGCACCGGCGACTCCACGCCTCCGCCGGACCACCACGGGCACCACTCCGCGCATGACCATCACCTGGACGGCTGACGAGCGAAGCAACGCGCCCCGAGCGGCCACAGCGAGCCGCGCGCGGATCGGGCTCCGCCCGCTGCCGGTTCACGGGCGTGGGCAGGTCTGCCCCGGCTCCTGGTAGGTCCGGTAGAGCGGCGACCGGCTGAGCCGCTCCTTCGGAAAGGTGACCACGGGTACCGGTTTGCACACCGGCCACAGCCCGGCCGCCGCCTCGTGCCGCACGCGCTTGTCGGCCCCGATGTTCTCGTCCACGAAGGTGAAGACGCCGCTCGCGCCCTGCACGCACCCTGCGGCGCAGCGTGGGAGAGGGCTTCCCCGGCGCAGTTCGTCGTAGACGTCCTGGTGGTCCACGGAGCCGACCCCGTTGTCCTGGGCCGCGGCCACGGCGGTGCCCACGGCGGTGAGGGCGTCGTGGTACATCACGGCGTAGCCGTCACTGAGGGCGTCGGCTTTCTCCTTGCCGAAATACCGGTCGTAGGAGCCGGCGAAGCGCCCGAAGGCCCGGGGAACCTGGTCGTCACCGTCCCTGCCCGCAAGCCAGCGGGGCGCGTCCACGGCGGCCGCGGTCACGATCTCGATGTTGTGCTGCTCGGCGATCCGACGTGTTTCCGGCGTCTCGGTGACGGGGTCGCGGCCCGTACTGACGCGCAGGATGCGCAACGGCTCGTCGTCCGGGTCCCGGTAGCAGGAGGGCCGCTGGTCGATGGTGTCCAGGAAGTCCGGCAGGTCCGCGTCGCGACCGGCCAGGAACACCGTCTCGGCGCGGGCCGCGCACATCGTGTCCACCGCCCGCCGGAAGACCCGGGCATCGCCCCGGTCCAGCCCTTTCATTCCCCGGTACGTCTCGATCCGCCGTTGCACCGGGCCGTCGTCGATGCCGTACTCCTCGCCGAACTCCTCGCGGAAGACGGTGCGGAGGTTCGCGACGTAGTTGTCGTCCTGCTCGTCGGCGATCATGAACGTGTTCTCGCGGTCCACCTTGTTGTCGCTGTCGGTCACGTACTGCTTGAGGGAGTCGACGAGGTGGTCGGTGGAGGGCGAGACCTTGAAGAGGTAGGGGTCTTCCATGTCGCGGGAGCTGAGCACCGCGCTGACCGCCGGAATCTCTTGGGGCGCGAGCCCCTGCTGCACGGAGTCGAGCGTGTGGTTGTCGCTGTTGGGAAAGCCGATGGCGGCGACGAGGGGGGCATCGCCGGTGCGCCGGGAGGCCAGTTCGTCGGTCACGGTCTTCCAGTGGGCCAGATCCTCGCCGACGTTGGCGAACAGGAGCTGGACGGCGGTGTCATCGGTGGCGGCCCCGTTGTTGTGGCTGTACTGGGCGACGTAGGCACCCTGGAGGGAGTGCCGGATCAGGTCCTTGGACATGGCCGCGCCGGGAGTCGTGGAGGTGTACGGCATGACCACGGCGACGCTCACCAAGGGCTTGCCCGATTTCCGTGCCGCTTCCCGGGCCGCCTTGTTCTCGTCCTCGATCCGGCCCATCACGTCGGCGAGGCCCGGGTCGAAGGCGTACGCGGCAGCCGTGACGCCGATGCACTCCTCGCCGGCGTCGGTCACCACGCGCCGCAGCTCCTGGTTCTCGGTGCAGTAGTCGCGGTTGTCCCGGTAGGCGTCCAGGCCCCACCAGGCCCCGGCTCCCAACAGCACGGAGACCACCACCCACAAGGCCACCACATCGATCAGGCCGAGTACCCGGAAGCGCAGCCGGCTCGGCAGCCAGACCCAGTTGCGGCGGTCCGTACGGCTCATCGCGCCCCTCCCGTGCGTGGCTGGTCGCCCTGCCAGTGGCGTTCGAGAGGCCAGTCCTCGCCGTCCTTCACGGCGCGCGGCCAGCGGATGGCTGCCTGGGCCAGGACCGCGCGGCCGGTCAGATGCTGGGCGGAGAGGAACGACAGGTCCTGGCCTATCCGGTCGACCAACGTCCGGTCCGCCTCGGCCAGTTCGTCCGCCGCATACCACAGGGCGTGCAGGAGCCGGTTGACGGCCTGCTTCTCCAGGCCCACTTCCGGGTCCGCCTGGAGTTGCAGCCGGTCCCGGCGCCCCTTTCCGACCTCCTGGCACTGCTCGAACCAGACGTCGCCCGGCGGGCGTGGCGCATGGGCCACGGTGCGCAGGATGTGCAGCCAGTCGACCGCGTCGCCGTCGTCCCTGAGGAACTCCGCGTGCAGCCAGTCGACGACCTCCCGCGCCTCTCCCCCGGCGAGCCGGTGCCACAGAAAGCGGGACCGCTCGGCCCTTTCCGCCTGCCCCGAGCGGCCTTCGGCCCGCTGCCGGTGGTGCTCGGCGAGCAGGGCGTGCGCGCTGAACCAGTCCACCCCGCTGCCGCCGCGCCCGCTGCGCATCTGATGCACCAGCAGGGCGCGCAGAAACCGGTCCGTGATGAACGGCCGGCTGCCCGTTCCCCGGGACCAGCGCTCCCGCTCCAGCTGGGCGGCGGCTCCGTCGGCCGCGGGCAGGCCGTCGATCCGGCGTGGCACCCACCGCTCGGCCAGTTGCTCGGCCGCCTCCCGGTCCCAGGCCAGGGAGAACAGGCAGAGCTCGTCGTGGTTCTCGCTGCCCACAAGGGTGTTGAGCAGCCGCCAGATGACGGATTCGCCGACGCCGTCGGGATGGGTCAGGTCGAGGAGTTCCTCGGCGGTCACCCACCCCTCGGTGCCCGCCTTGCGCACCACGGCGTCGCACAGGCGGCGGGCTCCCATGGGGTGGCCCCGGGTCACATCGTGTACGGCGGTGGCGATGTACGGATCGAAGGAGGCCTGCTCGTCGCGCTTCAGCATCCGCTCCACGTGTTCCGTGTCGAGCGGTGGAAGGGGCAGGACCAGTACGCCCGCCGAGGGAGCGGGACCACTGCGCGTCCACCGGGAGTTGGTGCCGACTTCGTGCAGGGAGCGGTACGTGGCCTCCGGGTAAGGGTCGTTGTCCTCGTCGGGGGCGTCGTCCCGGGTGGACGGGTTGTCGTCGCCGCGCAGTTCGGTGGCGATCACGACCAGTTGGTCGCGGGCGTCACGGCTGAGCCGCGCCCGTTGCTCCAGGAGCAGTTCGAGGAAGTCGCGCCCGATGTCGGTGTGCACGTTGTCGAGGAGGAGCAGCGGACGCGGGGCGCGGTTCGCCCGCCGGAAGGGCCCGTAGCGCACATCCGCGAGGAACGCGGCCATCAGCATGCGCTCGACGCCACGCCTGAACCCGCGGCCCTGGTGGAACTCCCGGCAGAGCCGGGCCACGGCCCCCGCACGCTCCGCGGCCGGCACCGGCCGCGCATGCGCGTCCGCGCCCGGCGGCAGTCCGCGCAGCCGGTTGTCGGCCTCTCTGCGGTAGCTCTCGTACCAGCCGACCAGCTGGCGGGAGGCGAGCCTGCGCGAGCGCCATCGGTACTGCCTGCCCAGATACGTACGCACCGCCGCCTCGGGAAACGCCGCGGGGTCCGGTGTGACCCCGTCCGGGGGAACGGGCAGCGCCGGGCGGAAGAGCGAGGCCCAGGTCGAGGGCGGGCCTTCGCCCGTCGGAGGTCCCATCAGGGCCGCCGCGTGCCGGTCGGCCACCCGCAGCTCGTCGTCGTTGCCGGGGCGCCGGGCGGACACCACGGCGAGCAGCCCGGCGGTGGTCCGGGGAAAGCGGAGCCGTCCGAACCCGGCGACGGGACGGGACAGTTGGGTGACCAGCTCGACCAGAACCTCCACCGCGTGGGAGTTGTTGGAGATCTCCGGGCCGACCCTGACCCGCTCCTCCAGTGCCGCGCAGTTGATCCGCGCGAACGGCACGCGCGGCCCTGGCCAGGGGCCCGCATCGGGCGCGTAGGCATTCTGGAGGTCGTCCAGCAGGGCGCTCTTGCCGGTGCCGTGCCGCCCGCTGAGCAGCAACACCGGCAGATCCTCGGCGAACTCGTGGCGTGGCCGTCTGCGGTGCTGGTCGCGTTCGAGTCCGACCAGGCGCGGCACCAGCTGCCGCAGCAGGGGCTGACGTGCGTACGCCTCCGGAATCTGGCCCTCGGGCACGAGGGCGGGGCCTGCGGGATCGATCATCCCAGCCTCAGCATCGACTGGATGATCTCCGAAACCATGCCGGACGCCATGTCCCTGCCCACCGACCTGGACCCGGCCTGTGCCAGGTCACCGCTGTGCTGCAGGAAGCGCTGCAGCATGCCCGGGTCGGGCTGGGCACCGCGCCGCGAGGCGTCGGTCAGGGCCTCGGCGAGCTCGCGCACCTGCTGCAACTCGCTGTCGCTCTCGGACAGGTCGGGGCGGGACGCCTGCACCAGCTGGGCCAGCTGCTCGAAGGACAGGAACACTCCGGCGCCCTGTTCGCCGACGCCGACGTGCACGGGAGTGGGCAGGCTCAGGTGGTCCCTGGCGTACTCCAGGTCCTCGAAGGCGAGCTGCCGGCCGCAGTAGAAGGCCTCCCGCGTCCAGAGGAAGCCCTCTGCGTTCTGCCCGCCGCTCTGGTGCTGGCCCGCCCTGTCCCACCAGGCGAACAGGGCCGCCTTGGCGTACCGGCGCCGGCTGTCCCGGTCGGCGTACGCCTCGTCCCAGGCCCGCGCCTCCGCGAGCCCGGTGGCGGTCGGGCTGACCAGCGGTGGCACGGCACCGGAGTCGTTGTGCACGGCGATCCAGCCGAGTGCGGCAAGGCGTTCCACGATGCCCTCGACCAGTTCCAGGCTGCACCGCTCATGGTGTGCGTATGCGTCGCTGGCCACGCGCCTGCCGGCGACGCCGCCGCTCTCTTCGGCCAGCCAGAGGAGAAAACGCGCGGATGCGGCTCCTGTCTCGTCGTACACGGGGGAGAGACCATCCGTGGGCACTGCCCGGGATCCGATCATCGTCCGCCCCCAACTCCCGTGACCAGCCATGGCCGTTCGTCTTCCCCGAAGTGCTCAGCCACACACGTGGCACATGGGGTTCCTTCAGATCTCCACGACCGGCCGTCGGCGGTGACCGCCGGAGGCACAACGCATCCCCCTCCACAAGCCCGACTACCGGACGGTAATGTCGCCCCACGCCGCCGGACGGTACGAGCACGAGGCCGGTGGATGAGCGCGAAGGGGCCCTCATGGCGACGGACATGCCTGCGGAGACCATGCCTGCACAGACGACGGCGGCCGACGACCGCTGGCAGCGCATGTGGAGCCACCGCGAGCACCTGCTCAAAGTGGCCCGGCGCAGGTCGATGAGCCTGGAGGACGCCGAGGACGCCGTTCACGAGGCGATGCTGCGCGCAGCGGAACGCCCCGACCTGGACGACGAGCGACTCGCGGCCTGGTTGACGACGGTGACGATGCGGCTGTGCGTGGACCGCTACCGGCAGGTCAACCGCGAGGCCGAGGTCCGCACGAGCCCGACGCTGATCGCACCCGGACCGGTGCCCGTCGAGGAGGCGGTGTGCGACCGGGCCGAGGCCATGTGGCTGGCCGTCCGCAGCGGCGAGCTGCCCGCACGCCAGGCGGAGGCGCTGCGGCTGAAGTCGGAGGACCTGGACGTCGGTCAGGTCGCCGTACAGATGGGGCTCAGCTACCGCACCGTTGAGTCACTGCTGGCCCGGGCCCGGCGGACGCTGCGCAACTCACTGGCGGCGACGCTGGGGTTCGCGCTGTTCCTGATCGGGCGGGGGCAACCGCGCGGGGGCGCCAGGACGCAGGCCGTGGCGGCCGCCTCGACGGCAGCGACCCTGGCGGTGGCGGGGTTCGTGCTGCCGTACGCGTATGACGGTGACGGGGGCGGGTCGGCTCCGCGGCCCACCGTGTCGGGGCCCGCCGAAACGCTCCGGCCCGACGGCTCAGGCCGGGACGGCGCCCCTGACGCACGAGAGGCAACGGACGTCACGGCGGTTCCCGAGCCCGGGGCATCACCGTCGGCCGACGACCGGTCAGTCCTCCCCCTGTCCGTGCCGCCCCTGCCAGAGGTCTCGCTGTCGGCGCTGCCCGAGCTGTCGGCGCCGGATGTTCCGCAGGTGCCCGAGGTACCGGGCGTGTCCGGCCTTCCGGACGTCTCCGTCGATCCTGAGCTGCCGGGCACACCCCGTGACGCGGCCGTACCGGTCGAGCCCTCCGTGTCCACGAAGCCGGACTCCGCCGACGTACCGTCGCCCCCACCCGCGATCGACGCACCCACTCCGAGCCTGCTCCCCTAGCGCCCGCAGCGTCCCCGAAACCCACTCGAAAAAAAATCCGCCTCCGTCGCGACGGACGCCCTGCCCCTCCCCGTAGAGCAGATGTCGGAGCTGCTCCACGGCTGAAGGGCGGAACGGATGGGTGTCGAGATCTGTGTGGAAGGGCTGACCAAGTCCTTCGGGCACCAGGTCATCTGGCGGGACGTGTCACTGACGCTGCCCGCCGGGGAGGTCTCCGTCATGCTCGGGCCCTCGGGGACGGGCAAGTCGGTGTTCCTCAAGACGCTCGTGGGGCTGTTGAAGCCGGAGCGGGGGTCGGTGCGGATCGCCGGCCGGGACATCACCAAGCTCCGTGAGCACGATCTGTACGAGGTGCGGAAGCTGTTCGGCGTGCTGTTTCAGGACGGCGCGCTGTTCGGGTCGATGAGCCTGTACGACAACATCGCCTTCCCGCTGCGCGAGCACACCCGTAAGCCGGAGAGCGAGGTCCGGCGGATCGTCCTCGAGAAGATGGACATGGTCGGCCTGATCGGCGCCGAGGAGAAGCTGCCCGGCGAGATATCCGGCGGAATGCGCAAACGGGCCGGGCTGGCGCGGGCCCTGGTCCTCGACCCCGAGATCATCCTCTTCGACGAGCCCGACTCGGGCCTCGACCCCGTCCGCGTGGCCTACCTCAACCAGCTCATCGTCGACCTCAACGCCCAGATCGACGCGACCTTCCTGATCGTCACGCACGACATCGCCTCGGCCCGCCAGGTCCCCGACAACATCGGGCTGTTGTTCCGCCGCGAGCTCGTCATGTTCGGGCCCCGCGAGAAGCTGCTGACCAGCGACGAGCCCGTCGTACGGCAGTTCCTGAACGGCCGGATGCAGGGGCCGATCGGCATGGCGGAGGAGAAGGACGCCGCCCAGGTCGAGCAGGAGCTCGCCCAGCTCCGCGAAGGCGAAGGCGACGGCGACGGCGAAAAGGGCGAGGGCACCAAGACACCCGGCAGTCAGGTCATGACTCCCCGCCTGCTGCCGGGCCCAGGCATCACCCGCCCACCCCGCTGGCAGGCGATCGCCCGGCGCGAGGCCGACCTTCACCCGGACCTTCACACCGGCCCGCACCGGAAGCAGGTGGCCGACGCATGAGCCTGTCGCCGACCGGAGCGCTCAGACAGTCCGGCAATCTGTTCGCGATGGCCCTGGATGTCGTCCGGACCATGCCCCGGCGCCCTTTCCAGGCAAGGGAGTTCATCCAGCAGGCCTGGTTCGTCGCGAGCGTGACCATCCTGCCGACGGCCCTCGTCTCGATCCCCTTCGGCGCGGTCATCGCCTTGCAGATCGGCAGCCTGACGCGGCAGTTGGGCGCCCAGTCCTTCTCCGGGGCCGCCTCGGTGCTGGCGGTGCTGCGCGAGGCCTCGCCGATCGTCACTGCGCTGCTGATCGCGGGTGCGGGCGGCACGGCGATCTGTGCGGACCTCGGGGCGCGGAAGATCCGCGAGGAGATCGACGCGATGCAGGTGCTGGGCATCGACCCGATCCACCGGCTGGTCGTACCCCGGGTGCTGGCCTCGATGGTGGTGGCCGTTCTGCTCAACGGGCTGGTGTCGGTCGTCGGCGTCGCGGGCGGCTACTTCTTCAACGTCATCCTGCAGAACGGCACACCGGGCGCGTATCTCGCCTCCTTCACCACCCTCGCCCAGCTCTCCGATCTATGGGCGGCCGAGATCAAGGCCCTCGTCTTCGGAGCGATCGCCGGGATCGTCGCCTCGTACAAGGGACTGACCGCGAAGGGCGGTCCGAAGGGCGTGGGTGACGCGGTGAACCAGTCGGTGGTGATCACCTTCATGTTGCTGTTCGTGACGAACTTCGTGATGACCGCCGTGTACTTCCAAATCGTTCCGCAGAGGGGCTAGTCGATGCGTCCTACGCGGCTCATGCGCCCTCTCGACCGCCCGCTCCGCTCCCTCGAAGAGCTGGGCACCCAACTCGTCTTCTACGGCCGCTCATTGGCATGGACGGGCCGTACCCTGCGGCGGTACAAGAAGGAGATCCTGCGGCTGCTGGCCGAGGTGAGCTTCGGCCGTGGCGCGCTCGCCGTGGTCGGCGGCACGGTCGGCGTCATCGCCTTCCTGTCGTTCTTCACCGGCACGGAGGTCGGCCTCCAGGGGTACGCGGCGCTCAATCAGCTCGGCACCTCCAACTTCGTGGCGTTCCTGTCGGCGTACTTCAACACCCGCGAGATCGCCCCGCTCGTCGCCGGTCTGGCGTTGTCCGCCACCGTGGGGGCGGGGTTCACCGCCCAGCTCGGCGCGATGCGGATCAGCGAGGAGACCGACGCACTGGAGGTCATGGGCGTTCCGTCGTTGCCGTTCCTGGTGACGACCCGGATGATCGCCGGGTTCGTCGCCGTGATCCCGCTGTACGTGGTCGGGCTGCTGTCCTCGTACTTCGCCGCCCGCACCATCACCACCGGCTACTACGGGCAGTCGGCGGGCACGTACGACCACTACTTCCAGCAGTATCTGCCGCCGGTCGACGTGTTCTGGTCGTTCGGCAAAGTGATCGTCTTCGCCGTCCTGATCATTTTGGTGCACTGCTACTACGGCTACTACGCGAGCGGCGGACCGGCGGGCGTCGGCGTCGCGGTGGGCCGCGCCGTGCGGACGTCGATCGTCGCCATCAACGTCCTGGACTTCTTCCTGAGCCTCGCGATCTGGGGCGCCAACACGACCGTACGGATCGCGGGGTGAGCGTCTTGAGAGTCGCGAAAGTAATGAGACTGCGGTTGTACGGCCTTGTGTTCATCGCTGTGCTCGCGCTGCTGCTGTCGCTCGCCGTTGCCGTCTACCAGCAGGCGTTCACCCCGGTCGTGCGCATCACGCTGGAGGCCGACAGTCTCGGCAACCAGCTCGATCCGCGCGCCGACGTCAAGCTGCGCGGGCTGCTGGTGGGCGAGGTGCGCGCGGTGCGGGCCGACGGCGAGAAGGCCACGCTGGACATCGCGCTCAAGCCGGAGCACGTCGCGCACATCCCCGCCGACGTGCACGCGCGGCTGCTGCCCAAGACGCTGTTCGGCGAGAAGTACGTCGACCTCGTGGCACCCCGCGGCTCCTCCGCCCGGGCCATCCGCGCCGGTGACGTCATCACCCAGGACCGTACGAAGGTCGGTATCGAGTTGCAGCAACTGCTGAACGATCTGCTGCCGTTGCTGCGGACCGTGCAGCCCGGCAAGCTCAACGCCACGCTCTCGGCGTTCTCCACCGCGCTGGAGGGCCGCGGGGACCGGATCGGCGACAACCTCGTCCGCGTCGAGGACTATCTGCGCCGCCTCAACCCGCACATGCCGTCCTTGAAGGAGGACATCGCGCGGTTCGCCGACGTCGCCGAGGTGTACGGCGACGCGGCGCCCGACCTGATGAAGATTCTGCACAACACCGTCACCACCAGCCGCACCCTCGTCGAGAAGCGGGACCAACTGGCCGCCGCGCTCACCTCGACCAGCGGCGTCGCGGGCACCGCGGACGAGTTCCTCGACGACAACGGCGACCGGCTGATCACCCTCGGCCGGGTCTCCCGCCCGACGCTCGACCTCTTCGCCCGCTATTCGCCCGAGTACCCCTGCCTCCTCGAGGGCCTGGTCCGGCAGGAAGAGGCCGCGGAGGAGGCGTTCCGGGGCGGGAAGATGCGCATCACCCTCGAAGTCGTCCGGCAGAGGCCCGCGTACGAACCGGGTGAGGAGCCGCGCTACGGCGAGCGGTCCGGGCCCAACTGCCGGGGTCTCCCGGGCCCCAGCGTGCCCGGACCCGATACCAGGCTCAACGACGGTACGGCCAAGGGGAGTTCGGGCAGCAGTCTGCCCGGCGGCATCGATGTGTCCGCCACCGAGGCCGAACAGCGCGCGGTCGGCTCCCTCGTGGCGCCCGCCATGGGCGTGCCCGCCGACGAGGTGCCGCCGGTCGCGACCCTGCTGTTCGGCCCGATGGCCCGCGGAACGGCGGTGAGCGTCGCATGAGCCCAGGACGTACGAAGGCGACGGGAGCTCGGCAGGCCGCCGCGCCGCTCGTCAAGTTCAGCCTGTTCGCGGTGGTGACGATCCTGGCGACGGCCCTGCTCGCCGCCACGATCGTCAACATCTCCTTCACCCCCGAGCACACGTACCGCGCGGTGTTCAGCGACGTCACGGGCCTGGAGGAGGGCGACGACATACGGGTGGCCGGGGTGCGGGTCGGCGAGGTCGAGGGCATCCGGATCAAGGACCGTACGCGGGCAGAGGTGAGCTTCACGGTCAGCGAGGACCGTCCGCTGCTGCGCAGCACCGGCGCGGTCGTCCGCTACCGGAACCTGGTCGGACAGCGGTACATCGCGCTGACCGAGGGCGCGGGCGACGGGACACGGCTGCGGCCCGGCGGCACGATTCCGCTGTCGCGGACCCGGCCCGCCCTGGATCTCAACGCGCTGCTGAACGGCTTCAAGCCGCTGTTCGCCGCGCTCAGCCCCAAGGACGTCAACCAGCTCGCCACCGAGATCATCAAGACGCTTCAGGGCGAGGGCGGCACCGTCAACAGCCTGCTCGCACACACGGCTTCGCTCACGACCACGCTCGCGGACCGCGACCAGCTGATCGGTTCCGTGATCGACAACCTCAACACGGTGCTGAAGACGCTCGACCGGCGCGGCGCCCGCTTCTCGGGACTGCTCAAGCAGCTGCGGCGGGTGATCTCCGGACTGTCCGCCGACCGCAAGCCCATCGGCGACTCGCTGGTGAGCATCGGCGACCTGACCGCGGCCACCTCGGGACTGCTGGAGGACGCGCGCCCGCCGCTCAAGGACGACATCGCCGGGCTGACCGATCTCACCGGAACGCTGAACAAGAACGAGAAGACCGTGGAGGGCGTGCTGAAGAGGCTGCCGAACAAGCTCAACGAGCTGACGGGGACGGCGTCCTACGGCTCGTGGTTCAACTTCTACCTCTGCGATTTCGACGGCCGGATCGTCCTGCCGAAGACGAAGCAGGTGCTCACTCCCGAGCTGCATGTGGCGAGGGCGAGGTGTGGCGGATGACGAAGCGCTTCTCCTCGCGCAGGACCCGCGGGCACCGCCCGGAACCCCTGGTGAAGGTCCGCATCGACCCACCGAAGCTGCCGAGGTTCCTGCGGCCGAGACTGCCACGGATACGGCTCCTGCCTCGACTGATCCCCTTCCGGGACCGGAACCCCGTCGTCATCGGCGCCGCCGGCCTCACCGCCCTCGCGCTGCTGACCTTCGCCGCGTTCAACGCCGACAGTCTCCCGCTGATCGGCGGAGGCCGGACGTACAGCGCGGCCTTCTCGGAAGCGGGTGGGCTCAAGGCGGGCGACGAGGTGCGGATCGCCGGGGTCAAGGTCGGCAAGGTCGAGGAGGTCGACCTGGACGGCGACCACGTCAAGGTCACTTTCAAGGTCAAGGGCGATCCGGCCTTCGGCACGGCGACCGGTGCGTCGATCCGCGTCAAGACGATCCTCGGCGCCAAGTACCTCGCGCTGCATCCGAAGGGGCCGGGACAGCTGAAGCCCGGCAACGAGATCCCGCTGCGGCGGACGGTGGCGGCGTACGACGTCGTGCAGGCCTTCAGCGATCTGACCACCACGACCGAGGAGGTCGACACGCAGCGGCTCGCGAAGGCGCTGGACACCATCTCCACCACCTTCCAGGACTCGCCCGCCGAGGTGCGGGCGTCCATCAAGGGGCTGTCGAGGATCTCGAAGACGGTGGCCTCGCGCGACAAGGCGCTGCGCGAACTCCTCGACCACGCGAACGGGGTCACCGGGGTGCTGGCCGAGCGTTCCGAGGACTTCTCCGCGCTGGTCAAGGACGGCGACAAGCTGTTCAAGGAGATCAACAAGCGGCGCACGGCGATCCACAACCTCCTCAAGAGCTCCGCAGCGCTCGGTATCGAGCTCTCCGGCCTGGTCGAGGACAACCGGAAGGAGATCGGACCCGCCCTCAAGGGCCTCAACACCTTCGTGAAGATGCTCGAACGCAACCAGTCGAGTCTCGACCGGAGCGTCAGGCTGCTCGCGCCCTATGTGCGGGTCTTCTCCAACACCCTCGGCAACGGCCGCTGGTTCGACAGCTACATCCAGAACATGGTCGCCGCTCCGGTGGTACCGCGGACGGGAGGCTCGCGATGAAGTCACCACTGGTGAGGGCAGGTTCACCTGTGGCTCGCCGCCTGGCCCTGGTCACCGCCCTGGCTGTCGTCGCCACCCTCGCCGTCGTGCTGTGGCCGCGCTCGGAGCCCGTGCGCGTCACCGCCTACTTCCCGCGCACCGTCGGCATCTACCCCGGCTCGGACGTGCGCGTCCTCGGCGTCCGGATCGGCGAGGTCAAGAAGATCACGCCGGAGGGCGAGCGGGTGCGGGTGGAGCTGGAGTACGAGGAGGGGCGCAAGGTGCCGGCCGAGGCCAAGGCAGCGATCATCAACTCCTCGGTGGTCAGCGACCGTTACGTACAGCTGCTGCCGGTGTACCGGAAAGGACCGGTGCTGCGGGACGGCGACGTGATCCCCGAGGCGCGTACGGCCGTACCGGTCGAACTGGACCGGATCTTCGACAGTCTCCACACCACGTCGGAGGCGCTCGGCCCGAAGGGCGCGAACAAGGACGGCTCGCTGTCACGGCTGCTCGGAGTGAGCGCGGACAACCTCGACGGGCAGGGCGAGAACCTGAACCAAACGGTCGAGGACCTTTCGCAGGCGGTCACGACCCTGTCCGACGGACGGGGGGACCTGTTCGGGACCGTACGCAACTTGCAGGTGTTCACGGCCGCGCTGGCGGCCGACGACACGAGCGTGCGGTCGTTCAACACCAGCCTCGCCAAGGTCGCCAAGCAGCTCGCCGGGGAGCGCAAGGACCTCGCGGCGGCGCTGAAGCATCTGGGGACGGCGCTCGGGGACATCTCCGAGTTCGTGAAGAAGAACAAGAAGTCGCTCACCTCGAACGTGAAGGGCCTCAGCAAGGTCACCAAGGTCCTGGTCACCCAACGGGCCGCACTGGAGGAGCTGTTGGAGGTCTCGCCGACCGGTCTGTCCAATCTGCAGAACGCCTATAACGCGTCCGCCGGCACCCTCGACACCCGCAACAACCCGGACCATCCGCAAGACCCGGCCGCGGTGCTGTGCTCATTGCTGAAGACGACCGGGGACGAGGGCGC
The DNA here is from genome assembly GCF_043198355.1 of Streptomyces sp. NPDC048825. Classification (NCBI taxonomy): domain Bacteria; kingdom Bacillati; phylum Actinomycetota; class Actinomycetes; order Kitasatosporales; family Streptomycetaceae; genus Streptomyces; species Streptomyces sp. NPDC048825. The sequence continues at coordinate 114,425 of NZ_JBICUR010000024.1, forward strand.
CAAGAACCCGGACTGCCGGGATCTGGAGAAGCTCTTCAAGTCGCTGCCCGAGGTGCCGCGGGCCCCGGCGGTGCCGAGCACGGGCACGGTCGACCGGACCCTCGGCGGGATTCTGGGGGCGAACGCATGAGCATGCTGCGCAAGGCAGGGGCGGTCGCCTGGGCGGCGGTCGGTTCGGTGCTGCTGTCCGGCTGCGAGTTCAACGGCTGGTACGACGTCCAGCTGCCCGGCGGTGCCGCCGCGGACGGCCACGCCTACCACGTCACGGTCGAGTTCAGGGACGTACTCGACCTGGTGCCGCAGTCGGCGGTCAAGGTCAACAACGTCACCGTGGGCGCCGTCGAGAAGGTCGAACTGGCCGGCTGGCACGCACGGGTACGGCTGCGCGTCGCCGACTCGGTGAAGCTGCCCGGCAACGCGGTCGCCGAGCTGCGGCAGACCAGCATGCTCGGCGAGAAGTACGTGGCGCTGTCCGCCCCGCCGGACACCGACCCCGTGGGCCGGCTCGGTGACGGCGACCGGATCCCGCTGTCCCGCAGCGGCCGGAACCCGGAGATCGAAGAGGTGCTGTCCGCCCTGTCCGCGCTCCTCAACGGCGGCGGAGTGGCCCAGCTCAAGACGATCACCGTGGAGCTCAACAAGGCTCTGGCAGGCCGGGAGAACCGGGTCAAGTCCCTGCTCAAGGAGCTGAACACGTTCCTCGGCGGCCTGGACGAGCAGCGCAAGGACATCGTGCGCGCGCTCAAGGGCATCGACCGGCTGGCGAAACGGCTCGGGACGGAGAAGAAGACCATCGCCCGGGCCGTCGACACGATGCCGCCCGCGCTGAAGGTTCTCGCCGACCAGCGACGTGATCTGACGAAGATGCTCACCGCGCTGTCGAAGCTCGGCAAGACCGGCACCAAAGTGGTCAACGCCTCGCGGGACGACACGGTCGCGAACCTGAAGCAGCTGAGGCCGATCCTGCAACAGCTCAACAAGGCGGGCGACGATCTGCCCAACTCACTTGAGCTGCTGACCACTTACCCGTTTCCGCGCAACGCGGCGGACGCCGTGAAGGGCGACTACGTCAACCTCAAGATCACCGCCGACCTCGATCTGTCGGGCATCTACGGCAACCTCACCGACGAGCCGGGAGAGGGGGGAGGGAAGGACAACGGCGAGGACGACGCACCCGAGGTCCCGGACCTGCCCGAAGTCCCGGACGTACCGGACGTGCCGGACCTGCCGACACCCACGGCGCTGCCGAGCACGCCGAAGCTGCCGGACACGCCTGACGAGCCTTCGGCGCCCTCGGGCGGCGGCCCGCTGTGCCCACCGGTGTGCACCAGCAGTTACGCCGCCGTCGACAACGCAGGCGGCCTGCCTCCCGGGATCGACCTCGCGCTCGCGGAGCTCATGCTGAAGGGGATACAGCCGTGATCACACGTACGGTCAAGGCTCAGCTGCTCGCCTTCGCCACCGTCACCGCCGTCGGGGTGTCGTACGTCGGCGCCGAGTACACGGGCCTGGTGGACGAAATCCTCGACCGCGGTTACACCGTGCGCGCCGACTTCGCCGATTCCGGGGGCATCTTCCCCGGTGCCGAGGTCACGTACCGCGGGGTGCCGGTGGGCCGGGTCGGCGCGCTGCGGCTCGCCGGCTCCGAGGGCGTCTCGGTGTCTCTCGACATCGAGGGCGACGGGCCGCGCATCCCGGCGGACACCCTGGCCGTGGTGGCGAACCGTTCGGCGGTGGGTGAGCAGTACGTCGATCTGCAGCCGCGCGACTCCGGCGGCCCGTATCTGCTCGACGGCAGCTCGATCCCACGCGACCGCACGCGGGTTCCGCTGCCCACCACGGACATGGTGCTCAGTCTGGACCGGCTGGTCACCTCGGTCGGCAAGGACGATCTGCGGGTCACCGTGGACGAGTTGGGCAAGGCCTTCGCCGGCACCGGGCCGCGGCTGAGCCGGCTCGTGGACTCGGGCAACGCGCTCGTGGAGTCGGCGTCCGCCTCGCTCCCGCAGACGGTCTCGCTGATCGAGGACTCACGGAAGGTCCTCAAGACGCAGGCCGACCAGGGCTCGTCCATCAAGTCGTTCTCCCGCGATCTGGCGGCACTCACCGCGGAGCTGAAGTCGAGCGACGGGGACCTGCGCAGGCTGATCGGGAACGCGGCACCGGCCGCGCAGGAGGTCAACTCGCTGCTCAGGTCCACCAGTCCGGACCTTCGGGTCCTGCTGGCCAATCTGATCAGCGGGGGCCAGGTCACGGTGGCGCGATTGCCCGGCGTGGAGCAGGCCCTGGTCACCTTCCCGGTGGTGGTCGCCGGCAGTTACACCGTCATCCCGGGCGACGGCACCACCCACTTCGGGCTTGTCCTCAACGCCGACGATCCGCCGCCGTGCACCCAGGGATACGGGACGCGGCGGCGCGATCCCGCGGACACGAGCACACGCCCGGCGAACACCGACGCGCGCTGCACGGCTCCGCGCGGCGGGGACACCTCGGTGCGTGGCGCACAGAACGCGCCCGGTGCGTCGGCCGGTTCCGGTTCCGGCGGTGCCGGCCGGGCGGCGTACGTCGCGCCGTACGACCCGGAGACCGGCACCGCGACCGGCCCGGACGGAACGCCCGTCGAGATCGGCTCGACGGGCGGACAGCAGACCGTGTTCGGAAAGGAATCGTGGCAATGGCTGCTCGTGGGACCGATGGCATGACAGGGAAGCTGCAGACGCTGAGCGCCGCCCTGGCGTTCGCCGGGCGTCGTGGGGCACTTCTGCCGTCCCCCCGGCGGCACAGGGTCCTGTCGGCGGGACTCGCCGTGGCGACAGCCCTGACCACTGCGCTCACCATATGGCTGTGCGTTCAGTTGCTCGAGCGACATGAGGCGGAGCAGCGACGCCAGGACGTCCTCGCGGCGGCCCGTCAGTCGGCGCTGAACTTCACCTCGCTCGACTACCGGCACTACGACCGGGACAGCGGGAACGTGCTGAAGGGCGCCACCGGCGACTTCAAGGAGCAGTTCGCCGCGCAGACCGAGGAGTTGACCGCGCTGGTCGCCCGGAACAAGTCGGTGTCCGAGGGCCGGGTCCTCGATGCGGGCATCGTCCGGTCCGACGAGCGCTCGGCTCGTGTCCTGGTGGTCGCCGACAGCAAGGTGACCAACACGGCCGTGCCCGACGGAGAGGCGCGCACGTACCGGCTGCAACTCGACCTCGTTCTGAAGGACGGCCGCTGGCTGACGTCCGACGTGGAGTTCGTCGGCTGACCGGGCTCCGCCCCGCCGTACAACCAATGCCGTACGCCCAGTCCAGTGCCGTACGACCAGTAAGGAGTAAGACCGTGGCGAACCTGACCTCCCGTGCGCGCGGCGCCGGCTCACCCGCCCGCCGCACCCTGACGGCGGCCGCCCGCGCGGCGGCCAAGCGCACAGCGGCCAAGGGCGCGAAGCGCGTCACCGGCGATCCCGGGGGCCCGGCCCCGGTGGAAGCGGCCGCCAGCAAGACACCGCGGCGGCCGGAGGAACAGGAGTCCGGGCCGACCCTGGTCATCGACGTTCCGGACGGCTGGGACGACCCGCCAGAGCCGTCACCGGAGTCCTTCAAGGAGGATCCGCCTGAGGGCGATGGCGATAGCGCTGGCGAAAGCGAGACCAAGGGCGAGGGCGAGACCGGCTCCGGTACCGGTGCGCGGCGACTCCACGGGAGGCTGCTCACCGCGATCCTGTCCGTCCTGCTCGTGGCGGGCCTGGTCGCGGTCGCCGTGCTCGGATGGCAGTACCGGGAGGGGCGGCGGGCCGAGCAGGCACGGGGGCAGGCGCTCACGGCCGCTCGGAAGGCTGCGCCCGTCGTGCTGTCGTACGACTACCGGCGCCTGGACCGTGATTTCGCCGCGGCGGGCGCCCGTCTCACCGGAGACTTCCGCGACAAGTACCGGAAGACCACGAAGACGGTGGTCGGGCCGACGGCCAGGAAGTACGAGGGGGTGGTGAAGGCAACCGTCGCGGAACCCACAGCCGGCGGCACTCCCGCGGCCTCGGTCGTATCGGCCTCGCCGGACAAGGCGGTCGTGCTGCTCTTCGTCAACCAGGTGACGAGGAGCACCCAGGTCTCGGGACCGCGCGTGGATCTGAACCGGGTGCTCATGACGCTCGACCGCACCTCCGAGGGCTGGAAGGTGAGCGCCGTCGACGCGCTCTGAACCGCCCTCCCCGGCCGTGCCCTCCGTGCATCCCGCGCGGGGGGCGTTTTTCTGGGACCGCTCTTGACAGGGCTCCCCGACCCCAGGCAGCCTTCCATTAGACAGAAATAAATTTCCGTATTACGGAATACGGAAGGGGGCGCCGACCCGATGCCAGGTTCTGAATGGGGCACAGCCGCAGCGCAGCGCTTCAACGTCAACCTGTCGATTCTCTTCACGGAACTCCCGCTCCTGGAGCGCCCCGCGGCAGCCGCCGCGGCGGGCTTCACCGCGGTCGAGCTGTGGTGGCCCTGGGTCGACTCCCCCACCCCCGAGCGGTCCGAACTCGACGCCCTGAAGAAGGCGATCGCGGACGCGGGCGTCCAGTTGACGGGGCTGAACCTCTACTCCGGGCAACTGCCGGGCCCCGACCGGGGCGCGCTGTCGATTCCGGGCGAGGAGTCGCAGAAGTTCCGCGCGAACGTCGATGTGGCGGCCGACTTCGCCCAGTCCCTCGGCTGCGAGGCGCTCAACGCCCTGTACGGCAACCGCGTCGAGGGCGTGGACCCGGCCGAGCAGGACGCGCTCGCGCTGGAGAACCTTCAGCTCGCGGCCCGCGCCGCCGACCGCATCGGCGCGATCCTGCTGATCGAGGCGTTGAACCGGCCCGAGTCGCCGCTGTATCCGCTGGTGTCGGCCCCGGCCGCGATCGGGATCGTCGACAAGGTGAATGAGGCGACAGGGCTGGGCAACGCGCGCTTCCTCATGGACCTCTACCACCTGTCCATGAACGGCGAGGACCTGCCGTCGCTGATCGAGCGGTACGCCACGAAGACCGGCCACGTCCAGATCGCCGACAACCCCGGCCGCGGGGCCCCCGGCACGGGGACGCTCCCGCTGGAGGAACTGCTGGAGCAGCTGGGCAAGGCAGGTTACGAGGGCTGGGTCGGCCTGGAGTACAAGCCGGGCGACCGGCCGAGCGCCGAGGCCTTCGACTGGCTGCCGCGTGAGGCGCGGGCAGCGCGCTGAACGGCAACCCCACAGACGCAGCACAGCAGTTGGAGAGGCACCCTTATGACCAGCAAACTTCCCAAGGTCGCCTGGATAGGCCTGGGCATCATGGGCTCCCCCATGTCCGAGAACCTGATCAAGGCGGGTTACGACGTCACCGGCTACACCCTGGAGCAGGAGAAGCTCGATCGCCTGGCTGCCGCCGGAGGCACCACGGCCGGATCCATCGCGGAAGCCGTGCGGGACGCGGACGTCGTGATCACGATGGTGCCCGCGTCGCCGCAGGTCGAGGCCATCGCGTACGGCCCTGACGGCATCCTGGAGAACGCGCGGTCCGGCGCCCTGCTGATCGACATGTCCTCCATCACCCCGCAGACCTCCGTCGAACTGGCGAAGGCCGCGGCGGCAAGGGGCATCCGTGTGCTCGACGCCCCGGTCTCCGGTGGCGAGTCGGGCGCCGTGGAGGCTGTGCTGTCCATCATGGTCGGCGGTGAGCAGGCCGACTTCGACGAGGCGAAGCCTCTCTTCGAGGCGCTGGGCAGGACCATCGTGCTGTGCGGGCCGCACGGCTCAGGCCAGACCGTGAAGGCCGCGAACCAGCTGATCGTCGCCGTGAACATCCAGGCCTGCGCCGAAGCCGTCGTGTTCCTGGAGAAGTCCGGCGTCGACCTGAAGGCGGCCCTCGACGTCCTGAACGGCGGCCTCGCGGGCTCCACCGTGCTGACGCGCAAGAAGGACAACTTCCTGAACCGCGACTTCAAGCCCGGCTTCCGTATCGACCTGCACCACAAGGACATGGGCATCGTCACGGACGCCGCCCGCAACGTCGGCGCGGCCCTGCCCGTAGGCGCGGTGGTCGCCCAACTCGTCGCCTCACTGCGTACGCAGGGCGACGGCGGCCTGGACCATTCCGCGCTGCTGCGCGCGGTCGAGCGCCTCTCCGGCGCGCAGATATGACACCCCGATGACTCCGGGTGGCCCCGCCGCTTGACATCTGTCCTGTCGCGCCCGGGCGCCGGCGCCACCCGGACCCACAGTGAGCGCCGGACACGGACGGTTCCGTGCCCGGCGCTCACTGTGTCCCGCTCGTACGCCAGCGTGCGTACGCCGCCTACGGAAGCCTCAAGAGAACCTCTGAACCCGTGCCCAGGGGCTTCAACTCACCCTGTCTGTGGGCACATCCTCAGCACATGAGGCCCGCCGGCACGGGGGCGGCGGGCCTCATACAGGTCATGCAGGCCATACAGGTCATGCAGGCCATACAGGAACTCAGGTCTTCAGTGTCCGGATCGACGTAGGCGCATGCCATGCCTCGTTGGCGACCTCCTCGAACTCCAGCACCGCACTGATGTCGTTCGTCGTGGACATCGCGATGTTGGTGACGCGTTCCAGGATCGCCTCGACCACGACCGGCACCCGGTGTTCAGCGGCGAGCTTCAGCGCGTGTTCGAAGGCGGCGCCGAGTTCACCGGGGTCCGTGACGCGGAGCGCCTTACAGCCCAGGCCCTCGGCGACCTTGATGTGGTCGACGCCGTAGACGCCCAACTCCGGGGAGTTGAGGTTCTCGAACTCGAGGTTGACCTGGAAGTCGATGTCGAACGCGCGCTGCGCCTGGCGGATCAGGCCGAGGTAAGCGTTGTTCACCAGGACGTGCACATACGGGATCCGGTGCTGCGCGCCGACGGCCAACTCCTCGATCATGAACTGGAAGTCGTAGTCGCCGGAGAGGGCCACCACGGACGCCTCCGGGTCGGCCCTCGCCACGCCCAGGGCGGCCGGGACGGTCCAGCCCAGCGGGCCCGCCTGGCCGCAGTTGATCCAGTGGCGCGGCCGGTAGACGTGCAGCATCTGGGCGCCGGCGATCTGTGAGAGGCCGATCGTGGACACGTACCGGGTCTCGGGTCCGAAGACCTTGTTCATCTCCTCGTACACGCGCTGCGGCTTGATCGGGATGTCGTCGAAGTGCGTACGCCGCTGGAGCCGGGCCTTCTTCTCCTGCGCCGCCCGGGCCCACGCGGACCGGTCCGGCAGGGCACCCGCCGCCTTCAACTCCCGTGCCGCCTCGACAAAGAGCTCAAGCGCCGCCTTCGCATCGGAGGCGATCCCGAAGTCAGGCGCGAAGATCCTCCCGAGCTGCGTCGGCTCGATGTCGACGTGCACGAACGTCCGGCCGGCCGTGTAGACGTCCAGCTTGCCGGTGTGCCGGTTGGCCCAGCGATTGCCGATGCCGAGGACGAAGTCGGATTCCAGGAAGGTCGCGTTGCCGTAGCGGTGCGAGGTCTGGAGGCCGACCATGCCGGCATTCAGCTCATGGTCGTCGGGGAGGACACCCCAGCCCATGAGCGTGGGGACGACCGGAGTACCCGTCAACTCGGCGAATTCCAGGAGGGCTTCGGAGGCGTCGGCGTTGATGACGCCGCCACCGGCGACGATCAGCGGGCGCTCGGACGCGTTCAGCATCCGAAGCGCCTTCTCGATCTGCGGGCGGCTCGCGGACGGCTTGTAGACCGGCAGCGGCTCGTACGTCTCGGGGTCGAACTCGATCTCGGTGAGCTGGACGTCGACGGGCAGGTCGATGAGTACGGGCCCGGGGCGACCGGAGCGCATCAGGTGGAAGGCCTGCTGGAAGACTCCGGGGACCTGGGCCGCCTCCAGCACGGTGACCGCCATCTTGGTGACCGGCTTGGCGATCGAGGCGATGTCGACGGCCTGGAAGTCCTCCTTGTGGATCACGGCAGTTGGCGCCTGACCGGTGATGCACAGGATCGGGATGGAGTCACCGGTCGCGGAGTACAGGCCGGTGATCATGTCGGTGCCTGCGGGGCCGGAGGTACCGATGCAGACGCCGATATTGCCGGGACGGGTACGGGTGTACCCCTCGGCCATGTGCGAGGCGCCCTCGACATGGCGCGCGAGGGTGTGGTCGATCCCGCCGGAGGCCTTGAGGGCGGCGTAGAAGGGGTTGATCGCCGCGCCCGGCACACCGAACGCGTCGGTGACGCCTTCCTGTTTGAGGATCTCAACTGCCGCGCGGGCAGCCGTCATTCGAGCCATTGCGTACTCCTGCTTCGGCCGTCGGTTTCCGGCTCCCGTCGCGCCCCGAGGAGAGCTTTACGATTCCACCGGAATTCGCCTGAATTCCGTATCGTGGAAAATATTTTCTACTATCTGGAAGCAATGTAAGTGGGGCCCCAAGGGCCGTCAAGGCACGGCGCCCATTCGGCAGGAACCACTCCGCCTGCCCGGAGTTGGTGGCGTCGTTCGTGGTGCCCGGCCCCACCTGCCCGGACCGTGCACCCGATGCGCGCCGCCCCGTGACGGAGCGCAAGCGGGTGTGGGGCACCGGGTGCTCGTTGTCCCAACTGCCTGCCGTGGGTCGGCCGGTTGGAGGACGATGGGGATCTGCCCGTGGGGCGTTTGTGGATGTGACGTTTCTGGAGTGGTCATGGCCGAGAGCGTGCCGGTACGGTGTCCGGCCTGTCGGCGCGAGCATGTCTATGCGGCGCCGTCGTACCCCTGTGTGTGCGGTGCGCCTGTCACGCCCGAGATCGACCGGGACGCGGTCCCGGAATTCCTTACGCATCACACCTGGGACGACGACTGGATCACGGTCCGGTGCACGGCCTGCGGACGGCGGGACCAGTGGCCGCGGCCCGAACTGGGGTGCCCCTGCGGGACGGTGCTGCGGGTGCCGTTGGCTCAGGAGCGGTCGGGGCCGGGGGACGCGTTGACGGAGGAGGCAGACGCGGAGGGGGAGAGCGACTCCGGCGTCGGTACGGGTACGGGCGGCGAGCCGGAACCCACGGCCTCCGGTAGCGGCTCCGACGCGGACGCCGACCAAGGCAGCGACCTCCCGGCGACCCCTCGCCCCGACTCCCGTCGCCCCCGCATCCCACTCCCCCGTGCGGCTCCCACGCCCCGGCCCCCCTTCAAGCCGGTGACGATACGTACGGCCCGGGACGCCGTGACCGCCGCCGCCCTGTATCTCCGCTGGCTCGGCTACCAGGACATCCGGCGGGCCAACCAGCGTCCGCCCTCCGGGATCGGGCTGGCCGCGCGTGGCGTTCTCGCACAGGTCGACCCGACGCTGCGGCCGGCCTCGCTGCGTGACGTGGAGTGTCTGTGGCTGACGGCGATGACGGAGTCGACGGGCTGCGTCTACTTCTCCCTGGCCGGGTACGCGGAGGACGCCCGCTCTGTCGCCGACTCCCTCGGCGTCCCCCTCTTCGTGCTGGACCTCACGGGGACGCCCCAGCCGGTCAACAGCTTGGCGGACGAGCTGGTCGCCGCGGGTGCGTGACCAGGGGCTCTGCCCCTGGGCCCCGCTGGGGGCTCCGCCCCCCAGGCCCCCGATCGGCCTGAACGGCCTCGTTCTCAAGCTCCCCCAGCTACCGCTGGGGGAGCCCCCAGAGGTGCCCCCAGACGAGCTGATTTATTCATGCGGGACTCAGCTGCAAAGTTCGCATACTTGGCCCATGGCCATCAGACCCGCCACCCCCGCCGACCTCCCGCTCCTCCAGGACATCGAGCGCGCCGCCGGCGAACTCTTCCGCCCCTTCGGTATGCCGGAGATCGCCGATGACGAGCCGCCCGCACTCGACGAACTGGAGCGCTTCCTGCAGGCGGGGCATGCCTGGGTAGCCGAGGACGACGTCACTGGGCGCGTCGTTGCGTATCTGATCGGTGAGCCGGTGGACGGGGCGTTTCACATCGAGCAGGTCACCGTCCACCCGGACGCGGGCCGCCGGGGCGTGGGCCGGGCCTTGATCGCGTACGCCGCCGAGCGCGCGCGTGACGAGGATCTGGCCGCGCTCACCCTGACCACCTTCACGGAGGTCCCCTGGAACGCTCCGTACTACGAACGCCTCGGCTTCCGCGTCCTGGCCGGCCCCGAACTCACCCCTGGCCTACGGAAGATCCGCGCCATCGAAGCCGAGCACGGCCTCGACCGGTGGCCCCGGGTGTGTATGCGCAGAAACTCCGACTAGAGACGACTGGAGACGCAGGTCACATTCTCGGCTGTCACATATCGTCGAGCCGTCCCGTCGTAGAGGTGAAGCCATCAACAACGACGGAGGAGCTCATCGTGGAAGCTCGCTTGGACCTCATGGCCCGCCCGGGCGCAGCCAAGGCCTTCAAGCACATCGTCGCGGCAAGCAAGGCGCTCGCGAACTCGACACTGCCGCTCTCGACGCAGGAGCTGGTGAAGCTTCGCGCCAGTCAGATCAACGGCTGCGGCTTCTGCACCGACATGCACAGCAAGGACGCCATACACGCCGGGGAAACCTGGACGCGCCTCAACCTGGTCGCGGCCTGGCGGGAGGCCACCGTGTTCACCGAGGCCGAGCGCGCGGCCCTGGAGCTGGCGGAGCAGGGCACCCGCATCGCGGACGCGGCCGGTGGTGTCACGGACGAGGCCTGGGCGAACGCCGCCAAGTACTACGACGAGGACCAGCTCGCCGACCTGGTGTGCGTCATCGCCATCATCAACGCCTTCAACCGCGGGAACGTCATGCTCCAGACACCCGCAGGCGACTACCAGCCCGGCATGTTCGGATAACTCGGACTACGAGGACCGCCGCGGCACACGCACGCCCCGGGCACCTCTCGCAGGAGGCCCGGGGCGCTGTGGCTGTCTAGTCCGCGAACCGCTCCCTCAGCTCCACCTTCCGCACCTTCCCCGAAACCGTCATCGGAAAGGACTCCAGGATCCGCAGCCTGCTGGGCACCTTGTAGTGCGCCAACTGCCCCGCGCAGAAGGCCCGTAGCTCCTCCAGGGTCAGCGGGTCGCCGGGGTCGCGTGGGATGACGCAGGCGAGCACCTCCTCGCCGTAGCGCTCATCGGGTACGCCGACGACCTGTACGTCCGCGATCTTCGGGTGCGCGTACAGGAACTCCTCGATCTCGCGCGGGTAGATGTTCTCGCCGCCCCGGATGATCATGTCCTTGATCCGGCCGACGATCTGTACGTATCCGTCGTCGAGCATCACGGCCAGATCCCCGGTACGCATCCAGCGCCCGGAATCGACGGCTTCGGCTGTCTTCTCGGGCTCGTTCCAGTAACCGAGCATCACGCTGTAGCCGCGGGTGCGCAGTTCACCGGCGGAGCCGCGCGGCAGAGTCACCCCGCTCGCCGGGTCGACGACCTTGACCTCGATGTGCGGCAGCACGCGGCCGACCGTGCCGGTGCGGTGTTCCAGATCGTCGTCGCGGCGGGTCTGGAGCGAGACGGGCGAGGTCTCGGTCATGCCGTAGCAGATGGAGACCTCGGCCATGTGCATCTCGGACACGACCCGTTTCATGACCTCCACGGGGCAGGGAGAGCCGGCCATGATCCCGGTACGCAGGGAGGAGAGGTCGTACGTCGCGAAGTCCGGGAGGTTCAGCTCGGCGATGAACATCGTCGGGACGCCGTACAGCGACGTACAGCGCTCGCGCTCGACAGCCTTCAGCGTTGCGCCAGGATCGAAGGACGGTGCTGGGAGGACGACGCACGCGCCGTAGGCCATGGCGGCCAGCACGCCCATCACCATCCCGAAACAGTGGTACAGCGGGACGGGCACACACACCCGGTCCTGCTCGGTGTAACCGACGGTCCGGCCCACCCAGTAGCCGTTGTTGAGGATGTTGTGGTGGGAGAGCGTGGCTCCTTTCGGGAAGCCGGTGGTGCCCGAGGTGTACTGGATGTTGACCGGGTCGTCACAGCTCAACTCGGCTTCGAGTGCGGCCAGTCGCTCGTACGGGACCGATGCCGCGCCCGCCACCAGCGCGTCCCAGCTCTCGTCGCCGATGTACACCGTCTCGCGCAACTGCGGGCACTTTCCGCGCACTTGGTCGACCAGCGCCCGGTAGTCACTGCCCTTGTGCGCGAGTGAGGCGACCAGGAGCGAGATCCCGGCCTGCTTCAGCACGTACTCCAGCTCATGGGCGCGGTAAGCGGGGTTGATGTTCACCATGATCGCGCCGATGCGGGCGGTCGCGTACTGAATGAGCACCCACTCGGGACAGTTGACCGCCCAGATGCCGACCCGGTCGCCCTTCGCGACTCCCTTGGCGAGCAGCCCACGCGCCACCTCGTCGACCGCGGCGCCGAACTCCTCGTACGTCCAACGCCGTCCGGAGGGCACATCCACGAGCGCGTCCCGCTCGGGATACTCGGCGATCGCCCGGTCGAGACGGGACCCGATGGTGGCGCCGAGCAGGGGTGTCGTGCTGGTTCCATGCGCATAGGACAGCTCGGTCACCGGAAGTCCTCCTCGCGGTACTCGGCGTCCGACCCCGCCGCCGTCGCCTCACGCAGCTCGATCCGGCGGATCTTGCCCGACACGGTTTTGGGGAGGTCGCCGAACTCCAGGCGGCGGATGCGCTTGTACGGGGCTAGTGTGGTCCGCGCGTGCTCGAAGAGGACCTTCGCCATGTCGGGGCCCGGCTCCCAGCCCTCCGCCAGCACGACGTACGCCTTCGGGACGGCGAGCCGCAGCTCGTCGGGGGCGGGGACGACGGCCGCCTCGGCGACCGCCTCGTGCTCCAGGAGCGCGCTCTCCAGCTCGAAGGGGCTGATCTTGTAGTCGCTGGCCTTGAAGACGTCGTCACTGCGCCCGACATACGTGACGTACCCGTCCGCGTCCCGCGAACCGATGTCGCCCGTCCGGTAGTAGCCGCCCGCCATCGCCTCCGCCGTACGGTCGGGGTCGCCGTGGTAGCCGGTCATCAGGCCCACGGGCTCCTGGGACAGGTCGAGCGCGATCTCGCCCTCGTCCGCGCCCGGCGCCCCCGACACCGGGTCGAGCAGCTCGACCCGGAAGCCCGGACTGGGCCGCCCCATGGAACCGGTCTTCAGCGGCTGCCCGGGGCTGTTGGACACCTGCACGGCCGTCTCGGTCTGCCCGAAACCGTCCCGGATCGTCACGCCCCACGCCCGCCGCACCTGCTCGATGACCTCGGGATTCAGCGGCTCCCCGGCGGCGACGGCCTCGCGCGGCGGGGTCCGCAGCTGGGTCAGGTCGGCCTGGATGAGCATGCGCCACACGGTGGGCGGGGCGCAGAAGGTCGTCACGCCCGCGCGGTCCATCTCCGCCATCAGGCGGGCCGCGTCGAAGCGCGTGTAGTTGTGGATGAAGACGGTCGCCTCGGCGTTCCAGGGGGCGAAGAGGTTGGACCAGGCGTGCTTGGCCCAGCCGGGCGAGGAGATGTTCAGATGGACGTCGCCGGGCTTGAGGCCGATCCAGTACATGGTCGCCAAGTGACCGATGGGGTACGACACATGGGTGTGCTCGACGAGCTTGGGGCGCGCCGTCGTGCCCGAGGTGAAATACAGCATCAGGGGGTCGTCGGGGCTGGTGGCGCCGTCGGGTTCGAAGTCGGCGGGGGCGGCGTACGCGTCCTCGTACGACCGCCAGCCGTCCCGCTCGCCGCCGACCGTGATGCGGGTGTAGCGGCCGGGTACGTCGTCGAACTTGGCGGTGTCCTCGGCCCGCACGATCACATGCCGTACGCGCCCGCGCTCGACACGGTCGCGCAGGTCCGCGGGGCCGAGCAGCGGTGTCGCGGGGATGACGACGGCGCGCAGCTTCATCGCGGCGAGGGCCGTCTCCCACAGCTCGGCCTGGTTGCCGAGCATGACGAGGACACGGTCCTCGGGGCGTACGCCCTGGTCGCGTAGCCAGTTGGCGGCGCGGGCGGAGCGTTCGGACAGGGCGGCGAAGGACAGCTCGACGCGCTCGCCGTCCTCCTCGACGATGTGCAGGGCCGTCCGGTCGTTGCCGCGTGCGATGACGTCGAACCAGTCGAGTGCCCAGTTGAAGAACTCCGGCCGGGGCCAGGTGAAGCCCTCGTATGCCGTGGCATAGTCCTCGCGGTGCTTCAGCAGAAAGTCCCGCGCGCTGCGGAAGCGCTCCGTCGGCGTCGTCATCGGTGGTCCTCCTCGAACCCGGCCACATTGCCGGGCGGCTCAATGACATCGTGTAGGCGTGACGTGGATCTCACTACCCCCGAACGGGGGGTGCGCTGCGGCCGAAGGGACGGGCAGATGGTGGCGGATGTGACCGGAGCGGTGGAGATGCGGGGCGCCCTGATACGGCTGCGGCGCGCGACGGGGCTGCCGGTCGCCTTCGGCGGCCTGGTCGAGCCGGATCTCGGGCAGATGCGTATCCGCGAGCTGAACGGTACGAGGACAACGGCGCTCAGCGCGCTCGCGGTGACGTCGGGCAACGGGCTCGGCGGCAAGACCGTGGCCCTGGCCCGGCCCTGTGCCGTGACCGACTACTCCTCATCGCGGCAGATCAGCCATGAGTACGACGCCGCGGTCGCGGCGGAGGGGCTGCGGTCCGTCCTCGCGGTGCCGGTTGTCGTACGCCGCCGGGTGCGCGGAGTGTTGTACGGCGCGCTGCGTACGGCCCAGCCGCTGGGCGACCGGACGCTGGGCGAAGCGGTGGAGGCGGCGCGGGACGTGGAGCAGTCGCTGGTCGTACGGGACGAGGCGCAGGGTCTGCTGGCGGCGGCGCGGGAACCCCGGGCGGGGGCGGCCTGGGAGCAGGTCCGTGAGGCGCACGGGGCGTTGTGGGCGCTGGCCCCGCGGGTCGCGGACCCGGAGCTGCGGGCCGAACTCCTCGCGGTCTGCGACACCTTGGCGGCGGCTCCGATTCCGGGCCCGGCGGCCGGTGGTGTGCGGCTCGCTCCACGTGAGCTGGACGTCCTGGTCTGTGTGGCCGGCGGTGCGACGAACGCGGTCGCTGCGGAGCGGCTGGGGCTGCGGCCCGAGACGGTGAAGGCGTATCTGCGGTCGGCGATGCGGAAGTTGGGGGCGCATACGCGGCTGGAGGCGGCGGTGGCGGCTCGACGGGCGGGGCTGCTGCCCTGAAGTGGGGCACCATTCACAGTCGGGCGCCCTGAAATCCCGTATACCAAAACCCTGGACGCAACCCCTACCCTGTTATTTCTTTCACGGTGCACCCCTCCGAAATTCAGGGGGTCTTTGCTTAATATTGAAACGGACACGACATGAGAGGGGCGGTGCGCGTGCGACGGGATGCCGAGGAGCCTGTCAGACCCCGTTCCGACCAGGTCATCGGCCGGGACGAGCTGCTGGGGCGGGCGCGTGACCAGCTCTCCGGAGGGGGCAGCGTCCTCTTGCACGGTCCGCCCGGAATCGGGAAATCGACCATGCTGCGCGCCCTGGACGCGGAATACGCCGAATCGGCCCGGACCGTGTTGCGCTGCTCGGCCACCGAGTCGGAATCGCACCTCCCCTTCCTTGCCCTCGTCGATCTGCTCGGCCTTGTCGCCGACGAGGTGGCGGACGCTCTGCCCCTCCCGCAGCGTGCCGCGCTCGAAGCGGCACTCACCGGCCGCGCCGAATCGTCCCTGCACCGGGACGGCCTGGCGCTGCGCCTCGCGGTGCTTTCGGTGCTGCGCGCACTGGCGGCCAGGGGGCCCGTTCTCCTCGTCGCGGACGACCTTCAGTGGCTGGACGCGCCCAGCGCCGAGCTGCTCGGTTTCGCGGCCCGTCGCCTCGGCGGGATGCCGGTGCGGATGCTCGGCGCGGTGCGTACGCGCACGGAGCCGAAGGAGCAAGAACACGTTCCGTATCTACGCGCGTATCCTCCGGAGTCGCTCGCCCTGCGCCTGGCCCCGCTCACCCGCTCCCAGGTCTCCGAACTCCTCGCCGCCCGCGGTTACACCGGTCTGCGCCGCTCGACCGTCCGGGACATCCACCACACCAGCGGCGGCAACCCGCTGTTCGCGCTCGAACTCGGCCGCGCCCTGGCCGAGAGCCCGACGCCGCCCCGCCCCGGCGAGCCGCTTCCGGTGCCGACCTCGCTGCGCGCCCTGGTCCTCAGCCGCCTCGATCTGCTGTCCGCCGAGGCCCGGCGCACGCTGCTCGTCGCAAGCGCCGGGGCGCGACCCACGCTCGCGCTGCTGCACGCCGCGGGCCGCGACGACGCGGAGTCGGAGACGGCGCTCGCGGCCTCCCTCGGGCTGGTGGCGACAGGCGGTCCGGACGGCCAGGAGGGAACCGTACGGTTCGCGAATCCCCTCGTCTCGGCCGCGCTCTACGCGCAGGCGACGCCCCAGGAGCGGCGAGCCGCCCATGCCGCGCTGTCCACGGCGGCCTCCGACCCGATCGAGCGGGCCCGCCATCTGGCCCTGGCCACCACCGGTACGGACGAGCAGGTCGCCGCGCGGCTCGCCGAGGCCGCGACCCTCGCCCGGGACCGCGGCGCTCCCTCGGTCGCGGCCCAACTCGGCCTGCTCGCCGCCCGGCACACCCCGCCGGACGCCCAACCGGGCGCGGACGAACGCCGGTTGAGGTCCGCCGAGGATGCGTTGACCTCCGGTGACATCGACCTCGCGCGGGAGGTGGCCCGCGACGCACTGGACCGGGCGACCGACGCGGCGATCCGGGTACGCGCCTGGATGGTCGTCATCGACGCGGCGGGCCAGGCGATGGCCGAGGTCGAGTCCGTCTTCCCGCAGGCCCTCGCCGACGCGGGCGACGACCCACGGCTCCTCGCACTGGTCCGCTACCAACTCGCCTGGCGGGCCCTGCTCGTCGAGGGCGAGATGACGAAGGGCCGCGAGGAGGCCGCGCACGCCGCGCGGCTCGCCGCCACGGCCGCCGACCGGCGCACCGAGCTGATGGCCCTGTCGTTCCAGGCCCAGATGGAGACCCTGATGGGGCATCCCGACGCCCCGGCGACCCTGGAACGGGCGCTCACGGAGCCGCAGGACCCGCAGGTGACCTGCGATCACAACGGCGCGGGCGCCACCCGCTTCCGCTGGGAGATCATGAGCGACCAGCTCACCGAGGCCCGCACGACGATCACCGGGCTCCTCGTCGAGGTCCGCAAGCGCGGCATGGTCGAAGCCGAGGTGCACTTCCTGCGCGGCCTCGCCGAGACCGAACTGCGCGCCGGACACTGCGGCCGGGCCCTCGACCTCGCCCACGAGAGCCTCGCGCTCGGGCGGGACACGGGGATCGGCGAAGCGGCGGGCAACATGTTCACCTCGCTCGCCGAGGCCGCCGGCGGTGACGTGGACCGGGCCCTCGCCCTGGCCGGCGACGCGGTCCGCCGCGCCGAGGAGGACGGCGACCTGATCTACCTCTCACGCGCGCTGGGCGCGCTCGGACACGCCCAGCTCGTGGCCGGGAACGCCGCGGGGACGGTGCAGTCTCTGCGCAGAGCAAGGGAGTTGGAGCAAGGGCTCGGCATCTTCGATCCCGCACGCGGCCGTTGGCACGGTGACCTAGCCGAGGCTCTGATCCGGATCGGCGAGCTCGCGGAGGCGCAGGACGTCATCGACGCCACGCGCGAGCACGCATCGCGGCTCGGGCGGGCGAGCGTTCTGGCCGTACTGGACCGGGCCGAGGCGCTGTTGAAGGCCGCACAGGGCGAACACGAGGCGGCCGTACGGCAGTTGACGTCCGCGCAGGAGCAGCTGGCGAAGCTGGGGTACGGACTCGAAGAGGCGCGCGTAGCACTGGAGTTGGGGCGGCTGCGGGCAGAGCGGGCTGGTGGATCGGGGCTGTCGGAGCGGTCGGCGCGGGGTGCGTACGACGAGGCGACGCGGCTGTTGCGGCGGTGCCGGGCTGTGCCGTGGCTGCGGCAGGTGGAGGCGGCTGTTGTCGGCGCCACGGGGGCGGTGGGCTCGATGGGTTCCGCAGGCGCTTTGGGTGCGACGGGTTCGGTGGGTTCCGTTGTCGGCGCCGTACCGCCGGCCGGTGGCTGGTCCGCTCCCGTGGAGCTCGACCGGCTCGCCTCGACGGAGCGTCAGGTCGCCGCGCTCGTACTCGAAGGGGCCACCAACCGGGAGATCGCGGCACGTCTGTTCATCAGTGTGAAGACGGTCGAGGCGACACTGACGAGGGTCTACCGGAAGCTGGGGATCCGGTCGCGGGTCGACATCGTGCGGCTGGCGGCAGGACAGCAGCGGACGGGGTGAATCGGGGTCGCGCGGCGGGTGACCGCGGCCGTCGTACGGCGCTTGCACGCGCAGGGCGAGCAAGGGGTGGCCGAGGGGTCGTAGGGACCTTGTGAGCGCGGGTCGAGCGGTGGGTGGCCGAGGGGTCGTAGGGGCCTTGCAAGCGCGGTCGAGCGACGGGTGATAGAGGGTTTTCCCTCGCCAACTCCCGCAGGGGGTTCCCTCATTGGGGAAACGAGAGGTCCGCTTCTAGCGTGGGACCCACGCCCGCAGGCCGTCGCAGCACCCCCACACCGCTCCCCCCACAGTGCAACCCCCCACCGGCACTCCTGAGGAGACTCATGTTCGGGCTCACCCTTGCCAAGAAGGCCATCGCCGTCACCGCGGCGGTCGCCGCAGCCGCAACGACCGGACTGCTCGGCGCGACCACCGCAAGCGCCGCTCCCAACCCCATCGTCGGCGGCACGACGACGACGGCGTCCGCGTACCCGTACGTCATGCAGATCACCGACTCCTCCCAGAGCCAGTTCTGCGGCGGCACACTCGTGGCCGCGAACAAGGTCGTCACCGCCGCCCACTGCATGGTCGGCGAGACCACGAGCGGCGTCAGAGTTGTCGGCGGCCGCACCTACCGCAACGGCACGAACGGCACCGTGGCCAGAGTCAGCAGAATATGGATCCACCCCGACTACAGCTCCGTCACACGGGGCGACGACGTCGCCGTGCTCACCCTGTCGACGTCGATGCCGTACACCCCGATCGGCTACGTCTCCTCCTCCGACACCGGCGTATACGCGGCCGGCGCCACCGCCCGCATCCTCGGCTGGGGCACCACCCGCTCGGGCGGCTCCTCCTCCAACCAGCTGCGCACCGCGACGGTCCCGACCGTCTCGAACTCCTCGTGCTCTTCCGCGTACGGCTCGCGCTTCGTCGCCAGCGACATGGTGTGCGCGGGCTACACGCAGGGCGGCGTCGACACCTGCCAGGGCGACAGCGGCGGCCCGTTCGTGATCGGCGGCAGGCTCGCCGGCATCACCTCGTGGGGCGACGGCTGCGCCGACGCGGGCGTCCCCGGCGTCTACACCCGACTGACGACCTTCTCCTCGCTCGTCACGTCACAAATCAACTCCTGAGCACCAACCCGCTCAGGTAACGCCAGGGGGCGTTGCGGGCCGCCACGAGCGGGTCGCAACGCCCCCTATCCACGTAGCGCCCCATCCACGTGCCTGGACGGTCTGCCTCTCTGCACTGCCCACAGACCTTCACCGTCCACATGCCGGGACTGTCCACAGGCCTCGGCACGTTGTCGGCGCCGCCTGTTTCAATGTGGCTCGATGGAGGTGATGGGCATGGTGTCCATGGACCGTTTCCTGGCCTTCGCGGCCATGTCACTGCTCGTGATCGTGATCCCGGGCCCCAGCGTGCTCTTCGTGATCGGCCGCGCGCTGGCCCACGGCAGGCGCACGGCGGTGGCGACGGCGTTCGGGAACGTCTTCGGCTCGTACCTCCTCGTCGTGGCGGTGGCCATCGGTGTCGGCTCGCTGGTCGAGCGGTCGGTCGTCGCCTTCATGGCGCTCAAACTGGCGGGCGCCGCGTATCTGGTGTTTCTCGGCGTCCAGGCGTTCCGCCACCGCAAGGACTTGAAGGTCTCGGCGATCGGTGCTGAGCCGTCAGGGGCGGTGGTTGCGGCCCGTGGCGATCTTCGGACTGTGCTGGACGGCGTCCTCGTAGGCGTTACGAACCCCAAGGGCATCGTCTTCTTCGCCGCCGTACTCCCCCAGTTCGTGGACCACTCGGCCGGCCAACTGTCTTTGCAGATGCTCCTGTTGGGTCTTGTCCCGATATCCATAGGCCTGATCACCGACACCCTGTGGGGCCTCACCGCGGCTGCGGCCCGTACTTGGTTCGCGCGCTCGGACCGTCGTCTGTCGGTGATCGGCGGCGCGGGCGGCTTCGCGATGATCGGGCTGGGCGTGACGGTGGCGGCGACGGGACGCGCGGACTGAGGCTCTGCCTGTACCGGTTCTGCCTGTGCTCTCAGGCGCGTACGACGGTGCCGAACCGGATGTCGTACGAGGCTGCCGAACTCAGGACCGACAGCATCCGCTCCGCTTCCGCGACCACGTCGTCACGCTCGCGCCGGGTGAGGGGATCGAACGGCTGGACCGTGAGCACGGCGCCGTCACGTGACTCCTCAAGCTGCCACACGCCCCTGAGGAACCCGTCGACGAGGAGCGTGCGGTAGGCCTGATTGCCCTGCCAACTGCGCCCCTTGTACGCGGCGGGGACCACTCGGGAGCGGTCGGCGTGTGAGAGAAGCAGGTTGTCGAACTCGGGCAGGAGGCGAGGTGGGGCCGGGGTGCCGGGGTCCGGGCGGGGCGAGTCCGGGACGTCGAAGAGTTCGACGCCGTTCTCGTCGCGGAAGGTGAGCAGCCGGGGTCGCAGCCGTTCGAAGGCCTCGCGGAGCCGGGTGAGGCCGGCCCAGGTCTGCATGTCCTTGACGGAGGCGGGGCCGAAGGCGGCGAGATAGCGCAGCACGGTGTCGTCGGGCGCGGGGACAGGTGCAGCGGGGCGGCCCAGCCAGTGCTCGGCGGTGGTGAGCGCGACCTGGCCGCTTCTGCCCCACATGCCACGTGGGGTCACCTGGACGAGGGGCAGTCGGCAGCGGGCCGCGACGGAGAGGGCGAGCGGGTCGGCGTCGGGCCACTCGGCGAGCAGCGCCTCACGCAACTGCTTCATGGTGCGCGGCTCGGCTTCGACGAGCTCCCGGCTGATCGCGGCGAGCCGGTCCAGGTCGACGCCGACGAGCCCTTTGCGGAAGCCGTGCAGTTCCCGCTCACGCGCGGCCTGCACCAGCGGCCGCAGTATGAGGCAGTCGTCGGCGGTGTGCGTATGGATGGTCGAGCGCATGGTCACGATGCGTACGACCGCACGCTCGCCCATCGCCGCCGAGAGCTCCTCGGGATCGAAGCCCTCGAGGCGGGCGGCGAGCGCGTAGTACGGGGGCTTGACGTTCTGTGCCTGGAGGCCGACGAGGTGCTCGATGGCCTCCGTCGCGGACAGGGCTGCCCGGCGCAGGAGCAGCTGCCGGTCGAGGGTCGCCCTGTTCAGGGCGCGGGCGCTCAGCACGGGGGCGGTCGAGGTCTTCGTCATGCTCCGCAGGTTAGCGAGGCGTGCGGACAGGTTCTGTCCGCATGCCGGGGCGCTGCGACTTGAAATTCATTGGCATCAGTCAGACTCGGGAACAGGCCGGACTCGGGGATGAGCCAGGCTGTGAGGTAAGCAGGGGCAAGAGAGACAGCCATTCGACTCGACCCAGGAGGCAGCCGCGATGCCGGAGCGCCGAGCCCGCCCCCTACCCGCCGCGAAGAGCATCCGCAAGTCGGTGTGGCGACGCGGCATGACCCCGTCGGGGCCACCGTCCGCGGAGCCGCCGAACCCCCGTCCGGCTCCTTCGCCCCCGACTGAGGCGGAATCGCGCAGCATCGTCCAGGCAGCGCTCTATCGCGACGGCGTACGCGTCTCCACGCCCGAGTCGCTCGCCGAGACCTTCCGTGAGCTGCGCAAGCAGCAGGACGGTATGGCGTGGATAGGGCTGGCCCGTCCGACGGAGGCCGAAATCCTGTCGCTGGCCGACGAGTTCGACCTCCACCCGCTTGCCGTGGAGGACGCGATGGAGGCCCATCAGCGTCCCAAGCTGGAACGCTACGGCGAGACCCTCTTCGTGGTCCTGCGCGCCGCCCGCTACCTCGACGCACCCGAGGAGGTCGACTTCGGCGAGCTGCATGTGTTCGTGGGCCCCGACTTCCTGATCACCGTCCGGCACGGTGCGGCACCCGACCTCTCGGCCGTACGCCGCCGTATGGAGGAGAGCCCGGAGCTGCTGAAGCTGGGCCCCGAGGCAGTCCTGTACGCGATCCTGGACGCGGTGGTCGACGGCTACGTACCGGTCGTCTCCGGCGTCCAGAACGACATCGACGAGATCGAGACCGAGGTCTTCCGCGGCGACCCCGAGGTCTCCCGCCGTATCTACGAACTCTCCCGCGAAATGGTCGAGTTCCAGCGCGCCACCCGCCCCCTGGTCGGCATGCTGCACAGCCTGATGGCGGGCTTCGCGAAGTACGGCACGGACGAGGAACTCCAGCGCTACCTGAGGGACGTGGCGGACCACGTCACCCACACCAGCGAACGCGTCGACGGCTTCCGCCAGGCCCTCACCGACATCCTCACGGTGAACGCGACGCTGGTCACGCAGCAACAGAACGCGGAGATGCGGGCGTTGGCGGAGGCGGGTTTCGAACAGAACGAGGAGATCAAGAAGATTTCCTCTTGGGCGGCGATCCTGTTCGCTCCGACGTTGGTCGGGACGATCTACGGCATGAACTTCACGCACATGCCGGAATTGCACTGGGTACTCGGGTACCCCTTCGCGATCGCCCTGATGGGGGTTGTTTGCTCCAGTTTGTACGTCATCTTCAAGCGGCGGGACTGGCTCTGAGCAATCGCCGTGAGGGCCGCCGCCCGGGTTCAGTGACGCTCGGGCTCGAGTGACCGAGCCGGCGGGCCAGGGTCACAACAGACTCGCCCGCCGATGCTCATACGGCGGGTACCGCCTCGCGCGGAGGGGGGCACGGTGGGCGTGGTGAGATCGAAGAGATCCTTGTGGATGACGCCGGGCTGGGCGACGACAACCAGGTTGGCCGGCGCGCGCTCAAAGGCGCCGCCAGCCGTCGTCGGGGAGATGGCCGCCGGCCTGCGGGCCCATCCGCAGCATCCCTCCGTCCACCGCCCAAGACGCGCCCGTGACATACGATGCGCCCTCCCCTGCGAGGAAGGCGATCACGGCCGCAACCTCACGGGCATCGCCTGGGCGGCCCAGTGGCACACCGGGCCGGCGTTCGGCGGTGACGTCAGTGTTCTCCTGTCCGGTCATCGGGGTGGCGATCTCTCCGGGAGCGACGGAGTTGACCGTGATCCCGTGCTCGGCCAGTTCCAGTGCCATCACCTGGGTGAGCAGCCCGAGGCCGCCCTTGGCCGCGCAGTACGGCGCCGCGCCCACGCGCGGCTGATGCTCATGGACACTGGTCACGTTGATGATCCGACCGCCGTCACCCTGGGCGATCATGTGACGGACGGCGCGCTGAGCACACAGGAAAGGCCCCACCAGGTCCACATCGAGGACCTGGCGCACGGTGCTGAGATCCAGGTCGAGGAAGGGCGTCATGGTGCCGATCCCCGAGTTGTTGACCAGCACGTCGATCCTGCCGAGCCGCTCGGCCAGCCGGTCGATGACGTCCGCGGCCTCCGGAAGCCCGGTGAGGTCCAGCTGCAGGATCTCCGCACGGCGCCCGGTCCGGCGTACCTCGTCCGCCGTCTGCCGTGCCCCTTCCCGATCGCGATGCCAGGTGACACCGATGTCCATGCCGGACTCGGCCAGCCGGACCGCGGTCGCGCGGCCGATTCCGGAGTCGGATCCGGTGATCAGGGCCACGCGGGCGGTCTCAGGGCCTGAGGCAGCATCATGCGGTTCCATGACGGCTCCAGGTGATTGGCGATTGACTGCTCAGTCGACGTCGGCAGGGTGAACGAGAGCGCTGCACCGTCACGTCGCTGCCAACCGCCCCAAAGGTGATAGGTGCTGAAGGCACGCCGAATGGCGGATTGGGCGAGAGTCCGTACAGCGCGCCACCGGTCATGCCGGATTCGGTGCCGGCATGAGGCGTGCGTGTGGACGGCAGGGACGGCACTTGTATCTCTGTATCCCGAACCACCCGGTCACGCCTCGGCGACGGGTCCGCCCAGCCCTTCACGCCTCCGTTTTGTCAGGCCGAACCAGAATCCTCGGGCCGCACGCGTCCCCGCCAAGCGCCCGTCTCTCCCCCGCGCTGTTCGATGTAGCCCTTGAAGCGGTGCAGATCACCCTTGATCCGGCGGTCGATCACGCCGAGCATGTCCGCGCCCTTCTCTGCCATACCGGAAGGCTCGACGTCCATCGTGAGCTCCACCCGGGTGTGGGTGTCGTCCAGCCGCTCGAACCTGACCGATCCCCGCTGCCGGGTCTCGCCTTCGACGACCCGCCAGGTGATCCGGTCGTCCGGCATCTGGTCGACGATCTCGGTGTCGAACTCGCGCCGCACCCCGCCGATCTTGGTGGTCCAGTGGTTGTGCCGTTCGTCGAGCTGCCGCACCTCCTCGACGCCCTCCATGAATTTCGGGAACTCCTCGAACTGCGTCCACTGGTTGTAGGCCGTGTGCACGGGGACCTCGACGTCCACTGCTTCCTTCACCGTGCTCATCGTTTCCTCCTCGCTGTCGTTCCGCATGCCGTCGGGTACCCGGCCACAGAGGTCTAAAAGACCTGCCCACTGGCGCTGAGCACTCATAGCGGGCGCTCGGTCTCAGGGCTCGGCAAGACGGTGACGGGGACCGAAGCGCCTTGGGGGAAGGCGCTTCGGCCCCTCCCCGCCGGGGGTTCAGACCCCGACGGGAACCGGCTTTTCGGTGTCGGTCGGCACGTCGGTCTCCTTGATGCCGTACCGCGTGTAGAAGCGGGCCAGCGGCCCCGGCGCCCACCAGGCCGCCCTGCCCATCAGCTTCATGACGGCCGACCCCAGCAGGATGCGCACCACCAGCACGTCCACCAGGACCGCGAACACCATGCCGACGCCGAATAGCTTCATGGTCAGCACACCGCTCATCCCGATCGCCGCGAGCGGCACGCACATCAGCACCGCGGCGCTCACGACCAGGCGGCCGATGGACTGCAGCCCGGTCGCCACGGCGGCCGTACTGTCGTTCAGCTGGTCGTACTGCTCGCGCATCCGGGACACCAGGAACACCTCGTAGTCCGGCCGGCGCACCGAACGGCGCGAGACCGTTCCCGCCGGTCACCGCGGGCTCCGTGACGGCTTCGGCGCTTTCGGCGGCGACATGGAAGGGGCGCGGGTGCGGGTGATGGACGCCCTCGGCGTCGTCGAGATCTCGGGTGCGACCGCAGGTCTCGCAGCGCTGGAGCGCCTTGGCCCCACTGCGTAGCCGACCCCTCTCACCGGACGGCAAGGAGCGGGTCGCGGGGTGGCCCACCCCCTGAACTTGCACGCGAAAACCGATCGGTTTACGCTCGGAGCGAAACTGATCGGTTTCTCGCCGTGAGGGCGAGTCCCGCCACCAGACTCACTGAACGTTCTGAGGGGCGCCGACCTGCGATGACGCCGTCCGGCCTCCTCCCGCTGTGCCATTGCTGTCGAGACCGGAGTAAGTCATGAGTGGGATTCATCCTTCCGCGTGCTGCGCGCCAAACCTCTGTGGATCGCCAACGGCGTCATCACAGGCGTACTCGCGCTGCTGTTCACCGTGTTCTACGTGGGCGCCAACATCGATCCGGTCGACCACACGGAGAAACTGCCCGTCGGTCTGGTCAACGCCGACGAGGGAGCCGCTGTCGACGGCAAGCAGGTCAACCTGGGGGCTCAGATCACCGAGTCGATCGAGAAGTCCACCGAGAGCGGGGGCAAGATCGACTGGAAGGTGATGGACGAGAAGGGGGTGAAGGAGGAGTTCGGCGAGGGCAAGCTGTACGGCGCGCTCGTCATCCCCGCCGACTTCACCTCCTCCACCACCTCACTCACCGGCACCGCGACCACCGGGGCCCCGGCCCGCCCGACGCTGACGGTGCTGACCAACCAGTCCGCCGGCAGCGTGGGCTCCAGCCTGGCGCGGGCGGCGACGACGCAGGCGGCCGAGAACGCCTCGCTCCAGCTGGGCAAGCAGCTGACCGCGCAGAACGGGGCCGAGCAGGCGAAACTGCCCGCCGCGGCACGCATCCTCCTGGCCGACCCGGCCGCCGTCACGGTCAAGGACGGCCATCCGCTCGACTCACACAGCGGCCTGGGCCTGACGGCGTTCTACTACGCGCTCGTCCTGGTGGTCTGCGGCATGCTCTCCGCCAACGTCATCAGCGGCCAGGTGGACCACGCCCTCGGCTACACCCACAACGACATGGGCCCCCTGCGCCTGCACCGCCCGCTGATCCGGGCCACCCGGGTGCAGACCCTCGCCATCAGCAGCACCCTCATGGTCGGCCTGTCCCTGCTGATGGGCACCCTGGTCATGGTGGGCGCGGTCGGCATCATGGGCATGGACGCAGCCCATCTGCCGCTGCTGTGGCTGTTCTCGGTGTGCGCCATCGCGGTCTCCGGGATCGGTGCGCTCACCCTCCTTGCCGTCTTCGGCACGCCCGGCATGCTGGTGGTCACGCTGGTCTTCATCGGGATGGCGGTGCCGACGGCCGGCGCCACCACCCCCCTCGAGGCACTGCCCGGCTTCTACCGCTTCCTCGCGGAGTTCGAGCCGCTGCGGCAGATCACCGGTGGCATCCGCTCGATCCTCTACTACGACGCCCAGGGCGACGCGGGTCTGACGCGAGGCTGGGCGATGATGGCCGTCGGCCTCGCGGCGGCCGCGTTGTTCGGCTTCGGCGTGCTGGGCTGGTACGACCGCAAGGGGCTGCACCGCGTCCCGGCCGAGACGAAGCCTGAGGAGACTGCCGTCGCGGTGTAGCGGAGGGCATACCCGACATCACCAGGACGGGGCCATCGTTCGGTTCTGTGCGGACTCCGAGGGTCCTGGGTCCGCACACCTGCGCGCGGCGCCGGAAACCGCCACGGCAGGCACACCGTGAAACCGATCGGTTTTCATTTCGTCCGCATCGAGTTAACCTCGCCGTATGACCACCGAAGCAAAGCCAAGTACCAGAGAGCGGCTGCTGGAGGCGGCGGCCACGCTCACCTACCGAGACGGTGTCGGCATCGGCGTCGAGGCGCTGTGCAAGGCGGCGGGGGTGTCCAAGCGCTCGATGTACCAGCTGTTCGAGAGCAAGGACGAACTGCTGGCAGTGAGTCTGGAGGAGCGTGCCTCTGGCTTCGTGGCGACCCTCCTGCCCGCGGCGGACGATGGCCGGTCACCCCGCGAGCGCATCCTGCACGTCTTCGAGCGGATGGAGTCGCAGGCAGGTGCCCCCGAGTTCCGAGGCTGTCGGTACCTGGCTGTTCAGGTCGAGCTCAAGGATCAGAGCCACCCTGCGAGCCGGGTGGCCCACCGGGTCAAGGCGAACCTGACGGCGTTTTTCCGTTCCGCGGCCGAACAGGGTGGGGCGAGCGATCCCGACCTGCTGGCCCGGCAGCTGATCCTGGTCTTCGACGGCGCCAGCGCCCGTGCGGGAATCGGAGCCGACAAGCTGACCGGGCTCATCGCGCCCACTGTAGGCGCCCTGCTCGATGCGGCAGACATGCGCTGACGCATCGCCTTCCAGAAGACGCGGCCACTGATGCGCTCCCCGAGTTGGTGCCGACAGCCAGAACAGCTCGCCTGACCACATGCCCTTACTTCCCGGTATTCGGGGAAAGCCCGATGGCCGTAAGAGGCTGCCATCCAGCGGACCGTCGCACCCCGTGCAGGGCGCTCCTTGCACCCCCACAGCGGGCTGGCGCAGCTGCTGCCCCAGCGTCTGGGCAGTGATGCCGACCAACTGATCGTGCCCGTCACCAGGGACACCGACAAAGACGCCGCCGAATGGGCCGACGAATCGAGCGGTGCCTCGTCGACCGGGAAACCGCTCCGGACGGATGGCCAACGAACGCAATCGCCTGTCCGCACGCGTGACTGGGCGGCGGCGGCCGCACTTGTGCTGGGCGAGGCACCGCCCCGAGCCGGGGCGGGACTGGCGCGCCCCTGACGTCAGGATGCGGTGAACGCGGCACCAGTCATGTCCCGTTCGAGGCTCGCGCCCTGGAAGCCGTAAGTACCGATGTCCGCGACCTTGATGAGGACGCAGAAACGGTCGACCGAGTCGAGGGCATCGGCCACTTGACGGTGGTTCCTTTTGAGGAAGTGGATCGCGGCTTGGTTCGCCAGGGAGCTCTGGCCGCAGACCAGCACGACCGGGCGAGTCGCCTGTGGCGGCGTGAACTTGGCCACCAGCGCGTACTCCACCTCGTTCTTCCGAAAGAGGTAGCGCCGGCCACCGACGACGAACGCAACCGACTCGGGACCCTGACCGTACGGCAGGATGCTGACACCGGGCAGATGAGCCGCAAGGTGGCCGCCCGCACGGAGGTTCGCTTCGCCGAGCGGACCACCGATACAGAACTCCGTGCGGTCGTCGTTGCTGCCACGGAAATCGTCGCTGGACTCGGTGGCGACGTCGCAGCCGAGCTGGCCGGCCAGGGTCGCCACCTCGATCATGGCGCGGATCTCCTTGTGCGTCGCGACCCCTCGCGCGTTGTGCTTGTTGCCGATGACGATGAAACAGGTCTCCCCAGGAACAAGACCGAAGAAGTCCGCCTTGCGCCGCAGCACGCGGGCACGCTTGCCGCGCTCCCAGAGCCAGACGAACCCACCACCGATGAGGCTGGTCACCAGACCGACCAGCACATTGACGACTACGGAAAAAATCGCCGCCCCCTCGCCCCCACCGCGCACAGCAACTCCATGCGCCTCGAACGCCGTTGATCCTCCACGACGGACCCGCCGGTGACAACCGGGATGAGCTGCAGGCCCAGGGACATCGGCGCAATCGCCCTGGCCGTCTTCGGCCCCCGCACACGCTCAGCACGCCTCGCCGAGTCAGAGCGGCAACGTGTGGTGGGCCCCCCCCCGGCGGGGGCCCCCCCCCCCCCCCGGGCGGCCCCCCCCCCCCCCCCCCAAAAACCCCGGTGACCCCCGCCCCCCCCCCCCCGCAGCCGCCGGGAGGGTGA
>NZ_JBICUR010000025.1:0-135747 GCF_043198355.1 Streptomyces sp. NPDC048825
TAGTTTCTCAACTGGCCGGTCCACGGTCCCCCGCCCGCTATCCGCCCCGCCGGGGGGGGGGGGGGTGGGGGGGGGGGGGGCCCCCCCCCCCCCCCCCCCCCCCACGACCGCACAGTGGTCAGACGCCGAAGTACGTACGACAGCGGCTCCCCGGAGAGCTAGAAGGGGAACGCGTGCGCCTGCTCGCGGTAGGTGACCCACTGCCACTGGGTGAATTCGTCCCAGCTGCTCTGGGAGCCGAACCGGCTGCCGTTGCCGGAGGCGCCCGTACCGCCGAAGGGTGCGTACGCGTCGTTGTTCAGGGTCTGGTCGTTGATGTGGACGATGCCGGTCCGCAGCCGTCGCGCCAGATCGCGGCCACGGTCCGGGGATCCCGTCTGCACCGCGGCGACCAGCCCGTACTCGGTGTTGTTGGCGACCGCGACCGCCTCGTCCTCGTCGCGCACGACGACGACCGGCGCCACGGGTCCGAAGATCTCCTCGCGGAACGCGGGCATCGACGTGGTCACGCCGGCCAGCACGGTGGGCTGGTAGAACAGCCCGTCGTACGAGCCGCCTGCCCTGACCTCGGCCCCCGCCCCGACGGTCTCCTCCACGATCCGGTGCACATTGTCCCGCTGCCGCTCGTTGATCAGCGGCCCGAGAGCCACCTGCCCCGTGAACGGATCGCCCACCGGAAGTCCCTGCGCCCGCTTGGCCAGCCGGTCGAGGTATTCGTCGGCGACGGATTCGAGCACGATGTGCCGGCCCGCGGTCATACAGACCTGGCCCTGGTGCAGGAACGCGCCCCATGCCCCCGCCGAACTGGCGATCTCCAGGTCGGCGTCGTCGAGCACGATCAGGGCGTTGTTGCCACCGAGTTCGAGCGAGACCCGCTTCAGCGTGCGCCCGGCGGTGGCGCCGACCTCACGGCCGACCGCCGTCGAGCCGGTGAAGGCGATCATCGCGACGTTCGGGTCCTCGGCCAGAGCCGCGCCGGGCCCGGCATCCCCGGGCAGCACATGCAGCAACCCGTCGGGCAGGCCGGCGGCCTCGAAGAGCCGCGCGACCAGCGTGCCTCCTGACACCGCCGTCTGTACGTCCGGCTTCAGGACGACCGCGTTGCCCAGCGCCAGCGCCGGCGCGACGGCACGGACGGAGAGGATGAACGGGAAGTTCCACGGACTGATCACACCGACCACGCCGAGCGGCACCCGGCGGGCGACGCTCTCCCGGCCGGGCTCACTGGCCGGCAGCAGGTGCCCCCAGGGCTGGGTGGGCAGCGCCGCCGCCTCCCACAACTCCCCCAGCACCAGGTCGACTTCGAACGCCGCCTTGCCCGGCACCGCTCCGCCCTCGCGGACGAGCCAGCGCTCGAACTCCGCACGGTTGTCGGCGAGGACGGCAGCGGCCTTGCGGATCACGGCGGCGCGGGACGGGCCGGTCGCCGCGGCCCAGTCGGCCTGTGCCTGGGCGGCTCGGGTGGTCGCGGCCGCCACGTCGTCGGCGTCGGCCAGGCCGACCTGGGCCAGGACGGCACCGGTCGCCGGTTCGGTGCTGTCCAGCACACCGCCGTGGGCGGTGGTCCAGCCATTGCTGTAGATCTTGCCCTGCCAGGAAACGTCATCGAGCAGTTCGGTCATCGCGGGGTTCTCCTCAGCTTCGCGTGAGCTCGGGTGGTCAGGCGCCGGGCCGGCGGATGAGGTCCGCTGCCTTCTCGCCGATCATGATCGTGGCGGCGTTGGTGTTGACGCAGACGAGCCTCGGCATGACCGAGGCGTCGGCCACCCGCAGGCCGTCCAGGCCGTGCACCCGCAGATCGGGCCCCACGACGGCCTCCGGCCCGACACCCATCGCGCACGTGCCGACCGGGTGGTAGTAGGTTCCGGTGCCCCGGGCGATGAACTCCCGCAGACCGGCCTCGTCCGTGACGTCCGGTCCGGGAAGCACCTCGCGGGCACGCCAGGGAGCGAACGGTTCGGAGGCGGCGATCTCGCGGGCGACCTCGATGCCGTGCAGCAGCCTGCGCACGTCGGACTCCGCGCCCAGATAGTTCGGATCGATCATTGGCGGCGTCTGCGGATCGGGCCCAGCGATCCGGATGGAGCCGCGTGCCTCGGGCACCGTGGCGACGCCGATGGTGAAGCTGTTCTCCGGGGCCTGAAGCGTCGGCGGGTGGAACGGCAGGTGAATGAACATCAGCTGCATGTCCGGGCCCGCGAGGGCCGGGTCACTGCGCCACAGCATCGACGTCTCGGCGTGGTTGGTGAGCCCGGGCGGAATGGGCCGGCTCGCCTCGTACACGATCCCGCACAGCGGATGGTCGTGCAGGTTGCGGCCGACACCGGGCAGGTCGTGCACGACCGCGACACCCGCCTGCTCCAACTCGTCGGCTGCGCCCACACCGGAGAGAAGCAGCAGCCGGGGCGAGTCGACCGCGCCCGCGCTGACCACCACCTCCGCATCCGCGTACGCGGTGACGAGCTCGCCGCGGCGTTCGTACTCGACACCGGTGCAGCGTGTGCCGTCGAACAGCAGCCTGTGGGCACGAGACTCCGTCGCGACCGTGAGATTCGGACGGCTGTCACGGACCGGGTGCAGATAGGCCGCCGCGGTGCTCTGGCGGTGTCCGCCGGTGATCGACAGGTCGTGCCAGCCGGCACCCTCCTGCACCTCTCCGTTGAAGTCGTCCGTCAGCGGATGACCGGTCGCCGCCGCCGCGTCGAGGAAGACCTGCGACAGCGGATTCGGCTGCGCCGACGGAGCCGGACGCATCGGGCCGCCCTCACCCCGGTACTGCGGATCCCGGCCACTGACGGTCTCCATGCGACGGAAGTAGGGCAGCACGGAGGCGTAGTCCCAGCCGTCGCAGCCCGCCTTGGCCCACTCGTCGAAGTCCGCGCCGTGTCCCCGCAGGTACACCATCGCGTTGATGCTGCTCGACCCGCCGAGCGTGCGCCCCCGAGGCCAGTTGTGGACCACCCCGCCGGTGCCGGGCTGGGGAACGGTGTCGTAGGAGTAGTCGACCTCCGTGCCCCACAGCGCGGGCCACGCGGGTGGCACGGCAATCTCGGGCGCGTCGTCGGCAGGACCGGATTCGAGCAGGAGAACCCGGGTGTCGTGATCTTCCGACAGCCGCGCGGCCAGAACGCAGCCGGCCGACCCGCCACCGATCACCACGTAGTCGTAACGAGAAGCCATGGCCAAGCCCACCTCTGATTCGGCGGTCCGGCGGGCCCCGTCGCCCGCGCGGTGAAAAACCTGCTACAGATTCTTGTCAGTCACGTTGCAGAGTTGTTGACTGATCCCGCCTCGGCCTTTGTCGTGCAAGGCCAAGTCTGGTGGGAGGGCGCACACAGTGATGTCGTCGACCGCAGGGACCGAACAGTCAAGCTCTCTCCCGGCCGAACTCTGGCGAGAGCAGTTGGGCAGTGCCTTCGGCCGACTCGTCCCAGAGGCCATCGGAGCACGGGCCGCCCATGGGCAGATGGCCGGCACTCAGCTCGGGACGATCGCGGCCTACCGGGTGAGCGGCACTCCGCAGGTGGTGCGGCGCACCCCCAGGGCCGTACGGCAGACACCGATCGACCTGCTCAAGGTCTGCGTACAGCTGAGCGGGTACGCCACCGTGTGCCAGGACGATCGCGAGATCGCGATCGCGCCCGGGCAGATGGCGATCTACGACACCGGCAGGCCCTACCACCTGCGTCTGGAGCGCCAGTGGTCGTGCGCGGTCATGGCCTTTCCCCGGGGCGCGTTGAGCCTGCCCGAGCGCATGGTCGTCACGTCGATGAGCCATGCCTATCCACTCGCGGACGGACCTGGCGCGGTGCTGGCCGGCTTCGTATCGTCCGCGGTTTCGCAGCGAGATTCGATCCCCCGGACATCCGCCGATCGGCTCGGCGAAGCGGGGCTGCATCTGGTGGCGGCGGCATTGAGTGACGCCGCCACCTGTGGCAACGATGGCGCAGCGGACGCATTGCGGCTGCAGATCCTGAACTACATCAGAGCGCACCTCGCCGAACTGGATCTGACGCATGCGCGGGTTGCCGCCGTCCACCACATGAGCGCGCGCACACTGCACCGACTGTTCGAGCACGAGCCATGCAGCGTCACCGACTACATCCGGTCATGCCGCCTCGAAGCGGCGATGCGTGACCTGGCCGACCCTCTGCTCGCCAATCGCAGCATCGCGGCGATCGCCGCCCACTGGTGCTTCGTCGGCCAGGCGCACTTCACTCGCGCCTTCCACGCCAAGTACGGCGTGAACCCCTCGACTGCCCGTCGCAACGCCGCGTAGTCGCCGGACCTCACGAGAGCCGCGCCGCCCCGCGGATCCGGCCATGAAGAGAGGCCGTCGGCCGTGCCTCCGCCTGACGCAGCGCGGCGAGACAGAGCCGGCTACTCCGTTCGCAAAGCCGTAGCCGTACGCGTCCTGGCCGCCCAGCCCGCCGGGAGCAGCGCGCCCAGTAGCGCGATGGCGATCCCGGCCAGCCCCAACAGGACCAGTTGCGGGGTCTCGTACACCTCGAGCACCGACGGCGGCAGATCGGTGCCCGCGGCGTGCCCCATCACGGGCAGTACAAAGCCGTGCAGCGCGAACCCGGCCGGTACACCGACGAGACCGCCGAGTACGCCGATCCCGGCCACCGAAGCGAGTACGAGGCTCACCGTCTGCCGCGGCGACATGCCGAGCGCCTTGCACACGCCCAGGTCATGGACGCGCTCCCGGGTGTCGAGGACGACGGAGTTGAGCACGCCGAGGCCGGCCACGGAGACCAGCATGAGGGTGAGCAGCGCCGCCATCGCCTCCAGGATGAGGATCATGTTCTCCTGTTCCGAAGGGGAGTTGGCCATGACGTCTCCGCCCAGTGGCTGCACCACCGCGGCGAGTTTCCTGGCGTACTCGGCGGGGGAGACGCCCGGCTTCACCTCGATGTGGAAGACCTGGGGCTTGGCCGCGGCGAAGCTGGCGAGGTCCGCGTGGATTGCCAGGCCGTCGTTCGAGGTGTCGAAGGCCTCGCCGACGATCCGCAGGGTCTGCGTGTCTTTCCCGAGGGTCACGCGCACCGTGTCGCCGATCCTGGTGCCGGTCCGTTCCAGGAAACCTGTGGGCACGACGACCTGCCCAGCGCCGGTGATCCAGTGCCCGGAGATCATCTCGTAGCTGCCAGGACGTGAATCGCCCTGGTAGAGGCTGGCCTCGACCGAGCCGGAGATGCCGGCCACGGTGACGTCGGTCTGGGACATGCCGTAGTACGAAGCGGTGCCTGCCTGCGCCTCGATGGCAGCGCGGACCTTCGCCGGGTCGGCGGACGGAGGCTCGTGGTTGGCCCCGGGGCCAGGTCCGCGGCCCGGGCCCACGCCCTCCCCGCCCGGTACGCCGCTGACGGCGGTGACCTGGGCGCGGTCCTCGGGATCCGACGCGTCGCCGACCGCGTTCAGCGACGCGGTCAGCCCCACCGCGAAGGTCGCCGCGACCGTGCCGAAGGCCACCGCGAGCAGCATCGCGGCCGTACGGACCGGGTGCGCGACGGGGCTTGCGAGGCCGTAGGTCACCGCCCGCGGCAGCGGCAGCCGCCCCGCCGCCCGGTGTGCCCACTGGCCGCGCCCCGTGCGCGGCGCCCGGCCGACCGCGATGGCCTCGACCGTCCGCAGTCTCCCGGCCCGCAGCGCGGGGGCCAGCGCCGCGATCCCGACGATGAGCAGCGCGGCGGCCGGCACCACGATGTCCACCCACCAGGCCACCGAGAGCGAGACAGTGCCGTACACCGACTCGGTGTCCTCGAGCAGCGGCACGGCCAGGAGGTTCCCCAGCACGACCCCCAGCGCTATACCGACGCCGGCCGGGATCAACGCCTGGGCCACATAGGCGCGTACGACCTCGCGCGGGGTGAAGCCGATGGCCTTGAGGATGCCGATCCTGCGCAGGCTGGTGCCGACCGAGCCGCTGACCACACTGCCGACGATGATCACCGACATCACGATGCCCAGCGCACCGAAGGCGATCAGGAACGGGATGGTCGCCGCCGCGCCCTGGTCGGCGGCGCGCTTGGTGTCCAGCCAGGACTCGGTGCCCAGCAGCGCCTCGGCGGGCACGGCGGCGGCGAGCTTATTCCGGTCCGCGGTGATCTGCTCCTTCGTCCCCGCGGAGTCGAAGCGGTAGAGCATCTGACTCGTGACCGGGCTGTCCTCCGACGCCAGTGCCCTGACCTGTCCGGGGGTCGCCCAGACGTCGGCGGTCTTGCTGGCCGACACGGCAAGGCCGACGACCGTCAGGGTCGGACTGTCCACGGCGTCCGAAGCCTTCATGGTGAAGCCGGGCTTGATGTCGGGTCCGGCGAACGAAGCGGACACCACGACCTCCCCCGGCTTCGCCGCCCACCGGCCGGACTTCAGGTCCAGGTCGTCCACGTCGCCGTGCGGATCGGACCGCCCGGCAAGGGTCAGCGCCGGAAAGTGCCCGCCACCGGGGCCTGTCGGGTGGATGATCGTCGACGGGAACGGCCCCGCGCTCGCCGTGACGCCGTCGAGCTGCCCGGTCTCCTTCAGCTGTGCCGTGCTCGCCTTGGCCGGATCGAACTGCGCGGTGACATGCGCACCGTGCTGCTTCGCGAAGGCGTGGTCGAACGGGGCATTCGTGGCGACCATGAGTGCCCCGGCGACCACGGCCGAGGCCACGGCCATCATCGTGGCCACGGCGATCACCAGCGTCTGGACCCGTCTCCGGCCCACCCCGGAGCGTACGACCCGGCCGAGCGCGCCGGTGCCGAAGCGGCTCATCGGACGGCCTCCACATGCGTACCGAGGGCGAGGTGACCGTCGACCAGATGAATCGCGCGGCTCGCGCACGCCTCCGCCAGCGCCAGGTCATGCGTGACCAGCACGATGGTCTGCCCGCCGCGGTGCAGATCCACCAGCAGTTCCCGTACGTCCTGGCCCGAGGCGGTGTCGAGCGCGCCGGTCGGCTCGTCGGCGAGCAGCAGCGCGGGCCGGTTGACCAGCGCCCGGGCGACCGCGACCCGCTGGCGTTCGCCGCCGGACAGCCGGCCAGGATAGGCGCGGGCGTGCTTCTGGATGCCCAGCACCTCCATGAGCTCACCGGCGCGGGCCGCCGCCTTGCGGCGCGCGGTCCCGGTCAGTTGGGCGGGGAGCTGGATGTTGTCGGCGACGGTGAGGTCGTCGAGCAGATTGAAGAACTGGAAGACCATGCCGATCCGCTCGCGGCGGAACCGGGCCAGCGCGTGCTCGCTCAGCTGGTCGATGCGCTGCCCCGCCACGGTCACGGCGCCTTCGGTGGGCTTGTCCAGGCCGGCGACGAGGTTCAGCAGCGTGGATTTGCCGCTGCCGGAAGGGCCCGTCACGGCAAGGGCCTCACCCTGGGCGACGCTGAGGTCGAGCGGTCCGAGCGCGGGCGCGTCGGCGCTGTCGTAGCGCTTGGCCACGCCCTCCAGTTCGATCACGTGAGTCATGGAGTGGTACGTCCTTACGGTCGAGAGGGCCCGGAGGGCTCATGCCTTGGCCGGTCCCGGCGAACGTAGGGGCGTGCGCTCGGATGGCGCGTCGGCCGCGGCACCGACATCCGGCCCTCCTGGCGGAGGACCCGGCCGCGGGGTCATCCCTGCGAAGTACGCCTGCGGGACAGCGCTTTGGCCGTGCAGGCGGACGCGGGCCCTGGTGGGCGGGCCGCACAATGAGCCCATGGAGACGGAGGACCGGCGCGGATGGCGTCAGCACCTGCGCGACGCGCTGCGCCCGGAGGCGAAGCCCGCGCCGTTGTCGCGGCGTGCGGTGCGCGCCGATGTGGTGCTGGCCGTCGTGCTGACCGTCGTCGCGCTGATCTGGCTCGCGCGTTATCCCGACAGCGGACCGGTCGGGATCGACCAGGACGTTCCGTTCCCTCCCCCGACGCCCCCGACGCCCCCGACTCCGGGCGGCCTGGTGCGGGAGGAGGAACCCTCGTCGGTGATCTGGCCTCTCGTCGTGCTGTCGGCACTGCCGCTGGCGGCCCGGCGGCGGTATCCGCTGGCCGCGTTCGCCGTGGTGATGGCCTCGACGCTGGCCATGGTCGACGACGCCTCCTGGATAAGCGTGCTGACCTGCGTCATCGGCGCGTACAGTGCCGTCGTCCACAGCCGTTACCGGATGTGGGCCATGGCCGCACTGGTCGTCGCCGCCGTGCTGGCAGGCCTCGCGTTCCGGGAGACGGAGCCCATCCTTCCGGGCTGGTCGAGCCCGGCAGTCGTGCTGCTGGTCGCCGGGGTGCTGGCCGGCCTGGTCCGGATCTGGCGCCGTCAGCTGGCGGCGAGCAGGAACCGGTACGCGCGGCTTCAGGAGGCCCAGGAGGAGGTCACGCGCCGGGCCGTCGAGGAGGAACGCGCCCGCATAGCCGCCGAGTTGCACGACGTCGTGACCCACAATGTGAGCGTGATGGTCATCCAGGCGGGTGCGGCGCGCAAGGTGATGGACGCGGCGCCGGAGCGGTCGAAGGAAGCACTGCTGGCGGTCGAGGCCGGAGGCCGGGCCGCCATGGCCGAACTCCGGCATGTGATGGGCCTGTTGGCCGGTCCTGGCACCGGTCGCCCCGACACCCCCGCCGACGGCCTGGAGCCGCAGCCCGGCCTCGGGCAGCTCGACGCCCTGACCGAGCGGGTCCGCGCCGCCGGGACACCGGTCGGCATCGCGGTGTCGCTGCCCCCGGACCCGCTGCCGCCCGGGGTGGACCTCGCGGCGTATCGCGTCGTGCAGGAGGCGCTGACCAACACGATCAAGCACGCACCCGGCGCCGAGGCGTCCGTCATGATCGGTTACGCCGACGACTGTCTGGAGATCGAGGTCACCGACACCGGCGGCGCCCACGACTCACCGCCGGCGGAAGGCAACGGCCGCGGCCTGATCGGGCTGCGCGAACGGCTGGCGGTCTACGGCGGCGAACTCACGGCCGGGCCGACCCTCGCCGGCGGATACCGGATCAAGGCCCGAGTCCCGTGGCGGACCGCGTGAACCGGCCGCCGCTGCGCGCGGTCATCGCCGACGACCAGGCCCTGGTGCGAACGGGATTCGGGATGATTCTCGCCGCCGACGGAATCGAGGTGACGGCCGAGGCCGCCGACGGGGCCGAGGCGGTCGCCGCCGTCCGGCGCACCCGGCCCGACGTCGTCCTCATGGACATCCGGATGCCGGGGACGGACGGCATCGAGGCCACCCGGCGGATCCTCGGCGGCGAAGGCCCGCATGAGACGCGGGTCATCATCCTCACCACGTACGACCTCGACCACTACGTCTACGCCGCGCTCACCGCCGGCGCCAGCGGCTTCCTGCTCAAGGACGTCACACCCGAGCACCTGGTGGCCGCCGTACGCCTGGTGCAGTCCGGCGACGCCCTGCTCGCGCCCACGATCACCCGTCGGCTGATCGAGCGCTTCGCCCACCGCGAAGAGGCCCGCCCGGCCGGCCTCCACCGAGACCTGTCCGGACTGACCCCGCGCGAGCTCGAGGTGCTCCGCCTGCTCGCGACGGGTCTCAGCAACGCCGAGCTCGCGGACCGGCTGTGCCTCAGCCCGACCACGGTCAAGACGCACATCGGCCGCATCCTGTCGAAGCTGGACCTCCGCGACCGCGTCCAGGCCGTGGTACTCGCCTATGAGACCGGACTGATCTCTCCGGGAGGCCCGACCGGGACCGGCTGACGCGGGCGGTTGTACGGGTCACCTGTCGCGCAGGTCCGCCACATACGGCTGATGGGCCGTCCTCCGGCCGGCCGAGAGGTTCAGTGACCCACACGGGTGAACGTCACATGCGTGACTCCGCTCGGCGAGGAGGTGGCCTCGACCTCGTGGTCCTTCTCGAGGCCTTCCAGTGCGTCCCAGAGGCGTACGCCTCGGCCGAGCAGGACCGGGACCACCACGATGTGCATGTGGTCGATGAGCCCGGCGGCAAAGAAGTCGCGGATCACGGTGGGACCCCCGCCGATGCGTACGTCCTGGCCGCCCGCGGCCTCGCGGGCCGTCTCGAGCGCCTTGGCGGGCGAAGTGTCGAGGAAGTGGAACGTCGTGCCGCCTTCCATCTCGATCGACGGGCGCGGGTGATGGGTGAGGATGAAGGTCGGTGTGTGGAACGGCGGGTTGGGCCCCCACCATCCCTTCCACTCCGGGTCCTCGTGCCATCCGGGCGGGCCGAACTTCCCGGCGCCCATGATCTCGGCGCCGATCCCGGGCGTAGTCTGCCGCCCGAAGGCGTCGTCGATGCCGCGGGTCCCGCCGGATTGGCCGGTCACCTGGTGCCAGAACCGGGTGGCGAACATCCACTCGTGCAGCCCCTCGCCGGCGTGGCCGAACGGCGCGTCACGGCTCAGGCCCTCACCGGTGCCGAAGCCGTCGAGCGAGATGGAGAAGTTGTGGACGCGGGCGAGTGACATGGCCGGCGACTCCTTTCCTTCTGCTGGTCGAGATTCGTCCGGTCAGCTCGGTCATGAAGCGATGATGGCCGCCCGATGTCATGACGTCCAATGCCAGTTCTTCCCAGGTCTCATAGACAAACTTGATCCATGCTGAACCTGACTCAGCTCAAGGTCCTTGAGGCTGTCGCCCGCCATGGATCGGTGACCGAAGCGGCGAAGGAGCTGCATTACTCCCAGCCGTCGGTCAGCCACCACCTGGGGCGGCTGGAAGCCGCCACCGGCGCCAGGCTCATCCGACGAGTGGGCTACCTCGTCAGCGACCAACCCGATCAGCGTCTGGAAGACCACCGTGACTCCGCCTGGGTCGGCGGCTGCGAACGCTGCCGAGCCGCCACGATCACGGCCTGCGAGCGCGCCGGCTTCACCCCACGCATCGCCTACTCCTGCGACGACACGGTCGTCTCCCAGGCACTGGTGGCCGCCGGGATGGGTGTCGCCATACTCAACGGACTCGCGTTGCAGGCCCACCGGGCGCCGGGCATCCACGCCACACAGCTCACCGGCAACGCCCGCCGGATCTACGCCGCCACATACGGCGATCCGCCAGACCCACCCGCCACGACCGCGCTGATCGAGATCCTGGCATCTCAGCCCCGAGTACCGAACCGGGACGAGGCAGGAGGGCCGACACTGGTCAGCAGATCCAGCACGAGTGCAGATCGGCGCTGAGGAGGCAGCAGCTCGGCCGTACCACGCGCTGTCGAGGTGATCGCGGCGTGGGAGCGCGTACAAGAAAACTCCTGTGCGCCGGCTCGCACACCTCTGCGATCATCCTCGAATGGCGCAAAGTTTCGAATCGCTGGTCATCCGGCACACCCACCGCCTTCCCTCCCCCAAGGGCTCCGCAGGGGAAGGAGCCACCGCCGCGCGGCAGTTCGACGCGGCGCTGACATCCGTGGGCTTCAAGCTCTCGGCGGAGCTGCTGGCGCGGCTGTCGGGGCTGTCCGAGGCCGCGGTCGTGCACACCGCCAAGCGGACGCTGCGCACTGTGAGCGAGATGGTGGGCGACCACGTCCGGCACAACTCGTACTTCATCGACTTTCCGGCGAACGTGCCGGACACCGAAGAGTTCTGGATGCGGTGTGTGACGCAGGCGCTCAGCGACGACAAGGCGCGTGAGAACGTCCTGACGCAGCTGGCACACGGGGTGCTGGACCTGCTCAGCCTCCCCACGTACGGCCGCTACCAGCACACCTACGTGGAGATGCTCGCGGCGCAGGACGAGCTGATCGCCTCGGCGGGCGACCGGGTGACCGTCCTGCACCTCGGGCGGGACCTGGACGACGAACTCACGGACCTGTACCTGGCCTTGGCGGGCAGCACGACGCCACTGGGTGAGGACCACCTGCGCGACCTGAAGACCCTCGCCGAGCGGTGCGCGCTGGGCCCCCAGCCGGAGTCGATCCCGGTCCGGGAGAACCGGGCGGTGGTCAACGAGGCCCGTCTCGCTGTCGGCGCGGACCTTCTGCTGGACACCGTCACCGATGTGCTGCGGCTGGCCTGCGCGCTGTCGGGCGGCGATGTGACGCTGCAGGAGCCGACCCTGTTTCGGGCTCTCTCGCGGCGGGCCCGCCGTGCGCTGCTCGCGGGCCTCGATGCCGTGGTCGCGGCGAACCCCGCCAAGCTGGCCGATGTGCACGCGCACCGCGAGCCTTTCAAGCGGCTCGGTGAGCGTCTCCACCCGCACGAGTACCCGCGCTGGCCGCACGCCTCCGATGTGTTCGCCGTAGCGCGGGGCGAGAAGGAGGCGCGGTCCTTCGACGGCCGTGTCGAGAAGCTGCTCGACGAGTTCGACGTCCTCGGTGCGGTGCAGCTGCTGAAGTCCGCTCCCGGCAAGCTGTTCCGCGCCCTGGACCTCCTGCTGCGTATCGCCGCCGACCAGGAGGAGCGGGACGCGGTGGTGGCCGCCGCGGTGCGGGTCGCACCCGAGGTCTCCGGCCGGGTCGTGCTCTCGGTGCGCGAGCACTTCCACAACCGGGAGCGGGAGACCGACGAGCTCCGCATCTTCGTCAACCGCCGGGGCCGCGCCTGGGTGACCCCCGACTTCCGGCCGCCGGTACCGGCGGCCGACCGCGACCGGCTGATCGCCGCCCTCGACGCCGAACTGCGCCGTCGGCTCCGGGCGCCGGGCCGGTTGCTGCTCGACCCCGACGTCCTCGACGTGGCGCTCCCGCTCAGCGGCCGGGCGACGGCGGCCGGGCTCGGGGTGCTGCCGCGAGGGTCGGTCTCGGCGGTCGA
The DNA here is from genome assembly GCF_043198355.1 of Streptomyces sp. NPDC048825. Lineage (NCBI taxonomy): Bacteria > Bacillati > Actinomycetota > Actinomycetes > Kitasatosporales > Streptomycetaceae > Streptomyces > Streptomyces sp. NPDC048825. Next base: position 12,677 of record NZ_JBICUR010000025.1, read on the forward strand.
CGGTGAGCGGCTGCGCTTCTTCGTGTACTGGAAGGAGACCGAGGACCGGACCGACTACGACCTCTCGGCGCTGCTTCTCCACAGCGACTACAGCACCGACTCCTGGCTCTCCTACACGTCTCTGACGGCTGTCGGGGGCCGGCACTCGGGCGATGTCACCGAGGCGCCCGACGGGGCCTCGGAGTTCATCGACCTGTCCCTGGACCGGGTACGCAGCTCGTTCATCGTTCCGGAGGTCAACATCTACGCGGGCGAGGGTTTCGACGAGGTCGAGGAGTCCTTCTTCGGTTTCATGCTGCGCGACAGTGAGCAGAAGGGCCGGCCGTTCGAGCCGCGCACGGTGCGGATGAAGTCGGAGCTTCGCGGGGTGGGTCGAGTGGCGCTGCCGCTGGTGTTCCGGCGCGAGGACGACGGCCGGTGGAGCGCGAAGTGGCTGCACCTGTACCTGAAGGGCATCTCGTCGGCCAACCGGGTCGAGGAGAACCAGGTGTCGGTGTCCAAGGTGGTGCGCGCCCTCGTGGAGCGGGAACAGCTGACGGTGCGATACCTGATCAACCTGATGTCCGGCGACACCACGGCCACGGACCTGTGGGAAGGCGAGGCGGTCCCGGACGAGCCGGTGACGTACATCGGTCTCGAACGTCCCGAGGGGCTGCACCCGGACTCCCGGGTCATCACCCTCGAAAATCTGCGCGACTTGATCCCGGGCTGAGTGCTAGCGTTGCCCACGGCGAGGCCATGAAGGGGCTTCCTTCTCATTCACTCCAAATGAACTCAAGTCCTTTCGCTTTCCTCGCCCTTGAGGTCGCTCCGGGCGGCGCCCGCGCTCACCGCGCGAGCGCCGCCTGAGCCGTTTTCAGGGCCTGTTCCGCGTAGCCACGGCCGAGAACACGGCGTGCACCAGCAGCGGGAAGAGCCGGCAGCAGCCGCGCGGTGGCGTCGCGGCTCTCCTCACTCCGGCCCGGAGTTGCGGGAGGCCAAGTCCGGGTCCTGAGTGCGTCTCGCCGGGGCGCGGCCCGCCAGTGCCTCCAGCAAGAGGTCGACCGCCTCCTCGAAGGAGCTGTTTCCCATGGTGTGCAGTTCCTGGCGCACGGAGGTCAGCGCGGGATATGCGGCGGGGTCCAGCCCTTGGTAGACATCGCGCCACGCCCGGTGGTCGGCCTCGCGCTGTTGTCGCGGGAGTGCCTGGAACGCGGCGTCCATGGCCGCGTGGCTGAGCACGGTGTCGATGAACGTCAGATACAGGCGCGTCGCGTCGGCCGGTTCGAAGCCCGCGGACAACAGCAGGCCGATGCCGGTCTCCACGGCACGGATCTCGTTCTCGCGCCGGGTCACCCGGTACGAGGCGAAGGCCGCCGCGCGAGGGTGGGCGAGGTACCCGGCGCGAACCCGCAGGGCCACCTCGCGCAGGTCGGCCACCCAGTCGCCCCCGGGGGCGAACCCCGCCATGGCGTCGCCGATGATGCGGTCGGCGATGGCGAGCACCAGGTCGTCGGTCCCGTGGAAGTAGCGGTAGAGAGCGCTCGGATCACAGCCGAGCGCCGTGCCGAGCCGGCGCACGCTGAGCGCCTCCGGGCCGTGCTCGCCGATCAGCCGCAGGGCGGTCTCCACGATCAGGTCCTCCGACAGCAGAACCCCTGAGCGGGTGGGACGGCGGCGTCTGCGTTCCTGCGGGACACGGGTGGGCATACCGGGGCTCCCTCTCGTCACGGGATTCGCGTACCGGCAGTGAAGGGTCCCGCCCGCCTTATGTCAACAGCATTGACGCAAAACGAACGCCCGGGGTTCCATCACAGTCCGCGCGGCTCTCCCTCGTCCCCTTCTCCGCGAGGAGCCCTCATGCCGTCCCTGTCTCCCCAACCGTCCATACCGCCTCCGTCCTCACCACCGGCCCCGCCCGGCGGGCCGGGCACCGGACTGCACCGTTCCCTCGGCGTCGTCGACGGCGTCGCCATCGCCGCCTCCAGCACGGCCGCCACCACCAGCATCGCCATCGGCATGGGCACGATCGCCACCATCGTGGGCCTGCAGGCACCGGCGCTCCTGCTCCTCGCCTTCCTGCCCGTGCTCGGCATCGCCACCGCGTACGCCCGCCTCAACCGCTCCGAACCCAACTGCGGCAACGGCTACACCTGGGTCGGCAAGTCCCTCGGCCCGTGGCCCGGCTTCCTGACCGGCTGGGTCACCATCGCCGGCTCGGTCATCTTCTGCGCCTACACCAGCGCGGTCATGGGTTCGGTCGTCCTGACCTTCGCCAACAAGGCGGGCCTGCACAGTCTGGCGGGCATCGCCCTTGATCCGTCGTCCACCGGTGTCAGTACGGCCGTCGGGCTGGTGCTGCTGCTCGGCCTCACCGCTCTCGCCGTCACCGGGATGCGCGCCACCACCCGCTTCCAGTTCGCCCTGCTGGTCTTCGAGTACACCGTGCTGCTGGCATTCTGCGGCTGGGCTCTGATCACCGGCGAACAGTCCTTCTCCTTCTCCTGGTTCAACCCGTTCGAGATCTCCGACGGCACCGCCTTCGCCCAGGGCATGGTCCTCGCGGTGTTCTTCTTCTGGGGCTGGGACGCGGCCTTCAGCGTCACCGAGGAGACGAAGAGCCCGGGTGACTCGGCACGCGGCGGGCTGATCGCCCTGTTCGCCATGCTCGGCCTGTTCCTCTTCGCCTCGGTCGCCTTCCAGCGGGAGATGAGCCTGACCGAACTCATCGAGAACGGCCCGCAGGCCCTGCCGTACCTCGGTCAGAAACTGGCCGCCGAACCCTGGGCCACCCTGCCCCTGGTCGCCCTGATGTTCTCGGCCGCGGCCTCCGTGCAGTCCACGCTGATTCCCACGGCGCGCGGGCTGCTCGCGATGGGCCGGGACCGCACCATGGGGCCGCTGTGGACCCGGGTGCACCCGCGGTACGGCACTCCCGCCGCCGGAACGATCGTGGTGCTGTCCATCGCCGCCGTGATCGCCCTGCTGGCCGTCGGCATCCCGCGGCTGAGCGACATGCTGCTGGCCGCCGTCAACTCCATCGGTCTGCTGGTCGCCCTCTACTACGGCCTCACCGCGCTCGCGTGTGCCGTCCGCTTTCGGTCCTCGCTGCACGACGGGCTGCGTACGGCCGTGCTCGCCGTGGGCGTGCCCGCCGTGTCCGGTCTGATGCTGCTGGGCCTCGGCGGCTATCTCGGATACTCGTACCTGACCATGAGCGACCACTTCGAACTGAGCCCCGACAACGGGTGGTTCATGTTCTCCCTGCCCACCTTCATCATCCTCGTCGGCCTCGGTATGGCCGCGGTCGCCAAGTACGTCCGCCGTTCGCCGTACTTCACCACGGGACGCGGCACGGACGCCGACGCCATCGCCCTCCCTATGGACCGCGCGGCCGTCTGAATCACCGCCTCCTTCAAACCCCCCTCCATGGAGTTCACCGCATGTCGCAGTACCAGGTCACGGGTCCCGCCGATCTCGTCTTCACCGGCGGACCCGTCCATACCGTCGATCCCGCCCGCAGCCGCGCCACCGCCGTGGCCGTGCACGGTGGGCGGATCACGGCCGTCGGCCACGACGAGGTGCACGCGCTGATCGGTCCGGGCACGGAGGTCGTCGACCTCGCCGGGAAGCTGTTGCTGCCCGGCTTCCAGGACGCCCATGTGCACCCGCAGGGCGCGGGCCTGGAACTGGGTCTGTGCCACCTGGCCGACACGGTCGACCCCGCCGAGTACGTGCGGCGGATCCGGGCGTACGCCGACGAGAACCCGGACGCCGAATGGATAACCGGCGGCGGCTGGTCCCTGGAGGCCTTCCCTGGCGGCTCCCCCACCGCCGCGGTCCTCGACGCCGTCGTCCCCGACCGGCCCGTCTTCCTGCCCAACCGGGACCACCACGGCGCCTGGGTCAACACCCGGGCACTGGAACGGGCCGGCATCGACGCCCGCACCCCCGACCCCGCCGACGGCCGGATCGAACGCGACGCCGAGGGAAACCCGACCGGCATGCTCCAGGAGGGCGCCGTTCATCTCGTGGGCCGGCTGGTGCCCGTCCCCACGCCCGAGGAACAACTGGCCGCGCTGCTACGTGCCCAGGCCGTGCTGCACTCCCACGGTGTCACCGCCTGGCAGGACGCCATCGTCGGCGCGTACGCCAACATGGCCGACCCGGCACCCTCTTACCACGCGGCCCTGGACCGGGGCCTGCTCACCGCCCGCGTCGTCGGCGCACTGTGGTGGGACCGCGAACGCGGCCCCGAGCAGATCCCCGAACTCGTGGCGCGACGCGAGGAGTTGAGCAAAGGGCGGTTCCGCGCCGGCACCGTGAAGATCATGCAGGACGGCATCGCCGAGAACCACACCGCCGCCATGCTCGACCCTTATCTCACCGGCTCCGGCTGCGGCTGTGTCGCGGACACCAGCGGCATCAGCTTCGTCGAACCGGGCGAGTTGAAGAAGTACGTCACCGAGCTCGACACGCTCGGCTTCCAGGTCCACTTCCACGCTCTCGGCGACCGCGCGGTGCGCGAAGCACTCGACGCCGTGGACACCGCCCGCACCGCCAACGGACACCGCGACACACGCCACCACCTGGCACATCTCCAGGTCGTCCACCCCCATGACATACCGCGGTTCCGAGCGCTGGGCGCCACCGCCAACCTGCAGATGCTGTGGGCCGCCCACGAGCCGCAGATGGACGAACTGACCCTGCCCTTCCTGGGCCCCGAACGCGGCGCCCGGCAGTATCCGTTCGGAGATCTGCTGCGCGCGGGGGCAACGCTCGCCGCGGGAAGCGACTGGCCGGTCAGCAGCCCCGACCCGCTGCAGGCCATCCATGTCGCCGTCAACCGCGTCTCCCCGAACGCGCCCGAGGGCACCCCCGAGTTCCTGCCCGGACAACGCCTCGACCTGGGCGCCGCCATCGCCGCGTACACGGCGGGCAGCGCCTACGTGAACCACCTCGACGCCATCACCGGCAGCATCACCGCCGGCAAGGCGGCCGACCTGGTCGTCCTCGACCGCGACCCGTTCACGGGCCCGCCCGAGGAGATCGCGGCCACCCGGGTCCTGGAGACGTTCGTGGAGGGAGCACGCGTCCACACGGCCCGCGATGCCTGAGCTTGTTCCTCAACCTCCGTCTGCTTCGTATGGCGCTGATGGTTGGTTCCATACGGCGTCAAACCGGCTGATGATCTGGCGGAGTTCGCGGGCGCTTCGAGGTGACATGGCCTGCATCACGGTCTCGAGGAGAGCGCGGGCTTCGAGGGGATCGGCGCAGCAGTGCCAGTGCACGTTGCCCCACTCGTACTCGTGCCACAGCTGGCGCTCGGGACGGTGGACGTAGTCCTTCCACAGGCGCACGCCCGCACTGACGTCTCCTGGCTGCAGCTAGTTGCGGGTGCGCTCGAGACGGAAGATCTCGGACAGTGCACGGGAGGACAAGCCGTCGATGACTGGCTTCGCACCTGGTGTCCGGTGGCGGGAGGTGCCGGCCCGGATGTGTCCTGGCCGTCTACGCGGCATGGACCTTTCGGTTCGTCGTCATGCCGCACATGCTCCCACGATCTCGAGCGATATCTCGAACGGATTCGCTCGGGCCCGGTGACACCACCCCCAGGTCATCCCATCGACAGGAAACTCCGGTGCAAACCGTATGCCGCCCCTCACATGCCCGCCGACGCCCGGGGGACCGCGGTCGCCCGGGCGTCGGCAGGGGAATCGTCCTCACGGGGCCTGCTGAAGCGCTTCGTCGAGCGACAGCCAAGGCTCGTTCTGACACTGGGTGATCAGATGTTCGGCACCGGCTCCGGCGGGATGCCGGACGGTCGATCCGCCGGGCCTCAGCCCGTCCCCTGCCGGACGGAGGGGCGGTCCATGGTGTTGTCCAAATGCGTGATGACGGCCGGCACGTCATCACTCTCGGTGCTCCGGATCAGCTGCAGGGCCGGCCGGACGAGGCCGCCCGGCCGCGCCGTCAACCGTGCGAGCACGGCGGCCCGGATGTCGAGCCGCTCGATGGTGGCCTCGCGCTCCTCTTCGTTCTGACCGGCAAGCAGGACGGCGTTGTACCACGCCTCCTTGCGGGACTGACGGACACTGAAGTCGAGGATCCGCTCGTCGGTACGGCCTCCGACCTGATCCAGCAGCGACATGAGTGGCGAGAGGGCGCCGACCGAGTCCTGCACCGCCAGCGCCACCCGCGCAAGGATGTCGTTGATCAGCAGAAAGTCGCGCCGCAACGCGTGGACGGCCTCGCCCGGGCTGGTCCGCGCGGCGGCGATGGCCAGGTCGAGGTTGATGTGCGCGTTCACGCCGAGTATCAGGTGCTGGACGATGACGGTGTCGGCGTCGTCGAGCAGCCCGAACGCCTCGCGCCAACAACGCGGCCCGCTCTGGTCACGACGCCAGGCGTCGTACGCGTCGAAGTAGCGGTTTCCGAAGTGCGTGTCGAAACGGTCCATTCGGGCGCCGTCGTCGAACAGCCCACCGTGAATGGCCGTACGGACCTCAACGGTCACCTGTCGGTACAGCGCCGCGAAGTACCCGACCCGGTCACCGGCGCGGCCGGCCTCCCGCACGATCCCGGCAAGCCCGTCCACGACATCGTCGATGTTCTCTGCCGCCATGCCCAACTCCCTCTCGCGGTCCCCGCGTTCGGCCCGCACTCTGGCTGCTGTCCGCAGTTGCCGATTACAGCCCCGTCCTACCACCGCACACCGCGGAGGGTCCCCGCTCTACGGAAACCGGGACGGGAGCCCCGCTCGTCTCCCCGCCATGGCCGCGACCGCGGCGAGCACCTGGGAACGGGACTGCGTTTACCGCGCTGGGCATCGCGGGCGAAAATGCGCCTAGGAGGGTGCTCTTGAATCAGGGCTTGATGGGCTTGCACCGCATATCCGGACGGTAAAGTCGGCACACATGACAGCAGAGTCACCGGCGCAGACTGTGCAACGCTTGTTCCCGCTGCTCGCAGAGGGGAAGAGTGCGGAGGCGGCGGCGCTGTTCGCCGACTCGGTATCGTTCTCGATCCCGCACCCCCCGGGCATTCCGTGGGTACCGGAGGTCGACTCGGCGGAGGGCATGCGGACGTTCTTCGAACTGCTGCAGACCCATGTGCAAGCAAAGGAGTTCGACCTCCGCCAGGTCATCGCCGAGGGCGACGATGTGGTGCTCATCGGGCGCTTGGTCTCCGAGGTCAAGAAGACGGGCCGGGACATCGACACCGCGTTCGCCCTGCACACCACGGTCCGGGACGGGCGAATCACCCGCTACCACCTCTACGAGGACAGCTACGCCGTTGCCAAGGCCTACTTCGACGACTGATCGTCCGGCGGGCTCGCTCAGCTTGCCCTTCGACCGATCGTGCACTAGCACTCACAGAGCAGCGGACGGGATGATGGCCACCCAGAGCCCGAGGGGGTAGTCATGAGGTCGCGCCTGCAGTGGAACCACGGCCGCGGAGAGCATGTCATCGTCGAACGCAAACAGACGTACACGGCCGAGATCCTCGTCAAGTTCTTTGTCCTGGTCGGCCTGCTGTATATGCCGGTTCTCATCTTCCATTGGGGTGAGTGGATCCCGTTCGCCGGAGCCAGCATCTACCTGCTCTGGGAACTCAGCCGCACCGACAGCGCACTTGGCGAGCTCGCCGGCCTCTGGAACGAGCAGTACCAGCAGCGGCAGGAGTCGACTCGAACCGACTCCCTCCAGTGACACAGCCGGTCGGCGGCTGCATGACGATCCCGCCGTCGGCCCAGGGCACTCACCTCCGGAGCGCTGCCGGGCCACGGGACGGCCCTGCCTGTCCAGTCCGCCGAGGAGTGGGTCCTCGTCGAGATGGCCGACGGCGCCCTCGGCCTGCGGCGCCTCCCGTTCAGCGCAGGCTCGCGGGCACCAGCCGGAGCCGGTCCTGATCCGCACCGGCGGGGCGCTGCCGCGGCCAGCACGGGCTGGGCAACGGGCCACTGTTTGACCGGCCTGGTCAGCCGTCTGATCATCAACGTGATGGTGGCCCACGCGATGTGCGCCTCGCAGTACCCCGACGGCCAGGCTGCGCTGCTCGGCCAGCTGCGGGCGGCGGAGTTGGTGCGGTAGTTGAGCTCCGCCACCGCACGCAGCACGGCTTCGCTCTTTCCCGGGCTGACCTTCGGGGAGTCACGCAGGCCCAGCGAGACGCGCGGGACCAGCGAGACCATGGACTTGGACACCGGCCCGCTCGGCGACGTACAGGACCGCCGACCGCCTGCCCTTGCTCTGGCCCGCCGTCGGCAGTGATCACGGTCGCTTCCAGGAAACCGGTGGAGCGTTCCAGCGCCTGCCCAAGCTTCCAGCAACCGAATGTCTTGACATGCGAGGTGGCCGCTCTCACGATAACGGGACTGGAGCGCTCCATTAGAGCGCTCCAGTGCCCACGCATGACCGGCTCGATGGAGAGGACAGGGATGCATGGTGAAGTCCAGAGAGCGTCTGCAGCGCTACAGCCTCGTCGGCCCTGAGGGCGAACGCGCCGTGGAAGCGGGGCTGGCCGACGGCACCGACTGGTTCCGCAGCGACGTGCCGCGCCGCCGGATGAAGGAGCTGATGCGCCGCTCGGACTACCCGGCGATCCGCGACACGGTCATCTGGCTGGGCGCCATGGCGGTGTTCGGGACACTGGGCGCCGTCTTCTGGGGCAGCTGGCTCGCGGTGCCCTTCTTCGCCGCCTACGGAGTGCTGTACGGCTCGGCATCGGACTCACGCTGGCACGAGTGCGGGCACGGCACCGCCTTCAAGAACCGCCGGCTCGACGACGCCGTGTACTGGCTGGCCTCGTTCATGGTCATGAGGAACCCGACCGTGTCGCGCTGGAGCCACACCCGTCACCACACCGACACCCTGATCCTCGGCCGCGACCCGGAGATCCAGGTGATGCGGCCAGCCCGGCTGGCCCGCCTCCTGGCCAACTTCCTCGGCCTGGTCGACGTACCTCTGGCGCTGCGCGACACCCTCCTGCACTCGTTCGGACGGCTCACCGCGGAGCAGCGCACCTACGTCCCCGACACCGAGCGGACCAAGGTGTTCCGTACGGCGCGCATCTGGCTGGCGATCTACGCCGCAGTGATCGCTGCCTGCGTGCTGACCGGCTCGATCCTGCCGGCGATGTTCGTCGGCCTGCCGCGGATGTACGGCGGCTACATGCTCTACGTCTACGGCCTGACGCAGCACGCCGGGATGGGCGAGAACGTACTCGACCACCGGCTCAACACCCGCACGGTGCACATGAACCGCGTCAACCGGTTCCTGTACTGGAACATGAACTACCACGTCGAGCACCACATGTTCCCGATGATCCCCTACCACCGGCTGCCGGAGCTGCACGAGGAGATCAAGCACGAGCTGGCACCCGCGTACCCCTCCCTATGGGCCGCCTACAAGGAGATCATCCCGGCGGTGCTGCGCCAGCTGAAGGACCCGACCTCCTACGTGCGCCGCGAACTGCCCCCAGGCGCCCCTCCGTTGCACGCCCGTTCCGACGGACGCGCGCTCGCCCTGTAGTTCCGTAACCGCCGCGTCCGGTCCCACGCCGCCCGCGCGTCCCGCCTGCAAGGAGGCACACCGAGATGTCCCAGTGGATCGCCGCATGCCAGACCGACGACATCGAGCCGGAAGACGTCATCCCCTTCCAGCACGAGGGGGTGGACTACGCCATCTACCGCTCGCCGGACGACGACATCTACGCCACCGCGGGGCACTGCACCCACGAACGGATGCTGCTGTGCGACGGACTGGTCATGGACAACACCATCGAATGCCCCAAGCACAACGGCCGGTTCGACTACACCACCGGGAAAGCCGCGGGCGCTCCCGTCCTCGTCGACCTGCAGACCTACCCGGTCCGAGTCGAGGACGGCACCGTCTTCATCGAGATCGGCTGACGGGTGGGCGCCGCACCGGGGACGGATGCACCGGGGATGGTGGTCGTCGGGGCCGGCGAATGCGGTACGCGGGCCGCGTTCGAGCTGCGCGAGGCGGGCTGGACCGGCCCGATCACGCTGGTGGGCGCGGAGAACGTGCTGCCGTACGAGCGCCCGCCGCTGTCCAAGTCCGTGCTCACCGGACCCGACGAGACCTGCGAGCCCACCGCGCTGTGTGAGAGCCGCGCGCTGCGGGACGCCGGGATCGAGTTCATCGCCGGGGCCGCGGTCACCAGTATCGACCGCGACGCTCGTCGCGCCGTGCTGTCCGACGGGCGCCGGATCGCCTACCAGCGGCTGCTGCTGGCCACAGGGGCGGCCGCCCGGCGGCTGCCGCTGGCCGGCATCGACGCGGGCGGCGTGCGCTACCTGCGCAGCCGCGCAGACGCTCTCGTTCTGCGGGACCGGCTGCGGCCCGGAGCGCGCATCGGCGTGATCGGTGCCGGTTTCATCGGCCTGGAGCTGGCCGCCGCGGCGGCCGCACGGGGCTGTGCCGTCACCGTGATCGAGGCGGCGCCGCGCCCGATGAGCCGAGCGGTGCCGACCGCCCTCGCCACCGCGGTGGCCGACCGCCACCGGCAGGCGGGCGTGGATCTGCGCTGCGGGCTGACGGTGGAACGGCTCACGCGCCGGGACGGAGTCCTGCTGCTCGATCTTGCCGGTGGCGAGATGCTGGAGTGCGACACGGTGGTGGCGGGCGTCGGTGCCGTACCGGAGACCGCGCTGGCGGAGAAGGCCGGCCTCGCCGTCGAGAACGGGGTACGGGTGGACGCCCGTCTGGCCACCTCCGACCCCGACATCTTCGCGGCCGGCGACTGCTGCTCGTTTCCGCACCCGCTCTACGGCGGGCGCCGCATCCGCCTGGAAGCCTGGCGCAACGCCCAGGACCAGGGCCGGGCGGCGGCCCGCAACATGCTGGGCGACGACCAGCCGTTCGCCGCCGTGCCGTGGTTCTGGTCCGACCAGTTCGACCTCACCCTGCAGATCGCCGGACTGCCCGACACCGCCGCGCAGGAGGTGGTGCGCGAACGCCCCGACGGGGTGCGGATCCGGTTCGGCCTCGGGACCGGCGGCCGACTGCTGTCCGCCGCCGCGATCGCCACCGGCAACGCCGTGGCCAAGGACATCCGACTGGCGGAGATGCTCATCGCCCGCCGGGCCGCCCCGGCTACGGCAGCACTGGCCGACCCGGCCACCCCGCTCAAGGCCCTGCTGCGGCACGCGCCGATCTGAACAGGAGGCACCCTCCATGCACCACTCGTCCTTCCCCCGCTCCGGTGAACCGATCAGCAAACTCGGTTTCGGGGCCATGGGATTCGCCGGCTGGTTCGGCGGCAACGGCAACGACTCGGAGTCCAGCTGGATCGACAGCCTGCTGTACGCGCTGGACCGGGGCGTGAACTTCGTGGACACCGCACGGGCCTACGGCAACTCCGAACGCATCGTCGGGAAAGCACTGAGCCAGTGGTCCGGAACGCGTCCCTTCGTCGCCACCAAAGTCGAGAACCTCTCCGGGCAGCGCGGCTGGGGCACCCCCGTCGACCCCGAACTCGCCCACCCGCCCGGCCACATCCGCGCCGGCGCCCAGCGCTCGCTCACCGAACTCGGCCTCGACCACGTCGACCTCCTCCAGCTGCACATCTGGTGGCCCACGTGGGGCGTGACCGGGCACTGGATGGAGGAGCTGCAACAGCTCAAGCAGGAGGGACTCGTACGCCACATAGGGATCTCGATCCCGGACCACCGCTCCGACATGGCGCTGCCCCTGGTGCAGTCCGGCCTGATCGACTCCGTCCAGACGATCATCAACATCTTCGACCCGGTCGCCCTGGACAACCTCCTGCCGGCCTGTGTCGAGCACGACGTCGCCGTGATCGCACGCTGCGTCCTGGACGAGGGCGGACTGACCGGCACCCTCACCGAGGACACCGTGTTCGCCGAGGACGACTTCCGGTACGGCTACTTCGACGACATCGTGCCCCGCTCGGTCTACCTGGAGAAGGTCGACGAGCTGCGGCAGTACGTGCCGCAGTACGCCGGCTCGCTCGCCGCGCTCGCCCTGAAGTTCGTCGTCCAGGCACCGGGCGTCACCACGGCGATCTCCTCGATGCAGGTCCGGGAATTCTGCGAGGCGAACATCGCCGCGCTGGACGAGCCCGAACTCCCCGCCGAAATCCACGAGTTGCTGCGCTTCAAGCACCGCTTCATCAAGAACTTAAACGAAACCAAGATCTTTGGGGAGTACCGATGACGACCGCAAGGCCCGAACGCTTCGAACACACTGAAACGGTCCGCTGGGAAGACCTGCTGCCGCGTGAGTTCGAGCAGCGCCTGGCCCAACTGCCGCTTGTCTACCTGCCGATGGGCCTGTGTGAGCCGCACGGCCATGTCGCCGCCTTCGGCCTGGACACCCACAAGGCCGTCCACCTGTGCGAGGAGTCCGCGCGCCGCCTCGGCGGCATCGTCGCCCCGACGCAGACGTACCAGATCCACGAGACCGGATACCACCGGCCGTGGCTCAAGGAGGTGATGGGCGACGTCAATCCGCGCATGGGCAGCCTCCCGCCCGACGTCGTCCTGCGACTGCTGGTCTACCAGCTCCGGGCGTTCGTCAACGCGGGTTTCCGCGCCGTCGTCGTACTCACCGGCCACAACGCCAACCAGCCCGATCTGCGGCTGGCGGTCGAGGAGTTCCGCCGCGCCCGCGACATCCCGATCACCGCCGTCAGCGACCCGGAACTCGTCATGGGACAGTTCGAGGGCGACCACGCCGGCCGGTACGAGGTCTCCCAACTGATGTACGTCCGCCCGGAACTGGTCGACCTCGGCCGCCTGGACGATCGCAACACCACACCCCTCGGCCGATTCGCCCAGGGCGACGACGCCCATCTCGCCACCGCGAGCGAGGGCCGGGCCATCATCGAGGCCAGTCTCGACGCGATCAAGGCGATCGTGGACGGCTGCCGGCCGCTTCCAGAAGCGGACGCTCCGTTCATGTCGTTCGAGGAGGCCGAGGAGGTCTGGCAGCGCGTCGCCGCCCGCTCGGACGAATGGTGCACCCTTCGGGAGTGATCACGACACCGCGGCACGGGGAGGCCCGGCACTGCTCCCGCAACGCCGGGGCGGCCTCCATCATCCCGTTCCGGCGGCTCCTCGTCTGCGTCGTTGCTGTCCAGGGAACCGTGGAGCGGCCCGTCACGTGACCTGTCCGGCTCTCTGCAGTCCGTCGAGGATCAGGTCGAGGCCGAATTCGAATTCGTTGCTGTAGTCGTAGCCGGGGCTGAGAACGTGCTTAGTCGTCAGTTCGGCCAGGTGTGGGTACTGGTCGGCCGGGACCTGCGCCAGGATGGCCTGCGCCAGCTCCGCGGTCTCGGCGGGTGTGTCGAACGGCAAGTCGCGTTCCTGCAGGGCGAACCCGTAGATGTAGCTGTCGAGGGCCGAGTACGCGTGCGCGGTCAATGCGACGGAGAAACCGGCCTTGCGAAGACATCCGAGGACGGCGTCGTGATGCCGCAGCGTCGCCGGCCCGGGTGAGGCCCGCGACTCCATCAGGCCGATCGCCCAGCGGTGGCGGGACAGGACCTGGCGCATCGAGAGCGCCCGCTGACGCATCGCCGTCTTCCAGTCGTCCTCGTCGGAGGGCAGATCGATCTCGGTGAACACTGAGTCGATCATGCCGTTGAGGAGATCTTCCTTGTTGGCGACGTGCGTGTAGAGGGACATCGCCTCGACCCCGACCGCCTCCCCGAGCTTGCGCATGCTGAGCGCTTCGAGTCCGCTCTCGTCGGCCAGGGCGACACCTGCGTGCAGCACTCTCTGGCGGCTCAGCGGGATTCGGGGCGCTCGATCACGTCCGGTCCGCGGGGTCATGTGTGGTCCTCCCATCGTCGGCCTTGACAACCTTACGCCGTAAGGACGAACCTTACGGCGTAAGGACGATGAATCGAACCTGGGCATCGTCATGCAGCGACATAGCCGGCCACTGTGGCCTCCGAGGGGGAACCATGAAGTCGATCGTCCAGGAGCGGTACGGGCCTTCGCCCGAGAACGTTCTGCGTCTCGCAGAGATCGACAAGCCCACGACCGGGCGGGACGAGGTCCTGGTCAGGGTGCACGCGGCCAGCGTGGATCGCGGCACCTGGCACATCATGTCCGGTCTGCCGTATCCCGTCCGGGCGGCAGGGTTCGGTCTCCGTCGGCCGAAGTACCCCAACCCGGGCCGCAGTTTCGCGGGAACGGTCGAGGCCGTCGGCGGCGATGTGACCGGATTCAAACCGGGTGACGAGGTGTTCGGCATCTGCGATGCCTCGTTCGCCCAGTACGCGCGCGTCCGAACCGACAAGCTCGCCCCGAAGCCGGCCGACCTCTCCTTCGATCAGGCGGCTGCCGTACCCGTCTCCGGGCTCACCGCCATCCAGGCCGTTCGCGACCAGGGACGAGTCCAGGCCGGACAAAGGGTGCTGATCGTCGGCGCGTCGGGAGGCGTGGGCACCTTCGCCGTGCAGATCGCCAAGGCATACGGAGCCGAAGTGACGGCCGTGTGCAGTACCTCAAAGGTCGAAGCGGTCCGCGCGCTCGGTGCAGACCATGTCATCGACTACACCCGAGCCGACTTCGCAGACGGCCACCACCGCTACGACGTCATCCTCGACATCGGAGGCAACCGCCGGCTGTCGCAGCTGCGCCGCGCCCTCACCCCGACCGGGCGGCTGGTCATCGTCGGCGGCGAGACCGACGGCCGGTGGCTCGGCGGAACCGACCGTCAACTCCGGGCGCATCTGCTGTCTCCGTTCATCGGCCAGAAGCTCGGGACCTTCATCTCGTCGGAGAACGCCGAAGACCTGGAAGCCATCCGCGAGCTCATCGAGTCCGGCAAGGTCTCACCCGCCATCGACCGGACCTACCCGCTCGACGAGGTCGCCGCAGCCATCCGGTACATGGTGGAGGGGCGGACCTGCGGCAAGCTCGTGATCACCATCTAGGTAGGGGCGGGTCCCGGAGGCGGCAACACGGTGTTGGCTCGCGTACGCGCCTCAGCACGGTGGGCGGTACCTGTGCCGAGTGAAGTACTGGCGCCATTCGGCGCGGGTGATCGCAGGGGTGGCGGTGTCACAGATCCGGGACGCCACGCGCCGGACGTCAGGGTCCCACAGCAATGCGGTCCAGTCCTCGCTGCCGGTGGCCAGGGTCCGGCCGTCGGGACTGAAGGCGAGGGCGTCCACCGCTTTGGTGTGGCCCTGCAGGAGGGCCAGTTCCCGGGCGCCACCGCGATCGGTCAGGCCGTACAGCCGCGCGGTGTTGTCGGAACTCGCGGCGGCCAGCGTCCGCCCGCCCGGGGCGAAGGCGACGGACATGACACCGTCGGCGTAGCCGGTCAGCCGGTCCCGTGAGACAGGGCGGTGCGGATCGGTGAGATCCCACAGCCGTACGGTGCGGTCTTCGCTACCGGTGGCCAGTGTGCGGCTGTCGGGACTGAACGCCACTGATTTCACCGCGTCGGTGTGGCCGGCGAGGACGGCCAGGCGTTCGGGATGCCGTCGGCCGGCCATGTTCCACAGGACGGCCGTACGGTTTCGGGCCGCAACCGCCAGGGTGCGGCCGTCGGGGGCGAATGCCACGGAGTCGACCGCGCTGTTTCCCCGCACAGCAGCCAGAAGACGCGGATGCCGCATGTCGGTTGTGTCCCACAGCCGCACGCTGCCCTTCTCTCCGCCGGTGGCCAGGGTGCGGCCGTCGGAGCTGAACGCCACCGAGTTGACGTGGCCGATACGACCTTGAACGGCACTCAGCAGTTGGGGACGGCGCGATGTTCCCACGCTCCACAGCCGCAGCCTGCCATCGGCGCTGCCACTGGCCAGTACGCGCCCGTCCGGCCGGAAGGCCACCGAGTTGACGGCCTCTGTGTGGCCGGTGAGCCGGGCCAGTTGCCGGGGGCGGCGGACGTTCGCGAGGTTCCATAAGCGCACGGTGCGGTCGTAGCTGCCGGTGGCCAGGAGGCGTCCGTCGGGGCTGAAGGCGACGGAGTAGACCGAGCTGGTGTGGCCGGTCATGGCCGGCCCGGGAAGGTCCCACAGACGTGTGGTCTGGTCTTCGCTGCCGGTGGCCAGAGTGCGGCCGTCGGGGCTGAAGGCCAGCGATCCGACGCTTCCCGTGTGGCCCGTGAGGACGGCCGGTTCACGAACGGGACCGGGCCCGGTCAGCTCCCAGCGGCGTACCGTGCCGTCGACGCCCGCGGAGGCCAGGGTGCGGCCGTCGGGACTGAAGCCCACGGCATTGACCGCGTCGGTGTGCCCGGAGAGCACCTCCGTCGCGCGAGGTCGGCGTGGCCCGGCCACGTCCCACAGCCGCACCGTGAAGTCGGCGCTGCCGGTCGCCAGCGTGCGGCCGTCCGGGGCGAACGCGAGTGCTTTGACCTCACCGCCGTGACCGGCCGCGGGCGGCAGCTTCCGCAGCCGCCCGCCCGACGCGGTCACCTCCCACAGCCGCACCGTACGGTCGGAATGGCCCGTGGCCAGCATGCGCCCGTCCCGTTGGAGCGCCATCGCGGTCACGGCGGCGGGCGCACGGATCGCGGCAAGGGGACGCGGCCGGCGGGGATCCGACAGCTGCCACAGCCGAAGCGCGCCGCCGGAGGCTGTCGCCAGGGTCCGACCGCCGGGAGCGAAACCCAGTCCGACGACCGGGCCCGCACCGGCCGGCAGGCGTGCCGCGAGCCGGGGGCGCCGTGCGTCGCCGATGTCCCACACCCCGGCCGTCCCGAGGTCGTCTCCTGCGACCAGAAGACGGCCGTCGGGGCTGACGGCGACCGTGCGAACAGGGCCCCCCAGGCGGGGCAGCGTGCTCAGCTCGCGCGGCCGGTGGGCATCCGAGGCCCACCACAACCGCACGGACCGGTCGCTGTCGCCGGTGGTCAGCACCCGGCCGTCGGCACTGAACGCCATCGTCGTGACCGCGCTCGCCTGACCGGGCAATTGCGTGGCGTACGGGGTGGCGAAGGTGCTGAGCAGACTGCCACGGGCCTCGGGGGTGGGCGACAGCCGGTAGGCGGCCAGAGTCAACTGGGCAGCCAGAGCGGGGTTGGCCGCCCGCAGTGCCGCCGCCCTCTCGGCGGCCCGCTGCGAACTGGCGGCGTCGCGCTGCCGGTCCGCCGCTCGCTGCGCCCGCACGGCGAAGACAGCGGTCGTGCTCGCCAGCACGAGCAGGACGGTCAGCAGCGCCACCGCCCCGTGCCGGACCCGGGCGCGTCGCCGCACCGCCGCACGTTCGGCCGCCCGGGCGGCCAGGCTCGCGTCGAGGAACTGCCGCTCCCGCACGGACAAGGACGCGCGCCCCAGGGCGGTGGCCATGTCGAGGCGGGTGCCGCGGTACAGCGCACCGGGATCCCGGCCCAGCGCCTCCCAGGCCTGGGCCGCGTCGGTGAGCTGGCGCAGGGTCCGTACGGCCTCACGGTTCTCGGTCAGCCATCCATGCAGCCTGGGCCAGCACCGGATCAGAGCCTCATGGGCCAGCTCCACGCGCTCGCGGTCCAGCGTCAGCAGCCGTGCTCCGGCCGCACGATCCAGTACGGCACCGACGCCCTCGCCGTCGGCCTCGGCCAGCCCGTCCAACTCGTCCAGGCGTGCCGGCCGCCGGGTGTCCTCCGTACCCTCCCCCAGAGCCGTCAGCCGCATGAACACACCCCTGGCCAGCTTCCGCTGCTCCGTGTCCAGCCGCTGGTAGAAGTCCTCGGCGGTGCGCGCCAGGGCGCCCTCG
This sequence comes from Streptomyces sp. NPDC048825, assembly GCF_043198355.1. Taxonomy (NCBI): domain Bacteria; kingdom Bacillati; phylum Actinomycetota; class Actinomycetes; order Kitasatosporales; family Streptomycetaceae; genus Streptomyces; species Streptomyces sp. NPDC048825. The sequence continues at coordinate 30,360 of NZ_JBICUR010000025.1, forward strand.
AGCCCGCCCGCCGCCTCGAACGCCCCCAGCGTCAGCGCGTTGCCGCGTCGCCGCCGCCAGGTCTGCAGCAGTGCGTGCGACAGCAGCGGCAGCACTCCGGCCTGGCCGTGCGCCTGCGCCGTGAGCGACGCCAACAGTGCACCCTCGACGGTCAGTCCGGCCTGCTGGGCCGGCTTCACCACCGCCCGGCGCAGCTCGTCCAGGCTCATCGGTCCGACCGGCACCTGTGCGTCGCGCATCGCCTCCACCAGCAGCGAGTGGTGGGTGCAGTGCGCGTAGAAGTCGGCGCGTACGCCCACTGCCACCCGGCACCGGCCTGCCTCGGCCGAGGCGGCGGTGACCAGTGCCTCGATGAAGCGGTCCCGCTCGGCGTCGTCCGGACACAGCGTGAAGGTTTCCTCGAACTGATCGACGACCAGGACCAGGCCGCCGTCACCAGCTCCGGAACGGGCGGCGGCCTGACGCACCACACGGCCCAGGTTCGCCGGGTCCTCCTTCAACTCCTCGTACAGTCCGCCCGGCGTGACTCCCGCCAGCGCACCCAGCCGCACGGCGCACTCCTCCAGCGGCCGCGGCCCCGGCGTCAGCACCACCGTGGTCACCAAGGGCCGCAGGCGCGGCACCAAACCCGCCCTCAACAGCGACGACTTGCCCGAACCCGAGGCCCCGATCACCACCACGAACCGCTGTCGCTCCAGCCGTTCGGCCAGCTCCTCCACCAGCCGCTCCCGGCCGAAGAACCACTCCGCGTCCTGCTCACGGAACGAGCGCAGACCCGCGTACGGCGGGGGCGTGCCGGACGCCTCCGCCGTGCCGGGGTCGGAATGCGCCTCGCCCAGTCGTTCCGCCGCCTCCCGCCAACGGCGCTCCCATTCCTCGAGGTCACCGTCACAAGCGCGAACGTACGCCAGAGTCACCGCCAGTGTGGGCAGCCGCTGCCCGGACGCCGCGGAGGACAGGGTCGAGATCGAGTAGTGCGCCTGCTCCGCCAGCTCCCGGTAGGGCGGGTTGCCGGCCTTCTGCCTCAACTGCCGCAGCCCTGCGGCCAGTTCTAGTAACGGACCGCTCCCCGCGTCCAGCGGTCGCTCCTTGCGCGGCATCGCCGCACCTCCCCCGTGTCGTTTCCCCGTGCCGCAGTGGTCGCTGCGGCGTCACATTTTTCAGGACTTGTTTGTTCGACACCAGTGACCGAACGCGAACAACGCGTGGCCCGCTACACCTTGGGGCGAACGGCCCGGCGGCACTCCGCACAGGGCCCGGGCTCCATGGGAGGAGAAAACAGATGAGGCGAAACAGGCTCGTGCTCACGGCGGCGGGCGGCGCGCTCGCGCTGAGCGGTGCGCTGAGCACACAGGCCACGGCGGCGGACGCGGGGGGCGTCACCGTGCTTGCCCCGCAAACGTTCAAGAACGCGGGTACGAGCCGCTGTCTGGACGACAGCGACCGCGGGCTCCGCGCCGTGGGGTGCAACAACCTCACGACCCAGCAGTGGACCGTGCGCAACCTCGGCGGCAACCTCCGCGAGCTGAAAAGCGTCGCCACGGGCCGCTGTCTGGACGACAGCGACCGCGGGTTCCGCACCGTGGGGTGCAACAACCTCACGACCCAGCAGTGGAGGGTGACTTCGCTGGGTGGCGGCGCCATCCAGTTCCAGAGCGTGGGCACCGGCCGCTGCGCGGACGACAGCGACCGCGGGCTCCGCACCGTGGGGTGCCACGGCGGTACGACCCAGCGCTGGTCCTGAGACGTTCCGACCACGTGGACCGACACCGACAACACGGGGAGAACATATGCGCAATCGAATCAGGCCGGGCGTATCTCTGCTGGTCATGAGTATGGCCGCCGCAACTCTCGCCCTGAGCAGCGGCCCGTCGACCGCTCAGACGTCACCTGTCGATGGCGGCAGCAGCAGTTCCGCCGAGAACGCGGCTGTCATCGCGACCTACGACGGTAAGAAGATCAACCTCAGTGAGGGGTGGCAAGGGGCGCAGACCTGCGCCCAGTTCTCCGAGCGCGACGTCCGCTGCTACGACAGCGAGGCACAGTTCCGAGCAGACGCCGGCCTGCCCGCAGTGGCGAAGCGCGCCGGCGCCGAGAACGCGGCGGCGACCTGCGGTTCCGGCTGGACCTGCTTGTACGAGGGCTACAACTCCTCGGGACGCAAGCTCCAGTGGAGCGAGAACGGGCTCTATCCGCTGGAAGGCTACGGCTTCCGGGACAAGGCATCCTCGGTACGCAGGGGCGCCGGCTGCGCGGTGGAGCTCGTGGACGCCGTTCCAGGGTGGTGGGACGACACCATGCTCCTGTGGACCGACTACGAGAACGACCTCAGGGATCCCGTGTCATCGGACGAAAACTGGGACAACATCACCGACGAGATTGAGCTGCGCAGCTGCTGAGTCTCGGTCTTTCGTGGCGGCTCGCCAGGCCAACTGGCGGGCCGTTTCAGGTCATTGAGTTGGTGGCCGTGTCCAACCCGCTACGGGGCGCTGCGCGGCATTCGGCGGATGCTCCAGTCGAAGGTGCCCCGGCACACCGGCGTGCCCTCCGTGTCGGTGACCCCCGCTCGGGTGGAAAGGCGTGCTCTGTCGGTCTCGCCCGACAGGAGCCGGCGCAGGGTGTGGTGGGCCTCATCGCCGACGCGGCAGGTGGCCAGTAGGCGGCCTCGTGCGGGGGCCAGGAACTCCAGGGACGCCGCAGCGCCCAGGGGCACTACGTCCTCCATCTCCTCGCTGCGCTCGCTCGTGGCGATGATCGCGGCCAGGCCGACCGCGTCGATCAGGGCGATGAGGCCGCTGGAATGCAGTGAGCCGATGACGTTCGTCAGCTCCTTGGGTGTCTCCAGCGCGACCTCGGCGATGCCGTCGGCGGCTCGGAGCACCTCGATGCCGGCCGTGCGATGGGCCGGGATGGGCTCGAGGAGCGTACGGGCCAGTGCCGTCATGTCCATCGCCACAGGATCGCGGCGCGGGTTGACGCCCGGGTGACGTCCAGGACAAGGGACGGCGTCGGCCTCGGCGTCGGTGGGATCTGATGCTCGCTGAGAGCGTGGACCCCGCCCTGTACGGGGAGTTGGTCCGCTTCGGCCAGGCCCTGCCCTGGTACGGCGGAACGCCGCCCACCGAGCAAACGGGCTGCTCACCCCGTAAGCCCCGCGGACAGGTCAGTGGAACAGATCAGTTGGACAGGAACGCCGCGGCAGTCGCCACGAACCGGTCGGCGTCGTCGAGCCACGGGAAGTGTCCGGCTCCGGGCTGGACGACGAGCTTGGCGTTCGGGAACAGCCCGGTGAACTCGGCCATCACGGGAGGAGGTGCCGCCAGATCGACTTCCCCGGCGAGCAGCAGCACCGGCGGCCCGAACCGGGCGAGCACCGTACGGGTGGCCTCCGGGTCGAACGCGCCGTCGGCGGCGAAGGCGCTCGCGGCCTCCCTGTTCCGCTGCGCGGCCTCCGCGGCCTGGTGGGCCTGCGCCGCCTCGTCCCAACGGCCGTAGGACAACGGTGCGATGGCCTGCCAGCTGTCGCCGGTGGCCCGGCCCGCCACGATCGTCTCCAGAGCCGCGAACGCCGCCGCGAACCACGGCTCGTCCTGGCGAAGCCGCGCGATCTCGAGCCGGGTGTCGCCGGTGATCGTGAGGCCGACAGCCATGACGCTCGGGGTGATCAACGCGAGCTTGCCGACCCGTTCCTGATGACGGGTCACATACTGCGCCGCCAGATTGGCGCCGCCGGAATGCGCGAGCAGGTCCATCCGGGCCAGGCCGAGGTGCTCGCGCAGGGCCTCCACGTCATCGACGAGTCGGTCGCAGCGGTAGGAGGCGGTGTCCTGCGGTGTCGCCGACTGGCCGGTGCCCCGGAGGTCCAGCCTGATCAACTGCCGGTGCGCGGACAGTCCACCGAGGTCGCCGAGATACACCGAGTCCTGCATCCCTCCGGGCAGGCAGATGACCGGCGGGCCGTCTCCGAGCACGTGATAGGCAAGCTGAGTTCCGTCGTACGCGGAGAAGGCAGGCATGGCCGAGACCCTGTCAGCGGCGTTCGGAGAGAGCAACTGGGTTTTCCCGGCGTGGTCAGGCCTGTCCACCCGGACCGCCCCGGGACCGCACCACCCGATTGATCGATTGATCGCTATCATGGTCACATCGCGCGAATTCGATCGCGCAAGCCGCCGCGCGATCGCGCCCCGGCGGCGCGACTGACGCGGACGAGAGCGGTGAGGACATGCGGGAGTCGGCACAGAAGCGGCAGACCCGGATCGCGGAGGTGGTGCGGGACCGAGGTGTCGCGCGCATCACCGATCTCGCCGACGAGCTCGGCGTCTCCGTCGTCACGGTGCGCCGGGACGTCGAGGAACTGGCCCGGCGTGGGGAAGTGCGCCGCGGGCATGGGGTGGCGCGTTCGCTGCGGCCGGTGCCCGAGGAGAGCACCGCCGGGGGTGACGCCGTTGCCATGATCGTTCCCGAGCGCAACACCTACCTCACCGAGGCCGTGCAGGCCGCGCGGGAGGCCGCGGAGAAAGCCGGACTGCGGCTCGCCCTGCACATCGCCGACGACGCCGGGGCGGAGCGCGAGGCCGTGCGCCAGGCGCTGGACGCCGGGGCGCGCGGACTGCTGCTCTCGCCGCACTGGCGTACGCAGGCGGAGGCCGACGCCGACCACTCGTGGCTCTCCGGCCTGGACGTCCCCACGGTGCTGGTGGAGCGGCGCCCCGCCCGCACCAGCGCGATCTACCCGCTGGACTCCGTGCGCTCGGATCACGCGTACGGCGTGCATCTGGCGCTCGACCACCTGGCCCGGCTCGGCCACGGCCGGATCGTGCTGGCGGCGCGCGACGACAGCCCCACCGCACGGGTCATCCGCGCCGAGTTCGCCGAGCAGACCGCTGCCCGGGGGATCGCCGAGGGGTGCCGCACGATCCTCAGCTCGCTCACCGCGGGTCCCGACCCTCGCGCCGCCGACCCGCGGGCGGCGGACCTGGTCGAGGTGGTGGGGCAGAGCGGCGCGACGGCGGTGCTGATCCACAGCGACATGGACGCGCTGGTGCTGGTGCAGCGGCTTCAGGCCGCGGGGATCGACGTGCCCGGGCAGTGTTCGGTGGTGGCGTACAACGACGTGGTCGCCGACATGGGGCCGGTCCCCCTGACGGCCGTCGCCCCGCCCAAGACGGAGCTCGGCCGGGTCGGTGTCGACCTGTTGCTGCGTCGGCTCGACATGGCACGCGAGGGACTGCGCCCCGGTGCCACCCGTCATCTGGAGCTGCTGCCGGCGCTCGTGATCAGGGAGTCCACGGCCCCGCCGCCGGCCTGATCCCGGCCATGTCGGTCCATTGTCCGACTGGCAATTGTTCGTTTGACCGTTCTAGTTTCTTCTGTTCGCTCTATTGACGCCTTTTTCATCTGCCGCTCAAGATGCCCGTAATCCATGCAAGGACGCGGGAGGGCTCATGCGATGGACCCGCAGGGCTACGGCGGCGCTGCTCACGATCTTCGCCATGCTGCTGGCGGGCTGCTCCGCCGGAGACAGCAGCGACACTGCCGGCAGCGGGCCGGTGCACATCACCTTCTGGTCTGCCCTCCGCGGCAGCCAGGAGGTCGTGGACGAGTACAACCGCACCCACACCAAGATCAAGGTCGACTTCGAGCAGGTACCCTCGGGCGACCAGGGCGGCTGGGCCAAGCTCAGCAACGCGGCCCGCGCCGGAAACGCGCCCGACGTCGCGACCATCGAGTACCCACAGCTGCCCGGCTACGCCATCGACGGCGTGCCGCGGGACATCACGAAGATGCTGCCCGACTCGGTGCGCCGCAAGATCATGCCGCAGGCGATGGACCTCACCACCTTCGAGGGACGCACCTACGCCCTGCCGGTCGACATCGAGCCCATGGTCTTCCTGTACCGCAAGGACCTGTTCACCAAGCACGGCATTCCCGTCCCCAAGACCTGGGCGGAGTTCGAGAGTTCGGCCCGCAAGCTGAAGAAGGCCGACCCCAGTTCCCGTATCGCCAGTCTCTTCACCACCGGCGGCACTCTCTACATGGCCGGATACAGCTGGCAGGCCGGCGCGCGGTGGTACGACACCTCCGGCGAGACCTGGCGCGTGTCCATGGACGACGCCCCCACCCGCAAGGTCGCCACGTACTGGCAGCGCCTGCTGGACGACGACCTGGTGCGTGTCGAGCCCGCGTCCAGCCAGCAGTGGCGGGCGCACCTGCAAAGCGGTGAGACGGCCGGGTGGCTGGCGGGCGCCTGGGCGGCGGGCTCGATGATGGCCTCCACGCCGGGCGGCAAGGGCAAATGGGCCATCGCGCCCTTCCCGCAGTGGGACCTGAAGAAGCCGTCCCTGGGCACACAGGGCGGCTCGACCTTCATGGTCACCAAGGACAGCAACCATCCCAAGGAGGCGCTGGACTTCATCTCCTGGATGGTCACCAGCCCCGACGCGCTGAAGGCCAAGCTCTCCAGCGGCATCAGCAGCGCGTATCCGACCGTGCCCGACCTGGTCCCGGTCGCCCGCAAGGAGATGGACACCAGCTACTACTCGGGCCAGGACATCTTTTCCCTCTTCGAGAGGGAAGCCAAGCTGATCAACCCCCGATGGAAGTGGGGGCCGCGCATGGTGTCGACGATCAGCTCCGGTGACGACGGGCTCGCGCGGGCCGGTGCCGGCAGCGGCAGCATCCTGGAGGCCCTCCGCGAAGCGCAACGCAGGACGATGCCCGACCTGAAGAGCCTCGGCCTGTCGGTCACCGAGCGCTGACGCTCCCCCGCCCGTCCGCCGCACCTCGGGACGGCGCACCCCCGAACCCCAGCCGCACCTCACGTCCTTGGAGCCGTGTCCACGTGAGCACAGTGACCTCCTCGACAAGAGCGACGGCGTCCTCCGCCGCCGCGCCCGCGAAACCACTCCGCAAAGCGGGCCAACGGCAGCAGAAGCTCGCCGCGTTCGCCCTGCTGGCCCCCTTCACGGCCCTGCTCGTCGCCGTGTTCCTCGTACCCGTCGGCTACGCCATCGGCCTCAGCTTCTTCTCCGAGGACCACGACGGCCTCGGCTTCGGGGGCGGGGAGACCGTCTTCACCGGACTGCGCAGCTATCTCGCCGTGCTGAGCGACCCGAGCTTCATCTCCGGGTTCGGCGCCATCCTGCTCTACTGCGTGATCTTCGTCCCCGCCGTGGTCGTCGGAGCGCTCGCGCTCGCCCTGCTGCTCGACTCGGGCCTGGTGCGGCTGCGACGTACCGCGCAGATGCTGCTCTACCTGCCGCACGCCGTGCCCGGCCTCATCGCGGCGGTCATCTGGCTGTACCTCTACACCCCGGGGCTCAGCCCGGTCATCAAGCTCTTCGCCCAGGCCGACATCACCATCGACTTCCTGGGGCTGAACACCGTGCTCCCGTCGATCGTCAACATCGCCCTCTGGAGCGGCCTCGGCTACAACATGGTGATCTTCTACGCCGCACTCCAGGCCCTGCCGCGCGAGGTGATCGAGGCGGCGCGCATCGACGGAGCGGGCGGCTTGCGCACCGCGCTCATGGTCAAGGTGCCGATCATCAGGGGTTCGGTGGTGATGGTGTGCATGTTCTCGCTGATCGGTGCGCTCCAGCTGTTCACCGAGCCCATGCTGATGAACCAGGCCACACCGATGGTCAACTCCCGCTTCACACCGAACATGTACATCTTCGACGCGGCCTTCCGCCGCAACAACTACGGACTGGCCTCCGCGGCCTCCGTCATCCTCCTCGTCGTCACCTGTGCCCTGTCGTACGCCGTGACGCGCTGGGCCGGCCGCAGGGAACGGAGCGCGCGATGACCACCATGACCCCCACCACGCCCCGCGCGACCCCACAAGAGCCCGCGGGCAAGCCGCTCGGCAGACCTTTCGGCACCTCGAAGCTGACCAGCCGGGGCGTCGCGAACGCCGTGGTCCTGATCGCGGCCCTCTACACCATGCTGCCCACGGTCTGGCTGCTGCTCGCCTCCACCAAGAACGCCGACGCCCTCTTCGGCAGCGACATCCTTTCCCTGAGCGACTTCTCCTTCGTCAGCAACCTCTCCGACCTGTTCGCCATGGACGGCGGGCTCTACCGCGAGTGGTACCTCAACAGCCTGCTGTACGCCGTTGTCGGCGCCCTGGTCGGCTCCCTCATCAGCGTCTCCGCCGGATACGCCTTCGACAAGTACGAGTTCCGGCACAAGGAGAAGCTGTTCGGCCTCGTCCTTACCGGAGTCATGGTCCCGCAGACCGTGCTGGCCCTCCCGCTCTACCTGGTGGCCTCCGGCATCGGCCTGGTCAACACCTTCTGGGCGGTCTTCATCCCCGTCCTGTTCAACCCTTTCGGGGTCTACCTCGCCCGCATCCTCAGCAACGGCTACGTACCCAACGAGGTACTGGAGGCGTCTCGGGTCGACGGCGCGGGCGAACTGCAGACCTACGTGCGCGTCAGCCTGCGCATGCTCGGCCCCGGATTCGTCACCGTCTTCCTCTTCCAGCTCACCGCCATCTGGAACAACTTCTTCCTGCCCATGGTGATGCTCTCCGACCAGCACCTGTATCCGCTCAGCCTCGGGCTGTACACCTGGAACAGCTCCGCCACCGTCTCCCCCGAGTACTACCCGCTCGTCGTCATCGGCTCGCTGCTCGCCGTCGTCCCGTTGATCGTCGCGTTCATCACTCTGCAGCGTTACTGGAAGTCCGGTTTGACCGCAGGAAGCGTCAAGTGACCAGCAGGGAGCGCCAGTTGCCCCGTACGGAGCAGGAATTGACCCACCTCGACCACCGGCCCCGCCCGCGCGCCGTGCTGGCCATGGCGAAGAAGACCGCGGAGCAGGTCCTCGACGCCGACGTACGGGCCCGGCTGACCGCCCTCACCGACATCGACCCGCACCTCGTCCTCGACGACCTCACCACCCCCACCGCGCACCGCGCGCTCGCCGACGCCGAATTGCTCATCACCGGCTGGGGCTGCCCGCCCATCGACGCGGCGGCCCTGGACGCCGCGCCCCGGCTGCGCGCGGTCGTGCACACCGCCGGCACCGTGCGCCACCACATCACCCCCGCGTGCTGGGAGCGCGGCCTCGCGGTGTCCTCCGCCGCCGCGGCCAACGCCGTGCCGGTCGCCGAGTACACCCTCGCCATGATCCTGCTCGCCAACAAGCGGGTCCTCGAGACCGCCCGCGTCTACCGCACCGAGCGCCGCCGCATCGACTGGAACGAGCGCCATCCCGACGCGGGCAACTACCGTAAGACCGTGGGCATCCTGAGCGCCTCGATCATCGGACGCCGCGTCATCGACCTGCTCCGTCCCCACGACCTGACGGTGCTGCTCCACGACCCCTACGTCACCCCCAGCGAGGCACGCGCTCTCGGCGCGCACCCTGTCCCGCTTCCGGACCTGTTCGAGCAGAGTGACGTCGTCAGCGTGCACACGCCGCTGCTGCCCGAGACCCGCGGCCTGATCGGCCGCGACCTGCTGGCGCGGCTGCGCACGGGCGGCACGCTGATCAACACCGCGCGCGGCGCCGTCGTCGACCAGGCCGCGCTCACCGACGAGGTGGTGTCCGGGCGGCTGCACGCGATCCTGGACGTCACCGAGCCGGAGGTGCTGCCCGCCGACTCACCGCTGTTCGACTGCGCCAATGTCCTCGTCACCCCGCACATCGCCGGTTCGAAGGGCGGCGAACTCCGCCGCCTCGCCGATCTGGCGCTGGCCGAGGTCGAGTCGTACGCCCTCGGCCGCCCCTTCGCCCATCCCGTACGGCCCGAACATCTGGCCCGCCTCGCCTGAGCCCATCCGCCGGAACGAACACCGGAACGAACAGGAGACGTGGCCCCCATGCCCGAGCATCCTCTCCCCGCCTCCCTTCCCGCCTCCCTTCCCGCCTCCCTTCCCGCGGAAGACCGCGGCCTCAGCCCGCACACCGGCTACACCCGAGCCCACTGGGAAACCGCCGCCGACCAACTGCTGACGTCCGCCCTCCGCTACGCCACCCCCGGCCAGGCCCTGATCGACCTGCCCGGCCCGCCCTCCAAGTCCGGGGTGCGCTCGGACGGTCTTGAGGGGTTCGCCCGTACGTTCCTGCTCGCCGCGTTCCGTACGGCCGGAGCGTCCGGCAAGGACCCGCACGGCTTCCTGGAGCGCTACACCGCAGGCCTCGCGCGCGGCACCCGCACCCCCGGCCGCGACGACGCCGAGTCCTGGCCGGAGATCGGCCACCACAACATCCAGGGCCAGCCCATGGTGGAGTCCGCCTCCGTGGCGCTGGCCCTGCGGCTGACCGCGCCGTGGACCTGGGACACGCTGCCCGCCGACGACCAGGACCGCGTGGAGCAGTGGCTGCGCGGCGCGCTGAGGCACACGCCCGCCCCCAACAACTGGTACCTCTTCCCACTGACCGTCGCGGGCTTCCTGGAGTCCGCGGGGCGGGGCGACGCCGAGACGCGCGGCGCGATCGAGCGCGGGCTCGGCCTGTTGGACGGCTGGTACCAGGGGCAGGGCTGGTACTCCGACGGCGACGGCCGGTCCTTCGACCACTACAACGGCTGGGCCCTGCACATGTACCCGCTCCTGCATGCCCACCTCGCCGGCGACCGGGCACTGCTCGACCAACTCGGCCCGCGGCTGCGGGAGTTCCTCGAAGGCTTCGCGCTGCTCTTCGACGCGAACGGCGCCCCCATCCACCACGGGCGCTCCCTGACCTACCGGTTCGCCGCGGTGGCCGCCGTGGCCCTCGGCGCCCTCACCGGCGAGACGCCACTCGCCCCCGGCGTCACCCGCCGCATCCTCAGCGGGGCGCTGCGCCACTTCCTCGACCGCGGCGCGCTCACCGCGGACGGCGTCCTCAGCCTGGGCTGGTACGGGCCGCACGAGGCGACGCTGCAGCGCTACTCGGGGCCCGGCTCCCCGTACTGGGCCTCCAAGGGCTTTCTCGCCCTGCTCCTCCCGCCCGAGGACCCGGTGTGGACGGCCACCGAGGAGCGCGCGCCCTCCGAAGGCCATGACCGGGTACTCGCCCGGTCTGCTCCCGGACTGCTCATCCAGACCACAGGCCGGGACGGTCTCGCGCGCCTGCACAACCACGGCAGCTACAAGCTCGACTCGCGGGAGCCGGAGCGGGCCCCCGGCAACCCGCTGTACGCCCGCCTCGCGTATTCCACCCGTACCGGCCCGACCAGCGCCGCCAACACCCCCGACAACCACATCGCACTGCAGGTACGCGGCACCCGCAGCGCCCGTATCCGCATCGATCCCCTGGCCGCCGGGCCCGACTGGCTCGCCTCCTGGCACCGGCCGGTCTTCCCCGAGGACGGCCCCGTCCTGCCCTCGGCCCGGATCGAGAGCCTGACGCTGGCGCGCGGCAGGCTCGAACTGCGCGTCCACCGCACCGTCGGCGTACCGGCCGGGACGCCGATCCACCACAGCGGCTGGGCCGTCGCCCTTTCGCCGGAGTCGGCTGCCGAAACTGAGGCCGAAGAGATCACGGAGATGCGTCTCGACGGACCGGAGGTGACCAGCCAACTGCTCGGCCTGCACGGCTGGCAGACGCAGCGCACCGTCCGCGCCCCGCAGGGCACGGCATACGGGGCCTGGGCCCTCGTCCCCGAACTCACCGGAACGATCGGCGGGGACCCGGCGGACACGGTGTTCGCCGCGCTCGCCTCGCTCACCGGCGAAGGCGACCCGGCCCCGCTCGCCGGGCAGGCCACAGCCGAGGTGAACGGCCTGACCGTCACCGTCCGCTGGGCCGACGGGACCCGTACGGTCGTGGACTTCGGCGACGGCGGCCTCACACGCCCCACGGTCACCGAGGTGCCGGCGTGACGCCGCACCTGGAGTGAATCTGCGGCGTGTGGCGGCAGCCGAGGTCGCCGGCCCCCACGAAGCGGTCAGGCCGCCCAGTCGGTCTCGCAGGCGGCGAGCAGCGCACGGACCGCCTCGACGGCGGCACCGGTCACGGAGGGGTCGGCGCCATGCCGGGGGCGCGCACTGAGCCGGACCGAAGGAAGGGCAGGCAGGCCCTCGACCGGGGCCAGCCCCTCCGGGTGCTGGCCGCCGGGCACAGCGAGAAGCGCCGCGCCCAGCCCGGCGCGGGCGGCGTCCAGAACGCCCGCGAGGTACCCGGCTTCGGCGACCACGGTGGCCGGAGTGTGGTGGGCGGCCAATGCGGTGAGGGCGCGGCGGCGGATGACGCACGGCTCGTTGATGGCGACCAGCGGCAGCGGGGCGGGGGCGGGCGGCGGCTGCCAGCCGGGGGCGGCGTACCAGCGCAGGGGCAGTCCGCCCACGGGGGTGCCCGCCGTGGCGGTCGCCTCGGTGACGTAGACGGCGAGGTCGGCCTCGCCTCGGTCGACCGCCTCCGTCAGCCGCACCGAGCGGTCGATCCGCACCCGCACCTCGGCACCCGGCCGCACCTCCCGTACGGCGTCGGTGAGGACCGGGAGGATCTGGTCGGCGCCGTGCTCGGTGGCGCCGATGACGATGGTGGCGGCCTGCTCGCCGCCCTCGCCCAGAAGCCTGCGCACCGCCGCGTCGTGCGCGCCGACAATCAGGCGGGCCTCTTCCAGCAGTTGGGTGCCGTGCGCGGTGAACCGGGTTCTGCGGCCGTCGCGTTCGACGACGGCGCGGCCCAACGACTTCTCCAGCTTCCGCACATGCTGGCTGACGGCGGACTGGCTCAACGCGAGTGGGCCGGCGGCCCGGTGGAAGCCGCCGTAGTCGGCAACGGCAATCAGGCTGCGCAACGCCACGATGTCCAGAACCGGTCGCATGGGCGCACGCTAGCACCTAATGATTAGGGATCCTGATCGGTTCTGATGCCGAATCGTCGTTGGACGTACGGCTCTTGGCTCCTGCATGCTGAGCACATGCTGCGTACAGCCATCGCGCCGGCCCACGGGTCGCGCCCCGAGAGCACCGGACCCCGGCCGTCGGCCGCCGGGTCGGCTGTGTGCTGCGGCGCGGGCACCTGGCTGACTCAGCGCCGCGTGGTCGATTTCGGCCGCGCCGTCACCATGCGCTGTCGCTGAATCCTCACACGCGCGCAACTCCACGCGCGCGCCTCTCCTTTGAGCCGAACCCGTCCTTGAGCTGATCCCGCACGCCTCCGGCGCCTCGCGGGCCTGCGCCGTGTGCGCGGTTCGCACTCTCCCGCCCGGCGGCCTCCGGGCCATCCCGCGGGCTCCCCGCCCGCCGGCCATCCCCGAGCCCACGACGAATCGAGTCACCATGAGCTCCCCTCAGTCCGTCCACGCCTGGGACGAACCATCAGAAATCGCCCCGCGCGGCACCCTCGTCCTGCTCCCCGGCCGTGGTGAACACGGCGGTGTGTACGAGCGGTTCGGCCGCCGCATAGCCGCCGACGGCTATCGCGTCCGGGCACTGGGCGACGCGGCCCTCGACCCGAACGCGGTCCTGGACGAGGCCGCCAAGCTGCTGCGCGACGAAACACTGCCCGGCCCGCGGGTGCTGGTCGGCGCCGACACCGGCGCGCTGTACGCCGCACAACTCGCCGCCCACGGCACACCGGGCCTGGACGCCCTGATCCTTGCCGGACTGCCCGCCACCCCGCGCGCCACCGCGACGGCGCGGGACTGGGAGGACGAACTGGACCAGCGCACCGCCTGCCCCACTCACCGAGGCAGGCTCACCTCCGACGCCGCGCTCCGCCGCGGCGCCCTGGCCGACACGCCCACACCCGAACTGCCCGCGCCGGCCGGCGTCTCCGTCCCCGTACTCGCCCTGCACGGCTCCGACGACACGGTCAGTCCGCTCCCGGACGCCCGCCGCGCCTATGGGGTGCTGCCCGGCGTGGAACTGGTCAGCCTGGCCGGGACCCGGCACGACGCGCTCAACGACCTCACCCACCGCACGGCCGCAGCGACCGTCGTGCTGTTCCTCGAACGGCTGCGGCTCTCCCCCGACCGAGGGCGTGTTGCCCTCGCGCCCATCGCCACTCGGGAGGATCTCGCATGACCGCCCCCGTCCTGACGAGCGTGGCGGAGCTGTACTCCCGGCTGCGCATCGGCGACGCCGCCGATCCGGCACCGCTCGTCCTCGACGTGCGGTGGCAGCTCGGCGACCCGCACGGCCGCGAGCACTACCTCAAGGAACACATCCCCGGCGCCGTATACGTGGATCTGGACACCGAACTCGCCGCCCCGCCCACATCCGAAGGCGGGCGCCATCCCCTCCCCGAACCGGCCGAACTCCAAGCGGCAGCGCGTCGTTGGGGTGTCACCGCGCGCCGCCCGGTGGTCGTGTACGACGACAACGGCAACACCGCCGCCGCCCGTGCCTGGTGGCTGCTGCGCTGGGCCGGAGTCGAGCGCGTGACTCTGCTCGACGGGGCACTGGGCGCCTGGCGCGCGGCCCGGCTGCCGACGGAAACCGGAGAGCCCGACCCACCCGCGCCGGGCGACATCGTGCTCAGCCCGGGGCGGCTGCCGGTGCTGGACGCCGACGCGGCGGCCCTAGTCGCCCGTGACAGCGTGTTGTTGGACGCCCGCGCTGTCGAGCGCTACCGCGGTGAGAGCGAGCCGGTCGATCCCCGTGCCGGGCACATCCCCGGCGCCCTGTCCGCCCCGGCCGGCGGCAACCTCAACCCCGACGGCACCTTCCGCGACGCGGAGGAGCTCGCGGTGCGGTTCACCGCACTGGGCGCCGATGACGCGATCGAGGTCGGGGTCTACTGCGGTTCCGGCGTCACGGCCGCCCACCAGATCGCGGCGCTCGCCCACGCCGGAATCCCCGCCGCGCTGTACCCCGGCTCGTGGTCCGCCTGGTCCGCCGACCCGGACCGCCCTGCCGTGCTGGGCGAACGACCGTACTGAACCACCCTCCCCCGTCCCCATGAGAGGCCGCGCCATGCCTGCCCCGAACGCCGCTGTATCCGGAACCTCCCCACCGACACACGCACCACCACCGCATACGGACACACCGGCCCCGTCCCTCACGAAGAGCGACCGCCCCGCAGCCCCGCGCAAGCCCCGCACCCTTCGTGTCCCGCGTGGTGTGCGACGCGCCGCCGGCCCCGTCGGTCTGTTGCTGGTCTGGTTCCTGGCCGGCACCACCGGAGTGCTGCCCGAGTCCGTACTGGCCTCGCCCGTCGACGTCCTCCAGCGCGCCATAGACCTCACCGACACCGGTGAACTGCCGCAGGCCATCGCCGCGTCCGGCCGCCGGGCGGCCATCGGGTTCCTCATCGGCGCGACGGTCGCGCTCGCCCTGTCGCTCACCGCCGGGCTGTTCCGGCTGGGCGAGGACGTGATCGACGCGTCGATGGGCATGTTCCGGGCCATCCCCTGGGTGGGGCTGATCCCGCTGTTCATCGTCTGGTTCGGCATCGACGAGACCCCGAAGATCGCGCTGGTCGCGCTCGGCGTCACGTACCCCCTGTATTTCAACATCTACGGCGGCATCCGCTCCGCCGACGCCCAACTCATCGAGGCCGGGCGGATGGTGGGGCTCGGCCGCCTCGGTCTGATCCGGTACGTGATCCTTCCGTCCGCGCTGCCCGGCGCGCTGGTGGGCCTGCGCTACGCGCTGTCCACCGCCTGGCTGGCCCTCGTCTTCGCCGAGCAGGTCAACGCCGACGCCGGCATCGGCTACCTGATGAGCAACGCCCAGCAGTACTTCCAGACCGACGTCATCGTCCTGTGCCTCGCCGTCTACGCGGTCCTGGGGCTGCTGTGCGACTTCGCCGTACGGCTGCTGTCGCGGCGGCTGCTGGCCTGGCGGGCCTCGTTCGACGGAGAGGGAGCGTGACGGCCATGAGCACGAGTGTGAGCACCCATGTCGAGGTCCGCGGGCTGACCCGCGCCTTCGACGACAAGACCGTCATCGACGGACTCGATCTCACCATCCGCCAGGGCGAGTTCGTCGCCCTACTGGGACACAGCGGCTGCGGCAAGTCCACCCTGCTGAAGATCCTCGCCGGGCTGGACAGCGAGACCGAGGGCGAGGTGACCGTCCCCGAGCGCCGTTCCGTGGCCTTCCAGTCGCCGCGGCTGATGCCCTGGCTGCGGGTCTGGCGCAACGTCGTGCTCGGTCTGCCCGCCTCCTCCGACCGGGCGCTCGCCGAGCGGTATCTGGCCGAGGTGGGCATCGAGGAGTACGCGGGCAGCTGGCCCAAGACGCTCTCCGGCGGCCAGGCCCAGCGCGTCTCGCTGGCCCGCGCACTGGTACGCGAGCCCGAACTGCTCCTGCTCGACGAGCCGTTCGGCGCACTCGACGCCCTCACCCGCGGCAAGGCACAGCGACTGGTCGCCGACCTCTGGCAACGCCACGGCTGCTCGGTGCTGCTGGTCACGCACGACGTGGAAGAGGCACTGCTGCTCGCCGACCGGGTCCTGGTGATGGACGACGGGCGGATCGCGTACGAGGCCGAAGTCGGCCTGGAGCGCCCGCGCAACCTCGGCTCCCGCGACTTCGTACGGCTGCGCGGCGAGCTGCTGCACCGGCTCGGTGTCCACGACGCCTCGGCGCATCTCGAAGGGCCCACGACGACGGCCACGACCACGGCCGCCGCCACGACCACGGCCACGGCATGAACAACAGGAATCCCATGAACCGCATGACCACCCGCACGGTGCGCGGCCTCGGCGCCGCGCTCTCCCTCGCCGCCCTGCTCGCCACCACCGCCTGCGGCGGCGACAGCGAAGCCGCCTCGGACGGGAGCTCGTCGGGCGTGACCCTCACCATCGGCGACCAGGCCAAGAACCTGCAGACCCTGCTGAACGCCTCCGGCGCGCTCAAGGGGACGTCGTACAAGGTGAAATGGGCCGAGTTCGAGGGCGCCGCGCCACTCTTCCAGGCCGTGCAGGCGGGGGCCGCCGACACCTCGTACGCCGCCGATCTGCCCACGCTCCAGGCCCTGTCCGGCTCAGTGCCCGTCAAGGCGGTCGGCGCGCTGCACAACGACGGCACGCACACCGGGATCGTGGTCCGCGAGGGCTCGTCGGTGAAGAGCGTCAAGGACCTCAAGGGCAAGAAGGTCGTGGTCTCCTCGGCCAAGGGCTCCATCGCCGAGTATCTGCTCGCGCATGCGCTGGAGCAGGCGGGGCTGAGCTACTCCGACGTCAAGGTGCAGTACCTGCTGCCGACCGACGCCCAGGCCGCGTTCACCTCCGGGAAGATCGAGGCCTGGGCCACGTTCGGGGTCTACAAGGCGGTCGCCGAGCAGCAGGGCGGCCGGCTCCTCGTCAACGGTGCCGACGGGCGCGTGAGCGGTTACGGGTTCATCGGTGCCTCCGAGGAGGCACTGGCCGACCAGGGCAAGAAGGCCGCGATCTCGGACTATCTGCGCCGTCTGGACAAGGCACTGGCCTGGTCGCAGAAGCACCCGGACGACTACGCCAAGGCCATCCAGCAGAACACCGGTGCCTCCGCCGAGGTCGCCAAGACGCTGGTCAGCCAGGCCAACAGCGAGCTGGTACCGGTGAGTTCACAGGTGACCCAGGCCGTGCAGAAGGTCGGCGACACCATGCACGGCATCGGCGTGCTCACCCCGAACCCGACCGTCGCCGACCACGTCGACACCAGCCTCGTCAAGGAGTGACCCCGCCATGCCCGTCGAGTTCATCAGCGCCGTCCACCCGAACCCCGCCACCGAGGGCGACCCCACCGCGGGCTACGGCATCGACGTCGACTACGCCCGCCGCTACGCCCGCGCCCTGGACGACGGCGGCTTCGACTACACCCTCGTCACCTACCACTCGGCCTCTCCCGACGCGCTCCAGCTCGCCCAGTTCGTCGCCAACCACACCGAACGCATCAAGCCGGTCCTGGCACACCGCCCCGGCGTGATCTTCCCGACCCACGCGGCCCGCGCCCTGGCCACCCTGGACCGGATCAGCGAGGGCCGGCTGGCGGTGCACATCATCTCCGGCGGCAACGACGAGGAGCAGCGCCGCGAGGGCGACTATCTGAGCAAGAGCGAGCGGTACGCGCGCTCGGACGAGTACATCCGGATCCTGCGCAAGGTGTGGTCGGCCGACGGACCGGTCTCCCACGAGGGCCCGTACTACCGCTTCGAGGGCTTCCGCTCCGACGTCACCCCCTACCAGGGCACCATCCCCATCTCGGTGGGCGGCTCCTCGGAGGACGCCTACCGGGTGGGCGGGCAGCTGGGCGACATCTTCGGACTGTGGGGCGAACCGCTCAAGGAGACCGCCGAGCAGATCGCGGCCGTGAACGCGCACGCGGACGCCGCCGGGCGGCCCCACCCCCGTATCTGGGTGTCGTTCCGCCCGATCATCGCCCCCACCGACGAGCTGGCCTGGGAGAAGGCGCACCGCATCCTGGGCGCGGTCAAGGCCAACCACGCCGAGCGCGCCAAGCGGCGGCACTACCCGGCGGTCGGCCAGGGCACCCCGGCCAACGTCGGCTCGCAGCGGCTGCTGGCCGTCGCCGAACGGGGCGAGGTGCACGACCGCTGCCTGTGGACCGCGCCCGCCGCGGCCACCAACGCCGCCGGCGCCTCGACCGCGCTGGTCGGCTCGCCTGAGACGGTGGCCAAGGCGCTGCTGGACTACGTCGACATCGGCTGCGAACTGCTCTCCGTCCGTGGCTTCGACCCGCTGAACGACGCGATCGACTACGGCCGTCACGTGCTTCCGCTGGTCCGCCAGGAGCTGGCGCACCGCGCCGCCTCGGGAGCGGCCGCGTGAGCCGGACCGTTCGCGCGCTGGCCCTTGCCGCGGTGCTCCTGACAAGTGCGCTCACGGGCTGCGGCGGCTCGGCGGGCGCCGAGGACAGCGGCGGGAACGGCTCGGTCACCCTGCGGGTCGGTGCGACGGGCTGGAAGCGGGAGGAGGCCCTGCTGAAGTTCGCGCACCTGGACGACACGCCCTACCAGGTGCGCTGGAGCCTCTTCCAGGGCGGCGACAAGCAGTTGGAGGCGGTCCGGGCCGGGGCGCTGGACGTGGCGAACTCCAGCGAGATCCCGCCGGTCTTCGCCGCCGCCGACGGCAGGCCCAACTTCAAGGTCGTCGCCGTGCAGCGCGGCAACACCCTCAACCAGGAGGTGGTGGCGCCCAAGGACTCGGGGATCACCTCGATCGCCCAGCTCAAGGGCAAGAAGGTCGGCTACGTCAAGAACACCACCGCCCACTACTTCCTCTACGAGCTGCTGAAGCAGGCCGGGCTCGGCTGGGACGACATCACCGCCGCCCCGCTGGAACCTGACAAGGGCCTCGCCGCACTCAACGGGGGCTCCGTCGATGCCTTCGCCGGCTACGGCAACGCCGTCATCGCCGCCCACCAGCAGGGAGCCCGCACCATCGGCTCCGCCAAGGACATCCTCTCCGGGAACTTCCTGTGGACGGCCTCCGACGACACCCTCCAGAGCCCGGCCCGCCGCAAGGCACTCGCGGATCTGCTCACCCGTATCGACCAGGCGTACGCGTACGTCCGCGACGGGCACGAGAAGGAGTACGCGAAGGTCGTCGCCGCCGCGACCCATCAGCCGGTGGACGAGGCGCTGAAGGAGTTGGAGGAGGGCGAAGCGCAGCGGCAGACCGAGGTGCGGTTGGTGAGCGCGCAGGCCACCGCCTCCCAGCAGAAGGTGGCCGACGCCTTCCGGGACCTCGGCGCCCTGAAGCAGCCGCTGAAGGTCTCCGCGTTCTGGACGGACCGCCTCAACTCCCCGCTGCGGAAGGCGCTCTCCTCATGACGACCGGTCTCCTGCTCCGCGCACCGGATCTCACCACTCTCGCCCCCGTCACCGGGCGACTCGCGGCCACCGCGGCCGAGTACGACCGCACGGGCGCCTTCCCGGCCGACGGGATCCGCGCCGCGCACGAGGCCGGGCTGCTCACCGCCACGGTCGGCGAACGGTACGGCGGTCCCGGGCTCGGGGTCGCGGGCACCGCGCGGGTCCTGCACGCGCTGGGTGAGGGCGACCCTTCGGTGGCGCTCATCGCGGCGATGAGCCTCTCCATCCACCACCGCCAGGCCGTACGGCCGCACTGGCCGGAGGAGGTGTACGGGCAGGTGCTGGCCGAAGCGGCTGGGCGCCCGGTGCTGCTCAACCACGTGCGGGTGGAGCCGGAGCTGGGCTCCCCCGCACGCGGCGGACTGCCCGCAACGGTGGCCCGGCGCACGGCCACGGGCTGGTCCCTGTCCGGCCGCAAGCGTTTCGCGACCGGTGTGGAGGGGCTCGACTGGCTGCTGGTGTGGGCCACCACGGACGAACCCACGCCGCGGGTCGGCACGTTCGCCGTGCCCGGCACCACCCCCGGTATCGAGATCACCCGTCGCTGGGACCATCTGGGGCTGCGCGCCAGCGGCAGCCACGACATCGCGCTGCACGAGGTCGAGATCCCGGCCGGGAACGTGGTCGACATCGCCGCGCACGGTGTCGGCGCGGAGCAGGACAACCGCGCGGGCGCAGCTCTCCATCTCCCGCTCGCCGCCCTCTACTTGGGCGTTGCCCGCGCGGCCCAGCGGTACTTCCACCGGTTCGCCCAGGAGCGGGTGCCGGCCAACCTCGGCCACCCCGTGGCCCTTACGGAACGCTTCCGGCGAACGGCGGGAGAGATCGCCCTGCGGCTGGACGCGGCCGAACAGCTGGTGTTCGGCGGCGCCGAGCGGGTGGACGCGGCAGACGACACGTACACCCCCGAACAGGCCCTGGGCGCCCGGCTCCTGGCCGACCGGCACGCCACCGAGGCGGTCGGGCTCGCCGTACGGCTGCTGGGCAATCCGGGCCTGAGCCGCGACAACCCTCTCGAGCGCCACTTCCGCGACGTCCAGTGCGCCCCGGTGCACGCCCCGCAGGAGGACATCGCGCTGCTCGCCATCGGAGGGCGGGCACTCGACGAGGCCGGGAGGGCGGACCTATGACCCTCCAACTGGGGTCGGACGAAACCCTGTTGAAGGCCCTGCGCCGCGACCTGCCCGCCGCCGCGCTGAGCACCGGCCCCCGGGCCGCCCCGTACGCGACCGACCGCTCCGGCAGCCACCCGTACGGCCTGCCGCTCGCCGTCGTACATGCGGCGAACGCCGACCACGTACGGACTACTCTGCGGCACGCGCACGCCCTACGGGTGCCAGTGGTACCCCGCGGGGCCGGGACCGGACTCTCCGGTGGGGCGAACGCCGGAGTGGGCACCGTCGTGCTCGACCTGTCACGGATGAACCGCATCCTCGACCTCGACCCGCACGACCAGATCGCCGTCGTCGAACCGGGCGTCATCACCGCCGAACTGGACCGCGCGGCAGGCGAGTTCGGGCTGCGCTACGCACCCGATCCGGCCAGCGCGGCGATCTCCACCGTGGGCGGCAACATCGCGACCAACGCGGGCGGGCTGCGCTGCGCCAAGTACGGGGTGACCCGGGACGCCGTTCTGGGCCTCGACGCGGTGCTCGCCGACGGCACACCGGTCCGTACCGGCCGGCGCACCGTCAAGGGGGTCACCGGCTACGACCTCACGGCGCTGCTCACCGGTTCCGAGGGCACCCTCGCCGTGATCACCGCGGCGACGGTGCGGCTGCGTCCGGTCCCGGAGGCGACGGCCACCGTTGCCGCGTACTTCGACACCTTCGCCGAGGGCGCGGAGGCCATGGCGGAGCTCACCGCCGCCCGGCTGGAGCCCTCCATGGCCGAACTGCTGGACGGCCCGGTGCTGCGAGCCGTGGACGAGGCGCGGGGCACGGATCTGCGGTCGCGCGGTGGTGCGTTGCTGCTTCTGCAGTGCGACGGGCGGTCCGCGGCGGCCGAGGCAGAGCTCGCGGTACGGCTGCTGCGGGACCGTGCGGCGTCGGTCGAGACCACTTCCGAACCTGTGGAGGCGGAACGACTGCTCGCAGCTCGCAGGCTCGCTCTTCCCTCGCTGGAGCGGTTGGGCCGCGTGCTGATCGAGGACATCGCCGTCCCCAGGTCTCAACTGGCCGCCGCCGTACGGGAGATCACGGTCATCGCCGGACGCCACGACGTACGGATCTTCACCTTCGCCCACGCCGCCGACGGCAACCTCCACCCCATCCTCGTCCTCGACCCCGCCTCGCAGGACATCCCGGACGCGGCCTGGCAGGCGGCGGGCGACATCTTCACCGCCGCGCTGCGTCTGGGCGGCACCCTCACCGGCGAGCACGGTGTGGGCACGCTCAAACGGCGCTGGCTCGCTGACGAACTCGGCCCCGAACAACACGCGTTGCAGCAACGCATCAAGGCGGCCTTCGACCCGCACCACATCCTCAACCCGGGCAAGGCCCTGTAACCGCCCCTCCCTCCTTTGGAGCTCGCTCATGGCCACCGTCCTCTCCGTCTCCGGCAGCCCGTCCCCCACCTCGCGCACCGCCCGCCTCCTTCGCGACCTCGACGCGCGACTGACGGCACAAGGGCACGAGGTGGTCCCCCTGGACGTGCGCACCCTCCCGCCCGAGGCCCTGCTGCACGCCGACTTCGGCCACCCGGCGATCGTCGCGGCCACGGAGCTGTTCGACCGGGCCGAAGGGATCGTCATCGGCACCCCGGTCTACAAGGCCGCGTACTCGGGGCTGCTCAAGTCGCTGCTCGACCTGCTGCCCCAGTACGCCCTGACGGGCAAGACCGTGCTGCCCCTCGCCACCGGCGGCACCACCGCCCATGTCCTGGCCATCGACTACGCCCTGCGCCCGGCCTCGCGTCCATGGGCCCCGCCCACATCACGCCGGGCTGGTTCGTACTCGACAAGCACATCGAGGTCCGCAACGACGGCAGCGGCATCGTCGTGGAGCCGGCCACGAGGGAGGCGCTGGAGCAGGTCGTCGACCAGTTCTCCGCGGCACTCGGCGACCGCGAGCCACTTGGAGCAGTGGCGTGACCACTCCGGGGGTGCTACTGAACGCGGCACCCAGGTCACGTGCTTCAGTCGGACGTGGCCGATGCGTACTGCGGGCGCCCGGTGGGCCGGTAGACGTGGATCGTCACTCCCTTCGGAGTGGACTGCGAGTCGACCAGTTCAAGTGCTGTGTCCGGGCCGGTGGCGGGGAACAGCCGCGTGCCCTGGCCGACGACCACGGGATAGGTGAGCAGGATGAGCTCGTCGACCAGGTGGTTGTCGAGCAGCCGGCGGACCAGGGCGCCGCTGCCGTGCACCTGCAGCTCACCCGCCGGCTTGGCTTTCAGCTCGCCGATGGCCGCCGCGACGTCACCGGAGAGGACGGTCGTGTCCGCCCATTGCGGATCGGTGAGCGTGGTCGATGCCACGTACTTGGGCCGCGTGTTCAACGCCGCCGCGATGGGGTTGGCCGGATCTGTGATTGCTCCCCAGTAGCCGGCAAAGATCTCGTAGGTCCGCCGGCCGAACAGGAACGCGTCGGCGCGCTGGTAGACCTGGCCCAGAAACGCCTCGGCCTCGTCGTCGAAGAGCGGCAGAGCCCATCCGCCGCGCTCGAATCCGTCCCTGCGGTCCTCGTCCGGCCCGCCGAGTCCCTGCATCACTCCGTCGACGGAGACGTTCGTGATGGTCGTCAGCTTCATGGGTTCGTCTCTTCTCTCGGGGTGGTCTTTCTCGTTATGACCGCACCGAGGCGCGGATCTCATCGGCGGAGCGTGGCTCCGTGCTGCAAGTTCTCAGACGAGACGGATCGGTTCACGGGGTCCGGTCAGGAGCCGCCCGCAATCACGGCACCGAAGGCGTCGCGCGCCCCAACCCGATCCCCGTCCCGGGCATCCCCCCTCCCCAGCGTGCCGAACCCGATGCCGTAACCCGTACGAAGCCGCCGCAACGGCGGCCGACCGACAAGGAGCGTCCCGTGGTGTTACGGGTCCTGCGCGGAATGAAGCACTTTGCGACAGGAACCGACCCCCCTCGGCTCGGAGGCGCACAGCGCCGGAGTTCCCTGCGTCTCGGGGTGGCGGTCAGGCAGGCCGCTTCTGGTTCTCGATGTAGTCCTTGACGATGCTCAGCGGTGGGCCGCCGCACGATCCTGCGAAGTACGAGGGTGCCCAGAACACCGACCCCGTGCCGATGCGGTTGATCCGCCCGGTGTACT
Organism: Streptomyces sp. NPDC048825; assembly: GCF_043198355.1. Classification (NCBI taxonomy): domain Bacteria; kingdom Bacillati; phylum Actinomycetota; class Actinomycetes; order Kitasatosporales; family Streptomycetaceae; genus Streptomyces; species Streptomyces sp. NPDC048825. The sequence goes on from NZ_JBICUR010000025.1 coordinate 54,332, forward strand.
CGGCGCGCAGGTAACGGGAGCTGACCCCTTTGAGGCTGTTGACCAGCTTGGACAGGGCGACCTTCGGCGGGTAGTGCACCAGCAGGTGGATGTGATCGCCTTCCCCGTTGAACTCGATCAGTTCCGCGCCGAAGCTCTCGCACACGTCTCGCATGATCGCCTCGCAGCGCGTCAGCATCTCGTCGTCGAAGACCTCACGCCGGTACCTGGTGACGAACACCAAGTGAGCATGCAGGTGGTGGACGACGTGATTTCCCCGGCGGATATCGGGATCTGGTTCCCAGCGTGGTGACATCCGCCAAGTGTATTATGATCAAGCGGACTCAGTCGAAGGGGGGTGGGCCGGATGATCCGTGCGTACAAGTTCCTCATGCGGCCCACCGTGGGCCAGCAGGCCGCGCTAAGCGAGATGCTGCGGGATCACTGCTCCCTCTACAACGGGGCCTTGCAGGAGCGCCGCGACGCCTGGCGGCATGCCTCGAAGACGAGCATCACGTACGGGCAGCAGTCCGCGCAGCTCAAGGAGATCCGGGCATTCGACCCGGAGCGGCAGGGCCGCTGGTCCTTCTCCAGCCAGCAGGCGACAATGCGCCGTCTGGACAAGGCGTTCGCCGCGTTCTTCCGCCGCATCAAGTCCGGTGAGAGCCCCGGCTATCCGCGCTTTCGCGGGGTGAACTGGTTCGACACGGTGGACTTCCCCAAGGACGGCGACGGCTGCCGCTGGAACTCCACCCCGCACGACCCCGTGACCCGCGTCCGTTTCCAGGGTGTCGGGCACGTCAAGGTCAACCAGCACCGCCCGGTGGTCGGCACGGTCAAGACCGTGTCCGTCAAGCGCGAGGGCAGGCGCTGGTACGTCGTACTGACCGCCGAACAGGAACAGCCGACCACCCTGCCCGCAACGGGCAGCGTGGTCGGCATCGACCTGGGCATAGCCAACTTCCTCGCCGACTCGGGCGGCGAGTTCGTCCCCAACCCGCGCCACGGACGGCGCGCCGCCGCGAAGCTCGAAGCCGCACAGCGGGCACTGTCCCGCTTCCCCCGGGTCCGCCGGGACAAGCGCACCGCCAACCACCAGCGTGCCGTGGACAAGGTCGCCGGACTCCACCGCAAGGTACGTCTCCAGCGGCTCGACCACGCGCACAAGACAGCCCTCGATCTGGTCCGTGAGCACGACGTCATCGCGCACGAAGACCTCAAGATCCGCAACATGGTCAAGGCCCCGGCACCGAAGCCGGACCCCGACCAGCCCGGCGGCTTCCTGCCCAACGGGGCCGCCGCGAAGGCCGGGCTGAACCACTCGATCTCGGATGCTGGATGGGGGGTGTTCCTGACGATCCTGCACACCAAGGCTGAAAGCGCCGGACGAGAAGTGATCGCCGTGGACCCCCGCAACACCTCCAGGACCTGCCCCACCTGCGGGCACGTCTCAGCGGAGAACCGGCCCACCCAGGAGAAGTTCACTTGCGTCTCGTGCGGCCACAGCGCGCACGCGGACACGGTGGGCGCCCTGAACGTTCTACGGGCCGGGCTGGTCCGTCGCGACGCCCAACCGGCATAGCGAGAAGCCCCGGCGTTCACGCCAGGGAGGAGTCACAGACTTGAAGGACTGGTTCGGGGACGCGGGGACTGGGAACTCGGGATCCGGACCGGGGAGCGGGGGGATCGCCACCTCAGGAGGACGCGATGTTGCGGCACACCAGACTGGCCGGGGAATCAGCGGACCACCTCGCCGCCCGCGAAGAACTGCGCCTGGCCGAGATCGAGCTCATGCGCCACCGCGAGCAGGTCGCGGCCCAGCGACGGGCGCTCCCGCAGGGGCCGCTCGTCGACGACTACGTCTTCATCGAGGGCCCCGCCGACCTCAACGCCGGCGACACACCGGTCCGCGAAGTCACCCTGAGCGGGCTGTTCACCGCCCCGGACCGCCCGCTGATCGTCTACCAGTTCATGTACGGCAAGCTGCAGACCGATCCCTGCCCGATGTGCACCCTGTGGATCGACGGCTTCAACGGCATCGCCCACCACATCGCCCAGAGCGCCGACTTCGTCATCGCCGCGGCCGCCGACCCGTCCGCCCTGCGCCAGCACGCCCGCAACCGCGGCTGGCACCGGCTACGGCTCCTGAGCTGCGGCGACAGCACGTTCAAGTACGACCTGGGCAGCGAGGACAAGGACGGCGAACAGGACTCCACGGTCTCCGTCTTCACCCGCGACGGCGAGGGCACGGTCCGCCATTTCTACTCCGCCCACCCACGCATGGCCGACGACATCGACGGGCGCGGCATCGACCTCCTCGCCCCCGTCTGGCACATCCTCGACCTGACCCCGCAGGGCCGCGGCGACTGGGACGCGAGCCTGGACTACTGACTCCCGTACAGCCGACAGGGCGGACATGGCGCTGTTCCAGGGCATCAGCGTGGGCGTGGACCGCAAATCGCCGGTCTCCTGGCCGGTGTACGAGCGCCAGGACGTCTTCCGCGACACCGGCGCCCTACGCTCCGTAACCTACCGTCCGGGCTTCCCCGGACCGGACTCGCCGGCGGCGGTGGCCCGGGCGCTGCGCGAAGCGGCGGCAGCGTTCGAATAGCTGGTGGCTAGGGATTGGTCCAGGCCCCGGGGTCCTCGGCAAGGCCCACGACCTCCTCGGGCAGCTTGGCCGCGGCCACATCTGCCAGGGTGACCTCGCCGAGGATCTTCCGGACGTTGGCGCGTACCGCGATCCACAGCGGCAGCAGGGATTCCGCGGGGCCGCAGTAGGAGAGCTCGGGCGGGCGCACGCCCCGTACCGACACCAGCGGTCCGTCCGCCACCCGGATCACGTCCGCGATGGCGATCGAGTCCGCCGGGCGGGCCAGCCGGTAACCGCCTTTCCCGCCCCGCTGACTGACGACAAGGCCGCCTCGGCGCAGGTCGCCCAGAATGCCCTCCAGGAACTTGTGCGGGATGCCCTGTGCCACAGCGATCGCCTCGGCCTTGACCGACGTGTCCTCACCTGCCGCCGCCAGCTCCAACGCCGCCCGTACCGCATAGTCCGCCTTCGCCGAGATCCGCATGCCGCGATTATCCGCCACTGCGGCGTACGACGGTCCCCTGCCACCGGATCGGTGCGCGGTCACGAGGGGAGAGTGAACGGAGGGTGCGCACCATTGAGGAAGTAGTCGCCGACCTCGCGGAGTCTGTCGCCGACGGGCTCGCGCAGGGTGTGCGTCCGGGCGTTGCGCCAGAAGCGGTCGAATCCGTGCCGCGAGGAGGCGGCGCGGGCGCCGATGGCGTCCAGGGCACGCGTGGTGATCTCCTGCGCGGCCCGGGAGGCGGCGGCCTCTGCCGCACCCGCGAGGACAGCGATCTCCGCGCACTCGTCGTCGTTCAGGTCCTCGCCTCGTGCGAGGCCACGTATCAGGGCGTCCACCGCCTGGTCGGCGAGAGCGGATGCGGCATGTGCGGCGACGGCGAGCTCACCGTAAGCCGTCAGCACGTACGGGTCCTGCGGCGGACGGCCCGGCCAGGACTGCCGCGAGGCCGGCGGCCAGGAGGAGTCCATGGTCCTCCCGTACTCGCGGGCTTCGGCGAGCAGCCCCTCGGCGACACCGAGACAGAACTGCGCGGAAACCAGCCGTGAGGTCGGCGCGGCCAGGCCGGCGAAGGGTGACAGGGCGCCCTCGTCCGAGGAAAGGGAGCCGAACACGTCGTCAGCCGTGATCGGCACGGAACCGAACTCCACGCTGCCGCCGGCGGCCAGCCGCTGGCCGAAGGTGTCCCCGTCGCTGCCGCACACGACGCCGGGGTGGGCGGGATCGACGAGGACGGCCAACGGTTCACCGGTGTCGGACCGAGCGGCGCGGACGACCAGTCGATCGGCGACGGTGACTCCGGCGGCGTAACTCTGGTGGCCCTCCAGCAGATAGCCGTCCGCGGTGGGAGTCAGCGTGAGTCGCGGCTCGTGGGAGGCGATACCGCCTCCCCAGCACCACTGCCCCGCCGCGGACTCCCGCTCGACACGCGCGGCCAAGTCGGGACCTGCGAAGAACCGGGGGCTGAAGGACAGGAAGAGGTGACAGCCGAGCAGTTGGCCGATCGCCCCGTCCGCCGCGGCGATCGTCCGGACGACCGCATAGGCCGTACGCCAGTCCGCTCCTCCTCCGCCATGCTCGGCCGGCACCAGCAGCGTCAGCAGCCCCGCCTCACGCAGCCGTGCGACCTCGTCGAACGGCGCTTTGCCGGCCTGCTCGCGCAGGGCCGCGTCCGTGGCCAGGTCGTCCGCCAACTCACGGGCGATGCGCAACAGGTGTGCGCGCCCGGCCCCTTCGTCGGCGGTCTCCTCGATGTATGTCATCGTCACTCGCCCTGTCGGTCGGCATTCCGATTTCCCTAGTAAATCAGTAGGGATACTAGGGAAGCAGTTGCGCTCGGGTCGCACACTCACTGGAACGCCGACGGAACCCCGGCGCCAAGGTCGACTACGCCGCGGGCTCGATTTGCGATCTTCGGTGGTTCATCCTTCGCTGGAAGGGTCCGTTGGTTCCTGGAGATCTCCATCATCAGCCGTGGCCCGCGAGCTGCAGGCGGCGGCGCGCACCCGGTCGGCCTGTGGACGTCTGCTCCTGATTCCCGCCCTGGGGGGCGTCGGTCGCGGCAGCCGCCGTGTGGGCGTGTGGCCTCGTGGTTCGAGGTGGCGCATCCGCGACCGGACACTGGTGAGCACCCGCCCGTTCAGCGACGCCGAGCGAAAGCCGTCGAGTCTTCTGTGCGTCGGATGGTTGGTGATCCTGCTCGCCGCCGACGGCCTCTACTACGGGACCCAGGCGACGACCGGAACCGCGATCGCGGAGGACCTGTCCGAGGTGGGATGGATGCTCTCCTCCCTCCTGTTGGGGTCCGCGGCGCTGCACTCGTCCGTCGCCCAGCCCGCGCTCCCGGCGAAGAACCAGGAGAGGCTGCCCCGGCGGCGAATGTCGATCCTGATCGCGCTCATCCTGATGGGGCCACTCATCGTGCTGGCCAATGTCGGCGGCATCCGGGGCCAGCCCGTGAACGTCACAGTGATCGTGGGCATGATGGCGGGCCTGTCACTGCTGCTGGTGCTGCGCGTCGCGTTCCTGGCTCAGTACGCCCAGGGCAGGGCCATTGCCCTCGCCGCCTCACTGCGGGAACAAACAGACCTCCAAAAACAACTGACCCATCAGGCGACCCACGACCCGTTGACGGGTCTGGCCAACCGAGCGCTGCTCCATGAGCGCCTGGAGTCCGTTCTCGGCCGGTGCTCCGCAAATTCCTCCGCCGGACTGGTGATGCTCGATCTCGACGGCTTCAAAGACGTCAACGACACGCTGGGGCACCCGGCAGGCGACGAACTGCTGGTCGACGTCGCACAACGGCTGACGGGCAGGGTGCGCGACCAGGACCTCGTGGCCAGGCTCGGCGGAGACGAATTCGCACTCCTCGTGGAAGGCGTGGACGCGAGGACACTGCACGACTACACCACGCGGCTCCTCGACGCCTTCACAGACCCGTTCATCCTCGCCCACGGCTATTCCGTCCACGTGACCACCAGTATCGGAACACGCAGCGTCACCAAGCCGACCACGCCCACGGAAGCACTGCGGGACGCCGACACCGCCTTGTACAGAGCCAAAACCGCAGGCAAGAACCAGGCCGCTTTCTTCGAATCCCCGCACCAGGTTTGACGACAGCGCCTAGCGCCGCGCCCCGTGGCGCGTGCCGTGCAGGGCGAAAGCGGTGTTGACGAGGCCGACGTGGCTGAATGCCTGTGGGGTGTTGCCGAGTTGGCGGTGTGCGACCGGGTCCCACTCCTCCGAGAGCAGGCCGACGTCGTTGCGGGCGTCCAGTACCCGCTCGAACACCTCGTCCGCCTCCTCTCGGCGGCCGATCGCCATGAGGGCGTCGGCGAACCACAAGGAGCAGACGAGGAAGGCTCCTTCCCGGCCGCCGTCGGTGTAGCGCCGCAGGAAGCCGTGGTCGCCGAGCGTGCGGGCCACGGCCGACAGCGTGCCGTGGACCCGGGGGTCGTCCGGAGGCAGGAAGCCGAGTTTGGGCAGCAGCAGTGCGGACGCGTCAATGCGACTCGAGCCGTACGACTGCACGAAGCTGTGCTGCTCGGCGTCCCAGCCCTCGCGGCACACCTCGTCGTGGATCGCCTGGCGCATCACCCGCCAGCGCTCCGCCGAACTCCGCAGTCCCGCGATCCGCGCCATCCGCAGCGCCCGGTCCGCGGCGACCCACGACATGATCCGGGAGTGCACGAAGTGCCGTGTCGGGCCGCGTACTTCCCAGAGTCCCACGTCGGGCTCCTGCCAGTGCTGCTCCAGGTGGTCCATGAGCGAACGGACGACGCGCCACATGTGGTGGTCGACGGGTACGCCCGCGCGCACCGCGGCGTACATGGTGTTCAGCACTTCGCCGTAGACGTCGAGTTGGAGGTGATCGGCGGCTGCGTTGCCGAGGCGGACGGGCCGGGAGCCCTCGTATCCGTCGAGCCAGCCGGCCGGCTTTTCGGGCAGCCTCCGCTGGCCCGACACCCCGTACATCGGCTGAAGGTCGTCGGGTTCGCCGGCCACGGCACGGGCCAGCCAGTTCCGCCACGCGACGGCCTCGTCGCGGTAGCCGGTGCGCAGGAGGCAGGACAGTGTGAAGGTGGAGTCACGGAGCCAGCAGAACCGGTAGTCCCAATTCTGTTCTCCGCCGAGGCATTCGGGCAGTGAGGTGGTGACGGCGGCGACCATTCCTCCGGTGGGCGCGTAAATCAGCGCCTTCAGTGTGATGAGGGACCGGATCACCGTTTCCCGCCAAGGCCCTTGATACGTGCACTTCGCCGTCCACTTTTCCCAGAATTCCTGCGTCTCGGCCAGGAGTTCGGTGGTGTCCCCGCGCGGATTCGACGGCAAGTGAGAGGGGCTCCAGTCGAGGACGAATGCCCTTCGCTGTCCGGCCGAGATCGTGAACTGCGAGCGAATACAGGAATTGCTGACGGAGAAACACGCGTCATCGTCGTCGCACAGCGGAAATCTGTCGCAACTCAAGAGGACGGAGTCCGGTCCGGCGACCGCGGCCACCGTGCGCGGGTCCACGCCCCGACTCCAGGGCAGCACACGCCCGTTGAGGAACCGCAGCCGCAGTTCCCCGCACATCTCGACCCGGCCCGCCAGCCCTTCCACCAGGCGTACGACACGGGGAATTCCCTGGCGGGGAGGCATGAAGTCGGTCACGCGCACGGCACCGTCCGCCGTCTGCCAGACCGTGTCCAGGATCAGCGTGTCACCGCGGTAGGACCGGTGATCACACAACCGCGAGGAACCGTCGGCCGGGGCGATGCGCCACCGGCCGTTTTCCTCACCGCCGAGGAGAGCGGCGAAACAGGCGGGAGAATCGAAACGGGGCAGGCACATCCAGTCGATCGCCCCGTCCCTGCCGACCAGAGCGGCCGTCTCAAGGTCGCCGATGAGGGCGTAGTCCTCGATTCGCCCTGCCATGACAAGAATTCTAGGCGACGAGACCCGGAAGCGGAAAAGCTTGAAAGGGAACGCTTTAGGGAACGCTTTCATTGACTGGCCCAGGGCGCTGTGTTAAGGCTGAGATAGCAGGGCATTCAGTTCTTCGACAGGACCTATCGATGTCCCTCTTGGTGAGCCGATTTTCGGCACGAGTGGTCCCGCACCCTCTACGGCGTGCGACGGACCGGCCTGCCGCGCACGGCTCACGGCATCCCGGTCCGCCCTGTGGCGTCCACCCGCTGCGCCGTGCCTCGGACCGCATCTCGCGCGCGCCGGTGCGCCGGGCGGCGCGGTGCCGGGTCCGGACCGCTCCGCGGCGCAGGCGTCCGCGTACGGCCTCCCGCACGGTCGGCGATCGCGGCGGGAGCGACGCAGGGGACGGAGCGGGCGACCGGGACGTGTCTTCCGCGGGAGGCTGCCATGGCAGCTGACGCCCGCAGCCCCCGCGTACTGCTCCTCACCAGTGGCCCGCTCGATGTCGGAGACGGAGAAGAGGCCGAACTGGCCCTGAGCCTCGCCCAGGCCATGCCGGAGGTGGACCACTTCTGGTTCAAGCGCGGACGGAACGGCCCGGCCGCCGCCTGGCGCGGACGCTCGGTGCCGAAAGTGTCGCGGAACGGTGCTCCCGGCCTGCCGGAACGACTCCAACTGGCCGCGGTCGGCGCCCGGTTGGCGCGGCGGGCCGATCTCGTGCACGCCGTGTTGACCATCAGTCCCGGCTTCCCCGCGTTCTCCCGCCTGTGGCTCCCGCTGCTCCACGGACGGCCGGTCCTGCACACCGTCCCCGGCGTCTCGGACCCGGCCCTGCTCGCGCGGTCCCGGCCGCTCGGCCCCACCGTGGCGCTGTCCGAGGTGACGGCCCGGGCGCTCGGCGCGGCGGGGTTCGGCAAGGTGCCGGTCATCGGTCCCATGATCGAGCCGGACGAGTGGCAGCTGCGGCCCCGGTCGGTCAGGGAGCCGCCGATCGTCCTGGCCACGGCCCATCACGACCCGGGCGGCGGTGCGTACGAGGCCATCGGCGCGGCGGCGGTCGCCGCTCGCGCGGGCGCCCGTTTCCAGCTGATCCTTGCCGTCCAGGGCCGCCCCGGACAGCGGGTCGAACCTCTGGAGCAGGCGCTGCGCGCCCGTGCGGCCCAGGAGGGACTGCACGCCAGCGAGGTTCTCGACAGCGTCGAGGACCTGCCCGGGCTGCTGACCGTCTCGGACATCGTGCTGCATCTCCCGCGCGCCCTCGGCGGCCGGCCGGACGTGCCCTTCACCGTCCTGAAAGCGCTCGCGACCGGACGTCCCGTCATCCTCAGCGACCTCCCCCAGTTCGCTCCACTGAAGGACGCCGTCGTGCGTGCCCCCGCCGCGGACGCCCACCGCGCCGGCCATCTGCTGCTCCAGCTCCTGGACCGGCCCTGGTGGTGGGACAAGCTCGCGGAGCGTGGCCGCGCCACGGTCGAGGAGCGCTTCGGTCCCGAGCAGTTCAGGTCGGGCTATGCGGCGCTGTACCGAAACCTCCTGCAATGAGCCGGGAGCCAAGGCCGAAGCGGGCCCCGTCAGGGGCGCGGGGCTGTATCAATTTGCGGCTCCGCCGCGTGGGCGCGACCAGCGTCCCTTTAGGGGCGCGGGGCTGTATCAAATTGCGCCTCCGCCGCGTGGGCGCGACCAGCCACAACGGACCCGCAGCTTCAACCGCATTCCCAGCGGAGCGCTTACGCGGTCTCCCGCCGTACGGCCCGCAGCAGCACCATGCCGGTGTCCCCGTAGTCGGGCAGCGTGGGGTCCTTGCGTACGCGCGTGATGCGCAGGTTCTCCGTGTACGGGGCGAAGACGTCGTGGACGGTGCCCGCGCCCACCGGGCAGGCCGGCCAGCGCGTCCCGGAGGCGATGCGGTAGCTGGGCATGTTCTCCATAAAGGCGGCGACGAGCCGTCCGCCCGGGCGGACGGAGCGGATGAACGCACGGCACAGGGCAGCGAATTCGCCCAGGTCCTCGGTGACGCTTTCGGCCACGAAGTTCATCGACGCCAGGTCGTACAGGCCGTCCGGCAGCGTGCGGGCGCTGCCTGGCACGACCCGTACCCGTGCCAGAGCGTCGGACAGCCGGGCGGGCAAGGCCGGGTCGAGGTCCCGGCACAGGGCGTAGAAGGGCGCCCAGTGCGGGTCAGGGCCGTCGCGCAACTGCCGGGTGAGATAGGCGATGTTGCTCGCTCCGGGCTCGACGGCCTCGATACGGCGGCTGGCCGCGGCGGACTGCATGAGGGGGTAGAGGTTGGGTCCGGCGCCGCACTCCAGAGAACGGGCGACGCTTCCCGGCGCCAGTGTCCGGTACAGGCCGGCGTGGTGCCGGATGACCGCCGCGTCGGACGGGTGGATCCTGCGGTAGTTCTCGTCGAGGTAGGCGTCCACGGGCCAGCGGTCCCAGTCGGCGTCCGCGTTGCGCCGGTGCGTGGGTGTGCCGGGTGCGCCGCGCCCGTGGGCCCTCACACTCATGGCGGGCCCCCGACCGCGGCCGTCCGCTTCACGGGGAACCGCTCGGCCACCGAGGTCAGTACGGCGTTGAGGCGGTCGATCTCGCCATCGGTGTTCCGCGCGGTGATCTGGACCCGGAAACCGACCTGGTCGCGCGGCACGAGCGGATAGGCGGCGAGCGTGACGTAGACGCCGTTGTCCCACAGATACTCGCCGACAGCCGTGAGGTCAGCCTCCTCGTCGAGCGGGATCTCGATGATGGGCAGTCCGTCGGTGTTCGGAGTGGCCAGGTCAAGGCCGCGTGCGTGGTCCAGGACCCGGGCGGTCTTGCGGTGCAGATCGGCGCGGATCTCGTCGCCCCGGCGCTCGTTGACGTCCATGCCCGCGAGCGCGGTGGCGAGCGAGGCGGTCGGGGAGGGCCCGGAGTAGAGGTAGGGGCCGGCGGCGACCTTCAGATGCGCCTTCAGGGCGGGCGGCGCGGTGACGAAGGCCAGCAGGGACGAGTACGCCTTGGAGAAGCCACCGACCAGGACGATGTCGTCGTACGACTCCCCGAAGTGCCGTACGACGCTGTTGCCGCGTATGCCGTACGGGGACGTCTCGGCGACGTCGCGTTCCCCGATCACTCCGAAGCCGTGGGCGTCGTCGACGTAGAGCAGCGCGCCCTCGCGGCGGCAGATGCGGAGCAGCTCCGGCAGATTGGGCAGGTTGCCGGTCATGCTGTTGACGCCGTCGACGCAGACCAGTCTGGGGGCGCCGACGGGAGACGCGCGCAACAGCCGGGTCAGTTCGTCGGGACGGTCCGCGTGGAAGCGGCGTACCGTCGCTCCATGTTCCTGGGCCACCAAACAGCCGTCGTACATGGTGCGGTGGGCCCGCGCCTCGACGAAGACATGGCCACCGCCGCGCCGGCCGGCCGCGAGCACCGGGATCACCGATGCGTGGATCAGCGTGATCGTCGGAAGGAGAAGCGCGTCGGGAGCGCCCAGCAGATCGGCCAGCCGTGCCTCGATCTGCGGATACAGGCGGGGATTGCCGATCAGCCGCGACCAGCTGGGGTGAGTGCCCCAGCGGCGGACGTGCGGCTCGATGGCGTCCATGATCTCGGGGTCGAGGTCGAAGCCCAGGTAGTTGCAGGAGGCGAAGTCGGTCAGCCAGTGGTCGCCGCTGCGGATGCGCCGGCCGCGTACCTCGTCGATCACCGCGTCGCACATCCGGCTTTCTCTGCGCAGCTGCGCGAGTTCGTCCCAGTGCTGCGTGCGACGTGCCGCGGCTGCGGGCAGGGAAGGGCGTCGGCTGCCGCGCGGCACGGTCGAGGACTGCCGTCCGGCGAACTGCCGTTCCTGGTTCACCATCAGGAACTGCTGTGCCTCGGCCGCCGCCATCGGCCGGGCAAACAGAAACCCCTGCCCGTAACGGCAGCCCATGGCCCCGAGCAGATCGCTCTGCCCGTCGTTCTCGATGCCCTCGGCGATCACCTGAAGACCAAGTACCTCGGCGATACGCACGATGCCCTCGACCAGGGCGACCTGCTGGCCGTCGGTGACGATGTCGTCGATGAAGGACTTGTCCACCTTGAGTACGTCGATGGGGAACTCGCGCAGATAGCTGAGCGAGGAGAATCCGGTGCCGAAGTCGTCGATGGCGAGGGAGACCCCGAGTTCCTTCAGGGTGCCCATGGCGGCCCGGATCTGTTCGTCGCGCCGTACGAGCACCGACTCGGTGAGTTCCAGGACCAGCGAACCCGGGGCCAGACCCGAGCGGTCGAGGACCCGGCGGACCTCGTCCACGAACCGGGCGTCCCGGAACTGACGGGCCGACACATTGACGTTCAGACGGAGGGGTTCGGGTCTTGGCCGCAGCTTCTGCCAGCGGGCGACGTCGGTGGCGGCGCGCTCCAGCACCCAGGCGCCGAGCGGCATGATCTGCCCGGTCTCCTCGGCCAGGTTGATGAACTGGTCCGGCGGCACCAGTCCGCGTCTGCTGTGCGGCCAGCGGATCAAAGCCTCGAATCCGACGACGTTGCCGGTGACGATCTCCACGATCGGCTGGTAACGCATGGCGAAGGAATTCTTGGTGATCGCGCCGGCCAGAGAGGCCCGAAGCTCGTGGCGTTCGGCCATGCCGGTGTGCAGGTCGGGACGGTAGCGCTGCCACTGCCGCTTGCCCGCGGTCTTGGCCGCGTACAGGGCGAGGTCGGCGTGGCCGAGGAGTTCCTCGGCCTCGTCGCCGGGGTGCGCGATCGCCACACCGACGCAGGCGGAGACACTGGTGGATCCGCTGACGAGCCGGAACGGGCGGCCCAGGGCCCCTACGATCTGCTCGGCGAGCGCCTCGGCGTCGGCCGGATCCCTGGCGCCCTCCATGAGGATGGCGAACTCGTCGCCCCCCAGCCGGGCCGCAGTGTCGCTGAGCCGCAGCGCGGCGGTCAGCCGCTGCGCCACGGCGACCAGCAGTTCGTCGCCGACCGAGTGGCCCATCATGTCGTTGACGACCTTGAAGTCGTCGAGGTCGACGAAGAGCACACCGGTGAGACCGGCGTCCCGGCGGCCGCGCAGCAGGGCACGCTCGATGCGCTCGAGCAACAGGACCCGGTTGGGCAGTCCGGTCAGCGAGTCGTGGAAGGCCCGGTGGACGAGTTCGCGTTCGAGCTGGCGTTGCTCGGTCACGTCCCGCAGGGTGAGGACGACACCGTGCACGGTCTGCTCGTGACGCAGGTTCCGGCACCGGACCTCGACATCGAGGCGTCCTTCCTCACCTCGTACGACCTGCCAGTCGTCGCGGATGTCCTGGCCGCTGTCCACGCCGTCCCCGGCCCGGACGCGCTCCAGCGTGTGCAGGGCGCGCTGGTGGTCCCGCGGGGCCACCAGCTGGGCCAGCGGCGTGTTCACCTGCAGATCACGCCCGAACATCTCGTACGCCGAAGGGCTGGCGTACCGGACGGCGTTGTCGTCGTCGACGATCAGGATGACGTCGGAGGTGTTGTGCACGAGGGTGCGGAAGTACGCCTCACTCCTACGGCGGTTGATCTCCTCGTTGAGTCCGACCCGGGCCAGCGCCAGCGCGGCCTGAGCGGCCAGCGACTCCGCCGGGCCCGACAGCTCCTTGAGTCTCTTCACAGGGCCCGCCAGGAGCAGCGCGCCGATCAACGGCTCCTGCGCGCCGGAGGCCTCGAGTCGCAGCGGGCACAGGAGCGCGGCGGAGGACGGTGCGAGGGCATCGGCGACCTCGGGGCCGAGATCGCCGACGCCGATCAGACGGGCGCCCCGGGACAGCAGCTCCGAAGGGCTCTCCCCGAGACGGCCGCCGTCGAAAGACCAAGTGGAGCGGGGTTCGGGGGCACCCACGGGAAGCAGCGAGGACCGGTCATTGTCGAAAACCAGCAGCACCGCCGCGTGGGCAGCCTCCTGTCGTTGTCCGAAGAGGGTGGCTGCCGCCGCCCTGACGGCGCCGGCCACTTCCTCGGGGCTGACGGCCGCGACCAGTGACACCGCCGCCACGCGCAGACTCCGTTCGCGGGCGACGGCCTTGCGGTGCTCGTCGACCAGACCCCACAGCCGGGCCAGCACGAACAGGAACATCACTCCGGAGAAGACCGCGGTGACCGCGACGTCACGGACACTTCCGCGCAGGGACTGGGCCAGCAGCATGGCGGGCGCGATCAGCGAGGCACAGGCGAGGGCGGCGAGCCGCCACTTGGCGATACCGGGCCGGGGCTGGGCCATCGGCTCGGTCAGCCGCACCATGGACGGGTGCAGAGCCGCCAGCCCCCAGGCGGTGAAGAAGACCACCCACCCCAGGTCCATGGGCGTACCGACCTGCCAGGTGCCCTGCAACTGGAGCACCCCGTAGAGCACATCGGAGACCAGGATGCCGACCGTCCCGACCGCCAGCAGCTGCACCGAACGTTCCCGGATGCCGCCGAGGCTGACCAGCCCTACGAGCATGGCCAGAATCAGCACATCGCCCAGCGGATAGGCCACCGAGATCGCCCGTTGCAGCCAGGTCTGCCCCTCGGTTTGTGCGATCGGGTTGATCAGATGCACCCAGGAGAGGAGCGCGAGGCCCGAGGTGAGGATCAGCGCGTCCAGCAGCCCGGCGCGGTCACGGGCCGGGAAGCGGAAGTGAATGATGCCGAAGATCCCGGCGGCGAACAGCGGATAGGTGGAGAGGTAGAAGACGTCTGCCAGCGAGGGGAAGGGGTTCTCCTCGTTGAAGGCGGCTTCGAGGATGTTGTAGGTGGTGTCGCCGGCGGTGAAGGCGAGGTTGGCGGCGGCGAGGAGGAGCCAGGGCCAGCGGTGGGCGGGGCGGTTTCGATGGACGCCCAGGAGGATCGCGGCTACTGAGCCGAGGCCGATCAGGGCCCAGCTAGTGGTGTGGCGGGAGGGGACGGTGAGGTAGACGACGGTGGGGGGGATGACGCAGAGGACGTACGCGACCATCAGGCGGAGGTGGGACTTGCCGCTTGGCGGGGGGTTCGGGGCGCGTGTTGTGGTTGTCGGTTGGGGGGTGGGTGGTGTGGGTGTCGGCTCCGAGGTGCGTGTTGTGGCTGGCTCCGGCGCACTTGCCTCGGCCAGTCCTGGCGCGGGTGCAGCGGCCGACTCCGCCGCGCGTGCGTTGGGCGACTTCGGCGAGCGTGCTGCGGCCGGCCCGGGGGCGGCTGTTGTGGCCGGCTTCGACGCGGGTGCTGCGGCGGGCTCAGCCGTGGGTGGTGTGGCCGTGGTCCGCCGTCCGCCGGAGGGTGGCGGTCGCCTCCGCGGAAAGCGCTGACCGATGCGCTGGAAAGGGCGTCCGCGACCTCGAAACCATTGCGCCATATCTACCACTTTGTCCTGATGGCGTGGCACGGTCAAACGAGGACCCTTCCGCCGAGGGGAAGGCGCGGAGTCCAGGGGCCACAGTGCCGATGAGGGGCGGGCCGGGCCTCGAGGACGGACGACAGGATCTCCCGCCCTCCACGCCGAGCCCCTTCGCGGCCTTCCGCCGTCTTCCCGATCCCACCCTTCTTGATCGGACCCTCAAAATAAGTGAAGGCGTATGTATGTACCGTAAACGTACATTGCATGGATGTAACGTAAGCTTGTGAAGGGCGTCGTTCCATCTGTGACGGAGGTTCCGGGACATCTACTCCGCCGCAGCGCCTGGGAGAAAACCCAGGAGCCGCTCCGAGCAGCCCCAGCCTCGGCTCCTCTCCAAGCCCCGGCCGACGCCAAGAGCGCCCCATGACCCGCTGAGCCCTCTTACTTATTCGACATACCGCTGTTCGACATATCCCTAAGTCGTGATCACATGCTGACACCAGGCTCCTCACATCCGAAGGCCGCAGAATCCGGCGGCCCGCCTGGCCACGAGCTGCACGTGGCGGTCGTTCTCGGCACCAGGCCCGAAGCCATCAGGATGGCACCGGTCCTCAGGGCCATGGAGAACTCGCCGCTGTTCTCACCCGTCCTGATCAGTACCGGCCAACACCGGGCGATGCTCAAACAAATGCTGCGCAGGCTCCGGCTCACCGTGCCCCATGACCTTGCCGTTATGCGGGAGCACCAGCAACCGTTCGCGCCCACCGCCCGTCTGACCAGTGGACTGGGTGAGGTGATCCGCGAAGAGCGACCCGATCTCGTCATGATGCAGGGCGACACGAGCAGCACGCTGTGCGGGACCCTCGCGGCCTTCAACGAACAATTTCCGGTGGCCCATGTAGAAGCGGGACTGCGCAGCGGTGTCCTGGGAGCCGCTTTCCCCGAGGAGCTGAACCGGCGGCTGGTCACCTCGATGACAGAGTGGCACTTCGCACCCACGCCACGTGCTGCCGCCGCACTGACCGCCGAGTCCGTTCCGGCCTCGCGCGTCATGGTGACCGGCAGCACGGTCATCGACAATCTCTTGTGGGCCCGCCACATAGGGGAAGGGCAATCGGCTTTCCGCAGCGACCGGCGAGGGGTGCTGGTGACCCTGCGCCAGCAGGAGAACCAGAGGGCGACGATGCGGTCGATCGCTGTGGCGCTGGTGCGTCTTGCGGAGCGCCGGGACATCGAGGTACTGGTACCGGTCCACAAGAGCCCCACCGTCCGCGACGCACTCCTACCCGTCCTGCGGAACCATCCGCGGATCACCCTGACCGAACCGCTGGACTACTTCGACTTCATCTCCACCCTGGCCGCCTGCGAACTCGTACTCACCGACTCCGGCGAAGTCCAGGCAGAGGCGCGCAGCCTCGACAAGCCGATTCTGGTGCTGCGGAACACGACCGAACACCCCGAAGCGGTCCAGGCGGGTGCCGCCCAGCTTGTCGGTACCGACCCCCTCTCGGTGCACACGGTGACCACCTCGCTGCTGAACGATTCTGAGCTCTACGGGCGCATGGCAGACGCGCCGAGCCCCTTCGGGGAGGGTCATGCCTCCGACCGGATACTCGACCGACTGGCCCGCGACTTCGGCAGGACTCCGGCTCCGGCTTCTGCCCTGGATGTCGCGGCCACATGAGCGTCCGCGCCGCCCGGTGGGCCGCTTGGCGGTGGCTCTGCCGCTGGTGCTGCTCCTGTCTGCGCGTGGCGACGGTCGCGAGGACCAGGCTGATCTCAACGGGTGCCAGGTGGGATTGAGTATGTGCAGATGCTGGTCGCTCCAGTGGGAGTTGGTAGTGCCAGATGGAGGCCTGCCGACCCCGCGATCGGCCAGTGGCCCTTGCATTTAATCCCCACTTGCTGGAGAAGCGCTCCTTCGCGGTCGCCCAACCACACGCGAAGGGCTCTCAGGCGTTTGCCTGCGAGCCCTTCCCTCTTTCAGAACGACAGGACCTACGCCCTCGGTGAGTGAAGCGGATGCTGTTGCCGAAGGGGTCGTGAAGACCGCAATCGATGCCGTACTCGCACTCCACGGGTTCCCCGGAGAGCTCAACACCCCGATCCCGCAGCGTCTCGTACGCCTTGCGGCAGTCGTCCGCTCTGAAGATGACCGGGGCGGTCCTGGGCCTGTCACAGGCGGCGGAGAACCGTGGCGTGTTCCGCCGCACGCCCCGCACTTGACTCAATGCCCGAAATACCCAAAGATGTACGTATACGCTATAAACATATGCCGTCTATATGCGAGCGCTCCACCAAGTCGTGGACCGTGCCCCCGCAGATGTCACACGGTCGACGGGCGAAGCCCTCTGGCAGAACCGACCCCTCGGCCCAGGCAGCGGCGCATTGTCCGGCCACTCACAACTCATCCGGACACCCACCGAATCGATCCCTGGAGACACCGGCACCATGAACAACGCCCCTCAGCTGAACGATCACCCTGTACTCGCCCATCAGCCCGACGGCGGCGGCCCTGCAGGACACCCGGCTCGCCGGTCCACAGCCCCCTCCACCCACCCCCTGCGCCGGGCGGAGGACCGCCCCCCGCCCCGCGCCACCGTGAGTCTCGTCGTGCCCGCCCGCAACGAAGCACGCAACATCCCCTGGGTCCTCGAACAGATCCCTGACTGCGTCGACGAGGTCATCCTGGTCGACGGCGACTCAAGCGACGCGACAGTACCCATGGCGACCCACTGCCTGCCCACGGTCAGGAACATCCAGCAGAGCGGGCCCGGCAAGGGCAACGCCCAACGCGCCGGATTCCGCGCAGCAACCGGCGACTACGTGGTGATGATGGACGCCGACGGAAGCATGACGCCCAGCGAGATCCCACACTACGTGCACTTCCTTGACCATGGATTCGACTTCGTCAAGGGCTCCCGGTTCATCGCGGGCGGCGGCTCCCTGGACATCACCCCCATCAGGCAACTGGGCAACCGCGTGCTGCTGGCAGCGTTCAACCAGCTCTACGGCACCTCTCTGACCGATCTGTGCTACGGATTCCTCGCTTTCCGACGCTCCTTCCTAGACCTGCTCGACCCGCAGGCCGACGGCTTCGAGATGGAGACCGAGATGCTCGCCCACGCGCTGAAAGCCGGACTGCGGATTACCGAGGTCCCCAGCCTCGAACTCCCCCGCCGCAGCGGCAGCTCCAACCTGCACGCCATATCCGACGGCAGCCGGGTACTGCACACCCTCTTCTCGGAGCGACCGGGCGCGCAGTCGGCACACCCCGGAAGGAACTCGGAATGAACAACACACAGCGACTGCCGACCAATGGTCGTCCGGCAGCAGACACGGTGTCCCCACGAGTCAAGAAGGCTCTCATCACCGGCATCACCGGCCAGGACGGCTCCTACCTCGCGGAGCTTCTCCTTGCAAAGGGATACCAGGTCCACGGCGTCGTTCGCCGGTCGTCCATGATCAACACTCAGCGCATCGACCACCTTCACCAGGACCTGCATACCTCCGAGTCGCGGTTGTTCCTGCATTACGGCGATCTCGCCGACGGCACCCGACTGGCCAGCCTGCTGGAGATGGTGGAGCCCGACGAGGTCTACCATCTGGCCGCGCAATCCCATGTTCAGGTGTCTTTCGACGAGCCGGAGCTCACCGGAAACACCACGGGCCTAGGGACCATCCGCCTTCTCGAAGCCATCCGTAGCACCGGCCTGCCCTGCCGCTTCTACCAGGCATCGAGCTCGGAGATGTTCGGCGCCTCAGCACCGCCCCAGCACGAAGAAACTCCCTTCCACCCCCGCTCCCCCTATGGGGTCGCCAAGGTTTACGCCTACTGGGCAACCCGCAACTGCCGCGAGGCCTACGGCATGTATGCCGTCAACGGCATCCTCTTCAACCACGAATCACCACGCCGCGGCCCCAACTTCGTCACCCGCAAGATCGCCACCGCCGCCGCACGCATCAAAGCCGGCCTGCAGGACTCCGTCTACCTCGGCAACCTCGACGCCCGGCGCGACTGGGGCTTCGCCGCCGAGTACGTCGAAGCCATGTGGCTCATGCTCCAACAAGACGAACCCGACGACTACGTCATCGCCACCGGCATCAGCCATAGCGTCCGCGACTTCGCCGAACAGTGCTTCTCCCACGTCGGCCTCGACTGGCGCGACCACGTCCGCTTCGACGACCGATACGTACGCCCCTCCGAAGTCGACCATCTGATCGGTGACGCCTCCAAGGCCAGACGCGCCTTCGGGTGGCAAGCCGCCACGCACGCCCCCGAACTCGCACGCCTCATGGTCGACGCCGAGCTCAACCCGATCATGGCTGCGGAGCAGGCTCAGAGGGCCGCGTAGTCACGGGCCAAGCAGCGGTGGCACATCCGTCAACCCGTCCCACTGCGTGCGGAACGACACGACCTATGCCCTCGGCTGAGTCAAAGCAGCGGCGCAATGTCCGGCCCCTCACAGCTCATCGACCCCCGGAGACGTCACACGATGAACAACGCTCCTCGCCCGAACGCACACCCCGTCCTCACTCATCTGCCCGACGGCGGCGGCCCTCCGGGACACTCGGCCCGCAGTTCTACGGACCGCCCCACCCATCCCCTGCCCCGCTGGGAGGACCGCCCCCCGCCCGACGCAACCGAGAGCCTCGACCTGCCCACCCGGAATGCGGCGCGCAACATCCCGTGGGTCTTCGAACAGACCCCGGGCTGCGTTGACGAGGTCACCCTGGTAGACGGTGATTCCAAGGACGCCACCGTACCCATGGCCCGGCACTGCTTGCCCACCGTCCGCCATGAAGAGATCCCCCACTCCTTGGACAACGGCTACGACTTCCTGAAGGGCTCGCGGTTCGCCGTCGGCGGCGGCTCACTCGACGTCATGCCGTTCAGGCGGCTGAGCAACCTGCACGCCATATCCGATGATCGGCGGGTGCTGCGCACGCTGCTCTCCCAGCGCCCCGCCGCCCAAGCCGGACGGAGCAAGCAGTGAACGCCACCGGCCGACGCTTTGCTTCGGGTGCGGGAGTCCCCGTCGCCGACGTTCCTGCGTACGTTCCGGCCCGCGTCGTCGACATCGATCTTGCCGTGCCGGGCGAGTTCAGTCCGCCGGGCGGTGGCGAGCGGATCCGCCCGCAGGGCCGGGTGCTGGCCCTGGTGCGACTGTACGGTCACCCGCTAGGCATGGTGGCCGCCGACGGCGCCGATCCCCAGACACTGTGGCGTGCCCTGGTCGAGGCGACAGAACGCGAACTCAGCATCGAGGCGGCCCGCCTGCCGCCGGCCGACAGGGCATACGTCCCAGCCGACGGTCCGGGCTCTGCCCCGTCGCCGGACGGAGCTGACGCCGGCTCTCGCCGAGGCGCCACGCTCCGTGGTGACCCGCCTAGCGCCAATCCACCTCACGATCTGCCCGATATAAGCGTTATTGTCCCCACCCACAACCGCTGCCATCTGCTACGCCAGTGCCTGGACTCTCTGCTCGGGATGGAGTACCCGACGTCGCGGTTCGAGGTCATCGTGGTGGACAACGCCCCCGCGGACGAGGCGGCCGAGCAATTGATCCACAAGGCGTACAGCAGCCGGGTCCGCTACGTGAAGGAGCCCGTTGTTGGCGGGGCTCGTGCGCGCAGCCGAGGTCTGGCCGCCGCTAACGGCAGTATCACCGCCTTCGCGGACGACGACACCCTCGTCGACACCCGGTGGCTATCCGCGCTCGCCGAGGCCTTTTCCAGAGACCGCAGGATCGGCTGCGTGACCGGGCTGATCATTCCCGCCGAGCTCGAAACCGCAGCTCAGGCCGCGCTGGAACGGCACGGTGGATTCAGCAAGGGATACAGTGCCCGCGCCTGGTCACTGGACGACCCGCCTGAAGATCCGCTCTTCCCGTTCACCGCCGGACACTTTGGCTCCGGGGCCAACATGGCTTTCCGCACGGATCTGCTAAGGAAGCTGGGCGGCTTCGACCCGGCCACCGGTCCTGGAACCCCTGCGCGCGGTGGGGAAGACTTGCTCGCCTTCTTCCAAGTGGTCGTAAGCGGCCACACCCTCACCTACCAGCCCGACGCGATCGTCTGGCATCGCCACCGACGCACCCCGGATGCCCTGTCAGCACAGGCGTTCGGGTACGGCGCTGGGTTTGGGGCCTATCTGACCGGAGCGCTCGCCCACGAGCCCCGCATGCTGCCTGTCCTGCTGCGCAGGCTCCCCGGCGGCATCCGATACGCGGCTGGCAGGGCACGCACCCGGACGAGCAGCCAAGGCTCAGAATGGTCGCCGCGGCTCACCCTCCTGGAGATTCGCGGCCTGCTGTACGGACCGCTGGGATACCTGCGCAGCCGCAATCGCTGCCTCAAACACAACCGCAGCAGCATTAGCCACGCAGATGGAAATTGAGGATGCTTCATGTACGCGACACGTGCCCGTGGTTCTCCAGGAGGGACTCCGACGCCGACCGCTCCAGCCGTTGACGCCCCGGGATACCCCGTAACCAGGGCGATACGGGCAGGGCTTGCCGCTGTGCTACCTCGCGAGCCACTCTTGCGCAACGGACATCTCCTCGCTATGAGCTCCCTGGTCAACGCCACACTGGGGGCCATCTTCTGGGTGTTGGCCACACGCTGGTACGACGACGAGGTGGTCGGCCTCAGTTATTCCGCTCTCTCCGTCGCCACGCTGCTGGCTAGCATCGGCCAGCTGAACCTCAACGAATTCCTGGTCCGCTTCGTGCCGTCCGCAGGACGGCACACCCGCAGACTGGTTCTCACCTGCTACCTCGCCAGCGTTGTCTGCAGTGTGCTGGTTGCCCTCGGCTTCCTGCTGCTGGTGCCCCGGATCTCGCCCGGTCTGGACTTCCTGCTGAGCCCGACAACCGCCATCTGCTTCGTGGCGGCCACGGCGGGCTACGCCTTGTTCGTCCTGCAGGACGGCGCCCTGACCGGAGTCAGCCGCCCGGGGTGGCTCGTGGCAGAGAACATGATGTTCGCCCTGGTGAAGATTACGCTGCTGGTCGTGGGTGCCGCCTTGACACTGTTCACAGGCATTCTGCTGTCCTGGGCCGGCGCTCTCGCCATCGCTGTAATCGTGACCAACTTTTTCCTGCTGCGGCGCGTGGTGCCCCATCACGAGCGGGCCGCAGCCGAAGCCGTACGCCCACCCCGCCTGGTCGGATACGCGGCTGCGGACTATGTCGGCTCGCTGCTCCGGATGGCCGCATACACCTTCGTCCCGCTCATGGTGCTCAACAGCCTGGGAGCGGAACAGAGCGCCTACTTCTCGCTGGCGTGGATCGTCGGCTACATGCTGTATCTGGTCGCGACCAACTTGGGGAGTTCGCTGATCGTGGAAGCTGCACGCCGCCCCGGGCAGCTGGCCGGACACACGTTCAGGATGCTGCGCCACTCGGCTCTGCTGATGACCCTGGGAGTGGTCGCGACGATCGCCCTCGCCCCACAACTCCTCTCCCTGTTCGGCCCCGAGTATGCCGAACGCGGCACAACGCTGCTACGGCTGGTGGCGCTCTCGGCACTGCCGAACCTCCTGGTGAGCCTGGCCGTTGACGTGGCACGCGCGCGCCGGAGGATGCGTGCGGTCGTCGGATTGCAACTGGCCCTGTGCGTACTGGTGCTCGGCCTCTCGGGGGCCCTGTTGCCGGTGATGGGCCTGACCGGACCAGGTGTCGCCTGGCTCGTGGCCCAGTGCCTGCTGGCTCTTTACCTGCTGGTGCGGCGATCGCACTGGCTGAACTCGGAGGTCGTAGCCTCATGAACACCACGCCCGGTCAGACACAGAGCAGCGGCCTGAACCGTACAGACATCTCCGTCGTCATCTGCGCATACACGGAGGAACGGTGGGACGACATCCTGGCGGCGGTGGCATCGGTGCGTACGCAGTCGTACCCGGCACTGGAGACGCTGTTGGTGGTCGATCACAATGCGGTACTTCTCGATCGATTGGCCAGTCAGTACCGACAGGCCGGATCAGGAGTACGGGTGCTAGGCAACGCCGGCCCTCGGGGACTGTCCGCGGGCCGCAATACCGGAATCGCCGCCGCAGAGGGCTCGGTTGTCGCGTTCCTCGACGATGACGCCGTGGCGGAACGGGACTGGCTGCGGCACTTCGCCGCGGCATACGCCGACCCACGGGTGATGGCGACTGGCGGCCGCACAGTCCCGATATGGGCTTCGGGACGTCGGCCGGCTTGGTTCCCCGCCGAATTCGATTGGGTGGTGGGCTGCACGTACAAGGGGCTACCACCGGGCAGGGTCCGGGTACGCAATGTGTTCGGCGGCAACGCCTCCTTCCGCCGCAGGGCCTTCGACATCGCCGGCGGATTTGCCACCGGGATCGGCAGGGACGGCGCCAAACGGCCGCTGGGGTGCGAGGAGACGGAGCTGTGCATCCGCTTGACCCGTGCCGATCCCAACGCGGTACTGCTGATCGACGACCGGGCTGTGATCCACCACAAGGTTTCCCCACCGCGGGAACACTTCGCGTACTTCCGCGCTCGCGCCTATGCCGAGGGCCTGTCCAAGGCTCTGGTGGCGCGTAGCGTCGGCGCAGGCAAGGGCCTGAAGTCCGAACGCGGCTACGTCACCCGGGTGGTCCCCGCAGGTGTGGCGCACGGACTGCGCGACGCGCTGCTTGGGCGCCCTGGTGGCGCCAGCCGTGCCGCCGCAATCGTGGTCGGCGTCACTGCCGCCGCATGCGGCTACGTCGTCGGCAGCGTCCGCGCGCGGAAAGACGGCGGCGCCATTACCGTAATGGAGGTGTCGGCATACAAGGAGGAGCAGCCGTCTGCCTCGTGGACGCCAGCGTAGAGGGGTGTCGTATGAATGCCGTCCGTTCGCGCAAAGCCCCGGCAACTCCACGCGTGCCCATACTGATGTATCACGCGGTCGCACACACACCGGCGTCCAAGACGTACGCCCTGTCCGTCTCACCACAGGCGTTCGCCAAGCAGATGCGGATGCTGAACGACGCAGGCTTCACACCGCTGACCACCGCCCGGCTCGCCGCCTCCTGGCGACACGGCATCCCACTACCACCCCACCCGATACTGATCACCTTCGATGACGGATATGAGGGCGTGCACCGCCACGCCCTGCCCGTCCTGGCCCGGCACCATTTCGCATCAACGGTCTTCGTCGCCACCGGCTGGATACGCGGCGCGCACGAGATCAGTGGCGCCGCCCCCGACACCATGTTGGACTGGCACCAGGTACGCGAACTCGCAGAGGCAGGCATGGAGATCGGCGGCCACAGCCATAGCCATCCGCAGCTAGACCAAATCACCGACGAACAGCTCTGGTTCGAGGTGCTGTGCTGCCGGGAAATCATCGACGAACAGCTCGGCCGGGATCCCGTCTCCTTTGCCTACCCGTACGGCTATTCCAACCGTCGGGTCCGCCGGACGGTGCACGCCGCGGGGTTCTCACAGTCACTCGCAGTGGGCAACGCACTGGCCCGGCCAGCGCAGGGGCCTTACGCGCTGGAACGGATCACGGTGCGGCGCAGCACGCATCTCCGTGAATTCGAACGGCTTCTGGACGGGCGGGAGATCGCCCGTAATTTCGCCAGGGACCGCACGCTCACGAAAGGGTATGCGCTCGTACGCAGATCCCGCCGGCTGATGCGGATAGTGACTCAGGATCGCCGCCGGTTCGCCTCCTCGACTCCTTGAAAGACTTCCAGGAGAACGATACTGCCATGCCCCACGTCTTCTCACAGATCCGTCTCAGGCCACACAGGTCTCTTGCCGTATTCCTGGCCGGTGTCACCGCGGCCTTCGCCGCCACCAGCTGCGCAGGATCGGAGGGACCTTCGCCGAGACCAAAGGGCATTCCGGGTGACTGGCACTCAGTTTTTAGTGATGAATTCGACGAGACAGCACTCGATGAGGAAAAATGGTCCGTCGGGAGCTTCCGCGACAAGGGCGAGTCAGACATCACAGCACCTGTCAACACGGCCGAACTGCAATGCTACGACGCCGATCTCGTGGACGTGTCCAAGGGCTCTCTGAAGATAGCCGCGACCAGGAAACAGGCTACCTGCGGAGGAAATACCATGGAGTACTCCTCCGGAATGATCAATACCAAGGCCCAGTTCCAGCAGAAATACGGCGCCCTTGAGTCGCGCATCTATCTTCCGCCTGCCGCTCCTGGTGTAATCGCGAATTGGCCGGCGTTTTGGCAGGTGGGCGCCGACTGGCCCAAGAACGGAGAGAACGATGTGATGGAAGGACTCTTGGGGCAGGCCTGCTTCCACTTCCACTCAGAAGCCGGTGAGAGAGGAGGGTGCACCAAGGGCAACTACACGGGCTGGCACACCTATGGGGCGAACTGGCAGCCCGGTCGGGTTGACTACTACTACGACGGCCGCTTTGTCGGTGCAATCACAGAAGACGTTACGTCGGCCCCTCAGTGGCTGGTCCTGAACTACTCGGTGCAGCCGGCGATCGGGGGGCCAACAAGACTTCCGGCCGAGATGCGGGTGGACTACGTTCGCGTCTGGCAGCACTGATCACCTGTTTTCCGTACGCGTGCAATGGGCGCTGCGCCCGGCCGGAGCCAGCGCCGCCCCCGTGGTGACCAGGGCCAGGATGATGAGAACCCGACCAGGTGTCAGGACTCCTGCCAGCAGCAGCAATTCGCTGACCACCATCACACAGGAAATACTCACAGCTCCCGTAAGCACGGCGATCTGCAGCACACTCCTGCCTGAACACCCTTCGAATGCCGACGATCTGAACGAGACTCGGAGGGCCAGTGGGAGCCCTGGGAAGAGAATCAAAGCAGCGGTCACAGCAGCGATGCGCAGGGCGTTCCCAGCAGGCAGCGCCATTGCGGCCGGTGCGCACCAAGCGGCGAGAACA
Source organism: Streptomyces sp. NPDC048825 (assembly GCF_043198355.1). Classification (NCBI taxonomy): domain Bacteria; kingdom Bacillati; phylum Actinomycetota; class Actinomycetes; order Kitasatosporales; family Streptomycetaceae; genus Streptomyces; species Streptomyces sp. NPDC048825. The sequence continues at coordinate 79,978 of NZ_JBICUR010000025.1, forward strand.
AGAACCCAAGAGCGCGCACTGGGTCTCATCGGTTCCCCTGACTTTTCGGCGGGGTGAACAGGTACACCACGGCATGTTCGTTCCGATAGACGACGCGGAAGTCCGGATGGTCGGCAAGCATCTTGTCGATGTTCTTCAGGCTCGTGGAGATCCATCCGGTCGCATGGATTCTGGCCTCTTGCGCCCTGTTGAGCATCAGATACACGGGTCTATTCTTATCGGTGACGAGCGAGTCAAGCACGCCTGCCGGGTCGGTCGCAAACCGCTTCTTGACGGGTTCTCCCTCCAGCTCGATCCACAACCTCTGATACCGGTCGTAGTCGGTGTAGCCGGCGGGGAAGTCTTCCGTAACGGCTGCCACGACAGCTCCATGAGGTGCGTGGTCGAACATCCACCGGCTGGCCGCCGTCTCCGACTTGGTGAAATAGAGAGCATAATCTTTGCCGTAGTAACTGATGGTGAACCCCGCGAACAGCACGATCAAAGCGATCGGCAGCACCAGCCGACGTGCCCAGCGGCGCGGAGGGGGTGAGGCCAGCAGGGCGGCTGTGCCATACGCAGTGGCGGGCAGCCCGAACATATAAGCGCGGAAGAGCATCTCCCCGCCGTAACTGTTGAGTGCGAGCAAGGGCAGCGGAGCGACGGCGATCAAAGGCAGTGGAGTGCGCCGCAGCGCCGGCCGGAACAACAGCGCGACAGCGGCGAGCAACCACACACCGCCCGACAGCGTGCGGTCTGTCCAGGCGACCAGCACCTGTGCGGAAGACGCGTCCGACAGGTCCAGTAGACCTTGGCTCGCATTCGATCCGGGCTGAGTGAGGCCCTGGACCATCTCTCTGAGATTCGACGAGATGAAAGGGCGAGCAACGGTGAGGTCCCACGCCAACGTGAGAACCACGGTTCCCAGCAGGACTGGTAGCACCGTCCGTCGGTTCCGTCTGGGCACAGCGAGTACGGCCAGAGTGAAGATCAGCATCAGCGGTGTCAAAGGATGCGAGCATGCAATCGCGGCAACGATGGACAACAGCAGCAGTGTCCAGCCGATCGAGGGACGTTGAGCGGCTTCCCCAGCGGCAGTGGCGATCCCCTGACGCCGGGGAAGGCGCCGCACGACGACGGCCAGAACAGTGACGTAGAGCAGGAAGGAGAGCGTCTGCGGGGCGAAGTAGTCCTGGGTCACCCAGAAACAGGTGTAGAACACCCACGCGGCGACCCAGGACAATCTTCTGCTGCGGGAGAACGAGCGGTAGAGCACCATCAGCGGGCCGAGCAACAGAGCATCGGCCACAGGCGGGGCCCAAGCGGCATAAGAGAGCGCTGAGTCGATTCCCATCGCCGGAACCACCACGGCGTTCAGCGCGAAGAACCCTGGCCACTGGTTGTATACGTCCAACCCACGATCGTGGGCGATCGGCAATTCGCCGACGCGCAGAAGCACATCGACCATGGACACATGTTTCCAAGCCCAGGCGTTGCTCAGTTGGTCGTACAGGAGGGGGGATGTGCCATGCAGCATCGCGATCAGTACCAGGATGTACCCCGCGTAGAACCAATCGTGCGTACGCCGGTCAACGAGCGCTGCACAGAACCCGAGTGCCAGAAGGGCCGCCGCTACCCAGAAAGCAACCGGAAACACCTGTACCAGGCCTAGATCCCCCATGCCCGCCACATTCACGTCCTGTAGTGACACCAGCCACACGATCAGGGCCGCGGGGAGCGCGACTCGAGCGAACATACGGGAGAGACGGTGGATCGGGCGTGCTGCGACGGATACAGCCGGGGCAGATACTGCTGTATTTGCTCTCGGGCCACCCTCAGGTTTCATGGCTACCTAGGTACCACAACGAGTTGATGTCCTCCTGTATTTCCTGGCCATGTCATTCCGACTATATTTTCCCGGCCCTGTCATTCCGAATGTCCGGCCCATCGCGTCCGTATCATGCCCAGGCCGTTCAGAGTCCGCCGGGCCGCCCGCCGCAGGTGCGGCCTCTCCAGCACGGCATCGCAGAGGCGTTCTGCCGGTGCCCGGCTCAGCCAGTGCGCCACAGCGCCGGCTGATGGGAGTGCCGCCCAGCCTTCCGCAACCGTCAACTCCCGCGTCTTCAGTGTCTCCTTGTGTTCACTCGCACCGCGCCCCAGATCCATGTAGTCAAGCCCCGCCGCGGCGGCCTCCTCCGCCATCCGTAGATGAAGCATGAGTCCTGGCGAGTACCTGTAGAAGCGGGTGTCGTAGGCGGGGAACCAGCAGGCGAGGACCCTTTCGGACCGCAACCCGAAATGCGCGGCGACCGGCTGGTCCCCGCTGTAGAGCACGGAGAGGAGGCCGGTCAGCTGACCCATGCGGGTCGCCTGCAGGCGCGTCAGCAACTCGGTGATCCATGGCTGTGCGAAACGGTCCTTCCGGCCAGTCCTCCGGTATTGAGCCGACTTCCACCGCATCAGAGTGCGCAGCTGATCCTGATCCGTCTCGTCGAATACGAAGCGGACGTTTCCGAAATCTCGTGTGAGTCTGCGGGTGTATTTCCCCATCGTGCGCACGAATCGTGGTGCGTGCTCCGACACGCGTTCCTTGTACCGCTCGTAACCGTCACTCACGTCCATCACTGGCGAGGCATGAAGCGTCCGTGCGTAGGAAGAGAAAGGCTGCGCGCTCCCCACGAGGTTGTCGAATTCCCACACCGAAAGCCCGCATGCTCTCAGGAGTGGTTCCGCCTCGCTCACTGCGCCTGGCCGCTGCACCACAGCCTGGCAGTCGGAGACCCCCAGGCCCACCGCCCGGCCGATTCCCAAAGGGCCGCGCTCGAAGGGAAGGAACGCCACCGGGTCGCTACCCTGCATAGCGACCGCCACCCGTACCGTCGGCCGTACGGCGCTGACGGCCTGTGCGAAACCGGGTCCAAGGAATGGATTGGCGTACTCGGGGTGGTCCGCCTGGATGGAATGCCAGGCATCCATCTCATTGGGGCGCAGCTCGGTCGGGGCAAGTACCTTGATTTTCATATCAGTGTTCGTCTTTCGTGGTTCTGCCACGGCGGGGGCTACGGGCCGCCGACCGGGCTGCCCAGCCGGGCCCGTGTACGGCGGTAGAGGCGCCATACCGTGGTCTGTGGACGTTCCCGGAAGGGCGCAGTCCGGGCGCCCCGGCCATCGACCCAGTGTTGGAAGACGTCGGTTGCGGTGTCGGCACGCACCGTCAGCCGGGCGATGCGGAGCGGATCGTCATCCGGGGAACTGAATGCATTGGCGACCGCGCAGGACGAGATCCAGCCGGCTTCGCGCACCCGCCGCCGGACCCGCCTGTCCGAATAACCGTGTGGATAGGCGTACGTCCCGACCGTGTGACCCAGTACGTCCTCCAGCGTTCTCCTACAGCCCTCGATCTCCTCGTGCAGCATGTGCTCTGGGAGGGTGTCGAGCTGCGGATGTGTGCGCGAATGGCCGCCGATCTCCACGCCGGCGTCATCGAGCTCTCCGACCTGTCTCCAGGTCAGCATGTCGGCTGGTGGCAGCAGGCTTTCTCCCGTCACCCTGCCTGGCGTGCGTACCGCCCCGGTCGTGATGTACAGAGTGGCGGGAAGATCTCGTGCGGCGAGTTCGGGAAACACCGTGCGGTGGAAGTCAGCGAAGCCGTCATCGAAGGTGAGGACTGCGGCACGGGATGGCAGCGACGCTCCGTTGCGCATTGCGTCGATCAGCGTGCCCAGGGGGATCACGGTGCACCCGCTGCCCGCGAGTCGGTCGAGCTGGTCGACGAACACGCGTGGGGCGACCGTGAACGGTGCTATCCAGGACGGTGGATCGTCCGCAATTGCGTGGTATAGGAAGACGGGCACCGAGGTCATTGGTTCTGTCTCCCGTTCTCCGCCGTCGCGGTCGCGTCATACGCGAGGGATGGGCGTGGATTCACTGCTGTGAGGGCGATGTTCATGGACGAGGCTTTCGCGAGGGCGTACGCCTGTCGGCGATCGGCCGCGTTCAAGGGGTCCTGCAGCGCCGTGAACTGGTAGACAGCCGCGGAGCTGCTCGCGTATATTTACGATGTAAATGTACGTACAGATTGCACCAAAACGGGCACGACGTCAAGACGGCCGCAGGGACCAGCGAGAGACAGCAGAGGTGGGCGTCCAGGAAGACGTGACCGGTGCGCGGCGCGGAGTTCGCTTGAGGCGGATGGCGCGCCTCGGCCGCGAGGGCGGAAACTGCCCTCCGGACGCGTAAGATCCTTGTTTACATTGTCCGCGGATGCTGTCAACCCACAGGAAGCCTGCGCGAACGCGCGGCGAGGAGACAGGCAATGGCGAATGGCTCAGGCACCGGCCCAACCCGTCGCGCCAGCGACCGCGGCCGTTACGGCAGGCTCAATCGGGAACGTGTGCTGGCCGCCGCCCTCGACTTGGTCGATCGCGAAGGGCTCTCAGCGCTGAGCATGCGCCGTCTCGGCTCCGAGCTCGGCGTGGAGGCGATGGCGCTCTACAGGTACGCAGCGAGCAAGGACGCCCTCCTGGACGGCCTGGTGGAAGCCCTGTACCTGGAGCTGGAGGAGCGCCTGGAGGCCGAGCCCGGCCCCGGCGCGGCCGACGCAGCCGCCTGGCGCGCCAAGCTCCACCGGATCGCCCGGACGACGTACGACATCTGCCTCGCCCACCCCGAAGCCGTCCCGCTGCTCGCCACCCGCATGCTGGCGGTCCCGCTCGCCCGGCGGCCGCTTGCCGCGCTGCGGGACCACGAGCGGGTGCTGACCCTGCTGCGGGAGGCCGGGCTCGACGACGTCCGGGCCTCGGCCGTCTTCCGGGCCTTCACCGCTTGGCTCCTCGGCTACGTGTCCGTGGAGCTGCAGCCCATGGTCGACAACCCGGACGAGCAGGAGCCGGCGTTCCGGCTCGGGCTGCACCGTATGCCGTCGCAGGAACTGCCCCGGCTGCGGGAGACCGCCGCCGCGCTCGCCGAACGGGGTGGGCCCGAGGGACTGGCGGCGGGGCTGGACGCGCTGCTCGACCGGTTCCTCGCCGAAGAGTGATCAGCGGGCGAACGGTCCCTCCAGTGCCGCCCACTGCAGCAGCATGATGGTCTTCGCGTCGGCGATCTCGCCGGTTCGGACCATCTCCAGTGCCCGGCGGAAGGGTAGTTCGAGGATTTCGATGTCCTCGCCCTCCTCGTCCAGGCCGCCGCCTTCGTGGGTGTGGGTTGAGGGGCCGTAGGCGGCGGCGTAGAAGCTGACGCGTTCGGTGACCGAACCGGGGCTCATGTAGATGTCGAAGACGTGCTGGATCTCGCCGATGGTGTGGCCGGTCTCCTCCACCACCTCGCGGCGTACGGCGAGTTCCGGATGTTCGTCCTCGTCGTCGAGGAGTCCCCCGGGGGTTTCGATCAGCATGCCGTCGGGGTGGCCGTTGACGTACACGGGGAAGCGGAACTGGCGGGTGAGCAGGACGGTTTCGCGTTCGGCGTCGTACAGGAGCATCGTGGCGCCGTTGCCGCGGTCGTGTGTTTCGCGCTCCTGGGTGGTCCAGGTGCCGTCGGCGTGCTGGAAGTCGAAGGTCGTGGTGCGTTCGACGTACCAGTGGCTGGACAGGAGTTTCACGTCCCGGACCCTGACGCGTGGATTGCCGGTGAGGTCGCGGCCGGTCCGGTCGAGTCCGGTGCGGCCACGGCGGTCCGGGGTGTCGATGCCGGCGGTCATCGGGCACCGCTCCGGCGGCGGGGACGAACGACATGCGAGTTGGTCATGCCTGCTTTTATCACTTCTCCCGTCGCCGGTGGGCGGGAGGGCGTCCCGCCCACCGGCGACTCGCCAACACCAGCCCGGCCCCGTCAGAGGAAGCCAACCCCCTGCGCAAGCGCCGGCTCAATGCCGACGGGAACAGTTCACGGCGGGCGAGAAAGGCTTCCAGGCGGGCACGCAAGTCGGCGTCGAAGTCTGTGACAGGCGCGCCGCGACGTGGCTCGCAACTGCCATTGATTGATCGTTGACATGGTCCGGCCTTTCGATCGGAGTTCACACGTTCACACGACGTGGGCCTCGGGGCGGATCTCGGCGCCGTGGCGGAACCGGTCGGCGCTGAGCGGGGAGATGTCGGTGAATGGCTCGCGCTCCAGGTACAGGTCGCGTACGACCTCGCCGACGGCGGGCGCCTGGAGGAAGCCGTGGCCCGAAAACCCGGCTGCGTAGAGGAAGTTGGGCAGTTCGCCGGAGCGGCCGATCAGTGCGTTGTGGTCGGGTGTGATCTCGTACAGGCCGGCCCAGCCGTCGACGGTCCTCATGTCGGCCAGAGCGGGGGCCCGGTCGCGGGCGACGGTGCGGAACAGGTCGAGCCACTCCGGAGTCCAGGTGGTGTCGAAGCCATCCTTCTCGTCGGGGTCGGCGAGGCCGAACAGCAGGCCGTCGTCGCTGTTGTGGAAGTAGGCCGACGACGAGAAGTCGATGGTGAACGGGATGCGCGGCGCGGCCGGTGTGAGCGGCGCTGTGAACGCCAGCTGCCGCCGTACGGGCCGGACCGGGAGACTGACGCCGGCCATGGCGCCGAGCTGTGCCGACCAGGCCCCCGCCGCGCAGATGACGGTGCCGCAGGCGATGCGGCCCTGGCTGGTGTGTACGCCGACGACCTGGCCCCCGGCGGTGTCGATGCCGGTGACCGCGGTGTGCGTGGCGATGGTGACGCCGGCGCGGGCCGCGGCCTGCGCGTACCCATTGACGACCAGCCCCGGGCGGCAGTGTCCGTCGGTGGGCGAGTACGCGGCGGCCACGAGGCCGTCGGTGGTGATGTAGGGACACAGTTTCTGTGCCTCGGCGGGCCCGATCATGCGGCTCGGCACGCCCAGGCTGTTCTGGATGCCGACGCTTGTCTCGAAGTCGGCGGCCTGCTGTTCGCTGGTGAGCAGGAAGAGGTAGCCGACGGTGTCGAGCTTGATGTCGGCGCCGGGCCGGTGGGGGAATTCCTGGTAGGCGCGCAGGCTGCGGTTTCCCAGTTCGATGTTGAGCGGGTCTGAGAACTGGGCGCGGATGCCGCCTATCGGCTTGCCTGAGCTGCCGCGGCCGAGGTCGTCGCGTTCGACGACGACGATGTTGTGCACGCCGGCCTCGGCGAGGTGGAACGCGATGCTCGCACCCATCACGCCGCCACCGATGATCACCACATCGGCGGAGGTCGGAACGGTGCGGAAGGCGGAGGAGGACAAATGGACCACACTCCCATCTATGGGCCGCACGGCGGACGCGGACGGGTCCGCCCCGCCGGCGGCGGGGTTGTCGATACGGGGGCGCGCTGCTGGGTCTTGTGCGGCGGGCAGGTGTACGCAGATCGTGACGGGGCGGCGAAGTCGAGCGTGACCATCTGAGCATGAGGGAGCTACTGAAGTGACGGCGACAGTGCAGGGCCCGGAGCGTCTCGACGCGGCGGCCGTGACTGAGGCGCTCGCCCGGGGCGACTGCGGTGAGGTGCAGGGTGATGCCGGACGCCGGGCGCAGTATTCGGCCGACGCCTCCAACTACCGCCGGATTCCGCTGGCCGTGGTCTTCCCCCGCGAGCGTCGGCATGTGCTCAACGCGCTGGCCGTGTGCCGTCGCCTGGGTGTGCCGATCACCTCGCGCGGCGGGGGCACCAGCACCTCGGGGCAGGCCGTCGGCTCCGGCGTGGTCCTGGACTTCTCCCGCTACTTCAACCGTCTGCTCGCGCTGGATCCCGTCGCGCGTACGGCGACGGTGCAGCCCGGCATCGTTCTGGACGAGCTGCAACGGGCCGCCGGCGAACACGGTCTGCTCTTCGGCGCGGATCCCTCGACCCACAGCCGCTGCACGCTGGGCGGCATGATCGGCAACAATGCGTGCGGCTCGCACTCCGTCGCCTGGGGGCGCACCGCGGAGAATGTACTGGAACTCGAAGTGGTCACCTACCGTGGGACCGTCCTGCGCCTCGGCGAGATGACCCAATCCGAGATCGAGGAAGCCGTCGCTGCCGGGGGCGAACGCGGCCGGCTCATCGCGTCCCTGCACCGGCTGGCCGAGCGGAATCTGGCAACCCTGCGCACCGAGTTGGGCCGGTTCCCCCGGCAGGTATCGGGCTACGCGCTCGAACACCTGCTGCCGGAGCGGCGGTTCAACCTCGCCCGCGCCCTGGTCGGCAGCGAAGGCACCCTCGCGGTGATCCTCTCCGCCACCGTCCGTCTCGTAACTCCCCCTCCCGCCCGGGCCCTTGTCGTACTCGGCTACCAGGACGCCTGCGCTGCGGCCGACGCCGTACCCGCCCTCCTCAAGCACCAACTGCTGGCCCTGGAAGGACTCGACCAGGCCCTGACCGACATCGTCACCCGCGCCGAGACCCGTAGGACGATCGACACCCTGCCGCGCGCACAGGCGTGGCTGTTCGCCGAGTTCGGCGGGCAGGAGGACGAACTGCCCAGGCTGGCCGAGGAGTTCAGCGCGACAGCCGGCCGGACAGGGGGGTTCACCGGCCATGAGGTGGTCACCGATCCCGTACGCGCCCGGCAGCTGTGGCGGATCCGGGAAGACGGAGCCGGTCTGGCCACACGTACCCCCGACGGGGCAGAAGCCTGGCCCGGCTGGGAGGACGCCGCCGTACCACCCGGCCAACTCGGCTCTTACCTACGGCAGTTCACCGAATTGCTCAGCCGCCACGACCTTCGGGGCCCCGTGTACGGGCACTTCGGCGAGGGCTGCCTGCACGTACGCATCGACTTCGACTTCACCACCGAGCACGGCACCGCCGTCTTCCGGGCCTTCGTCACCGAGGCCGCCGAACTCGTCGCCGCCCACGGCGGCTCGCTCTCGGGGGAGCATGGCGACGGCCAGGCACGTTCCGAGCTGCTGCCGTTGATGTACGGGCCCGAAGTCATCGCTCTGTTCGAGCAGTTCAAGGGCGTCTGGGATCCCGACAACGGCCTGAACCCCGGAATGATCGTCGAACCGCTGCCCATCGACGGCAACCTTCGGGTCGGCCCGCACCGCACCCCGTTGCCCCTGACCACCGTCTTCCCCTTCCACGCCGACGACGGCGACTTCGCCAAGGCCACCCGCCGCTGCGTGGGTGTCGGAAAGTGCCGCAGCGCCACCCCGCGCGGCGATGTCATGTGCCCCAGCTACCGCGTCACCCTGGACGAGAAGGACTCCACCCGGGGCCGGGCCCGTCTGCTGTACGAGATGACCCAGGGCGAGGTCATCACGGACGGCTGGCGGTCCGCCGAGGTGCGCGACGCGCTCGACCTGTGTCTGTCGTGCAAGGGATGCAGCGTCGACTGCCCGGTGGAGGTCGACATGGCCACGTACAAGTCCGAGTTCCTGCACCACCACTACCGTCGGCGCCTGCGGCCCGCGTCCCACTACTCCATGGGCTGGCTGCCCCTGCTGTCGCGCCTGGCCGCTCGTATGCCTCGGCTGGTCAACGGGCTCACCGCGTCTCGCCTCGCACCGGTCGTCAAGCGGCTGGGCGGTATCGCCGCCGAACGCGAGGTGCCCCGCTTCGCCGAGCGGACCTTCCTGGCCTGGTTCCGTGCGCGCATTCCCGAGGGCGACGGGCATCGTGGCCCGGTCATGCTCTGGGTGGACTCCTTCAACAACCACTTCACGCCCGAAGTCCTCAAGGCAGGAGTGGCCGTTCTGGAACATGCCGGATACCGGGTCCAGGTCCCGGACGGCACCCAGTGCTGCGGGCTGACCTGGATCACCACCGGTCAACTGGGCATGGCCCGACGTATCGCCCGCCGCACCGCCACCGCGCTCGCACCGGCGACACGCGAAGGCGTACCAGTCGTGGGCCTGGAGCCGAGCTGTACCGCGGCGCTCAGAACCGACCTGCCCGAACTCCTCCACGGCGATCCCGACGCGCAGGCCCTCTCCCGGTCCACCCTCACCCTCGCCGAACTCCTCCTCCATCACGCCGAGGGATGGCAGCCGCCACGGATCGACGCCGGCTCCATCAGCCAGACCCATTGTCACCAGCACGCCACCAGCGGCTTCAGTGCCGACAGCGCACTGCTGGAAGCCATGGGCGTCGACAACAGGGTGCTGAACTCCGGCTGTTGCGGACTGGCCGGCAACTTCGGCTTCGAGCGCGGTCATTACGAGGTCTCCGTGGCGGCCGGTGAGCAGGTCCTGCTGCCGGCGGTACGCGCGGCCGGCCCGGACACCGTCGTCCTGGCCGACGGCTTCAGCTGCCGTACGCAGATCGCCCAGCAGACCGAGCGCAGCGGTACTCACCTCGCCCAGTTGATCGCCCGTGCCCTGCGCACGCAGCGTTAGGTCGCCTCTCACCAGACAAGGAGCCCGCAGGAAGCCGGGCGCCGCGCCACCACTCCGCACGTCGCCGGGCGCGGGCCGGCAGAGTAACGCGTCCGCGCCGCCATACGGAGCAACGGGCGCCTTCCTTCCTGAGAGCCCGTGACGGCATGGGGGGTGCCCCCTATGGGTTTCGTCAACCCGTTGGGGCGGGGAGGCGAAGGTCTCATACATGGCAGCCTCATCCACAGCATGGATGACCCGGATACGGGATTCGGATCGCGCGGAGGATAGCGGCGGGGTTCCGTACAGCCCATAGTCGTGCCCACCGCACGCCGCTGTCCGGACCAGCACCCGGTGTGTGGCCCTTCCCCGCATGCCGTGCGCCGTCGTCGGCGCCCGTGACGGCATGCCCGCTCCCGTACACAGCCCTGGAGTCGCCATGCCCGGTTCCGTGCCCCCGTCCCCCACCGCGGTGGTTGACCCCGCTCCGTCACCCGTCGCCACCTCGGGCCCGGCTCATCTGCTGCGCCTGATCTTGCTGATGGCGGGCAGCTGTCTGCCGGTCCTGGGTGCAGTGCTGATCGCCCCGGTGCTGCCGAGGATGCAGGACCACTTCGCCTCGACGCCGGGGGCGAAGGCGCTGGTGCCCCTCGCACTGACCGTTCCGGCGCTGTCGCTGGCACTGCTCGCCCCGTTCGCCGGGGTGATCGTGGACCGGCTCGGCCGCAAGCGCCTGCTGATCGTGGCGACCGTCCTGTACGCCATGTTCGGAACGGCGCCGCTGTGGCTGGACTCGCTGGGCGCGATCATCGCCAGCCGCGCCCTGGTCGGTGTCGCCGAGGCCGCCATCATGACTTGCTGCACCACACTGATCGGCGACTACTACAGCGGCCGGCAGCGGGTGAAGTACCTGGCGCTGCAGGCCGTGTGCACCTCCGCGTCGGCCACCGCCTTCTTCGTGGTCGGCGGCGCCGTCGGCGCGGCGGGCTGGCGGGTGCCCTTCTGGATCTACGCCGTGAGCCTGGTGATCGCCCCGCTGATGGTCGCCGCTCTGCCCAACCCGGCGGCCCGCGCGGCCACCCACGAGGCCCCGGCCGTGGCCATGACCGGTCGTCCGTTCCCCTGGCGGCCGCTGGCGGGGATCTGCGCCCTCACCTTCTTCGGAGCGATGGTCTTCTACACGGTCCCGGTGGAGATGGCGTACCTGCTCGACGACCTCGGTGTGGAGGACCCCGGCGTCATCGGTCTGGCCACGGCGATCGCGAGTGCCGCCACCGTGGCCGGAGCGCTCCTGTTCGCCCGGCTGAAGCGCTCCCCGGACGTGACGCTGCCCGCGGTCTTCGCGGTCTGTGGCGCCGGTTTCGGGGTGATGTTCCTCGCCGGCAGCGCCCCCCTGCTGGTCGTCGGGGCGGTGGTCAACTGTCTGGGCACGGGCATGCTGCTGCCCGCCCTCCTCACCAGTGCCATGTCCCGCCTGGCGTTCGAGGACCGCGGTCGCGGTACGGGGCTGTGGACGTCGGCCTTCTTCGGCGGTGCGTTCGTCTGTCCGCTGGTGCTGCTCGCCCTGGAGCCTGCGGTCGGCGGTCTCGCGGGGGCGGTGGGCCTGCTCGGTGCGGCTGCCGCGGTGGTCGCGGCGGGGCTGTGGGGTGCCCTGCGCCGCGCGGGCGCCGCGCATCCCCGTCCGCTGCCGAAGCAGCCGGCCTGAGGCCGCGGAGCCGGCGGGCCGGGCACCGACGACGATGCCCCGGCCCCCGTCCCGCATCGCATGCCGGCCTCGCCGTCGTACCGGACGCACCGGGCGGCGGCGAGGCCCACATGTGCCGAACACCTGGCGGGTTTCCGGGCCGGGATCAGAGCAGGCCCGGCGCCCGCCCCGCATCCTGTACGACGGACATGTCGTCGTCGGGGCCGTGGCCCTTCAGCGTCGCGCCCACCTCCGTCGCCTTCTGCCGCAGCCAGATGTGGGCCGCGTCCTGGGTGTGCAGCGGGTGCCACCACATCGCCTCCTGCACCGGCACGGCCTCGAACGGGCAGGGCAGGACCCGCACGGCGGCGGAGCGGACCGCCTTACGGGCCAGGCGCTCCTGGATCATCGCGATCCGGCGGGTGCCCTCGACCATGTGGGGCAGCAACTGGAAGGTCTGCACGGACACCTCCACCCGGGGGCTGATGCCGAGCATGCTGAGCTGGCGGGCGGCCGGGGCGTCGTAGGGGCGCTGGTAGACGGCCCAGGGCAGGCGGGCCAGTTGGTCGAGGGTGAGTTCGCCGGCGATCTCGGGGTGGTCGTCGGCGACCATGCACAGCCAGCGGTCCTGGTGGAGGTCGACGTAGGGGAAGCCGTCGATGACGCCGTGCGGCATCAGCAGTCCGTCGACGGTGCTCAGCAGGGCGGCGGTGTTCTCCTCGACGGAGGGTGCCGGGTGCTGGAAGGTGAGCCGGATACTGGGTGCCTCCTGGTGCAGGACGCGGGCGAGCGCGGCGCCGAACACGGCCGCGCCGTAGTCGGCGGCGAGCAGGGTGAACTCGCGGGTCTCGGTGGTCGGGTCGAAGTCGGCCTGGCTGGAGAAGACGCGCTCCAGCAGGTCGCACGCGGTGGCGCTGCGGTCCCGCAGGGCCACACCGAGCGGTGTCAGTTCGTAGCTGTTGCCCGTGCGGGCGAGCAGTTCGTCGTCGAAGTGGCGGCGCAGCCGGGACAGCGCCGCGCTCATCGCGGGCTGGCTCAGTCCGACGCGCTCGCCGGCCCGGGTGACGTTGCGCTCCTCCAGCAGAGCGCGCAGGGCGAGGACCAGGTTGAGGTCGAGTCGGGACAGGTTCACCGGGCACCGCCTATGCGAGCGAGAGCTATCCACGGCATGGATTCGACACATCCACAGGATTGATTTCCGTGATTCGCCGTTGAGGCTCACAGTAGACCGCAACCCAGCAGGGAGGAAATCTGATGGCAATGCTCGCGCAACCTGCAGGCCCGTTCGCGCTCGGCACGTTCTCCGCTCCGGACGGGGTGCCGTTCCCCGGTCTCCTGGCCAGGGACCGGGTACTCGACCTGGGCGGAGCCCTGGACTGGGCACCCTCCGGACTGCGCGCCGTACTGGAACGGTGGGAGGCGACCCTCCCCGTCCTGCACTCCCTGGCGGACGACGACACGCTCGACTGGCGGCCGCTGGACGGCCTGCGTGTGCACGTCCCGCTGGAGCCCCGTCAGATCTTCCAGTCCGGTGCCAACTACCGCCAGCACGTGATCGACCTGGAGGTCGCCCACCGCTCCCCCGACGACCCGCGCACCGTCGAGGAGGCCCGTGCGGAGATCGCCGCGATCATGGACCGCCGGGCCGCCGAGGACCTGCCGTACGTGTTCATCGGCCTGCCCAGCACCATCACGGGCCCGTACGACGACGTCGTCCTCCCCGCATGGGCCGAAAAGCCGGACTGGGAGCTGGAGTTGGCGGCCGTCATCGCCAGGCCCGCCTACCGGGTCTCCGTCGACGAGGCCCTGGAGTACGTCGCCGGCTACACGATCGCCAACGACCTCACGGACCGCGCCACCGTCTTCCGCCGGGACATGCCCGCCATCGGCACCGACTGGCTGCGCTGCAAGAACGCCCCGGGCTTCACCCCGCTCGGGCCCTGGATCGTGCCCGCCGAGTCCATCGCCGACCCGGGTGACCTGCGGGTCACGCTGAAGCTGAACGGCGAGACCATGCAGGACGAGTCCACCAAGGACATGCTCTTCGGCGTTGCGCGGCTGGTGTCGTACATCTCGCAGACCTCCAGGCTCCTGCCCGGCGACCTGGTGCTGACCGGCAGCCCGGCCGGTAACGGCATCCACTGGGGGCGGCTGCTGCGCGACGGCGACGTCATGGAGGGTTCGATCACCGGTCTGGGTGTGCAGCGCACGCGTTGCGTGGCGGAGGCGTCGTGAGTCTGGACCGCCATGACCCGGAGGGCGCGATCGCCGAGGCCGCCAAGGCGTACTCGAACTGGGGTCGCTGGGGCGAGGACGACGTACTCGGCACACTGAACTTCCTCGACGAGGCCAAGCGGCGCGAAGGCGCGGCGTTGGTGCGCCGGGGCGTGAGCTTCTCCCTCTCGCAGCGGTTCGACATGAACGGCCCGCAGAAGGGCTGGCGCCGGCGGACGAATCCGGTGCACACCATGCTCGACACCGGCACCGACGCGGCCCTCGGCAACCAGGGCTTCCCGCACGGTATCGGCGGCGCGGACGACGTGATCGCGATGCCGCTGCAGTGCTCCACCCAGTGGGACGGCCTCGGGCACATCTTCGACCACGGCAAGGCGTGGAACGGACGCGACGCCGAGAAGGTCGTCACCTCCGCCGGCGACCTGGTCACCGGGATCGAGCACATGGCCCCGTACGTGGCCGGTCGCGGCGTCCTGCTGGACGTGGCCCGGGCCATCGGCGACGACGACGGCGACGGCGAACCGGAGCTGCCCGACGGTTTCGCGATCACCGCGGAGCACCTGACCGCGACCGCCGAGGCCCACGGCGTGAGCGTCGGCCGCGGCGACATCGTGCTCGTCCGCACCGGGCGCCTCGCCCGCGCCCGGCGTGACGGCTGGGGCGACTACGCGGGCGGCGACGCGCCCGGCCTGTCGTTCACCACCGCCGGCTGGCTGCACCGTACCGAGATCGCCGCGATCGCCACGGACACCTGGGGTTTCGAAGTACGGCCCAACGAGTTCGACCACGCCTTCCAGCCGCTGCACCAGATCGTCATCCCCAACATGGGCCTGCTGATCGGCGAGATGTGGGACCTCGACGCACTCGCCGCCGACTGCGCCGACGACGGCGTGTACGAATTCTGGCTCACCGCCGCTCCGCTCCCCATCACCGGCGCCGTCGGCTCCCCGGTCAATCCCATGGCGGTGAAGTAGCCCGCGCAGTCGCCGGGCTCGCACCGAGCGGACCCGCCGAAGTCCGGCGCGGTACCCGGCGCCCCGAAGGGGCGCGGGGAACCGCGCGACCAGCCACAGACAGCCCGCAGCTTTCGTACCGCACTCTCAGCGGAGCGCTCGGCGGGCGACAGCCCCACCCCCGGCCGCCCGAAGCCGTGCGGCCCAACCCCGGGAGGTATCCCCGACATGGCTGACAACTTCACCCTCCCCCCGCCTCCGGCTGGGGGCGCCCCCATCGTCCTGGTCATCGGCGGAGGCACCTCCGGAAACGCCCTGACCGTCCTGCTGCGCCGGGCCGGGATCGCCGTCGACCTCGTCGAGGCGAGCCCCGACTGGAAGGCCTCCGCCGGCTCCGGAATCACCCTTCAGGGCAACGCGCTGCGCGTGCTGCGCGAGGTCGGAGTCCTCGAAGGGATCGAGAAGGACGGATACGCCGCCGACGGCCTCGCTGTCCTCGCCCCCGACGGCACCGTGCTGCACGCCCACGAGGAACTCCGCACCGGCGGTGACGACCTGCCCTCTCACATCGGTATGGGGCGCCCCAGGCTCCAGCAGCTCCTCATCGACCAGGTGCGCGCCTCGGGCGCCGATGTCCGCCTGGGCACCACGGCCACCGCCTTCCAGCAGGACGGCGAGGGCGTGGACGTGACCTTCTCGGACGGCACGAGCCGGCGGTACGACCTGGTGGTCGGCGCCGACGGGCTGCACTCCGCCACCCGCTCCATGATCGGCATCACCGACGAGCCCCAGCCCACCGGCATGGGTATCTGGCGTGCCCCCGCGCCCCGCCCGGCCGGTGTCCGCCGCACCGAGATGATCTACGGCGGCCGCTGTTTCATCGCCGGGTACTGCCCGACCAGCGAGGACACGGTCTACACATACCTCGTCGAACCGGCCCGCGACCGGGCCTCGCTGGACCCGGACGCGTACGCCGACGAGATGCGGGCGCTCAGCGAGGGCTACGGCGGCGTGTGGGAGGAGCTCCGCGCCGCGTTCACCGACCCGAAGGCCGTCAACTACACGTGGTTCGACCGGCATCTGGTGGAGGGCCCGTGGCACCGCGGCCGGGTCGTGCTCATCGGGGACGCCGCCCACGCCTGCCCGCCCACCTTCGCCCAGGGCGCCGCGATGTCCCTGGAGGACGCCCAGGTCCTCGCCGACCTGCTGACCGGCCGGGACTCCTGGGACGACCAGCTCCTCACCGACTACCACGCCAGACGGCTGCCCCGTGTACGCATGGTCGTCGACGCCTCCGTCCAGCTCGCCCAGTGGCTGCTCGACGGGGTGCGCGACGCGGACGTGCCCGGGCTGATGCACCGCACCCTGAGCGCGCTGAAGGAACTCCCGTGACCCGGTCCCCTTCGACTCCGACGATCGACGTCCACGCCCACCTGCTGCTCCCGGAGGTCGAGGCAGCCGTCGCCGGTCACACCGGCCTCGCCGAGGCCCGCGATCTCGACGCCCGCCGCAACGGGCCGGCGGCCCTTGCCGTGAACGGTCCCATGGTGGGCGCGCGAGTGCCGAGGCTGACGGACGTGACCGCGCGCCTGGCGGCCATGGACGCGGCCGGCGTGGACGTGCAGCTGGTGAGCCCCTCGCCGTCCCACTACCACTACTGGGCCGAGCCCCAACTGGCCGAGCGGGTGTGCCGGCTGGCCGACGAGGGCACCGCCGCGCACTGTGCCAAGGCCCCCGACCGGCTGCACGGCCTCGGGCTGATCCCGCTCCAGCACCCCCACCTCGCGATCGCTCTGCTCGATCACGCCCTGGACCAGGGACTGAAGGGCGTGGAGATCTCCTCGCATGCGCCGGGGCCGGGCGGGACACGGGCGGTGGAACTCTCCGACCCGCGGCTCGCGCCCTTCTGGGCGCGAGCGGAGGAGACCGGCGCCCTGGTCTTCCTGCACCCGTTCGGCTGCACGCTCGACGAGCGACTGGACCAGTGGTACCTGTCCAACACGGTCGGCCAGCCCACCGAGAACGCCGTCGCCCTCTCCCACCTGATCTTCTCCGGTGTCCTGGACCGCCATCCGGGCCTGAAGCTGATCGCGGCGCACGGCGGCGGCTACCTCCCCACCCACATCGGCCGCTCCGACCACGCCTGGAGGGCCCGCCCCGACGCCCGGGACTGCGCCCGTGAGCCGAGCGGCTACCTGAAGCAGCTCTACTTCGACTCCCTCGTCCACGACCCGCACGTACTGCGGGAGCTGGTCCGCACCGCCGGGCCGGACCGGGTCCTGCTCGGCTCCGACTACCCCTTCGACATGGGTACCGAGGACCCGCTGGGCGCCCTGCGCGCCGCGGACCTGCCCGACGCCGACTTCCTTGCCATCCGCGGCGGAAACGCCGCCGCCCTGCTCAACCTCGCCTGAGGAGGAACCCCCATGAGCAACCGCCTGCTCACCCACCTGCGGCACGTCGACCTCGCCGTGCCCGACTACGACAAGCAGCTCGACTTCTACGCGGACGTCTGGGGCCTGACCAAGGTCGCCGAGGACTCCGGGATCTCCTTCCTCGCCGCCGAGGGCAGCCCCGAGCAGTACGTCGTACGGCTGCGCGAGGCCGACGAGAAGCGCCTCGACCTGGTCTCGTACGGGGCGGGCAGCCCGGCCGACGTCGACACCCTGGCCGGGCAACTCCTCTCCCAGGGCGTGCAGTTGATCTCCCAGCCGGGGAAGCTCGACACCCCGGGCGGCGGTTACGGCTTCCGCTTCTTCGACGTCGACGGCCGCACCATCGAGGTCTCCGCCGACGTGGAGGCGCGGCAGCACCGCCGCGTCGAGGAGAAGGAGTCGATCCCGGTCCGCCTGTCGCACGTGGTGCTCAACTCCCCGGATCTGAACAAGACCCGTGAGTGGTACGAGCGCCACCTCGGCTTCCGTCTCTCCGACACGCTGGGCTCGCCGCACATGGGCGAGGTCATGCACTTCATGCGGATCAGCAACCAGCACCACTCGATGGCCATCGCCAAGGGGCCGCACACCTCCCTGCACCACGTCTCGTTCGAGATGCGCGGCCTGGACGAGTACATGCGCGGCTCCGGCCGCGTGATGCGGGCCGGGTTCCGCAAGCTCTGGGGCCCGGGCCGGCACCTGGCGGGCGACAACACCTTCACGTACTTCCTCGACCCGCACGGCAACACCGTCGAGTACACCACCGAGTTGGAGGAACTGGACGAGGACACCTGGCACCCCCACGTCTACGACTTCTCGGAGCCCGAGGTCTCCGACCAGTGGGGCACCGCGAACCCGATGAACGAACTCATCGTCAAGGAGTCGTTCAACGACGTCGACCGCGGCGTGTTCGTCGCCCCGCCGGTCTGACCGTCCGGCGTCCGACCGTCCGGCGACTTCTGACCGTCCGACCGTCCGGCGACTTCTGATCGTCCGACCGTCCGACCGGCAAGGTCCCCAGGTCACCGGGGCGCGGCGATCCCCTGTCAGCCCTGATTGCCCGCCGTGCCCCGGGCTCCCCGTGCCCTCCCGCCCCACGCCATCGCCCATGCCGACAGGACCCTTCCATGCGCTTCGCCACGTACGAACACCGCGACCAACACCATGTGGCCGTCGTCGACGAGGACGGCACGCTCCGCCCCCTGCCCGGTATCCAGTCCCTGACCGGACTGCTCACCGAGGGGGGCGGCCTGACGCAACTGCTCGAGACGGGCACCAGGACGCTCGACGCCCTGGCTGGTCCCCATGTCTCCGAGGTGCGTCTGCTGCCGCCGCTCCAGCCGCCCACCGTGCGGGACTTCGTCACCTTCGAGGAGCACGTCGAGGGCGTACGGCGATCCGTGGACGGGGCCGCGGGGGTGCCGGAGCGGTGGTACGCGGCGCCGACGTTCTACTTCACCAACCCTTACGCGGTGTACGGCCCGCACGACGACATCCCCGTGCCCCCGGGATCGAGCGTGCTCGACTTCGAGCTGGAGGTCGCCGCCGTGATCGGCAAGGAAGGCCGCGACCTCACCCCCGAGCAGGCCCGCGACCACATCGTCGGCTACACCGTCTTCAACGACTGGACGGCCCGCGATCTGCAGTCCGCCGAGATGAGGGTCGGCCTCGGCCCCTGCAAGGGCAAGGACACCGCCACGACGCTGGGTCCCTGCCTGGTCACCGCCGACGAGCTGGAGAAGTACCGGGACGCGGACGGCTTCCTGCGTCTGGCGCTGACGGCGGAGGTCAACGGGGAGGTCGTGGGCAAGGACCTGCTGTCCAACATGAGCTGGACCTTCGAGGAGCTGGTCGCCTACGCCTCGCGAGGTACGGTCGTTCGCCCCGGCGACGTCCTCGGTTCCGGGACCTGCGGCAACGGCGGCTGTCTCGCCGAGCTGTGGGGCGTACGAGGCAGGCAGGAGCCGGCGCCGCTGAAGCCCGGTGACACGGTCACGCTCACCGTCGAGGGCATCGGCACGGTCTCCAACACCGTGGTGGCCGGCGCCGCTCCCGTGCCGGTGCCGACCGCCCGGCGCCGCAGCCGGGAGCGGCCGTGACCGACTTGAACCCCAAGCGTCTTCTCGGCAAGGTCGTGGTCGTCACCGGCGCGGCCGGCGGTCAGGGCGCCGCGGAGGCCGAGGCACTGACCCGCGAGGGCGCCCGGGTGATCGCCACCGACGTGACGGAGGCACCGGGCTGCCGCCGCCTCGACGTCACCTGCGAGAAGGACTGGGCGGATCTCGCCGCCGAGCTCAAGGAGTCGTACGGGCAGGTGCACGGCCTGGTCAACAACGCGGGCGTCACCTGGCGCGCCCGCATCGACCACGTACGGCCCGAGGACATGGCCCGGGTCCACGCGGTCAACGTCACCGGGCCGCTCCTCGGCATCCAGCACCTGATTCCGCTGATGCCCCCGGGGGCGTCGATCGTGAACGTCGGCTCGTCGGCGGCGCTGACCGCGCACTACCCGGTCGCGTACACGGCGAGCAAGTGGGCGCTGCGCGGCCTGTCGAGGACCGCCGCCATGGAACTGGGGCCTCGTGGTATCCGTGTGAACATCATCCATCCCGGCTTCATCGAGACGGACATGACCGCCTCCGCAGCGCCGGCGTTCCGCGATGCGAACCTCCGCGAGACACCGCTCGGCCGCACCGGGACCGTCGACGACATCACCCCGCTCGTGACCTTCCTCCTCTCCGACGACTCCGCCTTCATCACCGGCGCCGAGATCCCCGTCGACGGCGGCCTCACCGCACACGGCGGCGCCAAGTCGATCTCGGACGCCCTGCGTCACGGCACCTGAACAGCAGCAGCGGCAACGGCAACGGCAACGGCAGACTGACACAAGTCGTGTAGGTCATGGACGCGGGGGGGGGGGGGGGGGGGCCCCCCCCCCCCCCCCCCCCCCCCCCGACGCCTTTCGCGTGCCGTTACGACAAGGGCATCACCTTGCGGTAGGCGAACACCGCGACGACCGCGACCGCCACGTGCATCAGCAGCAACGCCACGACGCCGGCCGCTCCGCCTTCACCGAAGAGCAGGAAGTCGGGCACGAAGGAAACCGCGACGACGGTCGGCACCAGCCATCGCAGCAGCGCTTCGGGGTCCTTCGACACCTTGCGGATGATGGCCCAGCCGATGGCCCCGGCCACCACCCCGACCGTTGTCAGGAAGATGTACGAGCCGGGCATGAGCGGCTGGAAGTCGTCGGGCGCACCCACGGCCAGGGCGAGGAGGGCAAGCACCGCGTCGGCCAGAGAGCCCACCCCGATCGCGGCAAGCACACCTCCCGCCACGACGAGCGGTCCACGGCGGGCGGTGACTGCCTCAGAGGTAACGGACATGGCAACTCCAGGGTGGGGACTGCGGGAAGAGCTCCGAAAGGAATGTTTCAACTTCAAAGCAGAGCCTCCCTGAAGGTCGTTGAAACTTCAAGCCCTACACCTGGAGCGCGACAGTCCGCCTCCATCCGCGGCAGGAATTCCTCCGCCTCGACCTCTGTCGGGACATCCGGACAAACCTGTTGACAGCACCAGGGGGCAGCCCCATAGTTACCTAGCACTAGAGCGCGCTAATGATGCGCTCTAGTCACGGAAGGCGAGGTGGTCGTACCCATGCGACTGCCGCGGACAAGCGACAACGGTCCCGCCGCCTCCCCAGCCCCCTCCCACGGCACACCCACCCCCTGGGCCGGGCGTGCTCCGCTCCGGGGTACCTGAAGTCCTTCGAGCCAGGCCCCCTCCCCATATCAACCCCCGACCGCACAGTGAGGTGCAAGGGACATGCACAGACACCACCGAACCGCGGCTCTCGCCGCCACCGTCCTCGCCGGCACCCTGCTCGCAGCCGGCTGCTCCAGCAGCTCCGGTGGCAAGGAGTCGGAGGAAGGCGGCGCGGAAGCCGCGGCGGGCAAGGCGAGCACCCCGAAGATGACCGTGGCCATGATCACCCACGCGGCTCCCGGCGACACCTTCTGGGACCTGATCCGCAAGGGCGCACAGGCCGCTGCCTCCAAGGACAACGTCAAGCTCGTCTACTCCAGCAGTCCCAACGCCGCCGACCAGGCGAACCTGGTGCAGAACGCGATCGACCAGAAGGTCGACGGCATCGCGCTCACCGCGGCCAAGCCGGACGCCATGAAGGACGTCGTGGCCAAGGCCAAGGCGGCCGGTATCCCGGTCGTCGGCTTCAACTCCGGCCTGGACGACTGGAAGGACCTCGGCATGCTCGAGTACTTCGGGCAGGACGAGAACATCGCAGGCCAGGCGTTCGGCGAGCGCCTCAACGAGATCGGCGCCAAGAACGCCGTCTGCGTGGTCCAGGAACAGGGCCACGTCGCCCTGGAAGCACGCTGCGCGGGCTTGAAGAAGGCGTTCGAGGGCAAGACCGAGAACCTCTACGTCAACGGCGCCGACATGCCGTCCGTGAAGTCGACGATCACCGCCAAGCTCAAGCAGGACTCGTCCATCGACGAGGTCGTCACGCTCGGCGCCCCGTTCGCGCTGACCGCAGTCCAGTCCGTGGCCGACGCGGGCAGCAAGGCCAAGGTCGCCACCTTCGACCTCAACAAGGACCTGGTGAACGCCGTCAAGGAGGGCAACGTCCAGTTCGCCGTCGACCAGCAGCCCTACCTGCAGGGTTACCTCGCCGTGGACGGCCTCTGGCTCTACAAGAACAACGGGAACTTCAGCGGCGGCGGCACCGCACCGGTCCTGACCGGTCCGGCCTTCGTCACCGAGGAGAACGTCGACGCCATCGCCAAGTTCGCCGAGAAGGGCACACGGTAACGACCAGGCGGTCGCGGGTCCTCGACCCTCACAGGGCTTTCAGGCCGGCCCCTCCGGGGCCGGCCCGCTCGCTCCTGACTTGACACGGGAGCGAGCAGCGCGACGAACGCGGTCAGCGCGCTCCCGTCGGCTGGGCAAGGCGGCGGGCGGGCAGGACGGCGGTGGGCATCGGGAGACCGTTGCCCACGCTGTGGCTTAGGTGTCGCACGTACTGCTCTCGCGGTACGAGAATGCCGCCCAGGTCGTGGACGTGCGGGCTGTCCCGCTGCGCGTCGAGCAGCACGCCGCCGGCCTGGGCGAAGCGCGCCGCGAGGTCGGTCACCGCGACCTTCGAGGCACCGGGACGGTGGTAGAACATCGAGTCCATGCTGAAGACCGGTCCGACCTGGATGCCGAAGACGCCGCCGATGAGATCACCGTCCTCGCCGTCCTCCCACACCTCGACGCTGTGCGCATGACCCAGATCGTGCAGGCGGACCAAGCTTGCGATCAGTTCGTCGGTGAGCCACAGGGGGACGCGGCCGGCGCGGCATTCGCGGACGACCTGTTCGAACCGCCGGTCCAGGCTGGTCGACCACGGCAGCCGGTTGCGCACCCGCCGGGCGAGGCTCCGGCTGAGGTGGGTGGCCGAGACGGGCAGCACCGGCCTGGGGTCGGGCGACCACCAGGAAACGGCGTAGGGATCGGCCGAGTCCTCCCCCACGAGCGGGATGCGGCCCTCCTGGACCTGATCGGCGAAGACCACCTCGTTGAGGGCGCGGGTGTACTCGTCAGATGCCGGGAACGGATAGACCCCGGCGCGGTACGCCGCCAGGATGCCGGCGGGACTGAGGTCGGTGCCGAAGGCCACCGGACCGTCGGGCGCCGCTTTCAGCACATCCAGCGCCTCCCAGCAGGGGCATCTGCTCACCACCGTGCCGCTCCCTGCCCTTGGCTCTTCACCGGCCTGACGTCGTCGGCCTGTTGGAGGAAGTCGATGTAGCGGTCCATCATCTCCGCGTCCACCGGCGGAATGTCGATCCCGGCGTCCACCAGTGCCCGTTCCGCGTTGCCGCGGCTGAACTCCGTGAAGACGCCCTGGAAGTACATCTCGCTCACGGTGATGTCGGCGCGGGCGCACCGGTCGACGAAGAGCGGGACGAACGGGGTGATCGCGTCGGTCGGATGCCCGGCCGCGTACTTCACCAGAGCGGCGATCCATTCGGCGTACGGGATCTCCTGGACCGGGTAACCCCGTCGGCGCAGCCGCTCGGCGAGCGAATTCAGCAGCGTGGGACGGGGGTTGGTGAGGTGGTAGACCTCGCCGCGAGCGGGATGGAGGGTGGAGATGTGTCCGATGGCGCGTGCGAGGTGGTCGGCCGGCAGGAAGTCCAGCGGCAGCGGGACGTCGGGGCACAGCCCGGTCCGCGTGATGAACTCGAAGAGGGCGGCCAGCTCGCTGCTGGTGTTCATCACGCCGGTTCCACTGCGGCCCGTGATGTCCATGAGGCGGTAGACGGCGACCGGCAGGCCCGCGTCGGACGCCTTCTTCAGCAGCGCCTCGGCGACCCATTTGGTCTCCACGTATCCCACCGACAGATACTCGGGGAAGCTCAGTGGCGTGCTCTCCGTCACCTCGTGCACCCCGGCCGGCCCGAATCCGGCGAGCACCGCCATGCTGGAGGTGAAGTGGACGGGGACGGCCCGGCCGGCGGCGAGGCGGATGATCTCGTATGTTCCGTCGACGTTGGCCGCCCGCAACTCGTGGTACGGGTAGATGAAGTTGACCTGGCCGCCGAAGTGGTAAACGGCGTCGATGGTCGATCCCAGCTCCTCGAACCGGCTTGGGGACAGCCCCAGTCCGGGCTTGCCCAGGTCGCCTACGACCGGCTGGACACGCTCGCTGGACAGATCGCCGAGGACGTACCTCTGGTGGCTCGCCCGGATCCGCTCCATGCCGTGCTGCTCGTCGGAGGCCCGGACCAGGCAGAGGATCCGTCCCGTCGTCCTGCGGAGCAGTTCGTCGATCATGTGCGCGCCACAGAACCCCGTCGCCCCGGTGAGGAGGACGTCGCCGGGGTGCCGGGGGTCCGGAGCCGGCGCGTCATGGCCCACTGCCGGAACGCGCCGACCGGTCTCGGCGGCGAAGTCGACGCTTCCGCCGTCCGGGTGGGCCAGCGTGCCGGCACGTGCCTGGCGCACGGACTCGGCGAACGCGGCGAGCGTCGGATACCGCAGCAGTGAACGGGTCAGGTCGCGGATCTGTGTGATGCCGATACCGAATACGACGCGGGTCCGGGCGAGCATTTCCATGGCCAGCAGCGAGTTGCCGCCGAGCTCGAAGAAGTCGTCGCGCGGACGGACGTAGTCCACATCCAGGATCTGGCCCCACAGCTGGGCCATCCCCTGCGGCACCGGACGGTCGTCGGCGCCGGCCGTTGTCGCGGTCCCGGGTTCCAGCACGGCCCTGCGGTCCAGCTTTCCGCCGGGTGTGACGGGCAGCCGCTCCACCGCGTGAAAGGCTGCCGGGATCATGTAGCCCGGCAGGACCTGGGCGAGTGCCGACCGCAGCCGTGCGCGCAGCACCTCCTCGCCGCCGGCCGGCGGCGAGGTCGGCGTGAAGTATGCGACGAGGTCCCGGTCGCCGCCGGCGCGTGTCCGGGCCACCACCATCGCCTGGCCGATCTCCGGGTGGGAGGCGAGCGCGGCCTCGACCTCGGCCGGGTCGACCCGGAACCCGCGGATCTTCATCTGGTCGTCGATCCGGCCCAGCACTTCGAGGTTGCCGTCCGAGCGCCGGCGGCCCAGATCGCCGGTGCGGTACATCCGGTCCCCCGGCGCCAAGCCGTGCGGGTCGGGCAGGAACTGCTGTGCGGTCAGGACGGGTTGCCGCCAGATACCGCGCGCCAGCCCCCGACCGCCGATGTAGATCTCGCCGCGCTCGCCGGGCGGCACCGGGCGCAGTTCGGCGTCGAGCACGTGAACGTGATTCCCCTCCAGGGGCCTGCCGATCGGGGCGACGGCGGTGTCCGGCACGGCGAGCACCTCCTCGTTGAGGTCGCAGAGCGTGGAGGTGATGGTGGTCTCGGTGAGCCCGTAGGCGTTGACGAGCCTCGCGCCGGGAATCCGGTGCAGAATTCCGCGGCAGTCCTTCGCGGTGACGATCTCACCGCCGACGATGACGAGCCTCAGCGATGCGAGGCTCTCGTGGCGGTCCGGGGCGGAGACGATCCGATGCCAGTAGGCGGGGGTCAGGTCGGCGACAGTGATCCCTTGCTCCGGGAGGCGGTGCAGCAGGTCGGTGGGCGCCCACGTATGCGTTCCCGCGAGGACGAGTGTCGCGCCGCTGATCAGCGTGGCGAAGATCTGCTCCAGTGAGGTGTCGAAGCCGAGCGCCGCGGCGTGCAACACCCGGTCGCGGGGGGTCAGTTCGTAGGCCCGGGCCGCCGTGGTGAGGGAGTGGGCCAGCGACCGGTGGCTGATCATCACTCCCTTGGGAGGCCCCGTGGATCCGGAGGTGTAGAGCACGTAGGCGAGGTCGTCCGGCCGCGGGCACCGTGCCGGCCGCGGGCCCTCCGACAGCGCCTGCGCGGCCTGATCCCCGGCGTGGACGATCCGCGCCTCGCACCCGGCGAACTTCGGAGCGTGCTCGCGGCTCGAGACGATGAGGCGTGAACCGGTCTCCTCGACCAGTCCGGCCATCCGTTGCCGCGGCATCGCCGGGTCGAGGGGCAGGAACGCGCCGCCGGAGTTCAGCACCGCCAGCAGCGCGACGACCAACTCGGGCACGCGGTCGAGGCACACGGTGACGACGGACTCCGCGTCGACGCCTGACTCCAGAAGCTGGTGGGCAAGCCGGTCCGCGCGGCCGGTCAGCTCGGCGTAGCTGAGCCGGCCCTCGTCCGAGAGCACCGCGAGGGCGGACGGGTCACGCCGTGCCCGCTCCCGGACCAGCTCGGGCACGGTGCTCGGCCCGGTTTCCGGGGGCCGCCGCTCGGCACGGGCGCTCGCGGGCCGCATATCGGTCCACAGGCGGTCGACCAGGCTCCCGCACGACGCGGCGGACTCCGGTCCGCCGATCCGATGCCACC
Source organism: Streptomyces sp. NPDC048825 (assembly GCF_043198355.1). Lineage (NCBI taxonomy): Bacteria > Bacillati > Actinomycetota > Actinomycetes > Kitasatosporales > Streptomycetaceae > Streptomyces > Streptomyces sp. NPDC048825. The sequence goes on from NZ_JBICUR010000025.1 coordinate 106,415, forward strand.
CGGCCGGAATCCGGCGACCGGCGGGCCAGATCGCGTACTGCTCCTCGTCGTTGCGCAGCACGAGGCACAGCGCAACGGACTCTGCCGACGGGCGGTCACGTTCCGTCACCGTGGGTCTCCTGCCTCGCGCGGTGTCCTGCGGAGCATGACCTGCGCGTTTCGCGGGAGAGGGCCGCCGCCATCACCTTTTCCTTTCCGCGGGCGCCGCAGGCCTTCCGGCCAGGCGACCGAGCGGCGGCGCGAGGACGAGGCGCTCCGCCTCCTCGGCGCTGACCGGCTCGGCGAAGAGATAACCTTGGCCGAGTCGGCAGCCCATGGAGATCAGCGACTCCTGCTGCCTCACGTCCTCCACTCCTTCGGCGATCACCGTGAGACCGAGTGTGTCGGCGAGATGCGTGATGCCCTCGACCAGGGCGTACTGCTCGGGCGAGCGCCCGAGTTGGTCGACGAACGACTTGTCGATCTTGAGTATCGAGATCGGGAACTCCCGCAGATAGCTCAGCGACGAGTAACCCGTTCCAAAATCGTCAATCGCGAAGCGGATCCCGAGGTCGGTGAGCGAACTCATCTCAGCCAGGATGCGCTCGTCGTTGTACATCAGCACACTCTCGGTCAGTTCCAGTACCAGAGACGACGGTTCGATACCGGAGAGTTGCAGGGCGCGCCGGACCACGTCGTGGAATTCGTCGTCCCGGAACTGACGCGGCGACACATTCACGCTGACGTAAGGTGCGTTGCGGTCGGCCGTCCCGTGGCGCAGCACGGAGTCCTCCCACCGGACGGCCTCGGCCGCGGCCTGATCAAGTACCCAGGCGCCGAGCGGAACGATCTGCCCGCTCTCCTCGGCCAGCGTGATGAACTGCTCCGGCAGCACCATGCCGCGCGTGGAGTGGGGCCAGCGAACGAGTGCCTCGAAGCCGGCGATCCGCCCGCTGGTCAGCTCCACGATGGGCTGGTAGAGCACCATGAACGACGTCTCGATCGACGAACTGTCCAGCCCCTCCTGCAACTTGGCACGCTCGGCCATGCCGCTCTGCAGCTCCGGGTGGTACCGGCGCCACTGGCGCTTGCCCGCCGTCTTCGCCGCGTACAGGGCGAGATCGGCGTGTGTCAGCAGTTCGACCGAGTCGATGCTGTCCTCCGTCGTCGCTACGCCGACGCTGGCGTATGTGCTCACCGGCCCCACACTGAGCCGGAACGGCTCGGCGAACGCGGTCATCACGTGTTCCGTGAACCGCTCCACGCCCTCAGGCGCGATGGAGCCCTCGACCAGCAGTGCGAACTCGTCACCGCCGATGCGCGCGGCGGTGTCGGAGGCACGGACGGTGGTCTGCAGCCGGAGTGACAGCGCGACCAGGAGTTCGTCGCCCACACTGTGGCCGTGTATGTCGTTGACGACCTTGAAGTCGTCCACGTCCACGAAGAGCACGCCGACCACCGTGCCCTCGCGCTGAGCCTGCACCAGGGCGTGGTTGATCCGCTCCTGGAAGAGCACGCGGTTGGCCAGGCCGGTGAGCGAGTCATGGAACGCCTGGTGGGTGAGTTCGCGTTCGAGCTTGCGCTGTTCGGTCACGTCCCGCAGGGTGAGCACCACCCCGCCGACGGTGGCCTCCTCGCGAAGGTCGCTCCACCTCACCTCGACCTCGATGATCGACCGGTCGGTGCGGACCATGCGCCAGTGCTCGCGCATGGTCTGGTACTCGCGGCTCCGTATCCGGCCGAGCGTCTCGACCACCGTGCGGCTGTCCTGCGGCGGCACCAGATCGATGAGCTGTGTGCCCTCCAGGTTCGGAATGCCCAGCACCTGGTCGGCGGAAGGGCTGGCGTATCGGACCCGGTCGTCGTCGTCGAGGATCAGGATGACGTCGGAGGCGTTCTGCACCAGTGTGCGGAAGTACATCTCGCTGTTGCGCCGGTTGACTTCCTCGGCCAGGGCGACCCTCGCCACGGCAAGTGCCGCCTGTGCAGCGAGAGTCGCCAGCGTGTCTCGGAACACGAGCAGGTCGTGCTCGTCCCCGGCCACGATCAGTGCCCCGATCAGCGGATCGCCGGAGGGGTGATCCTGTGAGACGAGCGGGCAGACCAGCACGTGGCCGGTGCGGGTCGGCTCCTTGTCCGGGCCCGTGAGGCGGGCGGCAAGATCGGGCCCCGCACCGTCGAGGGCCACCAGGCGGTTCTCGCCGGACGCGATCAGTTCCCGTACGGCTGCGGTCATCGGCGCAGACGGCGGCCCGTGTGCGCCGCCGTGCGCCCCATTCACCCAGAGCATGTTGTCCGGCACGGTGAGCAGCGCGGAACGAGGCGGGCCGTGCGGCATCAGCTCCGTCACCGCGGAGTGGACGGCGGCGGCCACATCCGGCAGATCGCCCGCTCCGCCCAGCGACGACACCGCGTTGCGCAGCACCTTCTCCCGGCCGACCGCCCGCCGGTGGGTGGCCACCACGCCCGCCAGGCGGTAGAGCACGAGGAGGAAGAGCACCGCGGAGAACACCCCGATGACGCCGGTGTTGGAATTCACGCCGCGGACCGCCTCCGTCAGGAGGATGGTCGGCGCGATCAACGACGCCAGGGTGAGCAGGCTCAGCCGGCCCGTGCCGGTCTCGGCGCGCCATTCCACCGGCTGGGTGAGCGACCGCATGGTCGGATCGAGCGCGGCGGCCGCCCAGGCGCCGTACAGGACGGCCCAGCCGAGATCGACCCAGGTACCCGTGCGCCAGGTCCCGTTCAGTTGAATCAGGCCGTAAGCCACGTCGGCGGTGAGCAGTCCGACGGTGCCCGCGGTGAGCAGCATGAGCGAGCGGCTCTTGCCGCCACGGCCGGCGAGCAGGCGCAGCAGCATCGCCAGTACGAGGATGTCGCCGAGCGGATACGCGATGGAGAACGACTTCTGCACCCAGGTGAGACCCTCGACGCGCGCGTACGGATCGATGAGGTAAAGCCACGACAGCAGCGCCAGGCCGACGGTCAGCGTCAGCGCGTCGACGAGGCTCGCGCGGTCGCGCCAACTCGTGCGCCAGTGCACGAAGCCCAGCAATGCCGCCGCATAGAGCGGATATGCCGCGAGATAGAAGCCGTCGGCGATCGATGGGAACGGGATCTCCTCGTCGAGCAACTCGATGAGGACGATCTGGGTGGCCTGGCCCGCGGCGAATGCGAAATTTCCCGCGGCGAGCAACAACCAGGGGAGTCTGTGCGCGGGACGGTTGAGAAGGATACCCAGGGTAATTCCGATGACGCCGGTGGCTCCAATGCCGACGAAGATCAGCCGCTGTTCCGGAAACAGGTAGTAGAACACGGTCAGCACGACAATGCATGTGCTGACCGCAGCCATCGCGGCCTGGCTTCGCAGTCGCGCGTTCATCCCAGCTAACCTCCTTGGAGGGCCACTTGTCGGGCGGACGAGCTGGGCGAACGGCACTGGGCGACGGCGGAGAAGCCCGTGGGATCGGGCTGACAAAGGAGGAGAATTCTCCTGGGACGGGGCTCGGCCCCGGTAGCCTCTGAACCGATCGCCTCTGTACGCGGTCGATACGCGGTCGCCGTTTACACGGTCGCCGGTATATGGGCTCCCTCTCGCCGAGAGATCGACGTGTCTTCTTCAAGCTAACTCGGCTCGCCATTTCCCGCACGTGCAGGGAGAGGTACCGCGTCACGTCGCGGCATACCGCGCCATACGTGAAAATGGCGTACACGGAGGACGCAGTAACCGGACCGGATCCGCCCAGCGACGATCGGCTCCTGACGGAGCGTGGAGTCCATGCTCTCCGATTACCGCCGAATCTTCTCTCCTGCGGGCAGCCTGCTCTTCTCCGCCGCGGGCTTCGTTTCACGCCTTCCGATGTCGATGATCGGCGTCGGCATCATCACCATGCTGTCGCAACTCGGCGGTGAATACTGGCTCGCCGGCTCGGTCTCCGCCACGCAGGCGCTCGCCACCGCGGCGATCGCTCCGCAGATCTCCCGGCTGATCGACCGTCACGGCCAGCGCCGGGTCGTCCTCCCCGCGATGGCCGTGACGGTCGCCGCCATCTGTGCGCTGCTGCTGTGCGCCCGGTATGCCGCCCCGGAATGGACGCTGTACGTCGCGGCGGCGGCAGCGGGCTGCATGCCCAGCATGGCCGCGCTCGTCAGGTCCCGCTGGTCGGAGGTCCACCGGGAGTCGCCGCGGCTGCTGCACACCGCGTACTCGCTGGAGACGGTGCTCGAGGAGGTGATCTACGTCGTCGGCCCAGTCCTGGCGATCACGCTGTCCACCAGCGTCTTCGCCGAGGCAGGTCCGCTGGCGGCCGCGGTCCTGCTCGCCGTCGGTGTCCTGCTGTTCGCCGCCCAGCGGCGCACGGAACCGCCGGTGCGCCCCGGGCCGCAACGCGCCCGGGGCTCTGCGCTGCGCATCCCGGGACTCGGCCTGTTGGTGCTGACCGTGACGTCGGTGGGCGCGTCCTTCGGTTCGGTTGAGGTCGTGACGGTGGCGTTCGCCGACACACACCACCACAAGGCGCTCTCGGGCCTGCTCCTGGGCGTGTACGCGCTCGGCTCGGGCCTGGCGGGCGCGGTGTTCGGCGCGGTCAGGCCGCGGGGTGCGATCACACGGGGATTGCTGGTCAGCGTCTGGGCGATGGCGGTGACGATGGCACCGCTGCTGTTCGCGCCGAGTCTTGCGGCACTGGCGGGGATGCTCTTCGTGGCGGGCATGGCCATCGCGCCGACCTTGATCACCACGATGGGGCTCGTGGGCCGCCTGGCGCCGGCCTCTCAGCTCACCGAGAGCATCACCTGGATCGTCTCAGGCCTCTCCGTCGGGGTGGCTCTGGGCTACGCCACGTCCGGGTGGGTGGTCGACGCGGCCGGGGCCTCAGCGGGCTACGGGGCGTCGTGCGCGGCGGCCCTGCTCGCCGCCTCGACGGTCTCCCTCGCCCTGCCACGGCTGGCCCGCGCCGACGCGCAGTGAGCGCGGCCAGGCCCGCCATGCCGGCGCTCCGTCCGGACCCTTTTCAGCAGGGGCGGTTTCCAGGGCAACGCACGCATCGGCCGACCGCTGCATGCTCGTGCGGCGACGATCACGCGTCACAGGCCGACAGTGCCGGCGTCCGGCGCCGCGGGTGGTCCGGACCGGTCCGGCTTTCGTCACCGAGGGGAACGTCGACGCCATCGCCAAGTCCGCCGAGAAGGGCACACGGTAACGACCAGGCGGTCGCGGGTCCTCGGCCCTCACCGAGCCTTCAGGCCGGCCCCTGCTCCGGGGCCGGCCCGCTCGTTCCGCGCACCACCAGTTTCGGGTCCAGGACCGCCTCGCGCGGCTCCAGTTCCCCGTCCTCCAGGCGTTCCACGGCGAACCGGACCGCGTACTCCGCCATCAGGAGCGAGTCCTGGCGGACGGTGGTCAGGCCGATCGGCATCAGGTGAGACAGGTGACTGTCGTCGTAGCCGACGACGGACAGGTCCCGCGGGACGTCGACGCCGGCCCGCGTCAGAGCCATCAACAGGCCCATCGCGCACCGGTCGTTCCCGGCGAGGACCGCCGTCGGCAGCGGCTCCCCGCGATCGCGTTCCGCCAGCAGCAGGCGGCCTGTCTCGATGCCGGACTCCTCGGTGTGATCCCCGGGGATCACCCGCAGTCCGGAGTGCAGACCGTGACGGCGCATCGCGGCCCGATACGCCCGCCGCCGCTCGGCCGAACCAGGACCCCGGCCGCCGTCGATGTGCACGATCCGGCGGTGCCCCAGCTCGTAGAGGTGGTCCATGGCCTGCCGTACGCCCTTGCCCTCGGCGGTGTGCACGCTGTCGACGCGGGTCTGGGGCACCCGGCGTCCGACGGAGACGGCGACCGTACGGTGGCCAAGGGCATCGAGGTCCGCAGCCACCGTGTCCGGGCCCAGCAGGATCACCGCCTCGCAGCGATGACTCAACAGGGCCTCGACGGCCTTCGCCTCGCCCCTCCCCTGGCCGGTGGCGGAGAGCAACACCTCGTAGCCGAGCCGCTCGGCCTCGGGATAGATGCCCTCGACGAGGTCGGCGTGGAAGGTCTGGTGGACGGTGAACATCACGCCCAGCGTGCGGCTGCGGCCACGGGCCAGCAGCCGCGCCGCGTTGTCGGGGCGGTAGCCGATCTCGTCGGCGACGCGCAGTACGCGCTCGCGGGTCTCCTGGCTCGCCCCCGGCTGGTCGCGGAAGATGATCGAGACGAGCGCCCTGGACACGCCCGCCTTCGCGGCGACGTCCACCATCGTGGGCCGCTGTTTGCCCGACGCACTCACCTGTGAACCACCCTTCGACGCGCCCACCATACGGGCAGTCCTGAAATCTCCCGGCAACAAGCTATTGACATGACATTTGGACAGGGGCCATCGTACTCGCACTAGCGCGCGCTAGTAGAGCGCGTCAGTCAAGTCCTCCTGCTGACAACTCCCCGAGCTTCCCCAAACCCCCACCCGTTCCCTCTTCGAAGGACGTGCACTATGGCAACGACGCCGTCCCCCCTCCGCACCGTCGTGGGCAACCTGTGTCTCGGCTCGGCCCCCGACTCATGGGGCGTCTGGTTTCCCGAGGACGAGCACCAGGTTCCGTACACCCGCTTCCTCGACGAGCTGGCCGCGGCCGGTTACCGGTGGCTGGAGCTGGGCCCGTACGGCTACCTCCCCACGGACCCGCAGCGGCTGAAAGCGGAGCTCCACGCCCGGGGGCTCCAGGTCTCCGGCGGCACCGCGTTCGGCGCGCTGCACCGGCCGGAGGCCTGGGACGACATGCTCGCCCATGTCCGGCAGGTGGCCGCGCTGACCGCCGCCGCGGGTGCCCACCACCTGGTCTTCATCCCACCCATGTACCGGGACGAGAAGACCGGCGGCTTCACCGAGTCGCCCGAGCTGACCGCCGAGCAGTGGGCGGGCTTCGGCCGGGCCGCCGACCGGCTCGGGAAGCTGCTCCTGGACGAGTACGACGTACGCCTCGTCATCCACCCGCACGCGGACAGCCACATCCAGACGCAGCCGGAGATCGAGCGGCTGCTGAACGAGTCGGACTCCCGATACACCAACCTCTGCCTGGACACCGGGCACGTGGCCTACGGCGGCGGGGACAACCTGGACCTGATCCGCCGGTTCGGGGAGCGCGTCGGCTACGTCCACATCAAACAGATGGACCCGGAGATCCTCGCCCAGGTGGCCGCCGAGAACCTCTCCTTCGGCGAGGCCGTCAAGCGCGGTGTGTGCGTGTCACCTCCGGCGGGTGTGCCGAAGCCCGACGACGTGGTCGCCGAACTCGCTGAGCTGGACGCCGAGTTGTTCGTCATCGTCGAGCAGGACCTGTACCCGTGCGCTCCCGAGGTGCCGCTGCCCATCGCGGTCAGTACGCGCGACTACCTGGCCGGCTGCGGACTGGCCGGTACCCGGCGCCCCGCCCTCGACGACAAGTAGGAGGTGACCATGGACGTCAGCAAGGACACGGCTCAGGCTCCCATTCCCGCCACCGCCGTCCCGGACGACGCTTCGCCCACGGTCAAGCGGCGGCTGCGGGTCATCACGCTCATCGCCACCTTCGGCGGACTGCTCTTCGGTTACGACACCGGCGTCATCAACGGCGCCCTGCCGTACATGACCGATGACCTCGGCCTGACCCCGTTCACCGAGGGCATGGTCACCAGCTCGCTCCTCCTCGGTGCCGCGCTCGGCGCCGTCACCGGCGGGCGGCTGTCGGACGGGCGCGGACGGCGCCGCACCATCCTCGTTCTCGCCGTGGTGTTCTTCATCGGCGCGCTCGGCTGCACGCTCGCCCCGAACACGGCGGTCATGGTCGTGGCCCGGTTCGTGCTCGGCCTCGCGGTCGGTGGCGCGTCGGTGACCGTGCCGGTCTACCTCGCGGAGGTCTCGCCCGCCGAGCGGCGCGGCGCCCTGGTCACCCGTAACGAACTCATGATCGTCAGTGGGCAGTTGCTCGCCTTCACCTCGAACGCGATCATCGCCCGGGTGGGCGATGAGTCGGGCGGCGTCTGGCGTTGGATGCTCGTCATCGCGACCATCCCCGCCGTCGTGCTGTGGTTCGGCATGCTGGTGATGCCCGAGAGCCCGCGCTGGCTGGCCTCCCAGAGCCGCTTCGGCGAGGCCCTGGAGGTCCTCAAGCAGGTGCGCTCCCAGCAGCGGGCCGAGGCCGAGCTCGCGGAGGTGTCCTCGCTGGCCGTGAAGGACGAGCAGGAGAAGCTCGGCGGCTGGCAGGACATGAAGAGCACACCGTGGGTGCGCAAGCTGATGTTCGTCGGCTTCGGCATCGCGATCGTGCAGCAGATCACGGGCGTGAACACGATCATGTACTACGGCACGCAGATCCTCACCGACGCCGGCTTCGCCGCGGACAGCGCGCTCACGGCGAACATCGCCAACGGCGTGATCTCGGTGCTGGCGACCTTCGTCGGCATCTGGCTGCTGGGCCGGGTGGCGCGCCGCCCGATGCTCATGGCCGGCCAGATGGGCACGACCGCCGCTCTGTTGCTGATCGGCGTCTTCTCCCTGGCGCTGCCCTCCGGAGACGGCCGGGCGTACGCCGTGCTCGCCATGACCGTCACCTTCCTGGCCTTCCAGCAGGGCGCGATCTCGCCGGTGACGTGGCTGATGCTGTCGGAGATCTTCCCGATGCGGATGCGCGGCTTCGGGATGGGTGTGGCGGCCGTGGTGCTGTGGCTGACCAACTTCGTGATCGGTCTGGTCTTCCCGTCCCTGGTCGACGGGATCGGGATCTCCAACACCTTCTTCCTCTTTGTGCTGGCGGGCCTGTTCTCGCTCGCCTTTGTGAAGCGCTACGTCCCCGAGACAAAGGGCCGCACGCTCGAGACGCTGGAAGCGGAACTCAAGGCCCGCTTCTCCTGAACCCCCTCTCCCTGTGGGCCGCCAATGGACTCCCGGCCCCGCAAGCCCTTCGAAGGGATACGGCCATGACCGTACGTGTAGGTGTCGTCGGCGCCGGAATGATCGGCCAGGACCACATCCGGCGCCTCACCGAGGTGGTCACCGGGGCCACCGTCACCGTGGTGACCGACCTCGACTCGGCCCGGGCCGCCGAGGTCGCCGCCACCGTCGGCGCCGCCGTGCTGCCAAGCGGCGCCGAGCTGATCAACTCCCCCGACGTGGACGCCGTCCTCGTCACCTCCTGGGGCCCCACCCACGCCGAGCACGTCCTGAACGCCATCGCGGCCGGCAAGCCCGTGTTCTGCGAGAAGCCCCTCGCGACGACCGCCGAGGACTGTCTGCGCATCGTCGAGGCCGAGCGCGCGCACGGCAGCCGCCTGGTCCAGGTCGGCTTCATGCGCCGCTTCGACCCCGGCTACCGCCAGATGAAGGAGGTCCTCGCGGCCGGCTCCCTCGGCGCACCGCTGATGGTGCACTGCGCCCACCGCAACCCGACGGTCCCCGACGCGTACCACTCCGCGATGGCGGCGCAGGACACAGCGGTCCACGAGATCGACGTACTGCGCTGGCTGCTCGACGACGAGATCATCTCCGCCCAGGTGGTCACGCCGCGCGCCACGAGCAAGCGGTTCGAGCACCTCAAGGACCCGCAGATCATGATCTTCGAGACCGTGAGCGGCGTGCGTATCGACCTCGAAGTCTTCGTCAACTGCCAGTACGGCTACGACATCCAGTGCGAGGTCGTCGGCGAGGACGGCCTGGTCCGGCTGCCCGACCCGTCCGCCGTGGGCATCCGCACCGCGGCCCGGCACGCCACGGCCGTCACGCAGGACTGGAAGGTCCGCTTCGCGGAGGCCTTCGACACCGAGTTCCGCGAGTGGATCGCCTCGGTCACGGCGGGCGCCGAGCCCACCGGCCCGTCCGCCTGGGACGGCTACGCCGCCACCGTCATCACCGACGCCGCCGTCCGCTCCCTGGAGACCGACGGCACGGTCGTCTCCGCCGACATGAAGCCCCGCCCCGCGTTCTACGGAGGTGCCGCGTGAGAATCGCCCTCGACCCCTATATGTTCCGCGCCCTGCCGCTCGACGACATGGTGCGCACAGTCACCGAACTCGGCTACGAGTACATCGAGTTGTCCCCGCGCGACGACTTCATGCCGTTCTTCCTGCACCCGCGGGCGGACGACGAGCGCGTCGCGGCGTTGAAGAAGTCCCTGCGCACGCACGGCGTTCAACTGTCCTCGGTGCTGCCGCTGTACAAGTGGTCCTCGCCCGACGAGACCGAGCGGCAGACCGCCGTACGGTACTGGAAGCGGATGATCGAGATCACCGCGGACCTCGAATGTCCGCTGATGAACTCGGAGTTCAACGGCCGCCCCGAGCGCGCCGCCGAGAGCGAGGCGGCCTTCTGGCGCTCGCTGGAGGAACTGCTGCCGGTGTTCGAGCGCGAAGGCATCGCTCTGAACCTGGAGGCCCACCCGGACGACTTCTGCGAGGAGAACACCCCCGCGGTCGACCTGGTCCGCGCGATCAACAAGCCCTGGGTGAACTACCTCTACTGCGCCCCTCACACCTTCCACCTCTCGGGGGCGGATCCGACAGCGGACATCGCGGCGATGATGCGTTACGCCGGCGACAAGCTCCAGCACGTGCACATCGCGGACTCCTTCAACCACAAGGGCTCCAGCGGCCTGCGCTACATCCTCAACCCGCCCGGCACCCCGGCCCGTATCCACCAGCACCTGGACATCGGCCAGGGCGAGGTCGACTGGGACACCTTCTTCGGCACCCTGCGCGAACTGAACTTCGATGGCGTCGCCACGTCCTGTGTCTTCGCCTGGGAGGAACGGGCCCGGGATTCCTCGGCGTTCATGCTGGACCGCATCAGGAAGGAACTCGCGGCCTGAGACCGGCCGAAGGGTTCGACGCGGTCGGCGACCGAACGGCCGTGCAGGGCTGAGGAGCGGTGAGCCCGCTCCTCAGCCCTGTGATGTCTTGTGGCCCTCAGATCACCGGCCGGAAGCAGATCACCGGACCTTGGCCGTGTCCCACATCAGCGGCCCGTCGTCGAACTGCACGGCGATCTTGACCTGTGTCCCGGCTGCGAGGGTTCCCGGGAGCGCCACGCTGCCCTTCTGGGCCTCGTCGAAGGAGACCGGGCCGAGGTCCGTGACCTTGCCGTCGGCCGCGAACACGTAGACCTGGCCGGTCTTGTTCGCGTGCAGGGCCGTGCCCGCGGGGTCCGAGGCGGCGGCGTTCAGCGACAGGGTGGCGTTCCTCCCGACGGTGCTCGCGGTCAGACGCTTCGACCGTGTGTTCTTCGTCAGGGCCGCGGAGGTCGGTGCCTGCTGGACGAGCTGCCACTCCTGGGAGCCGTCCGCGACCGCGTTCTGGAGGGTCAGCGGCGCACCGGCGGATGCACCGGTCAGGTACACGTTGGTGTTCTTGGCCGACTGGAACTTGTAGTAGCCGTCAGCGGTCCTGGTGAGGTTCCAGAGGCCCGCCGGGGTGTCGTCGACCCACTGGCCGATCCGCTGGCCGACCGTCGGATTCGCCGTCCAGATGCCCGCGGCACGGCCGCCCGACTTGTTGAGCAGCGTCAGGGCACCATCGGCCTTGGTGGCCAGGTGCCAGTACTGCGTGTCCTTGTTCGCCACCGAGCCGGCGTCCTCCAGGCGGACGTCGGGAACGTCCCCGTTGCCGATGTTGGCGTCGTTGGTCTTGCCGCCGGTGCCGATCACCTGCCCGGTCTTGCGGTTCACGAGCTGGTAGTAGGCGCCGTCCGAGCGGCCTTGGTCGACCTCGGAGTGGGCGATCGTCGAGGTGCCCTGGTGGTTGAGGATCGAGATGCGGCCGGTGCCCTGGACGTACTGCAGGTTGCGGCTGTAGGAGGCCGGCGAATTCGTCTGGTACTCCTTCCACACGCCGTCGCTGCGTCCGCTCTCGTTGACCCAGACGTTGCCGCTGCCCGCGGCGTTGTACACCAGGCGCCCGTCGGGGAGGTTGATGACGACCGGGCTTCCGTTCACCGCGAGACGACGGGAACCGGCGTCGACCGGCAGTGAGGTGACGGGGTTGTCCGTGGAGCCGCGGTAGAACTTCAGCGGGTCGTCGGCGATCACGTACCGGGTGTTGGTTCCGCCGCCCCAGTACTCGTAGGGGAGCAGCCACTTGCCGTCCGTCGTCGGGACGACGGTCGTCATGCCCGGCCGGCCGCCTCCGATCTGCGTCTTGCCGCCTCCCATGTCCTGGGTCAGGCCGGCGACGTCGACGACGGGCTCGCTCCACTGCGCGCTGCGGCCGTTCCAGGTCTTGTGGACCAGGATCTGGCCGTGCGAGTCCCGGGCGGTGTCGTTGTCCGGATCCAGCTTCGGCACACCGGTGACCGGGTCGAAGCCGAGGTAGTCGTTCTCGTCGGAGTAGTAGCAGACGAGTTGGCCCTTGTGGACCATCAGGTACGGCTCCCAGAGGGGATCGACCTGCTTGTACGTGTTCGCCTTGGCGACGTTCCTGCCGATCGCGCCCGCGCTGCCGCCCTGCCAGCCGCCTGTCGCGATGACGTTGAGGACTTTCCAGCTCTCGCCTTCGTCGGTGCTGGAGTACAGGGCGAGAGCCATGTCACTGCGGTCTCCGTCATTGGACGGCGTCCAGTTCGGGTCGGCTGCCTTGTTCTCGAGGTAGTAGTGGTCGTCGCCCGTCACGATGGTCGCCAGGAGCAGCGTGCCCTTCTTCAGTTTGCCGACGTCCTGCGGAAGCGTGTAGAGGAACGGGCTCGCCCAGTTGCTCTTGTACTTCGCGTACTTGGGGTCGCTGGAGAGGTACGCCGGAGCCTTGACGTCTGCCAGCGGCTGCCACGAGGTTCCGTAGTCGTCACTCTTGTAGACCGGCATCGTCTCTCCGTCGGCGCTGCCCGTCTCCGGGACGACCGTGGCCTTCTCGAATGCCGCGACGAGACGTCCGCTCTGCAACTGCGCCGACTTGACGTAGATCGCGCAGTTGCCCCGGCCCTTCAGACACGGTTCATTGCCGAGCTGGTACAGGATCCCGCCCGTCGGGTTGTACGCCTGCGCGCTGCTCATGGTCAGGCCCAGCATCGCTGAACCCGCGACGAAAGTTCCCAGCGCTTTGCCAAGTCTTCTGCTCTGCACAGCCCCTCCTGGGGGATCGGGGATGGTCATGGTGATGCTCGCGAGGTTGGATCAGAGGTTGGATCAGGAGACGAGTACGCGTACGTCCCAGGCGCCGAGGTCCACAGCTGTGCCCGCGGGGACGGACGTGCCGTTCAAGGCGTCGGTCATCGCCAGGGGGGCCCAGACGCGGGCGGGCTCCCAGCTCCAGTTGTGGACGACATGGACGCGGCGCCCGTCGGGGGACGTGCCGGTCGTCGCGGTGACCGATTCCGGCAGGTCCCGCCAGCCGTGGCGTGCGGAGGGTGCCAGCCAGGTCGCCAGCGCGCGGGCGAGGGCCCGGCCGGGGACCGTACCGACATACGTGATGCGGCCCTCGCCGTGGCGGCGCGTGGTGACCGCGGGCCAGCGGCCGAAGTGCGGGTGGTCGTACGAGGCCAGCACGTCGGCGTCGGTGACGGTCAGGCCGTCGGCCCAGCGGGTCGCCGTCGCCTCTTGCGGCAGTTGCAGCGGGCTGCCGGGTACGGGGTGCACCGGGAGGTCGCGCGCGAGGTTGCTGAACTCGTCGTACGTGACGCCCGCGGCCTCGGTGAGACGTCCGGGTGCCGCCTCGTGCCGGGCTCTGGCCTCGTGGTCGGCGTATCCCGTGCGCGGGCCGAGGACCAGGTGACCGCCCGCGTCGGCATAGGCCGCGAGCCAGTCGAGGGTCGTGTCGGCGGCGATGTACAAGCCCGGTACGACCAGCACGGGGTGGCGGCGTGCGGCCTCCTCCGGCGCTGGACCCTCCTGCTCACCGCGCGGGTCGTGCAGCTGCCGCGCGTGCACGATCCGCACCTGGCGGCCGGCCTCGAAGGCGCCGCGGTAGAAGGGGTCGAAGATCCGGTGATAGGCGGCGGGGTCGGGGTCGCCGTCGGAGGTCGCGAGCGGGGGGTGCTTCTGCATGAGCCACTTGCTCGGCGTCGAGTAGACCATCGTGATGTCGGCGTCCGGTTCGAGCCCGGCGACGAGCGGGCCTGCTTCCTCGAACTCGGCGCCCAGGCGGGCGAGTTCGGCGTACGCGCGGCCGGGCTGACCGCTGTGGGGAAGGACTCCGCCCCAGTAGGTCTCGGCGCCGAAGTGCAGCGTCTGCCACTGCCAGTACTCGATCATCCGCGCGCCGCGCGCCACGTGTGCCCATGCGGCCTGCCGCCACTGTCCGTCGTAGGCGGGGCGGTTGTCCCACGGGGTGCCGATGCACTGGGCGTTGGTCTCGGTGACCAGGAACGGCTCCTGGCGGGAGGAGAACATCCAGTCCGCGGTCTGGTACATCGACCAGACGCCGGTGGTCTTCCACATCTGCTCGTGGTCGTCGGGCGTGGGGTCGGGGAGCAGGAGACCGTCCTGCATGTCGTAGTACGGGTTGCCGGAGGCGATGTCGAGCCGGGCGGACAGCTCGTCGTCCTGCACTCCCTGGCGTGTGTACGAGATGCAGGTGGTGACGAACTGCTCGGGGCGGACGTACTCGCGCACGATGTCCGCCTGCCAGCCGATGAACTCGGTGACCTGGCGAGCCTGGAACTCCCGCCAGCGGACGTCGTATTGAGGCTGGACGTTGCCGTCCGGCGTCCACAGGTCCGCCCACGTCGACAGTCGGTGGGACCAATACACCAGGCCCCACTCGCGGTTGAGGGTCTCGACGTCCCCGTACTTCTCGCGCAGGTGGTCGACGAAGCGCTGGAAGACGCCCTGGTTGTGGAGGAGATGCAGGCCCGGCTCGTTGTCGACCTGCCAGCCGATGACCGCCGGGTGGTCGGCGTACCGGGCGACCATCTTGCGGATGATCCGCTCGGCGTGGAAGCGGAAGGCCGGGTGGGTGAAGTCCACCTCCTGGCGGGCGCCCCAGCCGATGCGGTCGCCGGTGCCCCGCTCGCCCGTGATCTCCGGGTACTGCCGGGCCAGCCACGGCGGCACCGCGTACGTCGGCGTGCCGATGATGACGGCGATGCCGCGCTCGTGGGCGCCGTCGAGGACCGGCTGGAGCCAGTCGAGGTCGAAGCGCCCGCTCGTAGGCTCCCAGGTCGACCAGACCGATTCGCCGACCCGGATCACGGTGAAGTTCGCCGCGGCCATCAGGTCGAGGTCGGTCTTGAGCCGTTCGTCGGGCCGCAGTTGGGGGTCGTACGCGGGCGTGTACTCGTGGTAGTACGCGGCGCCGAACAGGACGCGGGCAGGCAGATCCGCCATGAAGGAACCTCCGGGAGTGTTGGGGGCGTTACTGCTTGACGCTTCCGGTCGCCAGACCGCTCTGCCAGTAGCGCTGCAGCATGAGGAAGGCGATGACGAGCGGCACGATGGAGATCATGGAGCCGGTCACGACGAGCGGGAGCATGTCGCTGCTGGCGCCGCCCCCGCCGTTCTGCGCCTGGGCGGCCCAGGCGGAGAGGCCGACCGTGATGGGGTAGAGACTCGGGTCGTTGAGCATGATCAGCGGCAGGAAGTAGTTGTTCCAGGTCGTCACGAGCGTGAAGAGCAGGACGGTCACCAGGCCGGGGCCCAGCAGCCTGAGAGCGATCCGGAAGAAGATCCGTGCCTCCCCCGCCCCGTCGATGCGGGCGGCCTCCAGGAGGCTGTCCGGGACCGCGTCGGCCGCGTAGACGCGCATGAGGTAGAGGCCGAAGGGGTTGACGAGGGAGGGCAGGATGATCGCCCAGGGGGTGTTGACCAGGCCGACCTTGGCGAACAGAAGGTAGGTCGGGATCGCCAGCGCGGTGGCCGGGACCATGATGGCGCCGAGTACGAGGTTGAAGGCGGCCCGGTCGCCGCGGAAGCGGAACTTGGCGAAGCCGTAGCCGGCGGCAGCCGCGATCATCGCCGCGCCGACTGCGCTGACGACGGCGTACACGGCTGTGTTGAGCAGCCAGTCGACGAAGACGCCGTCGTCCTGGGTGAAGGTCTGACTGATGTTCGCCCACAGTTGCGGGGCTCGGGAGAACCACAGGCCGAAGCTGTCGAACAGGCCCTGGGTGCTCTTGGTCGAGGCGACCAGCAGCCAGAACAGCGGGAGGAGGAAGTAGGCCAGGGCCGCCAGCATGGCGATGGTCAGCGGGGTGCTGCGGCGGGGGGACGCGGACCGGCGCCGCTTCGGCGCGGTGGGGGCCGGGCCGTCGGCCGGTGCGGTCGTGGCCTTCGGCATGGTGGTCGTCACTTTTCCCTCCTTCGGTTCGCGGTGAGCAGCACGGCGTAGGAGGCGATGACGATGACCAGGCCCAGGAGGAAGGACACCGTGGCCGCGTAGTTGACCTGCTGGCCGGTGAAGGCGAGGGAGTAGGCGTAGAGGTTGGCGGTGTAGGAGCTGCTGATGACGTCGGGGGCGATCTTCATCAGCAGGCTCGGTTCGTTGAACAGCTGGAAGCTGCCGATCACCGAGAACAGCAGGGTCAGCAGAAGAGCGGGCCGCAGCGCCGGGAGCTTGATCGACCAGGCGACTCGCCAGGCTCCTGCGCCGTCCATCGCGGCCGCCTCGTACAGGTCGTGCGGGATGGTCCGCAGGGCCGCGTACAGAATGATCATGTTGTAGCCGACGAACTCCCAGGTCACGATGTTCGCCAGGCTGCCGAGCATCCAGCCCTCGCTGAGGAACTGCGGGGCCGGCAGGTCGAGATTGCGGCTGAGCTGGGCGAAGGGGCCGAAGTCGGGGCCGTACAGGTAGCCCCACATGAGCGTGGCGACCACACTCGGGACCGCGTACGGCACGAAGATGCCCAGCCGGATCACGCGCGCAAGCCGCAGCAGGCCGCTGTCGAGCGCGAGCGCGAACAGCAGGGCCAGCAGCAGCATCAGCGGCACCTGGACGACGAAGAACAGGGCCACGCGGCCGACGCCGTGGAGGAGTTGAGGGTCCTTGAGGGCGGTGACGTAATTGTCCAGGCCGACGAACACCGTGCCGCCGATGAGCTGTTCCTGGAAGAGGCTGAGGTAGGCGGCGTAGCCGAGCGGGGCGAGGAACAGCAGGAGGAAGAGGATCAGGAACGGGGCGACGAACAGAGGTCCTGCCGAGCCGGACCGGCGACGTGGCGACGGTCCCGCTCGGCGCGACTTCTTGGCGTAGGCCGCGGTCGTGGCAGCCATGTCAGGTCCCCTTGACCGTGAAGCCCTGCTTCTTGGCGTACGCCGTGAGCCGGGACTGCCACGCACCGAGCGCGTCGACGGTGTCGGACTTGGCCGCGAGGGACTTGCCGACGGTCTCGGTCCAGTCGGTCGCCGCCTGGTCGAGGAACGGCGGCCACTGGAACTCGGGCGAGACCGTGTCGCTGATGTCGGCGAAGATCTGGTTGACCTTCTGCCCGCCGTAGAACTCGGGCGCGCTGCCGGTGAAACTCGCGTCCGCGAGCAGGGCTTTGGTCGCCGGGAAGAAGAACTGCTTTGTGGCGAACATCTTGGCGCTGGCCGGGTCGCTGTTGAGGAACTGGGCGAACTGCGCTGCCGCGATCTTGTTCTTGGTGGCCGCGGTGACCGCGGTCGTGGAGCCGCCCCAGTTGCCGGCAACCGGCTTGGCGGCATCCCACTGCGGCAGCGGCGCCGCCCGCCATTTGCCCGAGGTGGACTTGGCCGAGCCGGCCAGGAAGGACGGGCCCCAGGCCGCGGTGAGCCAGGTGGCGTACTTGCCCTTGTTGAACCCGGCGTACCAGGGGTCGGCGAAGTCCGGGTCGGTGCTGATGACGCCTTCCTTCGCGAGCCCGCCCCAGTATTCGGCAAGTTTCTGGGAGACGGCGTCGTCGACGCTGATGGAGAGATTACTCTTGCCCGAGGTCGCATACGGCTTGGCGCCCGCCTGCCACAACAGGCCGTGCCAGGCGGCGGGTTCGTTCGCTGCGAGGTTGGTCAGGTAGACCTTCGGGTCGGCCTTGTGGAGCTTGCGTGCGGCGGCCGCGAACTCGTCCCAGGTCTCGGGCACTTGGATGCCGTGCTTGTCGAAGATGTCCTTGCGGTAGAGCATCCCCATGGGGCCGGTGTCCTGGGGGATCGCCCAGACCTCGCCGCCGGGTCCGCTGACCTGTCCCCAAGTCCAGTCGACGAACTGGTCCTTCAGTGCTGTGGCGCCGTACGGGGCGAGGTTCAGCAGGCTGTTGGTGATCGTGAAGGTGGGGATCGCCTGGTACTCGATCTGCACCATGTCCGGTGCGCCGGTTCCGGCCTTCAGCGCCGTACGCAGCTTGGTGTAGTGGGCGACGCCCTGGCCGGCGTTGACGACCTTGACCTTGATCGCGGGGTACTTCTTCTTGAAGAGCGCGACCTCCTGCTGGATGTCCGGGACCCAGGTCCAGAACGTCAGCTCGGTCGGCGTCTTCATCGCCTTGTCGATGTCGGCCTGGCTCACCGGCTCTGCGGATGAGGAGCCGGAGTCGCTGTCGCCGCTGCACGCGGCGAGTGCGGCGCCGAGGGACACCGCGCCGGTCGCGGCGAGGAACCGCCGGCGGCTCATGGAGGACGTGGGAACGAAGGATCGGGGCATGGTGAACTCCCGCCAAAGGGCAGACGTTGGGAAGGCGATGGGCAGAGGGACGGAGCGCCTGGCGAGGACGCTTCGTATGAGTGGGGAGGAGAGGTGCGAGGGGGGAGGTGTGAGGAGGGGTGAGGCGCGGACCGTCGCTACCAGGGCATCGGGGTCGCCATGTTCGGGTCTGCGTCGCGCGGGGTGCGGCCGGCACGCGCGTCAGGTGCCGTATCGCAAGTAGTCCACGGTCGTAAGTCCGCGGTCGGGGAAGGTTTTTGACGGGCAGTGAGCGCAGGCTGAAGTCTCATCGCCCGGCCATGAGCAGGCGCCACTCGGGCGGCCGACGAATGCGGTTCAGTTGATGGTGGGGTCAGTTGACGGTGGGCTCGGTTAATGGCGGGCGGCCGTCCCCGGCCGGAGGCGAGTGTGCCGAGCCGCCTGTGCGGGAGGCCGTACGCCGCCCGCGTGCCGGGGTCTTCCGGCTCGGCGGGGGTGCGGTCGAGGCGCGGACGACGAGTTCGACCGGCGGATCGTGCGCCGGCGCCGGCTCCGCGTCCGGTTTCTCGATGGCCTGCACCAGGAGCCGGATCCCGTCGTTCGCCACGGCGTCGAAGGGCTGGCGCATCGTGGTCAGTGGAGGAGTGACATAGGCCGCGACGGGGACGTCGTCGAAGCCGACGACACTCACATCGCCCGGCACCCGCAGGCCGGCTTCCGTCAGCGCGCGGATCAGACCGATGGCCATGTCGTCGTTGGCGGCGAACACGGCGGTGACGCCCCCGGCGGAGGCGAACTCGCGGCCCGCCGCGTAGCCGGATTCGGCCGACCAGTCGCCCTCGATCACGGGCGGCTGTTCCCTGCCGCGTGCCGACAACGCCGCCCGCCAGCCCCCCAGACGGTCCCGGGCGGCGAACCACCCCTGCGGACCAGCCAAGTGATGGACCGTCACATGACCAAGGTCCAGCAGGTGTTCGGTGGCCGCCCGGGCCAGCGACTCGGCGCCGACCCCCGCGGCCACGGTCCGTGGACCGCCGAACACCGCGGGCGCACCGAGGACGAGGACCGGCACATCGACGCTGAGCGAGACCGATCCCTCATCGATCGGTTCGGATACGACGATGCCGTCCACACCCTGCTCGAGCAGTGACTCCACGGCCCCGGCGACGCCTCCCGGCTCACCCTCCAGGGTGTTGACCACCCGGATGGCATAACCCGCGTCCCGGGCGGCCCGCTCGACGCCGATGAGCAGCGAGGCGGGCCCGTACAGGGCGGTTCCCAGCGTGACCACGCCGATGGTGCGGGAGCGCCCCGAGGCCAGTGCCCGGGCCGCATTGTTCATCCGGTAGCCGAGTTCCTCGGCGGCTTCGAGCACCCGCCGGCGCACCTCGTCGGACACGTACCGCTCACCGTTGAGGACCCGCGACACCGTCTTCTGTGAGACACCTGCCAGCCGGGCCACGTCCACGCTGCGCGGCGCGGCGGGGCTGCCGCCCCGACCTCCCACTCGCGTCATTCCGTCTCCCGATGTTCGGCGGCTCAAATCCTAGCCAGTCACGGCCCGTTGCCCTGCAGCTCACCCGACCGGACCGGGTGGTCAGCTGTATGACTGCGCTGTCATGACTGCGGTGTCATATCTACGCAGTCGAACAGGACGTGTCAAGACTTCGCGCACCATCGCGGCAACCGGGCCGCAACGCACGACCCCCGCCCCACAGGCACCGAGCCTCCCGCCTGCGAGCAGGCGCGGTAGGTTCCGCCTGGACGAACATACGGAGGTGCTGTGGACGAGCTGGACGAGCAAAGGCAGATCACGACCGCCCAGGAGGCGGCCGACAACGCGCTGGTCCTGGCCTTCGGACGGTTGCAGGGTGCCGCGAACCGGCTGGAGTACATCCTGGGCCGGAAGATCGAGGAGGAGTGCGGGATCAGCCACCTGATGTACGAGGTGCTGCTGATCCTGGGACGGGCCGGCGACCCCGGGTTGTCGATGCGGGCGATCAGCCAGGAGCAGGTGCTCAGCACCGGCGGGGCGACGCGGCTGGTGGACCGGATGGAGGCGGCCGGGCTGGTGCGACGCGTCACGGATCCGAACGACGGCCGGGGACGCCTGGTGCGGCTGACACCACTGGGCGAGGAGACCGCCGTACGCGCATCCCGGCTCCACGTGGAGAACATCAAACGGTACTTCCTGGAGCCCCTGCCGCCGTCCCACCGGGAGCGCTTCGCGGAGGACCTGCGGATTCTGAGCCGCTCGGCCCGGGACTTCCTGCCGCTGCTGCCCTGAGGGGCGCTGCACGGTCGCCGGGCAGCATGGCGTACCCGCTGCGAGAGCCGGTTTACGGCAACCGGACGCCCACGATGGAAATATCTGACGCGTCAGATAATGTTCCTGAGGAGACTACGTTCGAGAGTTAGGAACCTCCCCATGAACACGCTCGACTTCAAGATCCTCGATCTGGACTTCCCCGCCGGCAGCAAGAACAAGACAGCCACCCTCGTCACCGGCGAGAGCGAGGCCCTGCTGGTCGACGCCGGCTTCACCCGGGCCGACGGACACCGGCTGGTCGCTGAAATCCTCGACTCCGGCAAGCGGCTGACCACCGTGTTCATCAGCCATGGCGACCCCGACTTCTACTTCGGCGCCGAAGTCCTCGCCGACGCCTTCCCCGAGGCGAAGTTCGTCGCCACCGAGCACGTCATCGAGCACATCCACCACTCCTACGAGGGCAAGCTCAAGGCGTGGGCGGCCCTCGGCCCGAACCTGCCGACCCGCCTCGTCGGCCTCGAGCCCGTGACCGGCGGCCTCAGCCTGGAAGGCCACCTCTTCGAGCTCAAGGGCGGCCCGGCCGGACTGCCCGACCGGCATTACCTGTGGCAGGCCGAGCACCGCGCGATCCTGGGCGGCGTCCTGCTGTTCCAGAAGGAGCATGTCTGGGTGGCCGACACTCCGACTTCTGAGGATCGCTCCGCCTGGCTCGATCTGCTGGACGAGATGGCCGCCCTCGAGCCTCAGCTCGTGGTGCCCGGCCACCGGCTCCCCGATGCCCCCGCCGACGCCTCCGCCATCACTGCCACCCGCGACTACCTGGTGGCGTTCGAAGAGGAACTGACCAGTGCCGCCGACGGCGCCTCGCTGACCGAGGCGCTGGTCAAGCGCTACCCGGACAACGGCATGGTGATCGCCGCCCAGATCGGTGCCAAGGTGGCCAAGGGCGAGATGAAGTGGGGCTGAACGTGACCGAGTTCGCCGCCTCCACCGCCCCCGCCGACGTCGTACGCCGCCAGTACCTGGCCTCCGCCGCCGGGGACCTGGACGCCCTGCGCGCCACCCTCGCCCCCGACGTGGAGTGGACCGAGATGGCCGGCTTCCCGCTCGCCGGCACCTACCGCACCCCTGACGGCGTCACCTCCCAGGTCATGGAGCAGCTCGCCAAGGAGTGGGACAACTGGGTCGCCCACGACGACACATACGTCGTCGACGGCGAGAACGTCGTCGTCCTGGCCCGCTACACGGCCCTCAACAAGGCCACGGGCAAATCGATCGACGTGCGCGTCGCGCACCACTTCGTCCTACGGGGCGGGCTGATCGTCCGCTTCGAGCAGTTCGTGGACACCGCCAAGGTCCGGGACGCGATGACCACCGGGGCGTGACCGCGGCGACGCCGGACGGCCGACGTCTCGCGGTCACCCGCCCGACGTCGGCCGCCCTCCGGGGATGCTTGGTGGCTGGTCCGCTGCTCTTCAGTCGACAAGGATTCGGGAACCGTCGAGGCCAGTGATCGTTTTCCCGTCGGTACCGGGTGGCCGTCCACGGTCACGGCGACATCGGCGTGACCGTGGACAGCTTCTTGCGGCACTCCCGCGGCCATGTCGCGGAAGGCCCCCGCAGTGTCACCGGTGTCGGCGCTTGCTCAGAGCAGGCGGTCCTTGGCCTTGTAGTAGGCGCCGCCGAACGGCAGGAACCAGGCGGTGCCGTTGTAGAAGGGGACAGGAACCTTGGGAAAGCCGAGGTCGCGCAGCGGGTTGGCCTCAGGCTTGCCGTCCATCATCTCGGCGACCGCGCGGCCCATGTAGGTGGCCATCTGGACGCCGTGGCCGCAGTAACCCATGGAGTAGTAAAGGCCGTTGACCTCGCCCGCGTGCGGGACGCGGTCCCAGGACATGCCGACCATGCCGCCCCAGACGTAGTCGATCCGCACCCCGGCCAGCTGCGGGAAGATCTCGGTCATCTCCCGCTTGAGGATGTCGCCGCTCTTGACGTCGGAGGCGGGGTTCGAGGGGGCGAAGCGGGCCCGGCCGCCGAAGGCGAGGCGGTTGTCCGGGGTGAGGCGGACGTAGTGCCCGACATTCTTGTGGGCGACCAGCAGGCGGCCGTTCGGGATGAGTTCCTTGGCGCGCGCCTCCCCCAGCGGCTCGGTGACGATGATGAAACTGCCGACGTTGATCAGCCGCTTCCGGAACCACGGCATCGACTTGTCGGTGTAGGCGTCCGTCGCCGCCATGACCTGCTTGGCACGGATGGTGCCGTTCATGGTCTCCACCTGGAAGCCGCCGCCGGGGAGGCGGGTGAGGCCGGTGGCGGCGTTGCGCTCGTGGATCTCGGCGCCGGCACGCTCGGCGGCGCCTGCCAGGCCGCCGACGAACTTGCCCACGTGCAGGCCCGCGCTGAGCGGGTCGAGCAGGGCACCGTGGTAGTAGTCCGAGCCGAGCTCGGCCCGCAGGTCGCTCTTGCTCAGGACGACCGTCTCGTGGCCGAAGTTCTCGGCCAGGTCGCGCTGCTTGGCCCGCAGGCCCTCGAAGTGCCCGGGCTTGCAGACCAGGCCGAGGCGACCTGAACGGTTGAAGTCGCAGTCGATCTTCTCCCGGACCGTGAGCTCCTCGACGACGTCGACCGCGTCGCGGAAGGCGTTGTACAGCTCGAGGGCTCGCTCCTGGCCGTAGCGCTTGCGGGCGTCGGCGGGGCTGATGGTGATGCCCTGGGTACACATGCTGCCGTTGCGCCCGGAGGCGCCCGAGCCGACCTTGTCCTTCTCGACGAGGACGACCCGGGCGCCCTTGCGGGCGGTGTGGTAGGCGGTGGACAGGCCGGTGAGGCCGCCGCCGATGACCACCACGTCCGCCTCGGTGGGCAGGTCCTTTCCGGACCGGTCGGGCAGGGCGGGGGCTGTGTCCAGCCAGTAGGGGATCTGCTTCATGGCGTGCGTCCTCTGTGTTTTCGGTCTGTTTCGCCGTTGCGCGTCGGTCAGCAGCCGAGCAGCTTCGGCAGGCCCGACAGGTCGGGCAGCTCGTCGTACGGCTGGTAGTCGGCGCTGCCCGGGTGGCCGTAGCGGTTGATCCACACCCGACGCTTCAGGCCGAGGTCGCGGGTCGGGATGTGGTCGTACTCCCAGCCCTGGGCGGTGTGGATGACCTGGGACGGCTCGACGCCCATGGTCTTGAAGGCGTGCTCGAAGGTCTGGCGGTCCGGCTTGTAGGCGCCGGCCTGCTGGGCGGTGATGACGTAGTCGAACTCGACACCGATGTTCTCGACGTTCCGCGCGATCAGGTTGTCATCGGTGTTGGAGATGATGGCGATCTCGTACTTGGTCTTCAGCGCGCGCAGCGCGTCCGGGA
Organism: Streptomyces sp. NPDC048825; assembly: GCF_043198355.1. Taxonomy (NCBI): domain Bacteria; kingdom Bacillati; phylum Actinomycetota; class Actinomycetes; order Kitasatosporales; family Streptomycetaceae; genus Streptomyces; species Streptomyces sp. NPDC048825. Next base: position 130,521 of record NZ_JBICUR010000025.1, read on the forward strand.
CCTCGGGGAAGGGGCCGAAGGTGGGGACGGCCTCGACCAGGGCGTCGCCGTCGGACGTGCGGTACTCCAGGCCGTGCAGGCGCATGGCGTTCCGCAGGCTGGAGTGCAGGATCTCGTGGTACGGGCGGTAGGCCTCCAGGACGGCCTGGAAGCGCATCACACGGAAGTCGTCGAGGAACTCGTCGACATCCAGGTTGTCCAGGTCCAGCCGATCCTCGATGACCTTCAGGGTCGTGGGGGCGAGCTCGAAGTTGATCAGGGTCGCATAAGCGTCGAAGGTGACGATCTCTCGCATGGTGTTCGCCTCAGTCTCGCGGGTTTCCGGATTTCCAGGGGGTGGGTTGGGGCGGGGCGGGGTGGGGGCTTCAGACGACGCGTTCGCCGGGGGTGACGATCGCGTCGAGTGCGGCCAGGGCGGCGGGGTCGGGGATCCAGTCGGCCGCCGCCGCGTTGGCTGTGACCTGCTGAGGTGTCATGGCGCCGCAGATGACGGAGCCGACGGCGGGGAGCGCGGCCAGTGCGCCCACGGCGACCTGGAGGAGGGTGAGTCCTCGTTCGGCGCCGTACGCGGTGAGCGCCTCGGCCTTGTCGAGGGCCGCGTCGGTGAGCCAGCCCTGCCGCCAGGACAGCCGGCTGCCGGGCGGAGGCTGCTCACCGCGCCGGTACTTGCCGCTGAGCAGGCCGTTGGCCAGCGGGTAGTACGGCAACAGGCCCACGCCGTGGCGCAGGCACGCGGGGATCAGGTCCTGCTCCACGCCGCGGTCGAGCAGGTGGTAGCGGGCCTGGGTGGACACGAAGGCGTCGGTGAGGTGCTCGGCCGGGAGGTTGGAGCAGCCGATGTACCGGATCTTGCCCTCGTCGACCAGCTCTCGGAGCGCGGCCACCGTCTCCTCCAGCGGGGTGACGCCGTCCGGCTCGTGGTATTGATACAGGTCGATCCAGTCGGTACCGAGTCGGCGCAGTGACGCCTCCACCGCGTACCGGAGGTAGGCACGTGCCCCGCGCGGCCCGTACAGGTCCGCGTCCCGGCCCATCTCCATACCGAACTTGGTGGCCAGCACGACCTCGTCACGTCTGCCCTTGAGGGCGGCGCCGAGGAGCCGTTCGCCGTCACCGCGCCCGGTGCCGCTCTCCCCGACCCCGCCGTACATGTCGGCGGTGTCGAAGAGGGTGATCCCGGCGTCGAGGGCGGCGTGGACGACGGCCTTCGTGCCGTCCTCGTCGACGCGGGCGCCGAAGTTGTTGCCGCCGACGCCCACCACCGAGACGGCCGGGCCACGTTCACCGAGCGTGCGGTATCTCATGACCGGTTGCCGAAGCCGATGCAGACGTTCTTGGTCTGCGTGTAGCTGTCTAGTGCTGCGAGGCCCTTCTCCCGGCCCCAGCCGCTGTGCTTGTAGCCGCCGAAGGGGAGTTCCACGCCGGTGCCGACGCCGGTGGGGTTGACGTAGACCTGGCCGGCCCGGATTCCCTCGGCCAGGCGCATCGCCTTGTCGATGTCGCGCGTCCAGACATACGAAGCGAGGCCGTACGGGCTGTCGTTGGCGATGTCCAGGGCCTCGTCGGCGTCGTCGAACTCGATGACGGTGATGACGGGGCCGAAGATCTCCTCGCGGGCGCACCGGGCGTCGTTGGTCAGGCCGGTCAGGACGGTCGGCTCGACGTAGTAGCCGTCGGCCAGGGCCGGGTCGGACGGCGCACGGCCGCCGGCCCGTGCCACGGCGCCCTCCTCGCGGGCCAGGTCCAGGTAGCCCAGCACCCGGTCGCGCTGCCGGGCGGCGACGAGCGGGCCGACGTCCGGGTCGGTGAGACCCGGGCCGACGCGCAGTGCGGCGGCGTGTGCAACGAGCTTGTCCAGGAACTCCTCGGCGCCGCGCTGGAGCAGCAGTCGGGTGCCGGCCGAGCAGGTCTGCCCGGCGTTGCCGAAGGCCGAGGCGGCGACTGCGCCGAGGGCCAGGTCGAAGTCGGCGTCGGCGAAGACGACGACCGGGGACTTGCCGCCCAGTTCCGTGACGGAGGGGACCACGTTGGCGGCGGCGGCCTGGGCAACCTTGATGCCGGTCGGTACCGAGCCGGTGAAGGTGACCTGGTTGATGTCCGGGTGGCCGGCGAGGGCCGCGCCGGTCTCGCCGTCACCGGGGACGACGTTCAGGACGCCCGGCGGAAGGCCGCACTCCAGGGCGATCCGGGCGATCTCCAGCGGGGTGAGCGGCGCCTCCGGGGAGGGCTTGAGCACCACCGTGCAGCCCGCCGCCAGCGCCGGGGCGGAACCCCGCGCGGTGTTCTGCAGGGGGTAGTTGAAGGGGATGATATGGCCGGAGACGCCGATCGGCTCGCGGACGGTGTAGTCGATCAGGCCGGGTCCGAGGGGGATCGTGGTGCCGCCGAGCTTGTCGGCGACGCCCGCGTAGAACTCGAAGTAGCGGGCGGCGGCTTCGACGTCGGCCTTCGCCTGGCGGAGCGGCTTGCCGACGTCCTGGCTCTCCAGACGCGCCAGCCGTTCACCCTGGTAGCGGATGGCCTCGGCGATCCGGTACAGGATCCGGCCCCGGTCGGAGGCGCGCATCCCGGCCCAATCGGGAGAGGTGAACGCCGCCCGTGCGGCGGCCACCGCCTGGTTGACGTCCCCCTCGCCGGCCAGCGCCACCTGGGCGATGGCCGTCCCGTCGGAGGGGTCGAGGACCGTGAAGGAGCGGCCGTCGGCGGCGGGGACCCGCTTGCCGTCGATGAGCAGTTCGGTCAGCTGCAGTTCGCCGGTCATGGCCGGATCTCCCCGAGGACCTCGCCGAAGATGACGACCTCGTCGCCGGGGCGGACGGTGCGGATCCGGCGGACCCAGAGCACGATGCCCTCCTGCGGGGCGCTGACCTCTTCCAGGGTGTTGCCGTAGTGGTCGGTGATGGTGGCGATCAGGTCGCCTTCCTTGCAGGTCTCCCCCGGCTCGGCGTGAGCGACGAAGAAGCCGCCGGAGGCGGAGCGGGCGAAGGTACCGGAGACAGTCTTGTAGGTGTCCCGCAGCTCCGCCTCGCCGTCGGTCATGCCGAGGCTGCGCAGGATGTTGCGGACCGAGTTCATGTGCTGCTCGACGTTGGCCTCGCGGTAGGTGGCGCCACCGCACTCGATGGTGATGGCGGGCTTGCCGGCCTCGAGAACGGGGTGGCGGACCGTGCCGCCCCACTTGCCGCCCTTCCAGACCAGCTCGTGCCCGGCGGCGAGAGCGATGTCGGTGGCCAGGTCCTCGTAACCGCCCTGGAGGATGACCAGCGGGGCGATCTCGCCGTAGGCGCCACCGGTGTGCAGGTCGACCACGGCGTCGACGGCCGGGACGACCTTCTCGACGAAGGTGGCGGCCAGGCGCTGGGAGTACGAGCCCTCCGCGTCGCCGGGGAAGATGCGGTTGAGGTTGAGGTGGTCGATGCCGCTGGCGCGGGCGGCGGCCTCGAAGGCCGGGGTGTTCAGGCAGGGGATGCCGACGACGGTGCCGCGCAGGGTGGCCGGGTCGATCTCGGCGAGGACACGCCGGATGGCCTCCTGGCCGTCGTACTCGTCGCCGTGCACGCCCGCGTCCACACACAGGACCGGGCCGTCCTGCGCGCCGTTGACGACGATCAGCGGTATGCCGAGCTCCACGCCGTAGCTGCTGGTGCCGACCGGGATCAGGCCCTGGGCGCGCTCGCCGGGGGCGACGGTCAGCGGACCGATGGAGTACATGTGGTTCCTTTCCAAAAGGTGGATCAGATGCGGTTGGAGGCCTCGGCGAGGGTGCCCGCGAGGATCGCGGCGATACGGTCCAGGAGGGCGCGGTCGCTGATCAGCGGGGGCGCGATCTGGACCAGCGGCGCGGAGCGGTTGTAGACGCGGGCCAGCAGGCCGGCCTCGCGCAGCCTGCGCGGGATGAGGTCGAGGATCAGGCCGGCGCGGGCGAGGTCGCTGAAGCCGCCGTCGTCGAGGTCGCCGACGAGTTCGCAGGAGTAGAAGAACCCGGTGCCGCGGACATCGCCGACGATCGGCAGGTCCGTGAGGGACGCCATGCGGTTCGCGAAGTGGTCCTGGAGGCCGCGGACGTTGTCCAGGACTCCGTCCCTCTCCATGATCTCCAGGTTGCGCAGGGCGATGGCCGCGCTCAGCGGGTGACCGGCGAAGGTGTAGCCGTGGTTGAGGACCACGCCGGGCCGGTTGATGACGTCAACTACGCGGTTGCTGACGAGAGTTGCTCCCATGGGGGCGTATCCGGCGGTGATGCCCTTGGCGACGGTGACGATGTCCGGGCGGGCGCCGTAGCGGTCCCCGCCGAACCACTCGCCGACCCGGCCGAAGGCCGTGATCACCTCGTCGGCGACGAGCAGGAAGCCGTACCGGTCGGCCAGCGCCCGCAACCCCTGCCAGTAACCCTCGGGCGGGGTGATGCAGCCGCCCCGGTTCTGCACCGGCTCGGCGATGAGCATCGCGACGGTCTCCGGGCCCTCGGCCAGGATCGCGGCCTCCAGCTCAGCGAGCAGCCATGCCGTGTACACATCGTCGTCCGCGAACTCCGGTGCGAGTCCGAAGCGGTTGGTGTTCGACACGAACCGGGTGTCGATCGCCGGCGGGCCGTACGGCTCCGTCAGGCCGGGGTCGTCGGTGAGCGACAGGGTGCCGATGGTCAGGCCGTGGTAGGCGCCGCGCCGGGCGATGGCCTTGGTGCGGCCCGGCTCGCCGCGCAGGGCGTGGTATCGCCGTGCGATCTTCCAGGCGGTCTCGACGGCCTCGGCACCGCCGCTCGAGAAGAAGGTGTGCTCGATGTCCACGGGGGCGATCCGGGACAGCCGCTCGGCGAGTTCGATCGCCGTCGGGTGCGCGGAGCCGGTCCACAGCGGGCTGTAGCACAGCTCGCGCAGTTGCCGCTCGGCGGCCGCGGCGAACTCGGGGCCGTAGGAGTAGCCGAGCTGGCAGCAGTACAGCCCTGACAGGCCGTCGATGTAGCGCCTGCCCTCCGCGTCGTCGACGTACGGACCCTCCCCTCGCCGGACGACGAGGAGGTCTTCGCCCTCGGGACCGAGCGAACCGTTGGCGGTCATGTTCAGCAGCAGGTGCCGCTGAGCGGTCGCGGCGGTCAGCTGAGCGGCGGCGGTGGTCACACGGCCTCACCTGCCGGAGCGGCGACTCCTACGGTGTTTTCGACGGACAGGAGGGAGTCCTGGCGTCCGGAGCCGAGCCAGCGCACGAGGGCGACCAGGCCGAGGGCGAG
>NZ_JBICUR010000026.1:0-6095 GCF_043198355.1 Streptomyces sp. NPDC048825
GAGCACCACGCCTGGCCCCAGCCCACCCGCACCGGCACCCAAGCCATCCGCATCAAACGACCCCAACCCGCAGACCCATAAAGCAACGGCATTGGCCCTAGGCCGCCACCGTGGCCGAGGACCCGCAGTCAGCGCGGCTGTAGCCCCACCGGTCCGTCGCCGGGCATGCCAGCCTGCCGCTCGTCCTGGCGTTGGGGCGCGGGCCGTTCGGAGGACCGGCGGGAGTGGCGCTGCGCCCCGGGCGACGCAGGCTCCTAGCGTGTCCGGGCATGACGAACGCATCCTCAGACCGAGCGGCGAGGCCCACCCGACGGGGGGCACTCGCAGGCCTGGCGGCCGGAGCCGGAGCGGCCCTTGTGGCCTCGGCACCGACGGCCTCTGCGCTGGTACCCGCCGGAGCCCGTGGGTCAGCCACGTCCAGCCCGTCGTCCACGACCGCGGCCGCGGCCGCGTCGCCGACACCCGGAGCCATGCAGCTGTTCACGGACCCCGCGCTCAACTTCGCCGCGCTGCTGGCCCTGGGCGGCGCCGGGTTCGGCTCGAGCGAGGTCGGCGAAGTCCTGACCGCGGTCAACGCGATCAACGCCGCGGGGGCGGACCAGCAGACCTTCACCGCGGAGTTCCGGCGCTGGGGGGACCGGCTGACGGCCACCGCGACCCGGCATCCGCAGACCCGGCGCTCCCGCTCGCTGCGGGCGGCCCAGTACTACGACCAGGCGCTGTTCTTCGTGCTCGGCTCGGACACCCCCGGCGACGAGGAAGAGCTCTACCTCGCCGGGCGTCGCTCCTGGGACACGTTCGCCCGGCTGTGCACACCGGCGGCGACCACCGATCAGGTCCCGTACGAGGGCGGGACGTCGATCCCTGTCTGGTTCTTCCGCCCCGATACCTCCGGCAGGGCCAGGCCGACCGTCATCCTCACCAACGGCAGCGACGGCCAGAACGTCGACATGTGGACGTATGGGGTCTCCGCAGCGCTCGCCCGCGGTTGGAACGCGCTCGTGTACGACGGACCGGGCCAGGGCCAGCTGCTCTTCGTCGACCAGGTCGTCTTCACCCCTCGCTGGGAGCGGGTCGTCTCTCCCCTGGTGGACTGGCTGGAGCGCCGCAGGGACGTCGACGAGCGGCGCATCGCCCTGACCGGGCTGTCGATGGGCGGCGACCTCGCGCCGCGCGCAGCGGCCTTCGAACGCAGGATCGCAGCGCTGGCCGCGATGCCGGGAGTGCTCTCGCCGTGGCTGGGTTTTCCGCCGGAGCTCCGGAGCATCGTGAGCCCCGACAAGGCGGAGACCAACCGCATCTGGAACGAAGAGGTCGTCCCCGAGCTGAGCCCGGAGGAAGCGGCGACGATCGAGAAGCGGGTCGAGCCGTTCTCGATCCCCGCGATGCTGGCCGCCCGTCAGGGCCGGATCTTCACCGACTTCTGGACACCGGCCCAACGGATCATGGCGCTCGACATCACCGGGATCGTGGGCCGTATCAAGTGCCCCACGCTCGTGCTGGACTACGACGACGAGCAGTTCTACCCCGGCCAGCCGCGCGCGTTCTACGAACTGCTGCGTGCCCCCAAGGATTTCCAGCTGCTGACGGCGGCCACCGGTGCCCAGCTGCACTGCTCGCCGATGGCGCCACAGCAGCACTGCGAGCTCGTCTTCGACTGGCTGGAGGACACCCTGGGGCGGGGCCACCGCCCATAGGCCTGCCGTCAGCGGTTCGGCGTATGCCGGCCCGCACGGCCCGGCCGACAACGGCGGGATGACCCTGGTCGCGTGGCTGCGCGAGCACCCCGGGGCCGAGTGCGTCTTGCTGGGACGGCTCGGGCTCCTACGGCGAGGCGATCCGCCAGGCCCTCCCGGAAGCGGTGCAGGTCAGCGACAGGTGGCACCTGTGGAGCAACCTGTGCGGCAAGGTCCTGGCCGAGGTCCGCTCCCACGCCGCCTGCTGGGCCACCGCCGCGAACCCCGCCCGGCCCGGGGGCGTCCGCGAGGAGACCACCCGCGAGCGCTGGCGGCAGGTCCACGACCTGCTCGACCAAGGCGTCGGCCTGCTCGATTGCGCCCGCCGCCTCGATCTCGCCCTGAACACCGTCAAGCGGTACGCCCGCATGAAGGAGCCCACCGGAGACCGCCGCGCACCCCGCTACAAGCCCACGCTCGTCGCCCGTACCGCGACCACCTCCGCGCCCGCCGCGCCACCGACCCGGCCGTCGCCGTCAAGCACCCGTTCCGGGGAGATCCAGGAGCTGGGCTACACCGGCAGCCTCAACCTGCTCTACCGCTACATCACCCAGGGCCACGCCGAGGGCGAGCGGTTCGTGACCACCCCGCAGCGCTTCGCCCGGCTCCTCCTCACCCGCCCCGAGAACCTGCGCGACAAGGACACCGCACTCCTGCGGGAACTTACCAAAGCCTGCCCCGAGATGGCCGAACTCGCCCGTCTCACCGGCGAGTTCGCGCAGCTCCTGACCCAGGCGGAGGGCAACGACGCCAAGCTCCCCGACGGGATCACCCAGGTCCGCCCCGCCGACCTGCCCCACCTGCACTCCTTCGCCAAGGGCCTCGAACTCGACCGCGCCGCCGCGAGGGCGGGCTCACCCTCCCCTACGCAACGGCCACACCGAGGGCGTCAACACGCGAACCAAGAGGATCACGAGGCAGATGCACGGCCGAGCCGGGTTCCCCCTGCTCCGCCACCGCATCCTGCTCCAGCGATCACTACACAGCGCTACCGCCGTTACGGGGCAGAGCCGTTCGTTTGACAGCCCCTACTGGGCGCCGAGCTGCTGGGCGGCCGCGCGCAGGCGCTTGCCCCGCCTGCCGGTCACGGACTTGACCGGGATCAATACCGCCCACCACAGTTTCGCGCCCGTCGGGGACACGAAGGCGAGCGGCACGGCGACGGCGAAAACCAGCACAGTCGACGCCAGATCCGCCACGTCGTTGCGCGCGACGGGATCGGGTAGCGGTGTGCTGCCCAGCCACGGGCGTTTCCACACTACGACCGTCAGTGCGAGTTGTGCCGCCCCCACGGCCGCGACGGCACCGGAATAGACGGCCACCGACTGCGGCAGGTCCCCGTACTCGGCCAGCAGGGTGGTAGGGAAGGGCATAAGGGCGATCAGCCCAAGGCACAGCAGCCCGATCCGGATGACAGTCCCGTCCACCTCTCGCGCATACCGGAAAATCTGGTGGTGACCCCGCCAGAACGCCGCGATGACCACAAAACTGAGGCCATACGCCCACACGTTGGGCATCACATCTCCCAGCGCTTGCCGGAAGCCGGCGGGGTCCAGCCCGTCGGGCAGCGTGATGTCCAACGCCAGCAGCGTCATCGCGATGGCGAACACACCGTCCGACAGCGCGAGGAGTCGGGCCGCGCTTCCCTCGTCGTCTTGCACCCGCTGGTGGCCGTTCACAACCCGAACCATAGGGTTAATCACCCCTAAATATTGTGAATTTAACCGCTTCGACGTGTTCGACCGCCGGCCGGACTTCCCAGGCCGGGAACAGAGGGAGCGCCGAGCGTTCCAGTTGGCCGAACGCGCCAACCGATGCGGTGAGCCACAGTCATGCTGCCAGCCGACGTAGGTGTCGCAGGGCGGGGGCTGCCCAAAATCAACTCGGCAATCTTGGCTCGTGGGGGCAGGCCCGCCAGCGGATCTTCGTGGGAGAGGGCTCGGGTCACGCGTCGCCCTCCCGAACAGTCGTGCCGGCTTCTGAGTCGTCGGGGCGTGAGATCGAGTTCGCCCCGGCGTTGCGGGACGACATGAAGCCGGTCTTCGTGAGTGGTCAGTCGGGGCGGGTGTGAGGCGGCGGATTGGTGGCACCAGCGAGTTCGGCGGCCTGGTCCCCGGTCAGCAGGCCGCGGGCGTCGATGCTGGCAGCTACGGCTTCGACCTGCGGCCACAGCATCGACAGCATCAGGTCGGCGATCCTGCACGCCATGGCCCATGACATGCCGGGACTGTCGCCGTCAGGAAGGTCCTCGTCGCGGGTGAGGACCAGGCCGGCGTTCTGGAACCACGTGGTGGTGAACTCCAAGTCGTCATGATTGGCGCAGAGGGCCTGACTGTCCGGGGACCAGAGGCCCGCGGACTTGAGGTAGCGGACCTGCGCGCGTTCGCCGGCGGCGCACTGGGCGGCAAACCGCCAGAACGGGATCGGCAGCCCATCGAACTCGGTGCGCCCGGTGAGCGCCACTGTCCTTCTGCGGCGGGGCAGGTCGACGACGCCGATGATCTTGGTGTGTTCTCCGCCGGCACAGTCGGCTTCAGCCACGCGGAGTTCTTCGGCAGCACGGTCAGCTTCAGCCGCGCAACGTTCTCCGGCGGCGCCGTCCGGATCTTGCGGACATGGAAGTCCATCGCACCCTTGAACTGGGGTGTTGCAACGACCACTAGAACTCAAGCTGTGGCGCGGGGGCGTTGTCCGGCAGTGCGGGGTGGAGCGCTGACACCGCCTCACGCCCCTGTCCGGACGGGTGACGGCGGCTGGCGGGGGCGCGGCGACCATGACAAGGTCAGCCTGATCGTGAATATGCCGTGGGTGAGGGGGAGTTCGTGGACACGCAGGTGTGGGACGCACTGGTCGCATCGGTGAAGAACGCGTACACCGCGGGCCTGGGCGAGGGAGCGGTGCCCCGCCCGGTCATCATGCCTTTGGTGCGCGGCGAACTGGTCGGCCTGATCTGGGTACGCCCTCTGAAGGCCGGCGAGGACGCACTCACCGGCATTGCCGCGCTCTCGAACATCGCCGCGGCGGCCGGCGCCGACGAAATCGTCCTTGCCTGGGAGACCCACGACGTCGCCACCGCCTGCCAGCTGCCCCTCGTCGGCCCGGCGCCATGCCTGAACATGGTGCACGCCACGAAGGACGGCCACGTCCTCCACCAACTCCCCTACACCGAGCAGTCGTCCCTGGCCCAAGCCCCCGACGGCCCGGCCACAGTCGGACCCCACTGGCTTCCTGCCCTCGAGCCCCAGCCAGGCGGCGAGCTGGTCCCGCCGATCCAGGCCGCCGTCAACTACTCCTTCACACCGCTCGAGCTGGACCACCCCTCCCCCTTTGGTGTCACGGTCGTCCTGATGGAAGAAGACGGCTACAGCGTGCGCCTGACCGAGACATTCGCCCGCTGACCCGGCGCAGGCGGCGGACGTCAGGTGCCCGCCAGGCCCTGAGGATGAGACGCCGCTGCCGCACCGGCAGCACGCAGCGCGTACTGCTTCAGGCGGCCGGTGATTTCACTCGGCAGCATCGAGGGGCAGTGCTCGGTGCGCTGGGCCCGGTCGTGTTTGGCGGTGTAGTCGTAAAACTCCCGCTCGGTCTCCACATCGAGCACCGGCAGCGCGGTGAGCGTGCCGTCGATCTCCAGCACGCCCACGGTGCAGGGCCGGCCGGGCGAACTCCTCGATCATGTACTGCTCATAGGGGTGCTCGCGGGCGGACCTGCAGCAGCTCGATCATCTCCACCTCGGTGTGCACGACGCAGGCATCCAGGCTGCCGCCGCCCGAGCAGGGCTTGAAGAAAACGACCGCTACGTACGCGGGCCATCTTCTGCGCCGCCGCGGCTGTGCACCCATGCCTGCACCTTCGTCCGCTCAACGGCACCAGCCGAGAGGGCGCCCCCGGGGATCCCAAACGCATCTGGGTGCCGGACGCGATGCGTCCGGCACCCAGAACGGAGCACTACCGACGAGACGCGGCTCGGCCTCGCCGGTACAGGATGGCGCCGCCCGTCAGCAGGAACGCGGCGACGACTGAAGCCACGAGCGCCTGCTCCCCAGCCCCCGTGTCGGGGAGAGAGGGCGGCTCCCTCGGGGGTGAGGCGGGCGGCTTTGTCGGGGGCTCGGGGTGTGGCTTTGTCGGGGGCTCGGGATGTGGGGCGGTCGGCGGCGCCGACGTGGGCGGCTTCGTCGCCGGCGGTGCGGTGGAAGGCTGCGTCGACGGCGTATCGCCGTAACCACCCGGCGTGTCCGAGTCACCGCCGTAGCCGCCGTCGTGGCCGTAGCCGCTTTCGACGTCCTCGCCGCCATAGCCACCTTCGTCGCCATAGCCACCCTCGTCAGTGGCCGGCGACGACGGCTTCGTCACCGGCG
>NZ_JBICUR010000026.1:6195-128360 GCF_043198355.1 Streptomyces sp. NPDC048825
GACGGCGTATCGCCGTAACCACCCGGCGTGTCCGAATCGCCGCCGTCGTCGCCGTAGCCGCTTTCGACGTCCTCGCCGCCATAGCCACCTTCGTCGCCATAGCCACCCTCGTCAGTGGCCGGCGACGACGGCTTCGTCACCGGCGGTGCGGTGGAAGGCTGCGTCGACGGCGTATCGCCGTAACCACCCGGCGTGTCCGAATCGCCGCCGTCGTCGCCGTAGCCGCTTTCGACGTCCTCGCCGCCATAGCCACCTTCGTCAGTGGCGGGCAACGACGGCTTCGTCACCGGCGGCGCGGTGGAAGGCTGCGTCGACGGCGTATCGCCGTAACCACCCGGCGTGTCCGAGTCACCGCCGTAGCCGCTCTCGTCGTCGCCGAGCTCGCGGTCATCGCCGGAGGCGGAGCCGTGGGGAGCACCGTGCGATCCCTGCGTGCTCGCACGACTGGTGTTCACGGGAACCTCGGCGAGCGGGTCCGCCAACGCCGGAATGCCATACAGGGGCATGATGCCCGTCGCGGCGACGGCCACGACCAATCCCCTGCTCAGTTTCTGTCGCAATCTCGTAGTCTTCCTGCTCGTAGATGGGGTAAAAGCCGCCCGGAGTCGAAGGAACTGGTCCAGGACCGGACCGGGCCACAGCCCGTCGGCCGGTGCACTGACAACGGCTGATCGCTGCCGGACCGGCAGGTGCTGTGCGGAATCTGTACGTGTTGCGCGCCAGGGATCGAGTGGAAGCGCCTGCCGCAGGAGTTGGGCCTCGGGTCGTGCATCACATGCCCGCGCCGGCTGCAGGTTCCTCGTCAGCTCTTTCCCCTTCTCTTACGGCTCTGTCTCGAAATGGCTTCCCTTCTCCCATAGCCCGCCCTCCGCTTGATCTTCTGACTGGTCCAGTGATGGGTCCGGTGAAGTGCCGGTACCGGCAGGACGTGCAGCGGTAGATACGGTTCGGGATTTTCTCCAGCAATGGCTGCTTGACCAGCCAGAACCTCGCCTCGAATTCAGCACGGAACGACGCTTTACCTGTCTCAGAGCATCGCGGCAGGATGATCGTATCAGCCACATTCCCTACGAGGTGCTATTAGAATCACATTCTCTCTTCACCAGATGGGGGCAGTCTGATAGTGCATCAGCAGGAATACCATCAAACAGGTGACACCCTTACGGATGAGTAATCATCGGCTTTCATCCGCATGACGCCGGGCGGCGACTGACATGAATTGCGCCGATCGGGTGATCGTCGCGCACTTGGTCCGTGGCGTCCCCGTTGGAGGAGTTGAGGTTCCCCCGGTATGCGGGGGGTGCTGATCAGCCGGTCAGGGCGGTTTAACGGGGTTTCAGGTTCGCTCGTTCGGCCGCTGCCTGGTCGGCGTAGTACTTCTCCTCGAACTCGACAGGGCTGAGGAAGCCGAGCCGCTTCTGGATGCACCGGCTGTTGTAGAAGCCGTCGATGTACTCGGTCTTGACCAGCATTCACAAATTCTCGGCGAGGGCGTTGACATTCACCGCGAATGCGCTCGTTCCCCGCGTTGACGATGGATGTGTGCGGTTGATCCATCCGTTTCATCCCCGGTGCGGTGAGGCTTTCGAGTTCCTCTAGCGGCTTACTGCAGTTCCAGCCGTCGCCATGCCTCGCTGCCTCGTCTTCTGCCGCTTGACGCAACATAGGGGCATCTGGACCTGCGCATTCTCAAGCCGACCTGGCAACGGGTGAGATCAGCTCGGTGAACCGCCGGATGCGGGCCCGCATGTCCGGTGGTGTGCGAGGAGTGCCGGGCGACCCGGCCCTTCTACTCGATTTCGGGTCAGTTGTGGTAGCCCAGGTTCACGGCCAGGGCGGCCACGGTGGTGACGAAGAAGACGGTCCAGCCGACGAGGTCGCGGGACCCCACGCGCAGGTGGGCGATGAGCGGCAGATCAGCGACGCCTTCCGCACCCATCCGCAGGCCGCCATCATCGAGTCGATGCCCGGCATCGGCCCCATCCTGGGCGCCGAATTCTTTGTCTCGGCAGGCGACCTGGCCGCCTCCCCGGACGCTGGCCACCTCGCCTCCGCCGCCGGTCTCGTTCCCGTCGCCAAAGACTCCGGACGCCGCACCGGCAACCTCCACCGGCCCCAGCGCTACAGCCGCCGCCTGCGCAGAGTGTTCTACCTCTCCGCGCAGACCAGCATTATCCGCGACGGCCCCAACCGCACCTAGTACCTCAAGAAACGAGCCCAGGGCCACAAACACATCCCCGCCGTCATCGCCCTCGCCCGCCGCCGCGTCGACGTCCTCTGGGCTCTGTTGCGCGACAACCGCCCCTTCACCACGAGCCCATCGGCAAGGACGCGCACTGCCACAGCAGCTTGACTGGTCATGAAGACTGCGCCGACCTCAGCGCAGCATCTGCCCGTATGTCTCCCGGTTCCTGAGGGAGGAGGTACAGCCCCAAGTGCTGGCGTAGAAAGCTCTCCAACCGTGGAAGCTCGATCGCGTCGGCCGGAAGGTCACCGCGACGGGGACGGTAGAGCTCGACCAGTCGGGCCATCAGCTCTTCGTTGAGCAACGGCACCTGATAGCGATCAATCGTTCCGATGTAGAACAGCCAGCTGAACAGCCGGTTGGCCGGGCAGTGCCCTTGACCCGCGTGCAGGTTCTCCGGCTCGTGATCGTCACCCCACGAACCGACGTACAGGTAGGAGGCGCAACGCAAGCCCTCGTCCAGAGTCGGCGTCGGATCGTCCTTACAGTTCCAATGGATCCGAGCCTCGTCCTCGGGTATGGCGCTCGGCACGGCTGCCAACCACAGTCGGTAGATCTCCTCCACGGCCGCAGTCTGGCATGCCCAGTCAAGGAGATGGTGCGCCTTCCTCACTGATGGGCGGCGCACCGTCGGCTTGACTCAGTCGCGTTGGCGGCATCGGTCCAGCGCATCGCCGGCCAGGGCGACAACATGAAACGGGTCCATCACCGCGACCGCGTCGGGGACTTCTTCAGCTGCGGCGGTCTTGAAGCCGGTGAAGCCGTCCATGGTGACGATCTCGATCCCGTCGCGGAACGCTGGTGTCTGGGCCTCGAGCCAGGTCTTGAACACCTGCTTGGATCGGCCTTCGACCATGTCCAGCAGTCTCGACGGTCCGGTGCCATCGCGGACCGGGGTGAGATACGGCGGGTGTGGCGCCACGCATGCCCATCCACGCCTGAGACCTGAGCAACACAGCGTGGTCGGGATGCAACTGTTGGCCGACCACTTCCAAGCCGAGGTCATCCAGCCGGCAGAACGTCGTCAGGTCAGCAGGCAGAAGGTAGCGGCACGCGCGAGCCTAGGGCGCAACCGCTGATGATCGCCTGGTGGCGTATGTCGATCAAGCGCGGTCGTGGAGCGTGACCTGGTAGCCGTCGGGGTCGGCGAAGGTGAAGGTCCGACCGAAGGGACCGTCGATCGGTGCGGAGACGATGGTGTGACCGTCGGCGACGAGCGCGTCGTGGATGGCCTGGACGTCGGTGGCGTGGAGCCAGATCGCGGCACCGATGCCGGGCTGAGCGACGGATGCGAGATCGGTGCCGGGAATGACGTCGCGGAGTGCGAACGCGATCGGCTTCGTCTCGAAGACGACGGCGTGCGGAGGTCCGGCCGGCGAGCGGACGAGGCCCAGGTACTGCTCGTAGAACGCCTGCGAAGCGTCGAGGTCGCGTACTTGGAGCGAGATGAAGTCGGGGCCGGTGGCGGGCATGATGACGCTCCTTCTTTGCGTGTCAGCTTTCTGACATGCAGCAACCTATGTCAGAATGCTGACATGAGGCAAGAAGGTGTCGGCGTCGACCTGGAGACGTCACTGGGCTACCTGCTCAAAGAAGCGTCGAGCGCCCTCCGCGCGGCCATGGAGGAAGTGCTGCGGCCGCTCGGGATGAGCGTGACGCACTACTCCTGCCTCGAGCTGCTGGCGCAACGACCGGGCTTGTCGAACTCCGAGCTCGCGCGGGGCGCGTTCGTGACGCGGCAGACGATGAACGTGCTACTCCAGGCCCTGGAACGAGACGGCTACGTGACCAGGCCTGCGGAGGCACCCGTCGGGAAGGTGCTTCCCACGCGGCTCACGCCTCGCGGCCGACGAAGCCTCGAGAAGGCGAGCGCGGCCGTCCGGTCCGTCGAGGCCAGAATGCTGGCCGGCCTGACCGAGACCGAGCAGTCAGACGCGTTCCGGATCCTGCAGAGCATGATCCATTCCCTGCGCGGTAACAACGAGGGTTCATAGCTCGTTCCGCGGCGCACGTCTCGTCGCGCTCGGACAGGAGTGCAGCCGAGCCTGAAATCCGTGTCGGCGACCTCGAAAACCGACAGACCCCGACTACACCCTCTACTGCGATGAGCCGCCCAGATCTGAGGCACGGGTCACCTCCGCCAACTCGTCGTCACACATCGACCCCGCAGACGACCTCGCTGACGTTGTCCTACGCAGCGATCGAGTCCGCGTATCCCAATTAGCGGTCGAGTCGTCGCGGGGCACCGGGCGGCCAAGTGCTTTGAGCCATCCAACGGCGACAAGCTCACAGCCATACCCAGAACCCCTGGGCCCGACGATCTTACGAACGACCGTCTCAGACCCACGCTTGGAAGGTAGGACAAGCTAAGGCTGACGGAGAGAAACCTGAAAACTTATAGGTTGCCTGGTCTGACGAGGTACCGCAGGCTGAGGGCTCATTCCGAGAGTCTGGCAATATCCCCTCCTGTCATGGTGACAGCCTCTCTCACCGGGACCGCACTGACCGCGGGCCGACAGGGGAACCAGTGACCGGGCTCGCCACTGCATCTCAGACTGGGGGTATATGAAGATCGGTCGATCGGCACTTGCCAAGCTAGCTGCTGTGCTCGCGGGTGCCAGCCTGTTCCTTCTCGCTTCTGCCCTCCCGGCCCAAGCGGCGAGTTACTGGAGGATGTCCGTGTTCAGCAACTACGCGGGCGTCGGGGCGGACCGCCACTGGGTTGAGGTTTGCGACATGGAGGCGGACGGGGTCGGGGTCTCCGCGACGTTCTATTTCAGGACCGGATCTCCGCGCACAATCGGCGACGGAAATGGATCAGCCGGCGGGTGCGGGAACGCGACGTTCTCCGGCACCGTCATCGGGGTGGAACTGTGTTGGAACGGTTCGGATCTCGTATGTGATTACCGCTCAGTTCCTTCCTGAGGGCTGTCCCGTAATCCCCCGTGGATCAGCGCGCGGCGTCAGATGCGGTGCATCGCAATGCGGAGGGGCGTCCCCCACTGGGCGTATCCGGGCGATCCGACAACGCGGCGAAGTGCCGTTGCTGTCGTCGTGCGCCCGCCGGGGATTACAGAACAGCTCTTAGCCTCGATCTTTCGTGAGGGTCCGTCGACGGAGCCGGCGGGCCTTTTCGTTTCCGAGGCGGGTGGCGAGCAGGCCGTCTCCTTGGGGGGCTTTGTCGAGGCAGAGAAAACCGAAGGCGCTCGCCCCTCTTAAGGAGTTCAAGTTCCTTGTAGTACGCGGCGAGTTGCTCAGGGCTGCGCAATATGTACGAAGAGCACGTCGGCGAACGCCCCAGCGAGCAGGAACGGTCCGAACAGGATCCGGCTGGGCGGGCCAGCCCGGCCCGCGAGGAGAGCGAGGCCGTACAGCGCGCCGAGCAAGTACCCCACGAAGGTCCCGATCAGGACGATGGCCCAGCCGTACCAGCCCAGGACAGCGCCCAGGGCGAGGGCGAGTTTCACATCGCCGAATCCGAAGCTCCTGGGGGCGAGCAGGAACAGCACCTAGTAGCTGGCCCCAAGGGCAAGGGAGCCCAACAGTGCGGTCGTCCAGCGCCCCTCGGCACCGGGCAGCAGCGTGGCCGCGCCCAGTAGGACGAGCGTGATCACCGCGAACGGCAGGGTGACGACGTCGGGCAGCCGGTGCACTGGGACGTCGACGACGGCGAGCAGCACCCCGACCGGGACAAGTAGCAGCCAAACCACCAACTCGGGGCGAGCGCCGATGGCGGCCGCCAGAACGGCGCAGGCCACGGTTGAGACAGCGGCGAGGACGGGCGTGCCCGGGCCGTACGAGTCGCCGTCGGCGCAGCGGGCCCGCCCCAGCCATCCGTTCCCGGCACCGGCGAAGGGGTGTCCGGCAGGGCAGGCCGTTCGCCACGGTTCCCCAGGCAGCACGGAGAGTCGGTACGCGGCGCGGGGTATGAGCAGGCCCATGCTGCCGCCCCACAGGACCGCCGCTGCGGTGATCCAGAACGTCTCCACCGGACGGAGCTTAAGCAACCGTCCGGTGTTGCGGACAGTCCGTACCGTGAGGAGCACGTGCGTGCTGTTGAGGCCCGGAACGACCTGTGTTGAGGCGATCGGGCTGCTGGACCGCCTTACCGATCAGGGGCTCACGACCTCCAGCACGCAGTACCCCACCGCTTCGACGGCATCAGGGACGGCCTGCCCGGCAACTGGGAGCAGAAGTACAAGATCGAGCGGCTGAGTGCTGTGAAGAAGGCTGAGAACGAGCAGACCATCACGCTCGAGGTGCCCGACGACGGGGGCGAGTAGACCCGGCTCCGGCCGGGGCCTCAGCCGGTGGACCAGGCGTGCAGCTGCGCGGCGACCTGCTGGACGCGGGCGCTCTTGCGCTTGGCGCGCATGACGAGCGCGAGGGCTTCCTCCGGCTGTAGCGCAGGATCTGGCCGTTGGTGACGGGCAGCCGCGACCGCGCGGGGCCGCACGGCGCAGGTGGTATGGAAGGCGAGCAGCCGGGATCTCGACCTCGCACGGCTGCCGCGCGCCTTACCGCATCGCGGCCGGCCAGGGGGGTACCCGTGCCAGGTCCCAGGAGTGCCGGGCCGTGAAGGGGCGTCGCGATGGGTGTGCACGACCGGATCGCCGAGCTGCGCCGCGTCGCCCGGGAACGGTTCCGGTGGAGCGACCTGGCCGCCGAGCAGACGGAGGCGATGGAGGCACTGCTCGACGGCCGCGACGTGCTGGTCGTCATGCCCACCGGTTCCGGCAAGTCGGCGATCTATCAGGTGCCGACCGTCATGCTCGGTGGCCCCGCCGTCGTGGTGTCGCCGCTGATCGCCCTGCAGCGCGACCAGGTCGCCGGCCTGCGGGAGAGTGCGGCACCGGACGCCGTGGCTGTGAACTCCGCACAGCCGCAGTCGGCCACCGACAGGGGCTGGCGGGCGATCCGGGACGGTGATGCCGAATACCTGTTCCTGTCCCCCGAGCAGCTGACCAAAGACAGTGTCGTGGAACAGCTACGGGAACTGGGCCCCTCACTGTTCGTCGTCGACGAGGCCCACTGCGTCTCCGCCTGGGGACACGACTTCCGCCCCGACTACCTGAACCTGGGCGAGGCCGCCGAACGGCTGGGCCGCCCGCCGGTACTCGCTCTGACGGCGACGGCCGCGGCCCCGGTCAGGGCGGACATCGTCGAGCACCTGCACATGCGCGAGGCCCACGTCGTGACGACCGGGACCGACCGGCCCACCATCCATCTGGCGGTGCGCACCTTCACCGACGACCCCGCCAAACGCGAGGCCGTCACACGCTGGACGGCCCGAGCGTGCGCCCCGGGCATCCTCTACACCGCCACCCGCAAGGACGCCGAGACGTACGCGGGGCGACTTCGGCAGGACGGCGTGGACGCCGAGGCGTACCACGCGGGCATGAAGGCAGCCGACCGCCGCCGTATCCACGACGGCTTCATGGCTGGCGCTCTCGCCGTGGTGGTGGCCACCTCCGCGTTCGGGATGGGCATCGACAAGTCGGACGTGCGGTTCGTCGCCCACGCGTCCGTCCCGGAGTCGCTGGACTCCTACTACCAGGAGATCGGGCGCGCCGGCCGGGACGGGGAGCCGGCCCGCGCGGTGCTGTTCTACCGCCCCGAGGACCTGGGACTGCAGAAGTTCCTCACGGCCCGGGCCCTGGACGCCGAAGCACTGCGCCGGATCACGACCACGCTGCTCGGCCAGGACGCCCCGCAGAGCCGTAGCCGCACCGCGCAGCTGTGCGGCCTGTCGCGCCGGAAGACCAGCGATCTGCTGAACCTGCTGGAAGAGGCCGGAGCGGTGACCGTCGAGGGCAGGCGCCGCGCGGTCCGGGCTCTGCCCAGCCGCACGGCGGACGAGGCCGCCGAAGAGGCGGCACGGGTGTTCGAGCGGCGGCGCCGCGTCGACCGCTCGCGCATCGAGATGATGCGCGGCTACGCGGAGACGCCGACCTGCCGCCGCCAGTACCTTCTGGGTTACTTCGGCGAGCAGCTAGACGCACCATGCGGGCGGTGCGACGTGTGCGACCGCGAGGACGAGCACCCCGCCACTGGGGCCGGGCACCGGGACGCCGCTCCCCCGCCCGGGCACGGCGGGCTCTATGAGCCGGACGACCGGGTGCGCCACGCGGAGTGGGGTGCGGGCACGGTGATGCGCACGGAGGAGGACCGCCTCGTCGTGCTGTTCGAGCAGGTCGGCTACAAGACGCTGTCCCTGACAGCCGTACAGGAGGGCGACTTGCTGACCGGCGCCTGATGCGCCCGGCGACCGGGCCGAGCAGCAGGTGCAAACATCACAGGCGGTGTGCCCCGCCGCGTCGGGGTACCCGCGCACCGAACACTGCCGGCAGCCGCTGGGGCGGACGGACGCTGCGGCCGGTCTGCGCAGAGGAGAGCTCCATGCCCGAGACGATCAAAGAGCAGACGGTTGAGCAACTGGGCGGCCCGAGCAGCGTGCTGGCCCGGCAACGCCGTGATCATGCCGAGATGGACAGGTTGATGGACGACTGCCAGACCCTGGCGGACGGCGAGGACCGCGAACGGGTCCTGCAGGAGACCGTCCAGCTGGTCTTCAGCCATGCCTTCGCCGAGGAGACCGTGCTGTGGCCGGCCGTCCGGCGCTCGGTCGAGGACGGGCACGAGTTGACCTTGCGGGTCGAGGAGGAACACCAGCAGATCAACGATCTTGCCGCCGACATCGAACGCCTGAGTCCGGCTTCGCCGAAGCGTGGGGAGAAAGTACAGCGGGTCTTCGCACTGATAAGGCAGGACATCCGCGACGAGGAGGACCTCGTCCCTCCCCGGCTGCAGGAATCCCTGCCCGCCGCGCAGCTGCGCCGACTCGACACGGCATGGGACACGGTGCGACGGAGCGCGCCACCCCGTCATCCCGCGGCGCCCGCCCGGCAACGCGGTCCTGGGTGTGCCGCTCGGTCTCTACGACCGGATGCGCGACGCCTTCGGACTGAGCACGTCCATGGCTGCAGCCAAGAAAGTCCTCACCGGTCACGCCGGGGTCCTGGTGCTGGTCGCGGCCGTCGCGATGCGCCGCAAACGACGTGGAACCAACCGGGTGCGGCGCCGAGTGCCGAGGGCACCGCGGGCAGGCCGTCGACGTCGGCACACATCTCCTGATCGGGAGGCAGCATGTCCGTATGGTCATGGGTCCACGCACACCTCCTGGGGGGTCGCACGACCGAGCCCTCCGCAGAGGTCCGCTCGGGTCGGTCGGAGGACACGGGCGGTAAGCCGGACACCGAGGCGGCGGACCCGCACAGCACGACGGGGACGACGCCCAACGACGTCTTCGTGGGCCGGGTCGCGGGCGACGACTCCGGCTACCTGGAGACGGGCGCCGACAAGCGCGCCGAAACGGACACCGGAGAGGGCGACGAGTCCACGACATCGACATAGGGAAGGCACCACCCGGCTTCGGTGATCGCCCAGCAGGCGCCCCGGCCGATGTGGGTTGCTGCCTGTCCTGGTCGGGCCCGTGCACCGGGCTGTCGCCGTGCGCCTGAGAGCCGGCCCCTCGGGGTGCCAGTTTCTGCGTTCTCAGCCGTGCAGGCTCACCACCATCGCGTCGTACAGCGGCGCGTCCGCGAACGGCTGCACCTAGCCGAACCACTCGTAGCCCCATGCCTCGTACAGGCCGCGCACCTTCGGGTGGTCCCGCTCGACGAGGAGCCTGACCCGCTGCTCGGGCCGGCCGCGCAGCAGCTCGTCGTGTATCTGCCGCGCGGCCCCGGTACCGCGGACCTTGTCGACGACCATCGGCTCAGACAGCGCGAACGTGCGCGCCCCGTCCTCGACCGTCGCGATGATCGGTACGGGGGTGCGCAGCCCGTTCCACCATCGGTTGCCGTCCGGCAGGGTGCAGCCGTAGGCGTGGAATGGTCTTCAGTGGGCGGGCTGGCGCTGCTGCCGATGGGCACCCTCTTCTCCGCCGTCCGGATCCCCGAGCGTCTGGTGCACGCCGTTGCCGGCAGCCAGGACCGTGCCGGTAGACGCGTTCCTCGCCGCCGCCCTCCGCGGCGGCCCGGTGATCTGCGATCCGCGAGGGCGCCGCACTACGCGCTCGTACTTGCGAGCACGGCCACGAGGTGGCGCCATGCAGCCGCGGAGTGCCTCGGACGAGACACGTATCTAGGGGTGCCGCGGCTGGACGCTGTGGAGCTGTCCCTTCAGGCGTGGGCCTCGTACTGGTCGGTGCCGATGCCGTCAGCCGCCGAGCTGTGTTCGCCGGAGGCCGTGGCACAGCTCGTCGTGCTCGGGTCCTTCCGGACCGCCGAGGAGGGGCCGGAGTGAGCGGCGGCGAAGGGGTGCCGCAGGACTCCGGCAGCACCTTCGGGCGCATCCAGCACGCCGTCAACCGCGCGTACATGCGATCACAGAAGGCGTACCGCGCCTACTTCGACCACTCCGTCGGATGCGACGACTGCGACCACGGTGGGACCCGGTGCGAGAAGGCCGAGGAATTGTGGCGTGCGTACAAGGACGTACAGAGGAACCGGCGATGACGAAGCAACAGACGACGTATTGGCGCTTGTCGCAGCCCACGGCATGCTTGCCGTGGGCTGCGCCACAGGCCACTTTCTACTGCGCATGGCATGAGCATCCACGGAGACGAAGGCGGCCGACCGTCTCACTTCAACCCGTAACAGCCGGCACCCACGGATCACCTTCTGCGCGACTGCCGCCTCAAAGGCGACGGCGTCCACCACCGCGGGCATGCTGCTCCAGGCCGCCGCCATCGCGCTCCTCGCCGCCGCGACCACGTTCCCCGCCTGGGCCGTCGCCTAGATCCTGCTCGGCATCGGCATCGGCACCGCACTCGTCTACCCGACCGTGCTCGCCGTCATCGGCGACGTCGCCCACCCCGCCTGGTGCGCCCGCGCCGTCGGCGTCTACCGCCTGTGGCCGCGACGGCGGCTTCGCCTCCAGCGCCCTCCTCGCCGGGATCTCGCCGACGCCAACGGCATCGCCACCGCCTCCGGCCCGATCGTCGCGGTCCGCATGTACGAGACACGCCCTCGAACGCCCTGAGTCAGACGGAGACGCGGACGCTTCGTCTGAGAACTGTCTCCCGGATATTTTTGCGGCCATCTGTGCGGCTATTCGCGGGTGCCGACGAGCTGCACCGTCCCGGCGCGCAGGGCCGCGCTGACGGGCAGCACGGTTCCGGCCACGGCGAGCAGCGTGGACATGACGGCGATGCCGGTGATCACTGCGTATGGCACCGTGATGGGTGCCGTGCCGAACAGCTGGTGCAATGCCCCCCACAGACCTATGAGGTTGAGCGCGGTCGCGATCAGTGCCAGGCCCACCCCGATGGCGGCCACCAGGAGCGATTCAGCAATGAAGAACCGCATGACCTGTTTCGGGGTGGCTCCGGCCATCCGGAGCGCTGCCAGATCGCGTCGCCGGTCCGCGTTCGCCATGAGCAGGGTGTTGAGGATCGCGATGAAGCAGAACATCACGACGATCACGGTGGTGGAGCGCTGCCGCACCTCGGTCAGGTGGCGTGCGTACGCGCTGTCCGAGGCGACCAGCTGGTCCCTGGTGACGAAGCGGGCTCCGTTTCCGGCGACCGCCTTGCGGATTGCCGTGGTCGCGGCGGCGCGGTCGGTGCCGGACTCCAGTGAGATGTAGGCGCGCCGCGCGAGTCCGTCGCGGGCGTAGACGGCGGTCTTGGCGAACCGCTGGGGCAGATAGGCGACGTCCTCACCGCGCAGCGCATGGTAGGTGGCCGCGATGCGCAGGTTGGCCTCTTCGCCGTCGGCCATCAGGACCTTGAGCGTCGAGCCGACGTCCATGCCCCACAGATCGGCCACGACCGTGCTGTTGTCGTCCAGGGCGTCCAACGAGCCGTCGACCACCTTCAGATCCATCATCCGCTTCAGCGCGGCACTGTCCACGACGAGCCCGTCGTTGACCTCCAGCCGGCCTTCGTCGTGGGTGTAGACGGTGGTGAGGATGGGGGCCGCGACCTGCACGCCGTCGATACGGGAGACCTTCTCGATGACTTGCGGGCTGATGCCCGGCGTGCGGTCGGGGGCGAGCGCATACTCCGACTTCACCTGGTTCTGCAGCCCGTTTTCGCGTGCCGCGCCGAGCGCGTCGGTGGCGGCCAGCAGGGAAAATGTCAGGCCGACGGTGAGCAGGATGGGCGCGGCTGTAGCAGCGGTGCGCCGCCGTGAGGTCAGCACGCTCTCCCGTACGAGCATCGCGATGGGTCCCGAGAAGCGGCACAGCGGCCACATCAGCAGCCGGGTGAACGGTCCGACGGCGAGCGGTGCGAGCACGGCGGCGGCCAGTACCGGTACCAGCAGCGAGATAGCGTAGGCACTGGGCGACAGGACCATGGCCGGGCCGCCGAGCGCGATCCAGGCAGCCAGCCCGGCTCCGCAGACCAGCCCAATGGCACCGAGCAGCAGTCGCCCCGGGGTCATCCCGGAGTCGTCGACCGCCGCCTCGCGCAACGCCTCGACAGGACGGATGTTGCCGGCCCGCCGTGCGGCGACGGTCACACCGCAGAGCGCCACCAGGACGCCGACCAGGAACGCGGCGGCGAGTGGCGCCAGTACTGTCCAGTGCAGCGAGGGTTCGATACGGAACCAGGGTGGAGAGACACCCATCCCGATGAGCATATCGGCGAGCAACTGCGCGCCGAACAGGCCGAGTACCGTGCCCACCACCGACGCGAAGCCGCTGACCAGTAGCGCCTCGTTCCGTATCATCCGGCGCACCTGACGGGGGGTGGCACCCACGGTGCGGATCAGGGCGACCTCGCGGCGTCGCTGAATCACTGCGAAGGCGAAGGTGGAGGCCACCACGAACACCGCTGTGGTGCCCGCCACACTGGCCATCACCGGCACCAGGGTGACGGTGTTGTCCAGCGCCTCGCGGTCACGGTCCTCGCTGGCATCGGCCTGGTGACGGTCCTGCCCGGTGAGCACGTCGGCTTCCTTGCCGACTGCCTCGCGCACCTTGCCGATCGCACCGAGTGCCACCAGAGCGTCGATCCGTGGGGCGAGGCGGGCCGCTTCGGCGTCGGTGAAGAAGACCGCGTCCTCCCAGTCGACCGGACAGACGGTGCCGCTCACCGTGTACGATCCGACGCCCGCGGCGGTCAGCACGGTCACCTTGTCGCCGGTCCGCGCCTGGCCCGAGGCGACGACGATCTCCATGTCGGAGGCGGGCGCGCGGCCGTCCTGCAACGTGTACCTGCCGAACCGTGCCACCGGCCAGGGATGCCCGACCTGGTCTTTGGGGCCGCCTTCGAGTTGGGCGTAGAAGGCCCGGTCCGCCACGGTGCCGCCGGCGGCGGAGACCTTCCGCAACAGCTCCTGCGATACGCCCTTGGCCTGCGGCAACGAGCGGATGCCGAGGTCGTGGTGGGCGGGATCCCACGTCGGGTCGGAGGGCATCACCACGGCCGGGGCGTTGGCGAACCGTTCCACGGGCCGGTCCGGCAGATCGAGCGTCGTCATCAGCAGTAGGCCCATGGCCGCGACCTGGGCGACACCGAGTACCAATGCCACAACGGTGCCGAGGAACGACACCCAGCGACCCCGCAGGGTCTGGAAAGCCACTGCTAGCACGTCGGCACCGCCAGCTCGGTCATCCGCGCGGCGACCGCTTCGGAGGTGGGTGAGACCAGTTCGCCGACCAGGCTGCCGTCGGCGAGGAACAGCACCCGGTCCGCAAACGAGGCCACGTGCGGATCGTGCGTGACCATCACCACCGTGGTCAGTCCGTCGTCCGCCGGGCTGTCGACCAGTTTCCGCAGTACTTCCAGCAGTTCGCGTCCTGTGGTGAGGTCGAGCGCACCGGTGGGTTCGTCGGCGAAGAGCACGGCCGGGCGGGTCACCAGTGCGCGGGCGATGGCGACGCGCTGCTGCTGGCCGCCGGAGAGCTGACTGGGACGGCTCCCCGCCTTCTTCTCCAGCCCCACCTGGGCGAGTGCCTGCTGCACCGTCCGCCGATCGGGCTTGCGCCCGGCCAGCCGCACCGGCAGCGCCACATTCTGCTCGGCGGTCAGCGAGGGCAGCAGGTTGAACGCCTGGAAGACGAAGCCGGTCGACTCCCGGCGAAATTCGGTGAGTTGGGTCTCGCTCAGCCCCGCGATATCGGTCCCGTCGATGAGTACCCGGCCCGAGGAGGGCCGGTCCAGGGCGGCGGCACACTGCAGCAGTGTCGACTTGCCCGAGCCGGACGGCCCCATGACGGCGGTGAAGCTCCCCTTCGGAAGGGAGACCTGGATATCGCGCAGCGCGGTCACCGCACTGTCGCCCGATCCGTAGGTCTTGGCCAGCGACTCCAGCCGTACTGCATCGTCCATGGCTTCCTCGTCATTGAAGTGTGATGGCGGGATCAGTGCCGGGTCCGCACAGTGCTGCGGGAGGGACGATCCAGGCTGCTCAACGCACATTGTGTACGATGTCCACATTGCCGCGCCGCAATGGCACCACAATGTGAGGGCGGACGCTTCGCAGGTTACACAGCTATGTGGACGCCGTCCACAAAAGGAGGGCCGATGACTGCCAATGCCGGCGCAAGGAAGCGCGACACCTACCGGCACGGCGATCTGCGGAACGCACTGATTCAGGCCGGACTCGAGCTGGTCCGCGACGGCGGACCGGACGCGGTGGTCCTGCGCGAGGCCACCCGGCGGGTAGGCGTGGTCCCCAACGCCGCGTACCGCCACTTCGCTGACCGTAACGCCCTTCTGCGCGCCATCCGCCAGGCCGCGCTGGGCCAACTGGCCGCAGCCATGGAGACAGAGCTGGCGGCCCTGCCGCCGGCCGACGACCCGGTCGAGTCCGCCCGCGCCCGCATCCGCGCCCTCGCCACCGGCTACCTGCGCTTCGCCCAGGCCGAACAGGGGCTGTTCCGCGCCGCGTTCTCCACCACCGACATGGCCAACACCGAGAACGAATCCGCCCACGGCCCCGGAGGCTCGACCGCCTTCCAGCTTCTGGACGCGGCCCTGGATGACCTCGTCGAGACCGGAGCCCTGCCCCCCGACCGCCGCCCCGGCGCCGAATACTTCGTCTGGTCCGCCGTGCACGGCATGGCCGTACTTCTCATCGACGGTCCCCTGCGCGGCCTGCTTCCTGTACAAGCCCACGAAGCGGGACAGCGGCTCATGGACTCGATCGAACGAGGCATTTGATCCGGACCCGCAGGACACCTTCTACGACCTGGGTCTGGAACTCTTCGGACCTGCGCACCTTCAAGGTTCCAGCACCGGCTTCCCTACGTTCTCCTTCGGAACCGCGCAGCGAGGACGGGGCGCTGTGCAGGCACGTTGATCCTTGCAGTGAGGTGAAAGGCGCGGGAGACACCCGGCCGGGAGGTGCGCAGGGGGCGACGATCGCCCCGGCTCGGAACCGGGCTCACAACCGGACTCACAAGGACTGCCCCGGCCGCCCCCTCTGGAGAGGTGTCGCTCACCCGCCCGCGCCTCCACCGGTTCACGGCAGGGTTCAGGTTCACAGCCCGTGCCGGTCGGTCGGGCGCGTCTCGCGCGAGAGGTCGGCGAGCTGCTGCCACTGCTGGTCGTCGGCGCGGCCGTCCGCCTACTGCCAAGCGGTGTCCAGGTCGCCGTCGTCGAGAAGCGCGTCGATCAGTACGGGCCCGCGGTACCAGCCGCTGCGCTCCTGGAAGTCTCGTCGCGCAGAGTGGCAGGATCCGTCGAACTGCCCGCCCTGCAGGGCGCCGCCGAGCAGCTGCACGAGCACCCGGGCGGCGTGGTCGGGAACTCCATCCGCGAGACGCTGGGCCGAGTCGTCGAAGACATCATCCCGAACGGGTCCACAGAGCGTCGAAGGCACGCCAAAAGCACTTCGCCGGACGTGGTGATGAGGCGGTCCCGGGTCGACTGAGAGGTGGTGTCCCCTCCACCCGTTTCGATCACGGAGCACCAGATGGCTGAAGCGATGCGCGGCGGTGAACGCCCGGCATCCCCCGAGCTAGTAGTGGAGGCGGCGCCTTCCGCGGGCCAGCTCACCACTTCCGAGGCCGATGCCTCCAGACACTGTGCGTGTCCTCTCGGACCAGGCGCGCGAGCAGTTGGCTCGGGCCATAGACCAAGGAGGCCTTCACATCGGGCGGACGGCCAAGAAGGCCGGCCGCACGCAGGCGGAGGACATGTGGCAGAAGATCGCGAGGATGCGCTGCACGACGCGGGCGATGACACCGCAGGGGTGCGCCCTCGGTGCTTTTCGAGGTCGAATTGAGCCTTTGGATCACTCAGCCGGCTGGTGCTTGCCAGCCGCTCACAGATCCGGGTGGCCGAGGTCACCGCATTGTCGGCACTCCCGATGGCGCGCTGACCCGGTCCTGATGGCAACTACCCGGAGGGACCAGGGGCAGAGGTACGGAACCTGGCACAGCTCTTCCAGCTGATCGCGCTCGGCCGTGCCACTGTGATCATCCCCGAGTCCGCCAGCACCGACCTGCGCCGGGATCTCGCCGCCGTGCCGGTCCTGGATGCTCCGCCCGTGACAACGGTGCTCGCTTGGCCCTCGCAGAGCAGACTCCGCGCGGTCGCCGACCTGGTCCGCGTAGCAACCCGTCTTTGACTGGCTGTTCTGCATTCGCTCGCGTGGAATGCGGCCGACTGCTTGTGCAACTTGCCCGGATGCCAGCGACCACCGACACGCACCTCGACACCACGGGGTGGCCAGTAGTTGGTGATGTCGCCGTCAAAGCAGTCCAGCATCTCGCCGGTCGCGATTACGGCAGCGTCGCCGTCGTGCGGATCGGCCTCTGCCGTCGCCCGCACACCTCAGCCCACGTACAGCAGGCTCATGCGGTTCGGATTCCAGACGACCCACACCATGCGGATAGCCGACGTTGGCCAGTTGACGATCGTGAGTATGCCGCACCTGCCGTCTGGCAGGTCGCGGTACTCCAAGACGTGAGTCTTCTGCCATCGACCGTCCCATTGGAGTGTGAGCTGGAGGCCTGTGCGATTGAACTCGATCTCTCGTCCTCGCGGCACCCTCTCCGGGATCGGCAGGGGGCCACTTCCCCGCGCCACTCGCTCAAATGGTCGAAAACAGCGCGACGGGGCAAACTGGCAACACTCCCGGGCGTGGTCGGACGCTCAGCGATAGCCGAATCTCACCGCGGGTCAGTCCTAGGAAGCAGCATACCCAGGAGTCCCGTGTCGTCCATTCTCACCATTCCGGACATGAACATGAATGGGATTATGCCATGAGCCGGGAGTCGTGGACTCCTGGAATTCTTGTTTGGCGGCGGTCCAGCCTGCCTCCGTAAGCACGGCGGCTATAGCTCCAAAGATTGCAATCCCTAGCACAATGAGTGCGACAATTACTGTCAGCGGACCCAAGACCGCTAGGAGCGGCATTGCTGCTACTGAACTTGAATTCGTGATGTCGGCGGTGTCGCGGAGCCCGCTGGGCGCTGGTCGTTCGGGATCAAGTGCGTGGCTGCAGCCAGTGACGCGCGGCGACCAGTGTCACTTCGATGTCGTCGCTCCATGAACAGACTTCCAGCCACGACAGGTAGCCGCCCTGAGTGAAGACCAGGACCTCACCTGGGCACTCGCCGGCTTCGGTGGCGAGCTGCGCTTCGGCCGCCACTACCGTACCGGGGCCGGTGGGTGCAGGGTCCACCTTGCTGGTGTCGAGCTCGAAGTAGGCGGTGCCACACCCACATGCGCAGCGCGCTCGCACGCTGAGGCGCGGAACCTGCCTTCGGAGCGCGATATGAACGGGGGTGTCCCCGTTCAGGACTGCCGCAAGCACGTCCGCTACGTCGGCAGGCAGGCTCTCGTTCATCTCGTCACTGTATCTGACCAGCGACTTTAGACTCCGACCGTGCAGGACCCATCGCCGATCGGCCAGCCAGCGTGCTCACGCTTCCAGCACCAGGCCGGTGCCAGCGAGGCAGCCATTGATGACCTCCGGTCGGTACTGCAGCATCTTGAGCTTGCGCTTCACGGCGCGCGTGATCTGGCTGAGGTCGGCTGCGGCGAGGTTGCCGATCACGCCGCATTTCGTCGGTTCTCCAGACACCAGATGTGTCTCACCCACTGGTGCCGTCGTTTCAGGAGCCTGCGCGCGAGGGTGGCCACGGGAGTTTGGGCGCGTTCTTCGTCGTACACATGACGATGCGCGACCCGTTCCAGGTGAAGGCGATCGGTACGTTGCGCGAGGCTCCGTCCTTGGCGACGTAGGCCAGGCGGGGCACGTCACGGGCCGGCAACTCCTCGCTGATCGGGCGGTTCAGAACCTGGATGATCTCGTTCGGCTGCATGGTTCGGTTCCTCCTTCTCAGCGCAGTTGCTCGGCCAGTCCGACGATGATGCCCTCCGGGCCGCGGACGTAGCAGAGCAGATAGCTGTCCTCGAACCGGGCGATCTCGCCGACGAGTTCGGCGCCGTGCGGGCGCAGGCGGGCAACGGTGTCCTCGATGTCGTCGACGGCGAACATGACGCGGTGCGTGCCCAGAATGTTGTGCGGCCGGTTGCGCGGCCCGGCGCTGATCACCGCGGGGCTGCGGTACTTCGCCAGCTCAAGCCGGCTGTGACCATCCGGGGTCCGGACCATCGCGATGTCACAGCGGACGCCGTCGAGTCCGGTGCACTGGTCGGCGACGAGGCCCTCGACCTCCGCCCTGCCCTCCAGCTCCATACCGAGTTCCACAAAGAACGCGATGGCGGCATCCATGTCCTCGACGACGATGCCGACGTTGTCCATCCGCTGAATCGCCATACTGGATTCTCCTTCTTCCTCGTGCGGCCGGTGGTGGCCGCTGATGTCCCTGGGACGGAGCCGGTGGCACGTTCTCGACATCCGCAGACCGCCGAACGCCGAAAAATCTGCGGCGGGGTGACCGATGCGTCGGCACCTGATGTCTCATGAGACATCAGGAAGTCTGGAGAAGGACGGTTGCCGTACGGTGGCGCGATGGCAGCGAACGATTACGACCGCGTACGCCTCGGCGTCGAGGCCATGACCGCCTACATCTCCGGCAACGACCTCATGACGCAGTTCATGGCCCAGCGGCGCGCGTCCGACGGCAGCCTCGACCAAGTCGCAGACGGCGCGACAGCCCTGTGCGCCCTGCTCCTGGCGCAGATGTCCCGCATGACTGGGAAGCCGGAGCAGGAGATCCTCCAGGAGATCGCCCACAGCCTGAACCGCACAGAGCAGCGGGAGCAGCGGGAGCAGTAAGCGCACAACTCGGACAGCACGAGCCCTCTGCCGGACCACATCCGGCAGAGGGCTTCGCCACGGCAGGCTTTGGCCAAACGACGTCGACGAGGAGTTGGGAGGCGCCTGTAATCCAGCCGTAGTTGTGGATCTTGGTGGGCCGCCAACGACAAGCAGCCGAGTACGGGAAAGTGAGCGGAGTGAGGACTCACTCATTGACGGAGTGAGTCCTCACTCCGTAGTCTCGCGGTCATGACAGCACCTAAGGAGAACCAGACCACCCGCCGCCGCGCCCCCGGCATGTCGCCGGAGCAGCGGCGCGCGATGATCATCCAGACCGCGATCCCGCTGATCGCCGAGTACGGCGCCGCGGTGACGACCGCGAAGATCGCCCGCGCCGCGGGCATCGGCGAGGGCACGATCTTCCGGGTCTTCGCCGACAAGGACGAGCTGCTGCAGGCCTGCATTGCCGAGGCGCTCTCCCCCGAGCACGCGGTCCGCGAGCTCGACGCGATCGACGTATCCCAGCCGCTGCCCGACCGACTCGCGGAGGCGGCCGAGGCGCTGCAGGCGCACATGTCCAGGATGGGCGCGATCGTCGGCTCGCTGGGGCATCGCGGCGGCAAGCACCCCGGCACGGTGCGCGGCGCGGGCCGCGACGAGTCGACGACCCGTATCCACGCGGCCCTCGCGGAGCTGCTGGAGCCCGACAAGGCCGCCCTGCGCCGGCCTCCGGAGCAGATCGCGGCCCTCTTCTTCGGGCTGCTCTTCACCCAGCCGCGTACGGAGGACGAGCCCGACCTGACCCCGCAGGAGCTGGTGGAGGTCTTCCTGCACGGGGCGCTCTCGGGGGGCGCCAAGTGAGCGCGCGGAGAAGGCGCCTGGGGGTTACGGCCCTGGCCGTCCTGGCCCCCGTCCTGGTGTGGCTGGTCGCGGACCCCCTGCTGGGGCACCGGCTGCGGATCGCCGACGGCGAGCAGACGCTCGACATCGGCGCCGTGCCCGTGGCGGTCGTCGCACTGCTCGCGTCGCTCTGCGGCTGGGGACTGCTGGCCGCCCTGGAGCGGTTCGGGGCGCGGCGCGCCCGCGCCATCTGGACCGGGGTGGCCGGCGCCGTCCTGGCCGTGTCCTTCCTGCCGTTCATCGGCGACGGCATGGACAGCGGTACCCGGGTCTCCCTCGCTCTGATGCATCTGGCAGTGGCGGCGGTGCTGGTCCCGGGGCTGGGCGGCAGATCCCCCGGGGCGGGAGCCGGTGCCGCCAGGGGGTGACCGCCAGCACCAAGTACGCCGCGACCAGCACCAGATGGAGGCAGCCTGCCAGAGCGTCGCGCGGCCGGGGATGACCGTCACAGTGCCCACCACGACCAAGATGAAGAGCGATACCTGGTGGGTCGGGCCGAGGCCCAGCAGGAGCGGACGACCCGCGTGCCAAATCGCTGCGATGGCCACCCCCGGGAGGGTCAGGCCGGTGGCTAGGTGGGTCTTCCCGGTCCCGGGCGGCCCCAGGAAGATGACGTTCGCCTTGCCCGCGACGAAGTCGAGGGTTCCCAGCTGAGAGAGAGTCTCCGCTTGATCGACCGCTGGTGGTCGAAGTCGAAGTCCTCGATTGACTTCCGCGAGGGGAAACGGGCCGCCCGGATCCGGCCCTCGGCGCCGTGACTGTCCCGGGCAGCGACCTCCCGTTGCAGGCAGGCGGCCAGATACCTCTCGTGGTTCCACTCCTCTGCGCGGGCCGCTCGGCCAGCCGGCCTGCCGCGTCCCGCAGGGCCGGAGCCTTCAACGCCTTGGTCAGACAGATCAGTTCGGAGGTGACGTCGCGGCCGCTGCCGGCCGCCTTGCCGGTCTTGCTGGTCGGGGCCATCACGCGACTCCTTCACCGCTGCTGAGGCCACCGTCGATGACGCCGAAGATCCGGTCGTAGGTCTCCAACGGCCCTTGCTCGACCTCGAGTTCGTCGGCGGGCACGAACCTTGTCCGGGCTACCGCCCGGCCGGCCGCAGCGGCGGCTGCATGGGCCGGGTCGGTCAGGGCCTGGCGGCGGGCCCAGCAACGGGCATGCCGGGCGTCCTCCATGCCCTCGCAGAAGGCGAGAACCTGGTCCAGGTCGGCCTTGACCTCGATGCGGCGGCCGATGGCCAAGGGGCGGATGGAGTAGTCGTTGGAGTCCAGGCGTAGTGGTCGCGCGGAAGTCGCAGGCTGGATCCGCCACCAGCCGGGCGGATCGACGGGCGGGATGGACAGCATGCGGGCGGTGTCGGCGTCGATCCGGTCGGCCGGGCGGGCGGGCCTGCAGGGTGCGGTGGATGCGTCGGTTGGCCTTGGCCAGCCAGTCGGCCAGCTGGATGTTGAAGTCGGTCGGCGAGGCGAACACCCGGCCAGGCAGAAACGAGGTCTCCAGACAGCCGTTGGCCCGCTCGACCAGCCCCTTCGCCTCCGGGTCGCCCGGGCGGCACTGGATGATCCGGATGCCCAGCAGACCGGCGAACTGCGCAGTCCGGCGTCGTCGCTCAGCCTCACCGAGACGTTGTTGCCCGGGTTGTCTCCGTGTTGCCCGGCTTGTGCTCCGTCCCTGACGGCACGTCAGCGCACTTCGGCGTGAGGTCGCGCAGACCCGGATCGGGTGATCGTCGGGTCCGCGCGAACCGCGCCCGGCCGAGAGCGACCGGGCTCAGTGCGTGTTCCGGTCCTGCAGGGCGCGCGGTTCCCCGCCGTGTCCCTATCCCCCGGCGCACGCGGGCGCGTCCGCGTCGACGGACAGCGGGCTGCCCTCGGGCACGAGATAGGTGACGTACAACTCGACCGGCTCGGTGCCGAGGTTGCGGCCGATGTGGACGTGACGGGCTCCGGCCGGCTCGATGAACGATGTGCCCGTCGGTGTGACTTCCACTGAGCAGTCCTGCAACGTGCGGGTGAGTGTGCCCGACTTGACGACCGCGATGAGCTGGCCCGAGTGGTAGTGCCAGCCTGTGGAGCCGCCCGGTGCGATGGTGATGGACCGCACGATGACGTCCGTACGCCCCTTGGCCTTGACCTTCAGCGTTCCGGCCGACGTGCCCTTGGCGAGGATCGTACCGGTGACCCCGCTGCCGGGAGTGGCGAGCGCGGACGTCGACCCGAAAGCCAGTGCGGCCGCACAGCCGGTCATGACGAACGCTCTGCGGACCTTGCCTATCCGAGACGTACTGCTCACGGAAATCCCCCTCCGGATCGGTCAACTCGTCGGCTCTCCTGACGGCTTGAGCCCGACAGACTCACTGCCCCCACACCTCGCCGTCCACACCCCGGCGGTCCGGATCGCTCCGAGCCACGGGTGAGGGGCCAGGCCTCCGCGATACGCGAAGGCCTGGCCGTCCGTTTCCCCAGTTACCTTCTTCGTGGCCCCGCAACGGGGCTCCCGGCCTCCGGGACCGGCATGGCCGCGTCGGGTGACGAAATCGTCCGCCGTGCACGCGCGGCGTGGCGAACTGCGGATCCGGCAGTGCCATGACCCTGCGCAGCAGGTCATCCGCCCGGCTCCCACACCCAGTTGGGCAGCCAGACGGGAACCGGCCCGTCCTGCCGGCGCGAGCCCGACACGCTCCAGCATGTGGTTCAACCGGGTGGTGAAGCGCGCATAGGGCGCGGTCAGCTGCGCGAACCGTTCAGCCAAGATGCGGCGCGGACAGTTCGCGTCACCGCAGATGAACCGCCGAACCCGCAGCAGGATCACGACGCTCTGCCCACCGAGCGGGAGATCCCTCAACCTGCGCCGGCAGGAGACGTGCACTCGGCCCGAGAACTGACCACACTCACCGTCACCGGCCACAGTCGGTGACGGCGGAGGTCCACAGAGACCTGACGGGGCATCACTATCCGCTGTCCTGTGGTGAGGCGTACGCCGTCTCACGCGAGGCCAACCGTCCGCCGGATGGCATGCGCGCCGAGCCGTCCGTCGGGCGGCTCCGCGTATGGCGCGCCACCGCCCCGTCGGGCACTCGAACCGCAACTCGGCATACTTGTCCTGCAGTTCCGCCGCCGCTTCCGAAGGAAAGCCTTGTCGTCCTCCGGGGATGACAGCACGGTTGTCCCTCAGCTCCTGCGTGTCGAAGGGTTGAACGAGGGCAGCTCAAGGGGCAGGCACCTTTAAGGAGTGCAGTCCCGCAAGATGCCCCAACTCCCCGTAAGTTGCCATCCGGTCGCCCTCAACGATCAGATTCCAGAACGTCACCGGACGACACCGATCAAGAGCGGTTGCTCAAGATCCTCAACGATGCGAGCAGCGGGAACGCTTCACGGCTGAAGCCGATCTCAAGCTTCTTCAGCCAATGCGGCCGCTCCACGTGCCGCGAAAGCGGCGAAGACGCCGGCAAGGATGTATCCGGCACCAGGCAGCCATGCGTAGCCAGTCACCTGCACATCAGAGTGCAGTGTGGCTGCGAAGAGGCCGATCGCAGCGAGGTGAAGGGCCCCAAGCCCAACGAGGAACGCAACGACGAACCAGTGATAGACCCGGTACACGCGGCGCAGCAGGGCAACCACCGCGGCCAGGAGCAACGCCAGCAGCACGGCGATCGCAGCCGCACATATCCATTGCGACCGCACCTCGTACGGCTCGGCGTAAGGCCCCGGATCGGAGGCGATCATTATCCCTAGGCACAGCAGGGCCGTGGGCAACAACGCGACGGCAGCAGCCACAAACCGAGCCCACGACGCCCGTACTCCCGCTGTCGTTGCCAGCAGGAATGCGACGAACGACCACGCGAACACGGGAACCAGGTAGAACTGCACGACCGGGTGAATCACATCGCTGACGTAAGACTCCAGGCTATCCCCGGCATCCACGCCAGGGAAGGAGCGCTCTCCGCCCCTCGCCCACGGCAGCACCACGCTGAACGCCCCGGCCAGCGACACCCCCACCGCGCCGACCAGCCCCGCCCACCGCATCCCCCGACCTGTCATGGCGGTTACGGTAACCATCGAGGGATGTGTACACAACAAACGGTTGAACTTGTTCTCGGAGTGACACCGAATGACTGATGCTGTACGCGAGTCGGAGACGAAGCCGTCGTCGAAGCCGGGGGCTATACGGCCGTGGATGACCAGTTGGTCGCCCTGGTCCACAAGATGGCACTGGTGCGCCCACTGGCGTCGGTCATCGTCGAACCGGGGTAGGAGTGCCGCCGCGAGAGACGATCACCACACCGGCATGAGCAGGGCATGACGAGTACTGGCACTTGACGATAGTGCACCCGGACTCCTGGTAGGACTGGCAAGCCTGGACAGCCCCTCTCCTGCCAGGAGTCCGCCACCTTCCCGGCGAACCGCCCACCGATCGAGCGCGTGGGGGCCATTCGCATCGCGCGGAGGTTCCGCCCGGCATCTACACCGTTTGCCGACGCCGTCGACGAAGGTGCGTCAGTGGTGGTGGCCGTGTCGGCTGAGGGTCTTCACGGGGGTGGCGCTGGGGCGGGTCCACTGCGGCACGGGGCGGCTGGTCGGGCCCCAGGTGGCGTTCCCGTCCGCGTCCGAGCGCCAGGACCAGCACGGGCTGCGCCCCTCGGGCCAGCCCTTGGGGTAGGGGGTTGAGGAACTATGGGCGGTACACGTCGTACGCGGGGCCGACCTACGTCTACGGCAAGGCCCACTGCGTTGGCTGGGGCGGCAGCATCAACAACGTGCAGGTAACGGGCTCCAACTGCGGCGCCCTGAAGGAGCACCGGCTCGCCTTCACTCATTGACCCGCCGCTGATCACCGCGTTCTCGTGCGGCTCCCGTGGCCTGCACCATGCCGACGTCAGCTGACGGTCATCTGGACGGCACCCAAGTCCCACCGGCCGCGCGGGAGCCCCTGGTGGTCCGCTCGCCCTGGCCGAAAGTCGTGCGGTTCCGGCCCGGGTCAGCATCCCTGCAGGCCCTGTGTCACGCAGCGCTACTTGGTCGGGCGAACCTCCCCGCACCAAGTGAACCGGCGTCGGGCCCTTCGGCATCGATCAAGGTGAGCTGCTGACCTGATCTTCCCGACCACGGCCACCGCTGGCCCTCGATGAACCCTGCCAACCCGAGACCGGTGGTGGGCCTCAAGCGGCGACGTGGTCGGTCAGCCAGCTGATCAGTGGTCTGAGTTCCTCGTGCGTGGCCAGCACGCGGTCGACGACCTCCGGCGTCTGCAGCCATTCGTCATAGCCGAGGTACCGCACGGCGAGCAGCGATCGGTGGCGCAACAACGATGCTCGAGGATGGTCGGTGGGGTACTCCCGGGGCGCGCGCTTCAGAAGGTCCCCTGTGATCTCGAACCCCTTGCCACGTAGTTCCGCCACCACATCGCCCAATACGGAACCGCTTGCCTCAGCGGCGACCGCTGCCCTGAACCTGCGGATCTGATCGGAGTCGGCGTACCACCACGCACCCTGCACTTGCAGGCCGTCCAGATTGAAGCGCAGCCCGATCTCGACGTTCCGGGCGATGCGTGCCACGGCGGACTGGTTCTGCCACCACCACGGTGTCTTCCCGTACCGCCACACAGAATGGTCCTCGAACGCGGGATCCGCCCATGCCAAGTCATGGAGCAGCGAGACCATCGGCTGCCGCACGAGACGTTCGCGATCCTTGCGGATCTCGCGCATCACCTCTTGTGACGGCTCACCTTCAAGACGCAACAACACGTCGAACGCTGACTCGTCCCAACCGGCGAACTGCCTCGGCATATCCGTCAACTCTAGCCCTCTGATCTTTCCATGCCGCCAAGTCTCCACGGGGCGGCCACCAGGACTCGCGGCGTACGCAGGATGCGATGCTACGCAACCGGCAGAACGTGCCAGGTTCGCGTCCCCGCAAACGTGGCGAACCGACTGGGCGGGCGCCCTGGACGGAGTGATCCGCGTCGGCGACAAGACCAACGAAATCACCTTGTTCCAGCCACTGCTGGAGACCGTCGCCGACCTGGCGGGCACCGTCGTGACCAGCGATGCGGTGCACACCAGCGGGCGAGCACGCCGAGTACCTGCTCGGCCGGGGCGCGCACTACATCGTGATCGTCAAGGGGAACCAGAAGAAGCTCCGCAAGCAGCTGAAGTCCCGGTCGCGGAATGGCTCCAAGTACGTGTCGATCGTGGTGGACACCTCCGCATGCGCCAACAGGGCCTGCGCCAGGTGCCAGGTGCCGCCGAACTGGGCCCGGAAGTCCCGCAGTTCCTCGCCGTCCAGATGGGCGAAGCGGCGTTCACGGAGCAGCCGCCCGACCGAGAACCAGTGCAGAGCCATCGAATGGCGCAGCATGTGAGCGGTTGCCGTCATCCCGTCCAGCCCGCGCGGGCCACCCGCTCGTTGGCGGTGTCGAAGGCTCACGGGCCCACGCCTGGGCGGTCACGGTCTCGTGCAACTGCTTCTCAGTCGCCGCGTGCCGTTCCGCCGCGGAGGCATACGGCATCGCAGCGTCGACGGCGGCCGCCACCGCGTGGCGCTGATCGCGCCGGGCGTCCCGTGCTCCGTCGCAGGTCGCTCAGGAACCGCCGGTGTCCAGCCGCAGGCCTTCGTCACAGCGCACGTCGCCGCAGTCCTGCCTCTGGGGCAACCCACGGCCTACCAACCAGCCCACCGGGTCCTGGATCGGACCGCTCAGCCGCATCTGGTCCTCCAGGCGCCGGGCCAACCGGTCGGCAAGGACCTTCGGTGCGTCGGTTCGGCCGACCAGACCGCTCACCTGGACGACTTCATCGACAGCCAGTACGCCGACAAGACCGGCGCTCTGGTCTTCGGCTGCCTGCTGCACCTGGCCGGCGACAGCAGCGGCGCCCGCTTTGGTCGGGCCGCGCGCCGTCCCGAGCTGCCGGGCGAAGGCTTCGATCAGGCGGCGGGTGACGCTGGGGGCGGAGAGGGCGTCGCCGCCGTCGACCGCGACCACCGCGGCGAGCAGCCGTTCGGGCCCGGAGTCCTTGAGCAGGAAACCGCAGTCCCCGGCCTGCAGGGCCCCGTACACGTGCTCGTCGAGGTCGAAGCTGGTCAGGATCAGGATACGGGGCGCCCGGTCGGGGGCCTGCGCGAGGATGTGCTCGGTGGCCTCGATAGCGTTCACACCGGGCATCCGGATGTCCATGAGGATCACATCATGACGGCGTCGTGGAACTGTGAATCCGCAGGGCCGGCCTCCCGCGGGAAGCCGGCCCTGCTTCGTTAGCCGGCCGACAAGTGGCGCCGACTCAGCTGGGCAGTGCGTCTTCCAACTGCGTCTGCTCCGCCTCGCTCAGCTCAAGCTCGGCCGCCTTGGCAGAGTCCTGGATCGATGCCGGGCGGCTGGCGCCCGGTACCGGGATCACCGCCGGGGAGCGGGTCAGCAGCCAGGCCAGGGCGATCTGCTGAGGGCTGACGCCGTGCTCGGCCGCGATGCAGTGGAAGGCGGTGCTCGCAGCGGTCGGGCCGGAGGGTCCATCGAGGGAGCTTCGGGAGATGCCGCCCAGTGGGCTCCAGGGCAGGAAGGCCAGCCCGAGCTGCGTACTCAGCAGCAGCTCGGGCTCGCTGTCGCGGACTGCAGGGGAGTACTGGTTCTGTACGGAGACGAGGCCGTCGCCGAGGATCGCGTGCGCCTCGCGGATCTGGCCGGTGGTGACGTTGGAGATCCCGGCGGCGCGGATGGTGCCGGTGTCGAGCAGCTCGCGCAGCGCACCCACGGACTCCGCCCAGGGCACGGCCGGGTCCGGCTTGTGCAGCTGATACAGGCCGATGGCCTCAACGCCCAGGCGCTTCAGGGAAGCTTCGGCGGCGCGCTTGAGGTGGCCGGGGGTGGCGGTGACGGTCCAGCTGCCGTCGCCGGGGCGGCCGCGGCCGCCCTTGGTGGCGACGAGGAGGTGGGAGGTGTCGCCGCCGTAGCGGGCCAGGGCGCGAGCGATGAGGAGTTCGTTGTGGCCGTCTTCGCCGGCGTGCCAGTAGTAGCTGTCGGCGGTGTCGATGAGCGTGACCCCGGCGTCCAGGGCGGCGTGGATGGTGGCGATGGCCCGCTGTTCGTCCGGGCGGTGCTCGATGGACAGCGGCATGGCGCCCAGGCCGATGGCGCTGACGGTGGTGTTTGCGATGGTGCGGTACTGCATGGCGTGTCTGTTCCTCAGGCGGTGGGGGCGGCGGATGCGTCGAGGGTTTCGGCGACGGCACCGGGGAGCCAGTCGGTGGTGTGAGAGAAGGAGAAACCCAGCTCTTTCGCGCGGGCATTGCTCATGGCGTAGTGGCGGTCGAAGGAGAACGGTGAGGTCGGCTCGCCCGCGGGGGCGCTCCGGTACACGGCCTTCCTGCCGACCTGTGCGGCGATGACAGCACCCAGGTCGTAAACGTCGAGTGGACCGTCGGAGCAGGCGTTGATCGGGCCGGTGACGTCGGTGAGCGTGGCCGCCCACAGCAGCAGGTCCGCCAGCTCCTCGTAGTGGATGAAGACCGTGGGCAGCGCCTCGGCGTGCACGGTGATCTGCGTGCCCTGGGCGACGTGCTCGACGTAGTGCGCCAGTCGGCCGGTGAACTCCGCCGCGCCGCCACCGAGCACGTGGGCGCTGCGCACGGCGGCGAAAGCGAACCCGTGATGCTGAGCGAAGACGGCCTCCGCCTGGCGCTTACCTTCGGCGTAGTGCGCCTCCAGGTACGCCGCGTCGTGCCACGGCAGGTCCATGGCCACCAGCCACGTGGACGGGTCCACGAGCTCCTCCGGCAGCGGTGTGCCAGGGGGGACGGCCGGCAGTGCGACGGTCGCCGGGTCGTAGACCTCGATGGTGGAGGTCATGACGTAGCGCCGTGTGCGGCCGCCAAAGGCGCGGGCGGCGATCGCGGCCTGCACGGGGGTGTAGCAGACCTGGTCGACGACCACGTCGAAGGTGCGCGAGCCGAGTGCAGCGGTCAGGGCGGCTTCGTCGTTGCGGTCGACGACGAGGTGCTCGGCCCCGGCAGGCGGCGGGGTGGAGCCGCGATTGATCACTGTGACCTGGTGGCCGGTGGCTTGCAGGCGCTGGACCAGGAGCTTGCCGAAGTACCGGCTTCCGCCGATGACGCAGATCTTTTGCATGCCCCCATCCTGGACATCTACCGTCATCAGCAGAAGTGCCTGCTTACTGGAAACGTATTAAGGAATACTGTTGATCGATGTGCAGCGGTTGCGTGTCCTGCGAGCGGTGGCGGAGCTCGGCAGCTTCAACCAGGCCGCGGCAGCCCTCCACCTCACCCCGTCAGCCGTGTCCCAGCACGTCGCTGCATTGGAGCGCAGCCTCGGCGCCCAGGTCGTGGTGCGTAGCACACGCGGAGTCACGCTCACCCCGGCCGGCCGGATCATGGTCGGGGCCGCCGAGTCGGTCGCCGCGGAGCTCGAATACGCCAGACAGCAGGTCGACCGGCTCGGCAGCGGCCGCACTCAGCTCACCATCGCCACCTTCACCAGCGGCGGCAGGCTCCTGCTACCCGGCGCACTCGCCCGCCTCGCCACCGCCCATCCCGAGACTGTGGTCCACGTCAGGGAAAGCGAGCCCGAAGACAGCCTGCCACTGGTCCGCCAAGGCGCCGTAGACCTCGCCCTCGCCTACCACTTCGACGGCCCGCTGCCCGGTCGGCCGGGCCCGAACTCCAGCCTGGCGTGGACTGCACTCATGGAAGACCCCCTGCATGTCGTCCTGCCCGACGTCCATCCCCTGGCCGGCCGCGAGACACTCGACATCGCCGAGTTGGCCGCCGAGCCCTGGGTACTCGGCTGCCTCAAGACCGAGACGTACCTGCGCCGCTACGCCGAACGTGCCGGCTTCGACCCGGAGGTGCGCGGCACGACATCGGACTACTTCTTCGCCCGCTCGCTCGTCGCTGCGGGCATGGGGATCTCGCTGATCCCCTCCATCGCGCAGACCCCGCAGGTAGCAGGACTACGCACCGTCCCAATCGCGCCGCCGACTCCGACCCGGCACATCGGCGTTGCCACGATCCTCCGCCGCAACCACGCCCAGGTCAGGACACTGATACAGGCACTCCAGGGACAGGCAGCAACGCTGGATGAAACCTGACCCACACAGCACTATTACGGGGTGAACGTGCGGTCGCGGGCGGGCGGAGACGCACGTCCACTGCGCCGTACCGTCGATGCGGCTCTCGACTCGCTCCGGGCCCCGGGCTGAGACCGCCGGGGGACTCACCTCGCGGTGGTCGCGCCCGGCTGTCGCGGAGAGCGCCCGTTTGCGCGACGAAGGAATCCTCGCCCAGCTCAACTACGACCTGAACCTGGCCCGCGTCAAGGAAGGGCGCAAGCCCGAACCGACCGCCTCCGTGATCGACACCCAGAGCGTGAAGACCTCCACCAACGCGCCCCTGACCAGCCAGGCAACCAATGCAGGAAAGAAGATCGTCGGCCGGAAGCAGGGCATCATCACAACACGCTCGGCCTGCTCCTCGCCATCACCGTCACCGCCGCAAGCCTGTAGGAAAACGCCGGGAATACGACTCGTCGTGGGCTTCGGACTTTGTCAGTCGTGCACCGCCTCAAGTTGACGCTGCATCAGGCGAGGGTCACCTTGCGGGTGAGGTTATGCGCGACCGCCATGGCCGGTGTCGGCCCCGTACGACGGGCACAGTAGCCCGGCCCGGTCGCTGAGTGTGCCGGTCGTTTGCCCCACAAGGAACGGCCGCCGCGCACACCGGAATACGGGCAAGGCGGCGGTCGAGACCGCCTCTGGTTTACAGCCGCGACTTTGTTGAGCTCGACTGCCGCTACCGCTGGGACCACGAGAAGCCGCCCTACGGGTCCGTCAGATCCGTGGCTCGCAGCGAAGGCGCGGGTCATCGCGGAGGGCGGAGGGCTGGGGTATTGGGGGTGTTGGTTCGACAACTTTCCGACGGCATCGCGCAGCTTCTCCACGATCTGCTCGTACCGCTGGACGCTGACGTTGCCGATCTTCTCCGTACTGGGCACTGTGCCAACCCCCTGCCGGGCCCGGCTACCCCACCTAGAGTGAAGCCGTGCTCGCCTCCATGTCCGCCATTGCGGACGACGTTGGCCGCGTCGGCCTTGACGCCGCCTTGGTAGGTCAGAACCGGTCCGTGGCCGCCTTCACCGCCGCGCGCTGACCCTGGGAGGTTCAGTCACAACGTAGACACCGGAGTCGGCGGACGTCTCCTGGACCTCCCCCGTAGTTCCTCCATGTCTGTGTCGCGTGGCCAGCGGGTGCCGTCCAGCGACCAGAAGATGCCGACCAGATCGGTTCCGGTGAGGTCGACTTCGCTCAGGTCATCGTCGGTGAAGTCGTCCAGGGCGCCGGAGAGGAATGCGTCGACAAGGCCGGTGCTGATGGCCAGGCCGAGCAGGGCGGCGATGGCGCGGGCGAGATCGCGGCTGCGGGTGCGGGCGCGCAGAAGGTCGCGCACCCGGTCTTGGTCCCGGGTGCGGACCACCGGTCGAGGTCGTCGGCCAGGGTGGCGTCGACGCCACCCGCGAGGGTGTGGGCGAGCGTCAGGGCCTTGTCGCCGGCAATGCTGCGGGCGAGACCGGCACCGAGTCTTACCGCCTAGCTCGCTCCAAAGCCAAGCAGAACGGCGCGGGAAAGTAGACCATCGCGACGCATCGCGGCTTCGTCAGCGCGCGGAAGACGATGCCCTCTTGCCCGCGCACAAGGGTCCGAACGGCCCTCCCGCTATTGTCGCGCGATGGCTTTGAGCCAGTCCCCGACGGCGACGACATCTGCCCACTGCGGGAACAGCTTTTCGGTGAGCATCCGGTGCACCTCGGGGTCGGTGTCGAGGCAGGCATCCGCCAGCACGGTGAGACCGAAGTCCAGGTCGATGGCGTGGCACAGGGTGGACAGCACTACACCGCTGGTGGCAATGCCGGTGAGAACAAGGCTGTCGATTGCGCGAGCCCTGAGTACCAAGTCGAAGTCGCTGCCCGAGAACGCGCTCCCCCGCCTCTTGGTGACCACCACG
This sequence comes from Streptomyces sp. NPDC048825, assembly GCF_043198355.1. NCBI lineage: Bacteria > Bacillati > Actinomycetota > Actinomycetes > Kitasatosporales > Streptomycetaceae > Streptomyces > Streptomyces sp. NPDC048825. The sequence continues at coordinate 38,535 of NZ_JBICUR010000026.1, forward strand.
TCAGCCCTGCTGGGGCGCGATGTCGTGATGGATCTCGGTGCTGGGGTCACCTTCGGTGAACAGGCCGGCCCGCACAGCGTTTGTGATCACCTTGTTGCGGGGGCTGACCTCTGGATGGCCCGGCCGTAACCCGATGACCACGTAGATCACGGGGATGCCCGCGGCGCGGGCACCGTCGATCGCCCGGCGCAGACGCGGCAGATATCCGGAGCCGTCGTCGGCGACGTCCACCATGTGCTGTTGGACGTCCATCACCAGGAGCGCGCTGTTCGCCATGCTTGCCGTCCCTTCGTCACTGGGGAACGAGAGCAAGTCTGGTGGATCAACCGAGCCGCGGTGGAGACTTCCGAGATCCTCATCGCCGAGTGATCCCGGCTCAAGCCACTCCCCCGGGGCCAATTCAGGACGTCAGGAACCCCATGGAATCATCACCAACTGCGGCCGCTCGAAGCCGTCATACCGGGACCGCTGAACAACGTCACAGCCAGCGCACCGCCCGGTCCCCTCATGAGATGGCTGCGGCAGCGGGGTGGCGAGGCGCCCGGAACGTCCGTGGCGGACGGCTAGGCAGGCACGGCCTCCACAGCCCAATACCTGAAGTTGTCTGCGGTCAATGTCCAGAACGCGCAGGGTTTGCCCTCATCCTCAGGTTACTCACCGATGATCCGCGGTCGAAGCGTCGGGCCAGGGAGAAAGTGCCATCAGCCCGGCGAATACCTGGCGCGCTTGGGAACTACGGGCGATGGACTGGGGGCTCCGCCACGGCCGGGGCAGCTCACCGGCGTGGGCCAAGCCCACAAGAGTGGTGACGGCGAAGGAGGGATGGGTACTCAGGTTGAACTCGTGGAGTCCGCGTGCCCCGTGACGGTTCTTGATCGTTGCGGTACGGCGTCGTCATGCGGTACGCGCATGGGGCCGGGCTGACGCCCAGGGGCAGGAGAAGCCGGCCCCGGTTCTTTTCTTCAAGCTGCATCTGGCACGGGCGCCGGGGGTGACTCCCTACATCACGCTGCGGGTCTCCCGGCATGATGGGTGGACCTTGGGACCGCGGGAGACCTACCGGCCAGGGCGCGACGCCGCACCGATGGAGCCGACCTGGCAGTACAGGCCGTGTGGTACCCGAGGTGCAGTTACGCAAAGTGACTCTGGTGGATGGACGAGTGCCTGGTGCGAGTGAGTGAGCAAGGTGAGATGTGCCATGCCGAAAATCGGTAGGCGTCAGATTCCCGGACTTCTGCTTCGCATGGTCCCGGAGTCCCGGGCCGCCATCGAGGCCATGTCGGGACTTCCCGTCGAACGGGCCGTGACCGGGAACGTGGAGTGGTTCGACCTCTATGACTTCCTGCGCGAGGTCGTCTTCTGGGGCGTGGTCCGCCCGGCGCTCCAGGCGAGAGAACAGGACGCCGGACTGCTCAGTCGCTGTGCCGAATTCACGGAGGCCCTCCTTCTGAACTCCACTGAATCCGTCAGTGCCGCCGCGTACTTCCAGCTGGTGGAACCTCTCTATGGCAGTGAGGAATTCCTCACCGCCGCGGTTCCCTTGATGAGGCCGGAGACCCTGCGGATCACCCTCGGCGAGCTGGACCCCGACCGTCTCTCCGCGCAGACGCGGGCCGAGCTGGCGGATTTCCTGCCCTGACTCGTGGGTTACTCAGGTTGAACCGTGGAGTCCGATGATCTGATCGCGTCGTAGTCCATGGTCAGGCAGGTGGGCGGCAGGCAACCGTCGATCAGGTGGGGCCGGTACTGGATCTTCTTCAGCTTCCGTTTGATCACGCGGGTCAGGTGGGCGAGGTCGGCCGCGGCGAAGTCGGCCAGGTGCCGCTTCAGGAGCGACCAGATCGCGTCCCTGGAAGCGGGCGATGGCGTGGCGGATCCGGGTGGTGATGTCCGCCGCGCTGTGGATCGGCGTATGGGAGAGCCCCGGGATGTCGGGGACGGTGAGCGCACCGTGCTCAGGCCCCTGCCGGAGCTGGAAGTGCTACGGAACTGGCGATGGTCCGGGCGCAGCAATCCGGAACTGGGCGACCGGCGCAGGCGCTACCGCGACGACGTCTCCCTGAGCTTCAACGCCGACGGCACCCGCCTCGCCGGCGCCGACGCCGACGGCACCATCTCCCCTGGAACATCACCTGACCGTCGCCCCGGTTCCGGCATCCACGATCAACAGCCGGTCATGGTCGTGCTGTTGGGGACAGGGACTGGGCGTGGCCCGATACGACACCTCGGTGTGCTCCCGTACGACGCAGTGGGTGCTCTCCATCAGCAGAACCCGGTCCCCGCAAGGCGTCACTGGCACCAGCGAACAGTGCGGCCGCCGCCACAGCACCCGTCCCTCGGCCAGGGCGACAAGCGTCCGCTCCCGGTCGTTCTCGACGCGGGCGTACACATGGTCGTCCCCCGACACGAGCCGGGGTTCGTAGCGCATGGTCCGCCAATCGGGCCGTAACGCCTCAAGCGCGCCCGCCCGGAACAGCGGGCGTGGCACACGGGGCAGACGGCGGATGTCGGTGCGGTGGGTCCAGACCCGCTGCCGGCGGTCGACCGCGTACAGCCAGCCTCCCGCCGTGGCCAGGAGGCCCCGGTCGGAGGAACCGGCGACGAGGTCATCGGTCGGGGAAAAGAAGCGTCGCCTGGGGCCGCCGGGCAGGGTCGGGAAGCGGTGCACCCAACGCCGTGGGGACGGCCCGTGCGGGGGTCGTACGCGTGAAAGCGCAGTTTCTCAATGGCCATTTCAACCTGCGGGAGCGTGTCGCTGTGCACGACGAGCGCGCCGTCCACCAGCCGCAGGTACTGGGTGTCGGACGGCATCGGGCGCGTCCACAACGCGTCCCCACCAAAGACGTCGTAGCCGCTCAGCGCCCAGTTGGGGTCCGTGAAGTGCGCCGCGATCACGGTCCGCCCGTCGCTCACGCAGCTGAGCATCCTCGGTACGGCGATGTGGCGCAGTACGGTACCGGACTCGGTCTCCAGGACGGTGACCGTGACCCCCTCGGGGAGGGACGGTCGCGGTGTCCACTCCCACGGCACCACGACACAGCCACCCGCCACGGTGAACGTCCACTCGCGGCGCGGCGCGGTGTCGCGGTACGGGCTGCGCCACCGTTCCTCGCCGGTGTCCAGGTCAAACGCGGTGATCCGCCCACCGACCGACAGGTACACCCGGTCCCCCACGACCACGGGCCGCGACAGGCTGTCCGCGGGTGCCGTGAGGGTCCACAGCCGCGATCCGGGTTCCTGTTCCAGGCGCGTGACGACCTCGTCCTCGAAGTCCCCGACATCCTCCGGCACGGTTCGGCCCCCCTTCCCACCGTCATGGTGCCGCGCGCGCCAGCAACCCGTCGACCACCGCGGCCAGTTGCTCAGCGAGGTCGTACCGCGCCGCCACCTCGCCCTAAGGGCACCTTCGGCGGCGCTCCGCGCCGGCCTTGCGGCCACCCGGGACAGCCCTGACCAGCTTGAACGACGGTTGGGTATCGGGCGGCCCGGGAACCTCTCGCGCCCTGGGGATCCCGACGCACGGTCATCGTCCCCATGTCCACGACGATCGCGACGTCACCGTCCCCCTGACCCATTACGTGACGTTCGGGGCGGGGAATTGGCTGGCTGACCGTCGACAACCGGGAAGACGCCGCCAGCATGGTCGAGCAGTACGAGGCGGACAGCCGCAAGTACCGGCGGATCCACAACCGCCTGCAGACCCTCATCATGGTCGGCTCGGCTGCCACAACCACGATCGCCGCGCTGGACACCGGCCGACAGCTGACCTGGCAGAGCATGTGCCTGACGTTCATCAGCTTCGTGGTTTTGTATGTGGGAGCCGGCTCTGGTCCACTTCTTGTGGAATTGACCTGCCTCAGGTAACTGCCGGCAAGGTGAGGTTCTGACCTGCGAGCCTGCGCCTGGGCAGACCATGTAGGTGGTCGTTTTCTTACTCAGCCGTAAGTGGCCGTCTCTAGGGTGTGCATCAGGAAAGTCCACTGATCCTCCGGAGGCGTCATGCCCTTACCGATGAAGTTGAGCGCGATAACCCTCGACTGCCCGGATCCGCTGGCTTTGGCGGCGTTCTATCAGCAGGCCACCGGTCTGGAACTCCACCCCAAGTCGAACGCTGACTTCGCCGGTCTCGACTGTGAGGACCAAGTCTTCATCGGCTTTCAACGAGTCGATGGCTACCGCGCTCCGCGCTGGCCTGAACAGACCGTTCCTCAGCAGCTTCACATGTGCTTCAAGGTCAAGCAGGACTTGGACCAGGTCGAAGCCCGGTTGCTGGAGCTGGGTGCGGGCAAACCGGATCATCAACCGCATGGGGCCAGGGCGCGCGTCCTCACCGACCCGGTTGGGCACCCCTTTTGCATCGTCGAGGAGGCTGATTGAGGAGTTCACGACGGCTGCGGGCCCAGCCATGCATGCTTACGGAAGAGCGGGGCTCTATCCAGCCGCCCCGCCAGCTGCCGGCCGATGCCGAGGGCACGGAGATGGCATGGCCAGCATCATGGCGAGAGTGACGAGCAGCCGATCCCTGGAGGCCGATCATTCAGGTCGTACGGCTGCTACTGCTCCTTGACGGAGGGCCGTCGCACCTCGAAGTGGAAGCATCCGTATTCCAGTGCCCTGACGTGTACGAGCATCACGTCCGGATCGTTGAACGCATCGTCGAAGGCTGCATCGAAGCCAGTCGTGGCGTCGGCCGGAATCTCCAGAAGGCGGCCACCTGCGATACGGCCCCGGGTGTCATAGCGGCGCACGGTACGCAGTGCGCCCGGCCGAGCGAGGGGATAGTTCTCGCCGGGGGTGAACCCGCCGCAGTCATCGGCATGGATAAAGACGGGACCCTGTTCGTCGTACGCGCCCGGATCTGCACCCCTCGTTGCGGCCCAGCGACGCAACGGGGCGTACGAAACAAGGGCAATCCGCTCGCCGAGCGTGATGGGGCGCAGGCAGCAGCGCGTCGGAGAGCCCACGTCGTCGCCGGTCGCGACGTACGGGGCGCAGGGACGGCCTGCGTCGTCGACAACCCGCAGTTCCTTCAGGACGGCTGTGTCAACGGGGAGCACGGTGTATCTGGTCATGTGCCCATGCTTGATCGACGCACGGGCGGTTGCTGGCAGGAAACGGACGTCACGTTGGGCGCGCCCACGCAGAAGGCTGGCCGGAAACGTCACACCCGCTGAACGCAGGCCGCCTACGATCGCCGACCCCTTGGAATCGATCATCTAGGGTCTCTTGCGAGGCCCGCAGCGCCGTGGGCCTCATGTACAAGTTCCAGTTCCCGGCGCCTGGTCGATTCCCCGCTGGGGTGTCCGACCTGTCTCTGAGCAGGAATCATCACGGCGGCTGTGGTTGGTGTGCGCGGCGGCTGCGGCCGCGCAGGGACGGCCCCATGCACATGGCGCCGTGTCCGACCACGGTAGGGCCAGTCGGCGAGGAGTACGGATAGTACGAGCGAGTACCACCCGTACTCCTCGATGCGTACGGGTTCCAGCGCCGGAGGCAGTCCTGGCTCCGAGCCAAACGTCGCGGACACCTGGCCGTTGGCCACCTCGTATTCGGAAGCGATCCATTCGGTTGTCGGTGACGGCCGTCGATGCGCGGATGATTGCGGTCTCCTCGTGGGCGGTGGCGAGTTCACCCTGGAGGGTGTTCAGCGTCGAGGTGAGCTTCTCGCATTCGGCGAGCGAGGAGTCGAGGGAGCTCTGCAGGCGTGCGGCGTGTTCGTGGGCGGAGGCGGGCCGTCTTGGCCGCGCGCGCGGTCGTCACGCTCGGTCTGCAGACTCTCCGCCTTCACTTCGGCAGCGCCAGCGTCGGCGCGGGCACGTGTGGTCTCTTCGCGTCCAGCGGCCACATCGACGGCGGCCGACGGATCCGGTCGCGACCGCGGAGGGTCGGCGAGTACTTCGCCGCAGAACAGCCGCTGGAAGCCCTACTCACTGCCAGGGGGACGTCGTTGTGCCGTCCGGATCCAGCCCGTAGGGCCACCAGTGCTCGGGCATGAACCTCTCATCGCCCATCACCCGCCTCAGGTCGGCCTTGCTGAGGATGATGAAAGTGCCTCCGGCGTCGGCGACTTGCCGAGCCAGGGCCTCCGCGCTCGCCCGCTGACCAGCGCTCTCTCGCATCGCGGCCAGGCCGTGCAAAACGTTGGTGTAGCCCTGGTCGGCGGCTTGTTGAGCCAGAGTCTCGGCACCCGCCTTGTCCCCGGCCTCTTCCCGGGACCATGCCAGCTCCTTCAGGGCGCCGGTGTCACCCGCGGCAGTCGCGCACCGGTACAGAGCTTCAGAGGCCTCTCGGTCTCCTTCGCTCTCCCGCATCCAAGCCAGCCGCATCAAGGGCCCGGTGTTGCCGTCGTCGGCCGCTCGCCGGGCAAGAGCCTCAGCGCCCTCGCCGTCTCCCGCCCTCTCGCGCAACGCAACGAGGCTGGTCAGCGCGTAGGTGTCGCCGGCATCATACGCTTTCCGATAGAGGGCCTCAGCAGCCGCGAAGCCCCCGTTCTTCTCCAGCAGCACGGCCAGACTGCTCAAAACGCTGGTGTCGCCGGCTTCATGTGCCTTCCGATAGAGGGCCTCAGCAGCCGCCAAGTCCCCAGCTTGCTGTCGCAGTGACGCCAGACGCTGCAGGGCATTGGTTTCGCCCGCGGCAACCGCGCGCCGGTACAAGGCCTCAGCGTCCGTCGGGTTCCCGACCCGCTCCTGGCTCCGCGCCAGGTTGTACAGCACGTCGGCGTATCCGTGGTCTTCGGCATGCTGGGTCAGAGCTTCGGCGCCCGCCTCGTCCCCCGCATCCACACGCATCTCGGCCAGGCTGTGAAGGAGGCTGGTGTAGCCGTGTTCGGCAGCCTGCTTGGCCAGAGCTTCGGCGCCTGCCTTGTCTCCCGCCTCTTCCCGCATCTCGGCCAGCTGGAAGAGCTCATAGCCGTGTTCGGCCTGCTTGGCCAGAGCTTCGGCGCCCGCCTTGTCCCCCGCCTCTTCCCGCATCCGGATCAGCGGCCATTGGGCAAGAGTGACGCCCGCATCGAAGGCTTGCTGGTAGAGGGCTGTGGCAGCGTCGCTTTCCCCGGTTTGGTCCCGTACGAGCGCCAGTTGATACAAGGCGTGGAGATGGCCTGCATCGGCGGCCTGCTGGTAGAGGGCTGCAGCGCTCTCACGGTCCCCGTTCCTCTCCTGCAGCTGGGCCAGACTGGTGAGGGCGCTGGTGTCACCGGCATCCAGTGCTTTCCGGAACAGCGCCTCCGCAGCTTCGCAGTCCCCCTGCGCCTCCCTCGCTCGAGCAAGAGCATGCAGGAGGCCGGCGTCTCCGATATCGGCTGCTTGCTGGGCCAGAGCCTCGGCCCCCTCCCAGTCCCCGGTTCTCTGGCGTGCGTCCATCAGACGGCTCAGGGCGTAGATGCCGCCGGCCTCGGCTGCGCGGAGGAGCAGATGATGGCCCCACTCAAGACGCCGCCGCTGCTCGGCCGCGAGGGCGAGGCTGAGGAGGTCGTCGGGGTTGTCGAGATGGGTGTGGGCCGCCTGCCAGAAGGAGGCGGGCGGGCAGGTGCGGCGGCGGATCGTGCGGCCGTGCTGTTCAAGGTAGTCGGCGAGCCGGAAGAGCGGTACCGCTGCCGGAAGAGGCGTGGTGGTCGGTGCCGAGCTGCCGGGTGGACGGCGCTGGGGACGGCTGGTGGCGCGGCGCAGGGCGGCTTGCTTGCCGTGGACAGGGCGGGCGAGTTCGGCGAAGGCCGCCTCCGCCCAGTCCTCGCGCAGATGAGCGAGGTCGTAGTCGCTGAGGTAGTCGATCGCTGCGTCGGTGAGAAAGCCCTGCGGGAGGCGGAGGCCGACGTCGAGGCGGCGTGCGTCCATCGCTGCCTCGAGTATGGCCCTGGCGGCCGGAGTGCTGCGTTCGTAACGGCGCAGAAGCTCGGGGGCACCCGCCAGGTCCTGTGTCACCTGCCCGTCGGCGCGGGCGCGGGTCAGAGTGTCGGCCAGCAGCCGGTCCCCGCCCTCGGCCAGGGCGATCGCCATGGACATTGCCTGTTCGTCGAATGTCTCGGGGACCGTGAGGGTGCGTCCGGCGAGCAGTTCCCGCACCCGGCTGTGCGGGTCCGGGCTGCTGGGGGCGGGCAGTGCGGTGTATGTCTCGGCGAACTCCGGCCAGAGAGTGCCCAGGACCAGGACCGGTTGACGATCGGGGCGTATGAGCAGGCTGTGGACGGCGGCCGCGATCTTTTCGCCGGCTCCGGGGGCGCCGAGGTAGTGCTGGGCGTCGTTCATCCAGACAACGGTGCGTGGCTGGACGCGGTGCAGGTCTTCCAGGGCGGCCTCTGCTCTGGTCGGAGCGAAGGGGTGCCACAGCCGCCACCCTTTCTCGGTGAGCGGCTGGACGGCCTCCCAACAGGCGCGTGTCTTTCCGGTTGATGACGTACCGACGAGGATGACCATCCGGCTGCTGCCCTCGGCGGCCTCGCGCACCGCCTCCGCCAGCACGCGGTCGTGCGCGCGGGGGACATAACCGGGCAGCCTCCGCCTCTCCATCGTGCCTGAGTGCCGCCCGCCCGGAGCAGATGTCGCAGGGTGGACCTCCAGATCGTGCGGATCCCACTGGTTGATCGGCCTGCCCGGCCCTGACTCGCCCCCTACAAAGGGTCCGGCTTCTGCTGCGGCGGACCGCCGCAGTCGCAGCATCTCCTGCTCCGGCAGTTTCAGCGCGCGGGCCAGTGCCGATACCGTCCTCGCGGACGGAGTAGAGGCGTCGTCCTGGAACGCCAGCTGCACGGTCGTGCGGCTCAGCCCCGTCCGGCGGGCGAGTTGTGTTTTGTCCAGCGGTGAGCGAGCCAGACCGTCGTGCAGACTCCTGCGCAACTCGTTGAGTGCCGCCGCCTGCTCGGTCTGCTCGTCCTGCACCTGAACGCCCCCGGCACGTGGTGTGTACGCCTGTGTTCATCTTCGTCCGGCCGTACCCCGGCGCGCTCCCCTTTCGTGACCTTTGGCCATGTCAACTCTCCATAACTCTGCGCAGGGAGCCTGTCGTGCCCGTCTTCGCCGCTGTTCTACTCACCACTGGCCTGGTCGTCGTGTTCGCGCTGCTGGCCGCTGCTGGAGCAGCCAAGCTGGCCCGGTTGGACGGTGCCGGCTACCCCGCTGCCCTCAGGCAGGCCGCCACTGCCTTTGCCGCAGTACTCACCGTCGCCGCCGCCGTGACCGCCGCCCTTGCCGCGATCTGCTCCTGAAGCGCTTGGTACGCCCACCGCACCATGTCGGCGATCGGGGTGGTGATGGGCAGGTTGGTCATCCGGGAACGGGTTGGCTCCGCCGATCCTCGACCACGCCGGTGACCGGGCAGGAACTTGGAACTCGCCTCCCTGCTGATGGCCCAGATGCCCCGCGTCGACCTCGCCGCGCTGCACGACGACTACGCCGCGGCACTTGAGCAGGTGGCCGCGGCGAAGGAATCCGGAGGCCTCCCCGGCCCGGTGGGCGAGCGCCTGCGCAGCAACGCCATCCGGCTGCGCGACCTCGCCGACAGCCACCACCGCACCCGCGCCACCCTCCAGGACGACACCGCATGAGCCCCGCACCCGACGAACGCGACCCGTATCCGCGGCCATGGACCGCATCCTGCACGGAACCGCGCAGCACTCCAACGGCGCGCTGACGATCGTGGCCCGATCTGCGGCGGTACGACCTGGGACAGCGCCCGGGAAGGGATCGGCGCCGATGGCGCCGTCGAGGCATGGATCCGGCACCTCAGCGAGGGGCCGGGGCCACCGTGCCTTGTGCGCGCAGCACGGCGATGTCGTCCTCGGTGACGCCGAGTTCGGTGAGCAGGGCGTCGGTGTGCTGACCGAGTGCGGGGATCCCACCCATCGGTGGCTCGTAGCCGGCGATGACCGGAGGTGGAAGCAGAGCGGGTACCTGACCGTGAGGTGTGTCGATCCGGCGCCAGCGGTCGCGGGCCATCAGATGCGGATGGGCTATGACCTCGCTCGGTGTGTTGAACCGGGCATTCCCGATCCCTGCGGCATCCGCGTCGCTCTGCACCTGCGTCAGGTCATGGCGTGCGCACCAGTCGGCGATCTCCGCGTCCAGGAACTCACGGTGCTCGGCCCGGCCCGAGGTGGTACGAAAGCGTTCGTCGTCGGCCAGATCGGGCCGGCCGAGAAGGTCACGCGCGAAGCGCCGCCATTCGCGGTCGTTCGTCGTACCCAGGACGACGGTCTGGCCGTCCGCTGTGCGGTAGGCGCCGTACGGCGCCACCGCGGGCGAGCCCATGCCGACCGGCTGCTGGTCCACACCCGTGTGCAGTGTGTAGGTGAGCTGATACCCCATCAACTCCGTCATCGTGTCGAACAGGCTCACCGCGACCGCGGCGGCGCCGTGACCATGGCCGCGCTCCTTGCCGCAGAGCAGTGCCAGAACCGACAACGCGGCATACAGGCCGGTGCACACGTCGGCCATCGGCGGACCGGGCTTGGCCGGTGCACCGGGAAAGCCCGTCATCGCGCATGCGCCCGACTCCGCCTGGGCCAGCAGATCGTAAGCACGCTTGTGGGACAGCGGGCCTCCCGGCCCGTAGCCGTCGATCTCCACGGCGATGAGTTCCGGGTGGCTGACGGCCAGGTCGGCCGGCGCGATACCGAGCCTCGCCGTGGCACCGGGAGCAAGATTGGAGACCATCACATCGGCGCGGTCGAGCAACCGGTGGAGTACCGCCATCCCGGCCGGATCCTTCAGGTTCAGTGTGACCGACTCCTTGCCTCGGTTGACCCATACGAAGTGCGCCGCCATGCCGCCCACCACGTCGTCGTAGTGCCGGGCGAAGTCACCGCCTTCCGGGTTCTCCACCTTGATCACCCGAGCGCCGAAGTCACCGAGGGTGCGGGTGCAGATGGGAGCCGCCACCGCCTGCTCCAGGGACACCACCGTGATGCCCGCCAGTGGTCCGGCCGGCTTGGCCGCGTCACGAGCGGTTCGCCTCGGGTCGGAGCGTTCCGCCCGCTCGGTGTCTGCCATCCGCTCGGTGTCTGCCCCGTTCACCCGATCACCCTTCGGGGTCCGGGAAGGAAAGCCGGGCCTCGCCATAGGTTTCTCCTCGACCTTGTCGTGCCTGCTGTGCCGGGCGCGTCGGTGCTGTGGCCCCTGCCGCCCGCCTCATGCCCGCTCCGTCGTGGTCGGTCCGGTGAACCGCGGAGCGCGTCCGACCTAGAACGCGCTGCTGCCCTCGGCGAAGTCCGCACCGGCCGGCAGTTGCGGCTGTGCCCGTACCTCCTCGGCGAGTTCGGCGTCGAGTTCGGCAGGCCAGGACGCCAGGATCCGCTTGGTCTCCGCGAATCGAGGATGGAGCGCCTTCGGCGAGCCGCCCGGCCGGCCGTACCGCTTTCTGCCGTGCGGATCCGGGCTCGCAGAGGACGTCGGCCAGACCGAGAGCGGCCGCCTCCCCCGCGTCCAGGACGTCGCCGAACAGCAGCAGGCGCTTCGCCGTGCCCAGCCCGGCCCGCGCCGGCAGCGACCAGAGCAGTCCAGCGTCCGCGATCAGCCCGATCCTGCCGAAGGCGCACCCGTACCGGCCCGTCGTCCTCCACGAGCAGGGCGGCGCCTGGGGTCCGGTCGCTCATGGCGGCCCCGTTGCCGGCCCACGACCGCGCAGCGACGGCCGGTCGCCTTCCCCGTACGGCCCGGTGGCCTCGCGCGCCTCGCTCATGGGGCCGCCCGCGCCGCCTGTCACGCGTGCTCCCGCAGCAACTGCCTGCCCACGATGAGCTTCTGGATCTCGCTCGTCCCCTCGTAGATGCGGAACAGTCGCACGTCCCGGTAGAAGCGCTCGACGGGAACGTTGCGCATGTATCCCATGCCCCCGTGTATCTGGACGGCACGGTCGGCCACCCGGCCCACCATCTCGCTGCAGAACAGTTTCGTGGAGGACGGCGCCAGCCTGCGGTCCTCGCCCGAGTCGTACGCGCGGGCCGCCTCCAGCACCATCGCGCGGGCCGCGTACATCTCGGCGTGCGACTCGGCGAGCATGGCCTGGACGAGCTGGAACTCGCCGATGGGACGTCCGCCCTGCCGGGTGACCGAGGCGTGCGCGACGCTTTCGTCCAGGATGCGCCCGGCCAGCCCCACACACATCGCCGCGACGCTCAGACGTCCCCTGGCCAGCGACCGCATGGCGGTGCGGAATCCCTCTTCCTCGCGTTCTCCGACGAGGGCACTCGCCTCAAGGCGTACGTCGTCGAAGAAGACCTCCGCGCTCAAGGCCCCCGACTGGCCCATCTTGTGGTCCCTCGGTCCCACGGTGACGCCGGGGCTGTCCGCGTCGACGGCGAAGACGGAGATCCCCTCGGCGCCCGTGCTCTGCGGCCCGGTGCGGGCGAACACCATGAAGACACCGGCGAGCGGGGCATTGGTGATGAACCGTTTGCTGCCGTTCAGGACGTAGCCGTCCCCGTCGCGTACGGCACGGGTCCTGATACCGCTGGGGTCCGAGCCCGCCTCCGCCTCCGTGAGCGTGAACGCCGCGATCAACTCCCCGGCGGCCATCCGCGGCAGATAGCGCCGCTTCTGCTCCTCGGTGCCGGAACTCGCCACGAGCTGGCCGGCGACCCCGTTGTTGATGCTGAACATCGAGCGGAACGCGGGCGTGGTGTAGCCGATCTCCAGGGAGAGGCGTACGTCCTCCGTCATGGAGAAGCCCAGCCCGCCGTACTCCTGGGGCAGTGCGTAGCCGAACAGGCCCATGGCCGCGGCCTTCTCGCGGAGGTCCGCCGGGATCTCGTCCTTCTCCTCGATCTCGTTCTCGCGCGGGACGACCTTCTCGCGCACGAAGGCCCGCACCGCCGCCAGAACGGCGTCGAACTCGTCTGGTTCCATTGGCTTTTCGCACTCCTCGGTTGTGGGCGCCTTGTCGAGCGGGACCCAGGGCTCGGGCTGCTTGGGCCGCTTGGCCGCTCCGGCTGCTCGGGCTCAGCGGGGAAGGAGTTCCAGGACGGTGGCGTTCGCCATGCCGCCGCCCTCGCACATCGACTGCAGGCCGTAGCGGGTGCCGGTGGCTCGCATGTGGTGGAGCAGCGTCGTGGTCAGCCGGGCGCCGGAGGCTCCCAGGGGATGGCCGAGGGCGATGGCGCCGCCGTCGGAATTGAGCCGGTCCGGATTGGCGCCGGTCTCGGCGAGCCAGGCGCAGGTCACGCTGGCGAACGCCTCGTTGATCTCGAAGGCTCCGATGTCCTCGATGCCCAGACCGGCGCGCTTCAGGACCTTCTCGGTGGCCGGGATGGGGCCGGTCAGCATCGTCACGGGGTCGACTCCGACAACGGCGAAGGAGTGGAAGCGGGCGATCGGGCGCAGACCGAGTTCACGCGCCTTCTCGCCGCTCATGACCAGCAGCGCCGAGGCACCGTCCGATATCTGCGAGGAGTTGCCGGCCGTGACCACGCCGTCCTCGGTGAAAGCGGGCTTCAGACCCGCCATCGTGGCGGCCGTGCCGCCCCGCCGTACTCCCTCGTCCGTGTCGACGGTGCGTACGGAACCGTCCTCATCCGTCACGTCCACCGGCACGATCTGGGACTTGAACCGCCCCTCGTCGATCGCTGCCGCCGCGTTGGCGTGCGACCGGAGGCTGTGCGCGTCGAGTTGCTCCCGGCTCAGCCGCCAGCGCCGCGCGATCTCCTCCGCGCCCAGCCCCTGGCTGAACCGCGAGACGCCGTACCGGGCCCGCACGGCAGGGCCGAAGGGCTCGCCGGGGCCCCGCTCGCGGCCGGAGCCCAGCGGTACGCGGCTCATCGACTCCACGCCGCCCGCGACCACGATGTCGTACTGGCCGCTCATCACTCCCGCGGCGGCGAACTGCGCCGCCTGCTGCGAGGATCCGCACTGCCGGTCGATGGTGACGCCCGGCACCTCCTCCGGCCATCCGGCGGCCAGGACGGCGAAACGGCCGACGCAGCCGCCCTGCTCACCGGTCTGCGAGACGCAGCCCCACAGCACGTCCTCGACCAACGCCGGGTCCAGGTCGTTGCGTTCGGCGAGGGCGCGCAGCACCACGGCGGACAGGTCTACTGGGTGCACAGTGCTCAACGAGCCGTTCCGCTTGCCCACGGGAGTACGGACGGCGTCCACGATGACCGCGTCACGCATGTCAGACCTGCCTTTCCGCCGTGTCCGGCGCGCTGGTTTCCTGTGTGCCCGAGGGGGGTTCGCCCGGGCCCCGAGTCGTCCGGGCCAGGCGGCGGAGCTCGGTTTTCAGCACCTTTCCGGCCGGGGACAGGGGAAGTTCGTCGACGAAACGGACCTCTCTGATCCGCTTGTACGGCGTCACGCGCTCCGCGACGTACTCCATCAGCTCCTCGGCCATCGCGCGCGGCTCGGCGGCGGGGACCACGAAGGCGACGGGGACCTCGCCGACGGCAGGCACCGCCCTCCCGACGACCGACGCCTGGAGCACTGCCGGGTGTCCGCCGAGGATGTCCTCCAGCTCGCGCGGGTACACGTTGTAGCCCTTGTAGATGAGCATGTCCTTCGACCTGCCGGAGACGTACAGGAAGCCGTCCGCGTCGAGGTGGCCGGTGTCGCCGGTGCGCAGCCAGCCGTCGACGAACTGCGCGGCGGTCTCGTCCGGGCGGCCGAGGTAGCCCGAGGCCACCTGAGGGCCCCGCATCCAGATCTCGCCGCGCTCGCCCCGCGGCACCTTCCGGCCGGGATGCAGCGGGTCCCGGATCTCCACCTCGGTGTCGAACAGGGGGACCCCCTGGCTGCCCGGCTTGCGCAGCCCGGCCTTCGCGATCGGGCCGCTGGACACGGTTGCTGTCGCCTCCGTCAGGCCGTAACCCTCGATGACGGCGGCGTTGGGGAAGACCTCGGTCAGCTTCTCCAACGAGTCCGTGTCTATGGGGGCGCCGCCCGACACCACGGCCTTGACCGAGCTGAGGTCCCGCGTGCGGATGCCCGGTGTCGCCAGCAGGGCGTGATAGAGCGCCGGGGCGCCCGGGATGTACGCGATCCGGTGCCGTTCCACCTGCTCCAGGTACGACTCCGCATGGAAGCGTCCGCTCAGGATGGTGGTGGCGCCGCACAGGAGGAAGAAGTTGAGGCTGATCAGGCCAAGGGCGTGGAACAAGGGCGAGATACACAGCGTGGCGTAGCTGCCCGGTGCCAGGGCGTAGTCGGCGGAGGTCTCCAAGGGGTCCAGCACCACACCGCCTTCGCTGTCGAGCCCGGGGAGCGCCCCGGAGCGCCAGCAGGCGACCTGGATGGTGTTGGCGACGATGTTGCGGTGCAGTATGCGCACTCCCTTGGGTGCTCCGGTGGTTCCGCCGGTGTACCCGTACTGGGCGACGGAGTCGGTGGGGACCAGCACCTCTGGCGGGTGGGTGCTCTGGCCTGCGACGAGGTCCGCCAGGGCGGTGCCCGCCTTCCCGAAGAGCTTTGCGCAGTCATCCGGCCTGTCGGCCGGGGCCGATGCGCTGGGCGGCACGATGACGACCAGCCGGACCGGCAGCCCGTCGATCGCCTCGGCCAGCACCGGTGCCGGCTCCGGATGGGTCACCACGGCTGCCGCGGAGCAGTCGGCGAGCTGGGCGCGCAGGGCCCTGGCCGGCTGGGCGGGGTTGGCCGGGCATGCTGTCGCGCCGGCGAGCGTGATGCCGTAGTAGGCGACGGCGAACCACAGGGTGTTGGGCAGGTGAAGGGCGACCACGTCACCCTGCCGTATGCCGTGCGCCCTGAGGCCGTGTGCGAACGCGGCAGCCTGTTCGTACAGGCCGGTGAAGGTGAGAACCTGGTCGCCGTCGCGTATGGCCGCCCGGTCGCGGTAGCGGCGGGCCGAGCCGGCGAGCACCGCGCCGAGCGGGACATCGGGGTAGTCGAGGCGGCGAGGCAGTCCCGCGGGCCAGTAGTCGGTCATGTGCCGCTCCCTTCACGCGCTGGCCTGCGTCCGGCCATGCAGGGCTTTCGCGCTTCACGCCGGCTCATCGCACGACCTCCGCATCGAAAAGCTTCTTGATCTGCTCGGGGTTCCGGCCTGTCTCGGCGAGGACCTGCGCTGTGTGCTCGCCCGGAAGGGGGGCCGGCCGGGTATGCCGGCGAGGGGTGGAGGAGCCGAACCGGGGGGCCGGGGCGGGCTGGAGGACTCCGGTGCCGTCGGTGAGGAAGGTGCCGCGTGCGGCGTTGTGAGGATGGCGCGGTGCCTCCACCAGCGACAGCACGGGGGTGACGCACGCGTCGGCGTCGGCGAACACGGCGGCCCAGTCGTCGCGGGTCCGGGCGGCGAAGACCTCCGCCAGGCGCCGCCGCATGACCGGCCAGCGGGAACGGTCCCACTGCCCGGTGAAGTCGGCGTCCGCGGCCAGGCCGAGCCGTTCCAGGAGGGTGACGAAGAAGGGCGCCTCGATCGCGCCGACCGCGATGTACTCGCCGTCGCGGCAGCGGTAGACGCCGTAGAACGGGGCTGTGCCGTCCAGGTAGTTGACGCCCCGGTGGTCGGTCCATCGCTCCTGGTGCAGGCGGCCGTAGATCATGGCCAGCAGCTGAGCCGACCCGTCCACCATGGCGGCGTCCACGACCTGACCTTTTCCGGTGGCGCGTGCCTGGACGACCGCGCACAGCACACCGAAGGCGAGCAGTGCGCCACCGCCGCCGAAGTCGCCGAGCAGGTTGAGCGGCAGGACCGGCGGGCCGTCGGCCGGTCCGATGGCCCCCAGGGCTCCCGACAGGGCGATGTAGTTGATGTCGTGCCCGGCCCGCGGCGCGAGCGGCCCGTCCTGCCCGAATCCCGTCATCCGTCCGTAGACCAGGCGCGGGTTGCGGTCCAGGCACGGGCCGGGGCCCACGCCGAGCCGTTCGGCCACCCCCGGCCGGAAGCCCTCCAGGAGGACATCGGCATCCGCCACCAGGTCGAGGACGGAGCCGACGCCTTCCGGGTGCTTGAGGTCGATGGCGACCGAGCGCCGGCCCCGGTGCAGGACGGGATCGGGCTTGCCGCCCACGTCCGACGGGCGCTCGACACGGATCACGTCCGCACCGGCGTCGGCGAGGAGCATCGCACAGAACGGCCCCGGCCCGATGCCCCCGAGCTCGACGACCCGCAGCCCGGTGAGCGGCCCCGGGGCCGCATCGGGTACGGCGCCGTTCGCACGTTCCTGGTCTTGTTCTTCGTTCACCGGCGGCTCACCGGCCTCGCCAGACGGGAGCGCGCTTCTCGGTGAAGGCCGACGCGCCTTCCCGAGCGTCATCCGAGTTGAACACCAGCTCGACGATCGGCTTCTGACGGTCGAACAGCTCGTCGCGTGGCCAGCCGGGAGACTCCACGAGGATACGTTTGGTGACCCGTACGGCGAGCGGACCGTTGGCGGCGATGGCGGAGGCCAGCAGCCTCGCCTCCTTCAGCGCGCCGCCGGGCGGGGTGAGCCGGTTGACCAGCCCGTAGTGGTAGGCCCGGTCCGCGGTGAGGGCATCGCCGGTGAGGGCGAGTTCCATCGCGATCTGGTACGGGATCCGGCCTGGCAGTCGCAGCAGTCCCCCGGCCACCGCCACCAGACCGCGCTTGACCTCGGGCAGCCCGAACTTGGCGTCCTCGGCGGCGACGACCAGATCACTCGCGAGGGCGATCTCGCATCCGCCCGCCACGGCGTAGCCCTCGACGGCGGCGATCAGCGGCTTGCGCGGCGGGGTCTCGGTGAGGCCGGCGAAACCGCGCCCCGGCACGTGGGGGCGCTCGCCCCGCAGGAACGCCTTGAGGTCCATGCCCGCGCAGAAGGTGCCGCCGGCGCCGGTGATGATGCCGACCGCGAGGTCGTCACGCTCGTCCAGCTCGTCCAGCGCGGATGCGATCGCCTGCGCGACGGCTCGGGTGACCGCATTGCGGGATTCGGGCCGGTTGATGGTGATGACGGCGATGCCGTCGTCGCCGTACTCGACCAGTACTTCGTCTGCCACGGAAGCTCCTTTGCGGTGGCCAAGCGGTGGTCGCGGTTGGGGAGTAGCGGTTGAGCGCCGGCCTTCAGCGTGGGGCCAGGCGGATCGCGCCGTCGAGGCGGATGGTCTCTCCGTTGAGCATCGGGTTGTCGATGATGTGCAGGGCGAGTTGTGCGTACTCGTCCGCCGCGCCGAGGCGCGGCGGGTGCGGCACCGCGGCAGCGAGCGCGTCGAGCTTCTCCTTCGGCCTCCTGCCGAGCATCGGTGTGTCGAACAAGCCGGGCGCGATGGTGACGACCCGGATGCTCCTGCTCGCCAGATCCCGGGCCGCACACACGGTGAGGCCGGCCACTCCGGCTTTCGACGCCGCGTACGGGGTCTGTCCGATCTGCCCCTCGAACGCCGCGACCGACGCTGTCATAACCACCACTCCGCGGTCGCCGTTGAGTGGTTCGTTGCGGGCCATGCGGGCGGCGGCGAGCCGGAGCACGTTGAAGGTGCCGATCAGGTTGACGTCGACCACGGCGCGGAAATGGTCGAGATCACCGGCGGTGCCGTCCTTGTTGACCACGCGGAGCGGACCGCCGCGGCCCGCGCAGTGGACGACCGCGCGCAGCGCTCCTGTGCCCTCGGCGGTGTCGAGGACGGCGGTCATGTCCTCGGTGCTCGTCACGTCGGCGGGGACGAAGACGGCCTCGGGGCCGAGGTCGCGGACGGCGCGGTCGCCGTCCGAGGAGGGCAGGTCCGCGATGGTGACGCGGGCGCCGGCCTTGAGCAGGCGCCGTGCCGTCGCCAGGCCGAGCCCCGACGCGCCGCCGGTCACCACTGCGGATATTCCGCTGGTCTGCATGGACGCTCCAGTCGGTCGAGTCGGTGTCGGATCTGCCGCCGCCCGGCGCCGCGAAGGCTCGGCGACTGCCGTCGTACGCCGGGCTGCGGGCCCGGCCGTTGCGGCCGGGACCGCAGCCGATACAGAGAAGGTACTTGTCGAACGATCGTTAAGTTAGGTCGCCGTCTCACCCACTGTCAATGACCGCGACGAAAGTGCGGGCGACCTACCGGGCCGGCGCCTCGCCGTGCCCGACCAGTGCGAACGCCAGCCGCACGTACCGGTCGCACAGCTCCGTCGTCCCGAGGTCGCCGGACGGGTCGTACCACTGGGCGACGGCGTTGCACATGGCCATGACCGCCCGGCGGGCGTCGTCCGGGTGCGGGGTCCGGAAGACTCCGCCGGCCATGCCGTCGTCTATGGCCTTCTGGAAGAGTCCCGATACGGCGTGCCGCCTTTCGATGATGGGGTTGCGGTACTCGGGCTCCAGGTAACGGAGTTCCTGAAGGGTCAGCAGACTTTCCACCCGCCGCCGGACCCGGTAGTCGACCGTCACCCTGACCAGGGCGGCCAGCCGCGCGGCGGGGTCGTCACCGGCCTGGGCCAGTTCCTTCTCGCAGTGACGGAAGTAGTCGTCGAGCGAGTCCTCGATCAGGGCGTGGAAGAGCTCCGCCTTGCCGGAGTAGTAGTAATAGAGGGCGGACAGACTCATGTCGGCCCGCTTGGCGATGTCACGAATGGAGGCGCCGAAGTAGCCGCGCTCCGCGAAGACATCTCGTGCCGCGTCCATGATGGCCTCCCGGCCGTTTCCCCGGGAGCTGGAGGGACCGTTGTCCGCCGCCTTGCCGCTCTTGCCCGCTGCCTTGCCGCTCTTGCCCGCCGCTTTGCCGCTCGTCGTTTCCATGGCCCCAGCCTCCCAGAATGAACGAACGATCGACAAAGCCGGCTCTCCTGCCATGCGGAGCCGAAGGCCGGCGCACCGCCACCGCCGGCCCGCCGGGCACAGTCCCCAGTGTCATCCGGCCGACGGAACCTTGTACTCCTTCGCCAGGTCCGATGCGAAGAAGTCACCGCGTGCTTTGACTCCGGCGAAGACACCCTTGTCCACACCCAGCACCTGGGCCTCGCGCGAACTGGGCTCAGCGGGATCGGAGAAGTCCTGAGGCGGGAGCAGGCCGGGTAGCGAGAAGTCGGTGACAGAGCTGCGGGCCTTGAGCACACCCGGGCGGGTGAGGTCCTCGCAGCTCTTGCCGAGTATCTCGGCGTACAGCTTGGTCATGGCATAGGCGTGGACGACTCCGCTGCTGGCCTCCGGCGCCTTACCGTACTGGTCCGTCCAGGCAGCGGCCAGCTTGCGAGCGGCGGCGTTGTCCGCGCCGAGTGCCCCCAGCCCGGAGAGCCTGGAGTAGTGCTCGGTGAGCGCGGGCGCCGCAGACGTCCTGAGCAGGCTGGTGGCGAAGGTCGACACCCCGCCCATGATCGGCACCTCCATGCCGGCCGCCTGCGCCACTGCCGCCACCGAAGCCGCCTGCTTGGGCGTCGAGTCGACCAGAATCGCCTTGACCTTCGCCGACTTGAGCGCGTTGACCTGGCTGGTGAGGTCGGTCGCAGTGGGGTCGATCTGCTGGCCGACGATCTTCAACCCCAGCTTCCCCGCAGCGAACTTGCTGCCCCGCAGGCTGTTCTCGCCGATCTCTCCCTGGAGGTAGATATGCCCGACGGAATCGCCGCTGCGCAGTTCACCCTTCCTCACGAGCCAGTCCAGGCCGTTGATCGTCTGGATGTCGTACGTGGCACCCAGGACGATCAGGTGCTCGTCCCCGAGCAGGGTCGACGCGAACGTGGTCAGGCCGGCGAGTTCGTCCTTCGCCTCGATCTTCTCCCGCAGCGCCGTGACGACCGGTGAGCCGAGGATGTTCAGATAGCCGAGGACCTGCGGATCCATCTCGTCGTACGCGGCGACGGCCTTCTGCGGGTCGTAGCCGTGGTCGCGGGTGACCAGTGCCAGCTTCCGGTCGCAGACACCGCCTGCCGCGTTGATCTCCTTCACGGCGACGTTGCTCGCGTCGAGGATCGTCTTGCCGGTGCCCGCGAACGGGCCCGACAGATCCATCAGGACCCCGAGCTTGATGGTGGAGTCGCTGACCCCGGGCGCGGCGGTCCCGGCCGTTTCGGCCTTGGTGGAGCAGCCGGCAACCGCCAGCGTGAACGCCAGGGCCGCGGCCGCCAGGCCGACTGTGCGCGATTTGTGCATCGGTGTGTCTCCTCGCTGAGAAGCGGATGAGGTGGTTGACAGCACACGTCCGGCAAGGTGGGGGGCGGGTCTGGAGTGTCTGAGGCGTCGGACGGCTGGGGGGCGGGGGTTCAGGGAGTGGCGGCCGGGGCCGGGCGGCGGCTTCGTAGAGGTCGTACGGCGCCGGCCAGCGCCGCCAGACCGCCCGGCTGGACGATCACGGCAACGATGACGACCGCGCCGTACACGAACTGGGCCGCTGTCGACGCGTCCAGTCCCTGCCCGCCGGCTCCGGTGACGAACGGCAGGGAATCCGCGTAGCGGGAGAACAGCAGGGGCAGCGTCACGACGAAGACCGCACCGGCGATCGCGCCACCCACGGATCCGAGGCCGCCCAGGATGACCATCACCAGATAGCTGACCGACAGGTGGAGGCTGAAGTAGTCGGGGACGGTGCGCTGGAAGGCCAGTGCCGTGAGCACACCGGCAGCGCCGGCATACATCGACGACAGTACGAAGACGGCCGCCTTGGTGCGTCGTATGTCGACGCCCATGGCGCTCGCGCCGATCTCGCTGTCTTTCATGAGCCTCATCGCCCTGCCGGGCCGGCCGCGCAGGACGTTGCGGCCGAGCAGCGCCGCCCCGACGGTGACGACGAGGAACAGATACCACTGGCTCTCGGCGGCACCGAACGGAACGCCCAGGACGGTGACGTCCGCCTGGTCGGAGAAGGAGAACCCGCCGATCGACAGCGGCACGACGGTCCGGCCCTCGAAGCCGCCGGTCACCGGCTTCATGTTCTGCAGCAGATGGTGGCCGAGGAACACCAGGCCCAGGGAGGCGATGCCCAGGTAGATGCCGCGCAGGCGGCTGGAGACCGGGCTGAACAGCAGGCCGCAGACGCCCGCCAGCAGGACTGCCAGGACCGCGGCAAGAAGCGGGGGGAGGCCGAGACCGGACACCCCGCCGCCGCTTTCTCCGGCCAGGAAGGCATAGCCGTATGCGCCGACGGCGACGAAGAAGGCGTGTCCCAGGGACAACTGTCCCGCCGCGCCGAGCAGGATGGTGAGGCCGATCGCGCCGACCGCCGCCGCCATCGCGAACAGGCCCATGTTCAGCCAGAACGCGGAGACATACAGGGGCAGCGCCAGGAGGACCACCAGGGCGGCGGTCAGCGCGCACAGGGCCGGCAGGCGCCCTGCCGTGGGGAGCCGGGACGTCTCAGGCACGGCTGACCTCCTTCGCGCCGAACAGGCCCGAGGGCCGGCACAGCAGAATGCAGATCATGATCACGTAGGCCACGACGTCCCCCAGCCCTCGCCCGAGGAAGGAGAGGGCGTCCTGGTACTCGGCGACGGTCACCTCGGCGATGCCGATGACCAGGCCGCCCACGATCGCCCCGCCGAGCGAGTCGAGGCCGCCGATGATCGCGGCGGGGAGCGCCTTGATGGCCGCGGTCCCAGTACTCACGGCCACGCCAGGGCTGGGGAACGACGCGAGACCGATGCCGGCCGCGACGGCGAGGATGCCGGCCGTGATCCAGGCACCTGCCGAGACCCGCTTCAGCCGGACACCGGCGAGCGCCGCGCCCTCGCGGTCCTCGATCGAGGCGCGCATGGCCAGGCCCCAGCCGGTGTGGCGGAGGACCGCGGCGAGACCGGCGATCAGCAGCGGCACGGTGAGGATGGTGATGATCACGGACAAGGGCAGTACCACTGAGCCGAAGTGGACCACGTGTCCGTCCCAGGGAGCGCCGAGTGGCAGCACGCTCTCCCCGATGCGCCAGCTGAGTTCCGCGGTGAGCACCACGTTGACCCCGATGGTGAGGATCGCCAGCGCGTCATGCTTGCGGCCGTCGACCCGGGACAGCAGCAGTCGCTCCACCGCCAGTCCCAGCGTCCCGGCCGCGACCAGGCCGAGCACCACGGCGGCCGCGAAGCCGATGTGCGGGCTGGTCTGCGCCACCACCCACACACCGAAGAGCAGAAACGAGGCGTGCGCGAAGTTCACCGTGCGGGTCGCCTTGAAGACGATGACGAAGCCCAGTGCGATCAGGGCGTACAACAATCCCAAAGACACACCGCTCAGCAGGATTTCGACTCCGCGGGTCATCACGACAACCTCTCCGCCACCTGGTCGTTTCCGGATTCCATGGGCGCTCCCAGATAGGCGCTGATCACTTCCGGATGCTGCCTTACGTGTTCCGGCGTGCCGTCCGTGACGACCTTGCCGAAGTCGAGGACGGTGATGCGGTCGGCGATCGACATGACCACTCCCATGTCGTGCTCGACGAACACCACGGTCAGACCGAGCGCGTCACGTGCCGCGGAGACCAGCCGGGCGAGTTCCGCGCTCTCCGCGGTGTTCATCCCGGCGACCGGTTCGTCGAGGATGAGCAACCGCGGCTCCAGGCACAGAGCCCGCGCGAACTCCAGGCGCTTGAGATCCCCGTAGGCGAGGCTCGCCGCCGGGCGGTCCAGAACGCCGGACAAGCCGGCGAACTCCGCGATGTCGCGCACCCGCGCTTCGTGGACACGCTGTTCACCGCGGCCCAGTCCCAGGGCGGTCGCGGCGATGCCGGACCGGGTCAGCCGATGCCGGCCGACCATGAGGTTGTCGAGTGTGGACTCGACCGGTGACACGACGATGTTCTGGAAGGTACGGGCGACTCCCCTGCGTGCCACCCGGTCCGGACGCAGGCCCGTCACCTCCTGACCGTCCACCATGATGCGGCCCGAGGCAACACGGTAGATCCCCGACAGGGCATTGAGCAGCGTTGTCTTCCCGGCACCGTTGGGACCGATGACGGCATGGATCGTTCCGGGCCGCACGGTGAATGACACACCGTCAAGGGCGCGCAGTCCGCTGAACACCACGCTCACGTCCTCGACGCGCAGTTCCGCTGCCGTTTGCGTTTGAGTCGTCGTCATCCGGACCACCTGCTCAGCGTCGGCGTGTTTCCGGTTCCGGGCCCGGGCCCCGGTGCGGATCCGCCGGCGCTCTGGCCGGCGTCCGCGTCCGCGCCCAGGTAGAGGCGTCGCACGTCGTCGCTCTGCGCCAGTTCGTCCGTCGGTCCGCTCAGTACGACCCGGCCGAGGTCGAGCACACAGGCCGAGTCGGCGACCGAAAGCGCCATCGCCGCGTTCTGCTCCACCAGCAGGACGGGCACCCCCTCCCGGCTGATCTCGCGGATGGTCTCGCCCACGAGATGCACCAGCCGCGGCGCGAGGCCGAGGGACGGCTCGTCGAGAAGCAGGAGTCTTGGCTGCGCCATCAACGCCCGGGCGATGGCGAGCATTTGCTGCTCGCCGCCGGACAGCGTCCCGCCACGGGCGCGTCGCCGCTCGGCGAGCTGTGGGAAGAGTTCGTACATCCGACGGCGTGTGCGCTCACGCACCGCCGACGACCGCACGGTGAGCGCACCGGCGTTCAGATTTTCCTCCACCGTCAGACCGGCGAAGATGTGCCGTCCTTCCGGTACCTGTACGAGCCCGTGCAGCACGGTGCGGGCCGTGTCCGCACCGGTGATCCGTTCGCCGCGGAACCGGACGGAGCCTTCGGTGACCCCGCCGCCGTACAGGCCGAGCGTGCCGGAGACGGCGCGCATGAGCGTCGTCTTGCCGGCGCCGTTACTGCCGAGGAGCGCGACGACGCCGCTGCCGCCGACGTCCAAGGACACCCCCCGCAGAACGGGTGCGCGAGCGCCGTACCGGACGACGAGTCCATCGATTTCGAGCACTTCGGCCTCCCTTGCCACCCTGAAGCGACGCCATGCGTCACTCATCGATCGTTCGTTAAGGCCAGCGCGAACGTAGGGTGAGCCACGTCACTCGGTCAAGGTCTCTGCACATGATCGCTTGAAACAACACGGGGTGAAGGGCTGTGAGGTCGCCCGGTTCCGCCTGGGCAGGAAGGCCGGTACGGTGTTAAACGATCGTTCGATAAAATGTCAGTCGGTCAGAAGACGAGGGGCCTTCGCATGCGTATCGGTATGACAATGGATTACAGCGGCGACTTCATCGAATCGGTCCGTGCCGTAAGGGATTTCGAGGCGGCAGGCGTCGAGATCGCCTTCGTGCCGGAGGCCTACTCGTTCGACGCCGTCAGCCGACTGGGCTACCTCGCGGCTCGTACCGAACGCCTGGAGATCGCCTCCGGGATCCTCCCGGTCTTCACCCGTACGCCGTCGCTCCTGGCGATGACCGCCGCCGGTCTGGACGATCTCTCCGGCGGCCGGTTCACGCTGGGCCTGGGAGCGTCGGGACCGCAGGTGATCGAGGGCTTCCACGGGGTGCCGTACGACGCGCCACTCAGCCGCACCCGCGAGGTGGTGGAGATCTGCCGTCAGGTGTGGCGGGGCGAACCGGTGGTGCACCCGGGGCCGAAGTACCCGCTTCCGCTTCCCGCCGAGCGGGGCACCGGGCTCGGCAAGCCCCTGAAAATCCTCAACAAGCCGGTCCGCTCCCGCATCCCCATCACCCTGGCGGCGATCGGACCGAAGAACGTCGAGCTGACGGCCGAGCTCGCCGAGGGCTGGCTGCCCGTGTTCTTCCATCCCGGAAAGGCCGCCGAGGTGTGGGGAGCGGCCCTGACCGCGGGGCTGGCCCGGCGCGATGCGGCACTGGGCACGCTCGACATCACGGTGACGGCGCCTCTGGCCGTCGGCGACGACGTGGAACACCTGCTGGACCGAGCTCGGCCACAACTGGCCCTCTACATCGGGGGGATGGGCGCGAGGAACAAGAACTTCTACGCCCGGCTCGCCAGTCGGTACGGCTACGAACGGGAGGCGGCGCACATCCAGGACCTGTACTTGTCAGGAAAGAAGAAGGAGGCCGAAGCCGCCGTTCCCGAGGGACTGTTGAAGGCCATATCCCTGGTGGGGACGAAGGAACAGATCGCCGGACAGCTCGATGCCTTTGCTGCCGCCGGAGTGACGACCCTGTGCGTGAAGCCGCTGGCCGGCACGCACCAGGAACGCCTCCACGCCGTCGAGCGAGTGCGCGACATGCTGGGCTGACGCCACGCGCGTAGCACGAGGCGGGCGTGGGAGCCCTCAGTGCAAGGCCCGGTGGACCACGGACGATGCGAACCGGCGGGTCGGGCAGCAGGTCGAGACGCCCGTCACGCCGCAGGAGAAGATCACCGCGATCCACTCGTTGGCCCAGGAGCCGGAGGTCGCTGCGGCGGTGACCACCGACTTCCTGAAGCGTCCGCAGGTCGCGGCCAAAGTGTCGGTGGAGGACAAGGTCCGGGCGGTGGAGGAGTTCACCCGCGACGTAGGCGGTCGCAGGGACGGCCGCAACGAGCCTGTTGCGCCGTCCGGACGTCGCGTTCAAGGCAATGGGCGACGACAGGGCCCGGTTCCACTTGCCGTCGCGAACCTGGACGGTCGCCGCGTCGAGCGAGCACGCGCAAAGGCGCGCTCGCTCTTGGCGAAGCGTCGGTCGCTAGTCGTCCAGGCTGCCCATGGTCAGGTTGACGGTGGTTCCCGTCATCCCGCTCGCCTTGTCGGACGCCATGAAGACCGCAACGTCAGCCATCTCCGCGAGCGTCATGAGCCGTCGCGGGTGGGTCCTGCCGGCGAGCAACTCCTGCCACTGTTCCCAGGTCATGCCCGTTGCCTTGGCGCGAGGCTCGAAGGCTTCCTTGATCGTGCGTGTCTCCGGCATGCCCTGTGGGCGCAGACCGACCACGCGGATGCCCTGAGGTGCGAGCTCGGCGGACAGGTCTCGAGTGAGTGCCTCCTTGGCAGCCTGCGCCGGACCGTAGCCTCCCACCAATGGGAGGCCCGTCCGCGAGTGGAGCGCGGTGACGGTCATGATCACCCCCGATCTGTTCGGGATCATGTGCCGTGCGGCCAGGCGCGCCGTCAGGAAGTACGACGTGACGTAGGCCGTGATCGGCAGGGAGAACTGCCCGGCGTCCAACTCGGCCAGAGGGACACCCACAATCTGTGCATTCGGGATGCCGACCGCGTTGAACGAGATATCGACGCGGCCCGTCTGGTCGATCACGGACTGCAGATGCCTGTCCACGGCCTGCTCGTCGAGCGCGTCGACCTCGGCCGCCTCGGCGGATCCGCCGGCGGAAACGATGTCCTTGGCAACCACCTCGACCGGTGCTTGGAGGCGCCCGGTGAGAAAGACCTCGGCCCCCTCGCGCGCAAAGGCGCGTGCGACAGCACTGCCGATCGCGCCTCCGGCTCCGTAGATCACCGCAACCTTGTCCTTCAGCATCATCTCTCTGGTTCCCTTCTGTGCAGTGGGTGGTCACACCTGCCCACCTCATGAGTGACGACCGACGGCTGAGACTCATCTGCGGGTCTGCCTTTTCACCATCAGCCGGCGACCGGATCGTCCGAGCCGTCGATGATGTAGACACCGCGACGTCGGGGAAGGGGGCACCCGGCAGCCGCCCCCTTCGCCCCGCTGCCGGTGTCCATACAGGATGGAAGTGCGACACGGCGTGGGAAGAAGGTGAGATGGCGGTGAGGGTGGTGCCAGCCGACCTGATCTCAAGGGCGCGGGCAGGGGACGGTGAGGCGTTCCGGGAGCTGACCGGGCCGTACTGCCGGGAGCTGCAGGTGCACTGCTACCGGATGCTCGGATCCTTCCAGGACGCCGAGGACGCCCTGCAGGACACGCTGCTGGCTGCCTGGCAGGGCATCGGAGGGTTCCAGGGGCGCGCCTCGATCCGCACCTGGCTCTACCGGATCGCCACCACACGGTGCCTCAACGCGCGCCGCTCGGCGAGCCGACGCCCGGCCAAGGAGTGGGATGTGCCCAAGGTTGAACCGCCGGAGCCGACCCGGCTCGGCGAGGTCGTCTGGCTGCAGCCGTTCCCCGACGCCCTCCTCGAGGGTGCGATCGGTGTGCCGCTCGGCCCGGAGGCCCGCTACGAGCAGACCGAATCCGTCTCTCTGGCCTTCGTGACCGCACTGCAGGTCCTGCCGCCTCGCCAGCTCGCCGTCCTCATCTTGCGCGACGTCCTCGGATTCGACGCGAACGAGGTGGCCGGCATGCTGGACTCGAGCGTCGAGTCGGTCAAAAGCGCCCTTAAACGTGCCCGCGCCGGCCTGCAGCGCCGGCGGCCGCCGACCGCCGAGCGCGAACCGGCTCCCGCCTGCGACTCACCCGCCGAGGACGCGCTCGTGGCGAAATTCGTCCGCGCGTGGGAGTCCGCCGATATCGACGCGCTGGTGGCCCTTTTGACCGACGACGTATTCATGTCGATGCCGCCGATGCCCTTCGAATACCAGGGCCCAGACGTCGTGGCCCGCTTCTGCGCCAGCATCTTCGGCGCGGGCCGAAGGTTCGACCTCGCGCCGACCCGAGCCAACGGTCAACCGGCGTTCGGAGCCTACCTGCGCGCCCCTACCGGCGTCCGCCACGGGACCGGCCTCATCGTCCTCACCCTCACGGGCGACCGGATCTGCGCCATGACCCACTTCGAGACCAGTGTGCTCCCATCGTTCGGGCTGCCGCGATCGCTCCCGAGCCGATAGCCGGCTTCCGAGCAGTGGATGTGCGCGGCAGCGGAACACACTCCGGCGACGTGCACCCCAGCCGCACCGGCGACGGCCTCCAGTCGCGGGTCCGGACAGGCGGTCAGATCCGCCAGGAGCGGATGCGGTCGGCCGCGTCGTATCCGTCGGCGCGGCTGGTGTCGATGTCGCGGGCGAGGTCGATCAGTGCGCCGTACGGCGGGTCGACGGCCTCGCCTGCGGCGTCCATGTACGCCGTGACGATCGCGGCGCCGTACAGGGCGTTGCGGGCCGGGAGGGGGCGCAGCCGGATGATGGCGTGCATCAGGGCTGCCGCGCGCCAGGCGTTGTCGACGGCGACGCCGACCTGGGGGGTGTTGACCCGGTGACGGGCGACGGCGGCCACGAGGTTGGAGAAGTCCTGAACCGAGGGGTGCTTGGGCAGCACTTCCGCCTGGCGTTCCAGCAGCCAGCGGATGTCGATGTGGAGCTCCATCGTCAGGCGGCAGCTCGTCCGGAGGCGTCCAGCCGGGCGGGAGCGTCGTCGGGGAAGGCCGCGTCGAATGCGGCCGCATTGTCGGCGACGAACGCGCGGAAGACGTCGGCGGCGCTGTCCAGGCGGGGGTCTCGGACCGCGTTGTGCGCGGCCTCGGTGATGAGCGCGGTGACCGTGGTGCCCTCGACCTCGGCGCGCTCCTGAAGCTGCGCGTGGAGCTCTTCGGGGACCCGGATTGTCACTGACTTCGACATGCTCCGACCGTACAGCAAGGCGTACAGCGCTGGGGGGATATAGCGGAACCGCACTCGGACGAGGACGCTTTCCCGAATCACGCCTCGGGTGCCGATGACACAGATCCCGGCCCAAGGATCCAGGTGGACCCAGGTTCGACGGCGTAGCTGGGTCCCGCGTCAGCGGCCGGGCGGGGTCATTGGCCGGCCTGCGGCAGGCGTTCCACGAGCTGGGTGACGACGTCCAGAATCATCTGTCCGAACGCGGTCGGTGCGATCAGCACGCCTAGTGTGAGGACGATGACCACGGTCGTCTTCTCGTCGAACCGGCTCCGGGCTTCCGTACGACGACGCAGCCGCACGACGACGATGATGGCGAGCAGCACCGCCACGTTGAAGGTCACCACCACGCGCCCGGACCTCCCGTCAGGTCACAACTGCCTTGCCAACAACGGACGTTCACTCCGGCCTTCTTGTGTAGCGCGAAACGACCTGTACCGCGCCGGGGTTGAGCGGGGGGGGCGGCAAAGCGGCCCTCCTGGCTTGATTGCGCGCAGGTCAGGGACACGGCGGGAGGTGGTGAGCGAGGCCTGCGAGAGCGGGCACGGACCGTGACTGTACTGTGCCATCGAACTCTGAGCGGGTGCCACCGAACTCTGAGCGGCGAAGCCTCTGGCGAAGTTATGTCGCTGGGAGGGCTGAGCGGGTATTTAAGTCCCGGTGGGTGCCTCCCAGTCGACTCGTGCAGTTCCGGACCCTACGCTGCGGTGCGTCCTCCGCGAGAGCTCTGGAATGGCATGGCGCGGGCCGGGCAGGACCACCCGCAGCAGACGACAGCGATGACCCGGGGGGGCAGGGCCGATGGAAGAAGTGCAGGACAGCCTCCGCAGCGGGCTGTACTGGTGCGTGGCGTTCTCGGTGATCTTGCTGCCGGTCGGATACGCAACCGGGTTGTGGGTGTGGGTCACCCTGGGCTACGCGGCGATCATCTGCGTCAGCGTGATAGTGGGCGTGGTATTGGCCCTCGGCGGCAGGATGCTGACGGTAGCGGCCTTCCTGCTGTGGCTGCTCGTCTTGGGAGTCGGCACGGGCCTGGTTGCCTTCGGGGTACACGCCGTCGTGACGTTCGAGCCGTACTGCACTCCGTCCGAGACAGTCGACTGCCGCCTGCTGCTCAACGGGCAGGACGTGGGCGAGGCGAGCGTGGCCGACCAGCGCAGGAGCATGGTCACCGACTCGTTGGTGCCCATCGGGGGCGGGGCGGTGATCGCCATCGCCGCGCTGGTCTTCGGGACTGCGCGCGTGCGCGACCGCCTCCCACGGGCTAGGTACCTGTTCCGCCGCCGGTGAATCTTCAGTGGCAGGAACTCACCTCAATCAAGGTTGATTGGCACACGCTCATAGTTCGACGACATCGGACAGTGACGCCCCGGGCGGCCTGGCGGGGCAGCCTGTTGTCCCGTCTCATGCGATTTGGCCCCTGTCTCAAGTGACCTGGTCCGATTCGCTCGTCGTCTCAGGCGATCTGGTCCGTTGGCCCTACTCATGTCACGCGAGACCTCGACCCGCACGGCGATGAAACCCGGGATCTCGGTGAACAAGCAGGCCCCAATATGGTGGACCGATGACATCGATCAAGAAGTTCCAAGTCACCTTCGACTGCGCAGAACCTGAGCGCCTCGCTCGTTTCTGGTGCGAGGTGTTGGGGTACGTCGTACCGCCGCCACCAGAGGGGTTTGCCACTTGGGACGATTTCAAGCACTCGCAGCCACCTGAGCAGCGGGATTCATGGTTCGCCTGCAGTGATCCCTCAGGTGTGGGCCCGCGACTGTACTTCCAGCGCGTCCCCGAAGGGAAGGCCGCCAAGAACCGGCTGCATCTTGACGTGCGGGTCGGCACCGGACTCGTGGGTGAAGAGCGCCTCGCCGCACTTGAGGCCGAATGCGTACGACTTGTCCCGCTCGGCGCGGTACACGTGCGAACGCTGTATGACGGCAATGATTCGTGCATCCCGATGCAGGACATCGAGGGCAACGAGTTCTGTATCGACTGAGGGGCCGCGAACCAGTCCGCGTTCAGTCCCCATGGACCGAGACGAAGAACCGCCCCCGACTTGTCAGGTCGCTGTGGCAGCCGCAGCGACGTCTCGTACAGGTCTCGTTGACGTGCTCCCTGGCCGAAAGGCCAGGGATTCCGGGCCTGGGTCGGCTGACCCTTCCGGGGGCTTCCTGCTTCACCGCGCTGTGCCGGGACTTTCGCCCTGGTCTTACCGGCGCTCCACGAGGCGTTTAGCGTCTCCGCCCGTCCGGCGGCGACGATTCGGCGTCCTTCGAACAGGACGTTGCGTGCTGCGTTGTGGTCGCGGTCATGCACGGTGGCGCACTCGCCGCACGTCCACTCGCGGATGTGCAGGGGCTTGGGTCCGTCCCTAAACCCGCAGGCCAAACAGACCTGTGAGGATGGGAAGGCCCGGTCCACCTTGGCGAAGGTGCGGCCGTGCTTGACCGCCTTGTGGTGCCAGTCCCGGCGCCGGCTGGCCACCTTGGCGTACTGGCGCGCGATCTGGAGGCGGGCCTTGGCCCGGTTCTTCGACCCCTTGGCCTTGCGGGACAGTTCCCGCTGAAGGCGCTTGAGCTTCTTCTCCGCCCGGCGCAGGAAACGCGGGCTGTCGATCTTCGTCCCGTCGGACAGGACACCGACTGAACCCGCGTTCGTCGCGTCAGCTCGGCTTGAGGATGATCGCCTGGCCGCCTGCGGGAGCCATCGCCACGTCCAGCGTCGTGGCCGAGGTGACCGTCCGGGTGCTGACCACGACCGGCGTCTGGTAGGGGCTGGTGCCCGGAGTGCCGTCGGCGTAGACGGTCGCCGTGTATGTTCCGCTGCCCAGGAACGTCAGCGGGAGCGACAGGGTCCGGGACGTCTCGTTGGTCATCGCCCCGACGTACCAGGTGTCGCCGTGGCGGCGGGCGACGGCGACGTGCTGGCCGATCGATCCGGCGAGGGTGCGGCTCTGGTCCCAGGTGGTGGGGATGGCGTCGAACCATGGCAGCCCCGGCCAGTTGGACGTGTTGGCGTACCTGGACGGCGAGTCGTACCAGTACAGGAAGTTCAGCGGCTGGTAGAAGACCGCCGCCATGGCCATCTGGTGGACGTTGGTGGTCCGGTCCCGCGACTGGCCGTAGCAGATGGTGTAGTCCATCGGCCCGCCGATGTTGCGGGCGAACGGCAGGGTCACGTTGTGGCTCGCGGTCGGGAAGCGCTCGTTGCCGCGCACGCCCTCCATGTTGACCCAGTTCGGGTACGTCCGCTCGTAGCCGAACGGCCGCACGTTGTCGTGCATGTCCATCAGCAGGTTGTACTTGGCTGCCGTCCTGACCCAGTTCGTGATCTGGTTCGTCATCGCCTGGGTGCCGTCGTTGATGAATCCGAGCTTGACGCCTTTGACGCCCCAGCTCTTGTAGAGGCTGAACAGGCTGTCGGGGTTGGCGGCCGCTACGCGGTCGACGTAGAGGATGACGCCGATGCCCTTGCTCGTGGCGTAGGAGATCACCGAGGGCAGGTCGATCTCCGCTATCGGCTTCGTCGCGTCGGTGCCTCTGACGTCGCCGTACCAGCCGCCGTCGTACTCGATGAATTGCAGGCCACGAGCCACGGCGAAGTCGACGCCCGCCATCCCGGCGGCGGTGGTCAGCTGTACACGGAAGGCCTTGCCGGGCTTGATCCACGAGGTGTCGGCCAACGCGCTCGCGGGGGCCAGGTTGAGCACCAGCTCGGCGTTGTCGACCAGTTCGGCGTGGGTGGAGCCGGTCACTACCGCCCGCCAGGGCGTGGCGAACGGCGTGGTGACCGTCGAGGTCGTCTGGACCCTGTCCGAACCGCGGCCGGTGTGCTCCATCAGGTAGGCGGCGAGGGTGCCCGGCTGCCCGGACACGGAGCTGAGCATCAGCCGCGGGAAGTTGAGACGGGAGGATTCGCAGATGCAGGCGATCAGGCTGCCGTCGGCATAGGTGGCGGTCAGCGGCAGGTCGGTCAGCGGGCCGATGTCCGTGGTCGAGGTGCCCGTGGAGGGGATCGAGCCGGGCGCGACCGGGTTGTAGGGGTCCTCGTCACGCGCGCTGTAGACCAGGGTGCTGTCGGGGAAGACGAACGTGGTCAGCTCGTCGGCGATGGTGGCGGTGCCCTTGCCGAGCAGCACGTACCGGAAGGCGACGCCAGTCGGGTAGGCGCGGATCTGGATGCTGAAGTTGATCAGCGAGGCGGTGTCCTGGAGGTTCCAGCGCATCTCCTGGTACCGGTCGCGGACGGTCGCGTTGCGGCCGTACACCGGAGTCCAGGTGTTGTCGATGGTCCAGTGCTGGTAGTTGGTGATCACCGTGCCCGCGGCGCCGAGCACCGTCCCGTTGCTCAGCTCGAGGCCGAGAGCCGAAGTGTCGACCACCGTCACGCCTCTTCGCTTCGCCGACCAGCTGAGCGCGCCCGAAGTCAGCGACATCGTGATGGTGTTGCTGCCGTCGGGGGCC
Source organism: Streptomyces sp. NPDC048825 (assembly GCF_043198355.1). Classification (NCBI taxonomy): domain Bacteria; kingdom Bacillati; phylum Actinomycetota; class Actinomycetes; order Kitasatosporales; family Streptomycetaceae; genus Streptomyces; species Streptomyces sp. NPDC048825. Next base: position 72,208 of record NZ_JBICUR010000026.1, read on the forward strand.
GTCGCGGTGACCGAGGCGTCGGCCGCCGCGGCCGTCCCGGCGGCGCCGGCACCCAGCGCCGCGGCCCCCATGGTGACGGCGGCGCCCGTGAGGAGTCCACGCCGCGAGAGCCGTCCCGGGGCGCCGGCCGACGGCTGTTCAGGTATGGCCTGGCTCGCTGAATCTGCCATGACTCGTACACCTCTCCGTTGCATGCATTTCGATTTGGGCACAAACAAACAAGGTCCAACGTTCTTGATTGCAGGCGCAGTTGGGCATGCCCGGGAGTTCCGTGTCCTCAAGCTGGAGCCGCTCACAGCAGGAGTGTCAGGACAGGAATCCTTCCAGGACGAGGGTCGCCGCGCCGAGGCTGACCGGGTTGCGGTCGATGGGGCAGAGACTGATCTCGGTGCCTTCCCAGGGTTCGGCGAGTGCGTAGCGGGCGGCGGTGGCGCGCACGTGCGGCAGGACGGCGCTTCCCAGACTGTCGGCGACCCAGCCGGTGAGCACGATGATCTGCGGGTTGCACAGGTTGATCAGGTCGGCGATGGCGATGCCGAGGTAGCGGCCGGTCGTGGCGATCACCTGCTGTGCGACGGGGTCGCCGGCCGCGTGGGCGGTGGCCAGGGCGTGGATGGTCGCCGTCTGGTCGTCGGGGTGCAGGAGCGGGCTGTCCGGGTCGGTCTCCGCGAGGTGCTGCATGATGCCGGGTGCGCCCACGTAGGTCTCCACGCATCCGACGCATCCGCGGCGGCACTTACGGCCGTCGATGACGAGGTTGGTGTGGCCCCATTCGCCGGCCGTGTTCGTGGCCCCGCGGTAGAGCGTCCCCTGCACGGCCAGGCCCGCGCCGACACCGGTTCCCAGGGTGAGGACGGCGACGTTGTCGTGGCCGCGGGCGGCACCGAACCACAGTTCGGCGACCGTGCTCGCACGCAGCGGGTTGTCGAGGAGGACCGGCACATCAGGGACCCGATCGGTGAGCAGGGCCTGCAGCGGTACGTCGTTCCAGTTCCAGTTCGGGGCGAAGACGGAGGCCGTGCCGTCCGGCCGTACCTGGCCGGGAATGCTGACGCCGATCCCGAGAATCCTGCCGCGCTCCACCTGGGCCTGCGCGATCGCGTCGTCGATGCCGCGGACGATTCGGTCCACGACGTAGTCCGGCGGGTTGGTGTGCGGGTGCAGTTCGTACTCGGCTCTGGCCAGGACCCGCAGAGCGGGGTCGAAGATCTCGACGTGGACGTAGGTCTCGGCGATGTCGACGCCGATGAGCCGGGGGCCCTCGAGGGCGGGCGCGAGAAGATTCCGCGGGCGTCCGCCCCCCGAGGCCTGCTGTCCGATCTCGGCCAGAAGCCCCAGCTCGTGCAACTCGCTGACGATGTCGGAGGCGGTGGCCACCGACAGGCCCGTGGCTGCGGCGATGTCGCGCCTGACGACGGGCGCCGAGGCGATGAGATGCCGCATCACCGCGAAACGGTTGGTCCGGCGTATGTCCTGGTACGTCCGCTTCAACGACGCTGTCCTGTGCTCGATGGGGCTGGGGCGCCTGATCGTAACCACGGGTGGTACGCCGTTGGAACTGCCGTGCACAGACTTTTTCTGACTTGTTGACGAAGGGGTGTAGCGCGCATAACCTGCGTCTCGCTCAGCTCGCTGCAACCCCGTCAGCGGCAGGAACTTCCCCCTCCGATTGCGCGCCCCCTACCCCGCGGGCTTCGCGTCGCGCTCTCACCGGCCGCACTCCGCGGCCGTCCACAGCGTCATCACCCGCCGTCGCGGCCCCGTCCCCAAGGCCCGGTCCCACACCCGTTCTTCAGAGCAGAGGTGCCCATGTCCCCTGAGCAGAACCCCAGCAGATTGTTCGGCCGCAGATCCTTCCTGCGCGCCTCCGGCACCGTGGCGGCGGCGGGATTCCTCGCCGCGTGTGGCGGGAACACCGGTCGCGACGGCGGCTCCACCGGCGGTAAGGCGGCGATCAGCCAGTGGTACCACCAGTACGGCGAGGCGGGCACCCAGCAGGCGGCGCTGCGGTATGCGAAGGCGTACAGCAAGGCCGACGTGTCGGTGCAGTGGATCCCCGGTGACTACGCCTCCAAGCTCTCCAGCGGCCTGGTCTCCAGCAACGGGCCCGACGTCTTCGAGTTCCACCCCGACGTCCAGATGGCCAAGTCCGGGCAGATCGTGCCGCTGGACGACATCATCGCGGACGTGAAGTCCGACTTCACGGAGAAGGATCTGGCCGCCAACTCGGTCGACGGCAAGGTCTACGGCATCCGCATGATCGACGACCCGCAGTTCCTGTACTACCGCAAGAGCCTGCTGGAGAAGGCGGGCGTCCAGCCCCCGACCACCTTCGACGAGCTGATAGACGTCTCCCGCAAGCTCGACAAGGGCGGGGTCAAGGGCCTGTACCTCGGCCTGAAGGGCGGCAGCGACATCCTGGCCAGTCCCCTGGTCTGGGCCACCGGCAGTGAACTGCTGACCGCCGACCACAAGGTCGCCTTCGACACCCCGGCGACGGTCGAGGGCCTGAAGAAGATGCGCGAGCTGTACACGAGCAAGACGCTGCTGCTCGGCGCGCCCACCGACTGGTTCGACCCGTCGGCGTTCATCCAGGGCCTGACGGCGATGCAGTGGTGCGGCTTGTGGGCGATGCCCGGCATCCAGAAGGCACTGGGTGACGACTTCGGCATCGTCCCCCTGCCCGGCATCGGCAGCGCCGGCCGCCCGGTGGTCTACAACGGCGGCTGGTCCACCTACGTAAGCGCCAAGGCCAAGGACGTCGACGCGGCCAAGGCGTTCGTGAAGTGGCTGTGGATCGAGCAGACGAAGCTCCAGGAGGACTGGTGCACCTCCTACGGCTTCCACATCCCCCCGCGCAAGAGCCTGGCGGCGAAGGCCACCAAGCTGCAGAGCGGTACCGCCGCCGAGGCGGTGAAGCTCTTCGAGACCAAGGGGCACTACGACGACCCGTACTGGACCCAGGCCATGATGACGATTTCCCAGGACATGGTGAACAACGCCGTGGTCAGCGGAAAGAACCCCGAGTCCGAGGTGGCCAAGGCCCGCACTCGGGTCGAGGCCGAACTCAAGAAGATCGCCTGAGGGGCCCTGACAGGCATGACGACCATCACCACCGGTGGCGCCCGTCAGGGCGCCACCGCGCCACCCGGCCCCGCGGCGAAGGCGAGACGTGACAGGCACGGGACGCGAGGCAGCACCCGCACCTTCTGGCTCTTCGCGGGCCCCTTCCTGGCCGGTCTCCTGCTGTTCGTCTACGTGCCGGTCGGCTGGAGCTTCTACCTGAGCCTCTTCCAGGCCCAGAACACGGTCACCCCGACGAAGTTCGTCGGCCTGGACAACTACGCGGACATCCTCACCGAAGGGCCGTTCACCGACAGCCTGTGGACCTTCACGCTCTTCGCGCTGATCGTCGTCCCTCTCACCTACGTCCTGGCTCTGGCGCTCGCGCTGCTCGTCCACCGCATCCGCGTCGCCCGTGCCTTCTTCCGTTCGGTGTTCTTCATACCCACCGCGTGCTCCTACGTCGTGGCCTCGATGGTGTGGAAGCTGTCGATCTTCAACGGGGTGCGCTTCGGTCTCGCCAACACCGTCCTGGGCTGGTTCGGGATCGAACCCGTCGCCTGGATCGGCACCGTCTCCCCGCCCTGGTACTGGCTGGTGCTGGTCACCCTACGACTCTGGCTCCAGCTGGGCTTCTACATGATCCTCTTCCTGGCCGCCCTCCAGCAGATCCCCAAGGAACTGTACGAAGCGGCCTGGACGGACGGCGCCCGGCCAGGCTGGCAGACCTTCCGGCACATCACCCTGCCGCAGCTGCGCACCACCTCGGTCGCCGTGGTGCTCCTCATGCTGATCGCGGCCTACCAGGCGTTCGACGAGTTCTACAACCTGCTGCCCAACACCCCCTACGCACGGCCGCCGTTGGTCTACCTCTACTACACGGCCCTCGGGCAGGGTCAGGACTTCGGCCACGGCAGCGCCGGGGCGCTGGTGCTGTCGGCACTCATCACGATGGTGACGCTGCTGCAGGGCAGGATCTTCGGCTTCGGAAAGGCGGACAGCTGATGGCCACCTCCTCCACCACCCATGGCCGCGGCCGTCCACGCGCGGGGAGCGGACGGGCCGGCAGCGTCGCCGTCTACACCGTCGCCGTCGTCGCAGCGCTGCTGTTCCTGGTCCCCTTCTACCTGCTGATCCGCAACAGCCTGGCCACCGACGCCGACATCACCGGGGCGAACTGGAAGCTCTTCCCGACCGTGTTGCACTGGGAGAACATCTCCGAGCTGTTCAACGACCCCGCGGTTCCCATGGCGCGCAGCATGTGGAACTCCCTCGTCGTCGGGGTGCTCGGCACCGCCGGACAGCTGCTGGTCTGCTCCCTGGCGGGCTATGCGCTCGCCCGCGTCCCGTACCGGCACGCCAACAAGATCTTCTATGCGGTGCTGGCCACCCTCATGATCCCCAGCGCGGTCACCTTCGTGCCCAGCTTCGTCCTCGTGTCGTCACTGGGCTGGGTCTCCTCCCTGCAAGGTCTGATCGTGCCCGGCCTGTTCAGCGGCTTCACCGCCTTCCTCTTCCGGCAGTACTTCCTCGGCTTCCCCAAGGAACTGGAGGAGGCCGCCCGGATCGACGGTCTCGGCAGCTGGGGCACGTACTGGCGGATCGTCGTCCCCAACTCCCGTGGCTTCTTCTCGGCGATCGCGGTGATCACCTTCATCACCAACTGGAACGCCTTCCTGTGGCCGCTGGTCATCGGCCAGGACCAGTCCAGCTGGACGGTCCAGGTGGCCCTGTCGACCTTCACCACCGCGCAGACCGTCAACATCCACGAACTGTTCCTCGCCGCCACCGTGTCCATCCTGCCGCTGGTGCTCGTCTTCCTCTTCCTGCAGCGATACCTGGTCGAAGGCGTCGCACACACCGGCATCAAGGGCTGACCGCAGAGCACCCCGGCAACCGTACAGAACTCCACTCTTCGCACCGATCCACCCCGGAGTGACCCATGCCCGACCCCGCCAGCCACCCGCCGCTCGCAGGAGCCATACATCTGGACCCCAACTTCACCATTGCTGAGGTGAATCCGCGGCTGTTCGGATCCTTCGTCGAGCACCTCGGCCGCTGCGTCTACACCGGCGTCTTCGAACCGGACCACCCGAGCGCCGACGAGGACGGACTGCGCACCGACGTCCTGGCCCTGATCCGGGAACTGGGCGTCACCATGGTCCGCTACCCCGGGGGCAACTTCGTCTCCGGCTACCGCTGGGAAGACGGAGTCGGCCCGGTGGAGCAGCGGCCCCGCCGTCTCGACGGCGCCTGGAGGACCGTCGAGACGAACCGGTTCGGGCTGAACGAGTTCATGCGCTTCGCGGCCAAGGCCGCCGTCGAGCCCATGCAGGCCGTCAACCTCGGCACCCGCGGCCTGCAGGAGGCACTCGACCTCCTGGAGTACACCAACCACCCCGCCGGCACGGCCTTCTCCGAGCTGCGCCGCTCGCACGGCGTGGACAAGCCGCACGGCATCCGGCTGTGGTGCCTGGGCAACGAGATGGACGGCCCCTGGCAGCTCGGTCACAAGAGCGCCGACGAATACGGCCGCCTCGCCGCCGTCACCGCCAAGGCCATGCGCGACGTCGACCCCGGCCTGGAACTGGTCGCCTGCGGAAGCTCCAACCGCTCCATGCCGACCTTCGGCGCCTGGGAGGCGACGGTCCTGGAGCACACGTACGACCTCGTCGACTTCATCTCCTGCCACGCCTACTACGAGGAGAGCGACGGCGACGTCGACAGCTTCCTCGCCTCGGCCGCCGACATGGAGGCCTTCATCGACGGGGTGGTCGCCACCGCCGACCACGTCGGGGCCAAGCGCCACTCCGGCAAGCGGATCAACCTCTCCTTCGACGAGTGGAACGTCTGGTACCAGAGCCGGCCGGTCAACAACACCGACACCCCGGACTGGAGCGTGGCCCCGCGCCAGCTCGAGGACGTCTACACCGTCACCGACGCCGTCGTGGTCGGCAGCCTGCTGATCACCCTGCTGCGCCACTGCGACCGCGTCACCGCAGCCTGCCTCGCCCAGCTGGTGAACGTCATCGCCCCCATCATGACCGAGCCCGGCGGCCCGGCCTGGCGGCAGACCATCTTCCACCCCTTCGCCGACGCGGCCCGCCACGGCCGCGGCCAGGTGCTCCGGCTCGCCCTGGACAGCCCCGTCCACGACACCGCCCGTTACGGCGAGGTGCCCCTGCTGCACGCGACCGCCGTCCAGCAGGAGGACGGGACGCTCACCGTCTTCGCCGTCAACCGGGACACCACGAGGCCGCTCGAACTCACCGCCGACCTGCGGGCGTTCAGCCCGGTGGCCGGGCAGGTGACGCATACCGCCCTGGCCGACCCCGACCGCCACGCGGCCAACACGCTCCAGCACCAGGACCGCGTGACGCCGAAGCCGGTGACCGGCACCGTCACGGACGGCGGACGGCTGAGCGCCCTGCTGCCTCCGATGTCCTGGAACACCATCACCATCCCGCTCGCCCCCTGAGCGGCCCCAGGATCCCACCGCTCGACCCGCACCCCCCGCACTATCCCGGACCTCAACGGAGAGGTGACACCATGCCCGACACCACATCGCACCGTACACCGCCACCGCGCGCCCGATGGCGGACGACCCTCGTCACGCTCCTGACGGTGCTCGGCGGCCTCGCCGCCCTGCTTGTACCCGCCACGCAGGCACAAGCGGCCTCGGTGACGTTCACGACGGGTGCCGACCGGACCGACCAGAACGGCAACACCCTGCAGTTGCACGGCCTGGGCATCATCAAGGTGGGCAGCACCTGGTTCGGCTTCGGCGAGGACAAGACCGGCAAGACGTCGGGGAACACGTCGTTCGAGGACATCACCTGCTACTCCTCGACCGACCTGGCGAACTGGACCTTCCAGCGTCAGGCCCTGAGCCGGCAGGCCGGCGGTGACCTGGGCCCCAGCCGCATCGTGGAGCGGCCGAAGGTCATCTACAACGAGTCGACCAGCACGTACGTGATGTACATGCACATCGACAGCACCAACTACGCCGAGGCCAGGGTCGGTGTGGCCACGAGCAGCACGCCGTGCGGCCCGTACACCTACCGGGGCAGCTTCCGGCCGATGGGCAACCTCAGCCGGGACATCGGCCTGTTCCAGGACACCGACGGCACCGGCTATCTGCTGAGCGAGGACCGCAACAACGGCCTGCGCATCTACAAGCTGTCCGCCGACTACCTCTCCGTGGACAGCGCGGTGGCGGTGCTGGGCAGCAGCGGCAGTGGCAGCGTCGAGTCGCCCGCCATGGTGAAGATCGGTGGGATGTACTACGTCTTCGGCTCCCACCTGACGGGCTGGAGCCTGAACGACAACGTCTACGCCACCGCCACGTCACTGAACGGCACGTGGTCGGCGTTCCGGAACTTCGCCGCCCCCGGCACCCGCACCTACGGCAGCCAGACGGCGAACGTCATCACGGTCCAGGGCACCGCCGGCACCACGTACATCTACGCGGGCGACCGCTGGGACACCTCCAACCTGGGCGCCTCGAAGCTGATCTGGCTGCCGCTGACCATCCGGGGCACGACGGTGAACCTCGGTCAGTACCCGACCTGGTCCCTCGACGTGGACGCGGGCACGTGGACGGCCGGCAGCGGGATCCCCTCGGAGGGGGTCCACACCCTGAAGAACGTCAGCAGCTCCATGCTGATGGACGTGTCGAGCGGGTCCACCGCGACCGGCGCCAAGATCATCCAGTGGCCGTCCAACGGCAGTACGAACCAGCAGTGGACCCTCACGCGGGTGGCGGACAACATCTACACGCTCAAGAGCGTCAAGAGCGGGCTGTGCCTGGACGTCCCGAGCAAGTCGACCACCGCCGGCGTTCAGTTGCACCAGTGGACCTGCAACGGCGGGACGAACCAGCAGTGGGCCCTCGACCTGACCGGCAGCTACACCGGCAGCAACTACATGCTGGTGGGCATCGGCAGCGGCCTGCACATCGGCATCGCGGGCTCGACCGCCCAGGGAGCGGCGGTGGACCAGGAACTCGGCGGCAGCGCGAGCGCCAACAGCGAGACCTGGACTTTCTCCTGACCGCGTGCCCCGGCGACCCCGCCATCGAGCGGGCCGCCGGGGCACGTCCCATACAGGGGAGCCCGCAATACATCCCATGCTGCTGGTACGAGATGCGCGCCTCCGTATGGCTCCGGTGCGCGTCGCCGTTCCCCACGCGACTCATTCCTGTTCGGCCCGGACGCTGAGCCGCAGTGTCTGTGCTGTCCTGCGGACAATTAAGGGAGAATCCGCATGCCAGAACCGATCACCCGACGATCAGTGCTCGTCGGCATGGCGGCCATGACGGTCGCCGCCGCAGTGACCCCCACGCTGTCGGCACCCGCTCATGCCGCCTCCAGCCAGCCGCTGCCGCTCCCTCCGCTCCGCATACCCAAGGTGGACCTGGGTCTGGAGCAGCAGCCGGACGAGAAGACCCGGTGGCTGCAGGACGCGAAGCTGGGCATGTTCATCCACTGGGGTGTCTACTCCGGCCCGGCCAAGGGCGAGTGGTACATGGAGAACGCCGCCGTCACCCCGGAGAATTACAAGAAGTACTTCACCGACGCGACCGGCGAGCAGTTCACGGCGAGCGCCTACGATCCGGCCTACTGGGCCCAGCTGGCCAAGGACATGGGCGCGAAGTACACCGTCCTGACGACACGGCATCACGACGGCTTCGCCCTGTGGCCGTCCACCCACCCGAACGCCTTCCACGCCGGACAAGCCCCGATGCGGCGGGACTTGATCGACGAATACGTCACCGCCGTACGCAACGCCGGGCTCAGAGTGGGCCTCTACTACTCCCCGATGAGCTGGCGCTACCCCGGCTACTACGACGTCACCGGCACCAACTGCCTGCCCAACAAGTGGGGATACACCACTGATCCCGCGCACAAGGAGAACGCGCGGATCATGAAGAACGAGGTGTACCAGCAGGTCAAGGAACTGATGACCCAGTACGGCAAGATCGACGACATCTACTGGGACGGCGGCTGGCTGGGTCAGCGCGGCACGGACGCGGACGCCGCCTTCTTCTGGGAGCCCGGCAAGTTCCGCGACAGCGCCAACGACTGGCCGGTGGACGCCACCTACAGCGAGACCGACTCCGCCACCGGCCGCCCTCTCGGCCTGATGGGCATGGTGCGCAAACACCAGCCCGAGGTCACGGTCAACCTGCGCACCGGCTGGATGGGTGACTACAACAGCGAGGAAGGCCCCTCCATCCCGACCGGCGCCATGCGCACCGGGCACGTGGCCGAGAAGAACTTCACCATCTGCGGCGCCTGGGGCTACAAGGCCGGCGCCCCCGTGATGAGCTTCGGCACGGTCATGAACATCCTGGTCAACTCCTGGGTGCGCAACATGACCTGCCTGGTCAACGTCGGCCCTGACCGTACGGGTGCGATACCCGCCGACCAGCAGGCCCTGGTGCGCAGGATCGGTTCCTTCCTGACCACCTGCGGCCAGGCCGTCTACGGCACGAGCAGCGGACCGTGGCAACCGGTGGACGGCCAGTACGGCTTCACGTGCAAGAACAACACCTTCTACGTCCACATGCTGCCCGGCTACAGCGGTACGTCCTTCATCACTCCCCAAATCGGGGACGCGCAGGTCACCCGGGTCTTCGACGTGGCGTCAGGCGCCGACCTGCCGTACAGCGTGGACGGCGACGGCAAGGTGACCGTCACCGGCATCAACCGCACCCGCATCCCCGAGGACAGCATCGTCGGCGTCACGCTGGACCGGACGGTGTACCCCACCGACATCGCCGCGGGCAGGGCCGCCACGGCAAGCAGCGAGCAGACCTCCCAGGGCAACACCGCGGCGAAAGCGGTGGACGGCTCCACCGCGACCCGCTGGTGCGCGGCCAACGGCAACACCGGGCACTGGCTGAAGGTGGACCTCGGGGCGGCCAAGTCGATCACTGGTACGCGGATCGCCTGGGAGGCCGCCGCCACAAACTACCGTTACCGGATCGAGGGTTCCACCGACAACACGAACTGGACCACACTGGCCGACCGCACCGGCACCACCAGCACGAGCCAGGTGCAGGTGGCCGTGTTCAGCGCACAGGCACGGTACGTGCGGGTGACGGTGACCGGACTGCCCTCCGGTACATGGGCCTCCCTCCGCAGCCTCGAGGTCTACGATCGGCCCTTCGCCGCGGACCTGGGGAGCTACCGGCTGGTGAACCGCAAAAGCGGCAAGGTGCTGGAGGTCAGCGACGCCTCCGGCGCCGACGGCGCGGCCGTCGTCCAGTGGCCGTGGTCCGGTGGTACCAACCAGCAGTGGAAGCTGGTGCCGAACACCGACGGCTCCTACCGGCTGTCCAACGTCCGCAGCGGCAAGGTCCTGGACAGCCCCAACGGTTCCGCCCAGGGGGCGGGCCTCGACCAGTGGACTGACACCGACAGCAGCAACCAGTGGTGGAAACTGGTCCCCGCAACCAGCGGCTACTACCGGCTCGTCAACGTCGGCAACGGATGGTGCGCCGACGTCAAGGACGCCTCCACCGCGGACGGCGCGAAGGTCATCCAGTGGCCCAACACCGGCGGGACCAACCAGGAGTGGCAGATGACCGCCCTGTAGTCGGCGACATGCGAAAGGGCCGGTGCCGTGCCGCACCGGCCCTCGGCCAGGCCCCCGGCCTCCCCTGCTCCCTGCCTGGCCGTGGACAATGCCGTATCGATGCCGATCTGTCTCTACGGCCAAGTCTCCTACGAGGGAAGGACACATTGAAACACCTCGGCGGGGCGAGGGCGGAGTCCGGCGGGCTTACGGCAGGCGTACTGCTCGCAGGACGGCGTCTTGGGTGTGGTGCGCGCCGGCGGGGGTCGGGGTGGCACGAGGGCGGGTCTCGTTGGTCAATACGTTCCAGGCGGTGAGGTCGAGGAGTTGGGCGATGTCGTCGGGCTGGTAGTAGTCGGCGGCGTCGAAGTCCTCGCGCCGTGTGAAGTCTGCGCGGGCGTGGGTGGCGAAGAGCACCGTGCCGCCTGGGCCGACAGCGCTGAGAAGGCCGCCGTGCAGCGCCGTGTGGCCGGGCTGGCGGTGGAGTGGGAAGTAGTGGATGGACACCAGGTCGAAGGCGTCTGCTGGGGGCGGCGTGGTGGTGAGGTCGGCCCGTGCCCACGCCACGCGGCCGTTGACGCTGGTGGTAGCGGTGGCAACGGTGGCGGCACGGTGCAGGACGATCTCGGAGATGTCGACCGCGGTGACCTGCCAGCCGTGCTGGGCCAGCCAGACGGCGTCGGCTCCTTCGCCGCATCCGACGTCGAGCGCCTGGCCCGGTGGCAGGTCGGTGTCGCTGCCGGAACTCAAGGACTGACCGGGAGCGGCTCAGCAACTGCAGCCGCAGTCGCACCCGTCGCAGCCGCAGCCGTCGTCGCCGCAACAATTCCCGCAGCACTCACAGCATTTGCAGCAGTCACCGCAGCCGCTGCAGTCGGCGTTGGTACATAGTCCTTCCCGGCGTTCCCGGCTCCACGGGTCGTCGAACCCTCCGCAGCACATCTGGCAGGTACAGGCGAGCCCCATCCACACCGCGCACCCGGCGAGCAGCCCGCGCCGGTCGCGGCGGGGCGGCTCCGGGGGCAGCGGGGCCCACGGTCCGCCGGGCGGGGCGTACGGTCCGCCCGGCATCGCTCCCGTCGGCGCGGGTCCGTGCGCGCAGGCGGCGGTGCCGAAGGCCCGGTCCACGGAGGTGCGCAGCTCGTGCACGAGCAGCCGGTGCGCGAGCTTCGGGTCCGTGAAGTCGGCCTCCCGCAGCGCGAGCCGTATCCCGTGCACGGCGTCGTCGGCGAGCCGCCGGGCCTCCGTGAGCGGCGTCCCGGTCGCGGTGAGCGGGTTCCAGGCACCCGACGCGGCGTCAGCCTCCTTGTCCTCCACGGCGTCCAGGAGATGCGCGAGCCGCCCGAAGAGGCGCCCGGCCTCGGCGAGCGGTTCCGCGTTGCCCGGCCGTCCGGCGAGGACCGCGGTGTGGGCGAAGGCGGCGGCCGTCGCGGTCTCGGTCGGTTCGGTGACCGTGAGAAGGGGCGTTCCGAGCCCGGCGAGTGCCTCGATGCCGACCTGCCGGTCCACGGCGTCGACGAGCAGGGCGGTGTCGAAGCCGACGTCCGAGCCGGTCCGCTCCCCGGCCCGGCCCCAGCTCGCGGCGACCCGGCGCGCGGCGAGCGCCACTGGTTTGCGGGCCAGCAGCCCGTCCTTGTCGGCGACATGGTCGCGCACCTTGGCGGAGGCGAGCACCAGCGAGACGGCGGCCGCGAGCCGCGCCCCCTCACCGTGTGCGACGGACGCGCTACGCATTCCGCGCAGCGGACACGGTCCCGCCGTGCGCCGCCCGCCGCCGTCCTTCTCGGCCTGAGCCTCCGTCAGAACGGATATCAGCAAGCCGTCGTAGTTCGTGACGACCCTCGCGAACTGTCCGTGGTCCTTGCGCAGCGCGAGGCACAGCCCGCACAAATGCGCCATCCACTGGGTTTTGAGACTCTCTCCGAGCCGGTGACGGCAGGGCCTGACGATTCCGAACACGACGATCCCCCGTGGTACGTGCGGCGTTGAACTGCTGTGAGCTGCGGCATCGTACCGATCCCCGGGTTCATCCGTACGCACGCCCCTCACCCATACGCCATGAAGAATCATATTTCACTCACAGTCAGCAGCCGTGTGCGGAACGATCCTTGGGACGCATGGGCCAGCCGACGAAACGCGGCTCGTGCGTGGGGTGACGGAATGCCCAGGTGGGTCAGCTGGCCGGACGGCCGCCGCGTGTTCGTCGGCGCTCGCGCCGCGCTGGGTTCCCAGACCGGCAACGCGGGACCTGCTCGGTGATCTTGGGTCGTTCCTGGAAGGTGACTCGGTGACCAGCGCCAGGGCCGTGGCGGGCCTCCTCGGTAGTGGTGGAGGGCTGATTCCGCTGTCGAGCGTGGCTGTGGAGCGCTCGGACGAAGCTCTCCACCCCACCCGGTGAACCGCGCCCGCTCGGCCGGATCGTCGCGATCGTCGATGGTTTCGGCGATTTCGCCGAGCCCGTACATTGCCCAGCTGCCCAGGACGATGCCGTCGCGGTGCTCCAGGAGCGGCCAACTCTGGGGTCGGGTCATCTGATTCCTCCGTGGATACTCCCGCCCTCAGGTGGGGGAGGAAACGGGTTCCTGCGGAGCAGGGCTAGGTGCTGGGATTCGCCGTGAGGGCGGATTGCAGTGTTCTGACCCGCAGGTTTGATCTCTACATTACGGTCTGGCTAGTTTGCGAGCGTGGCTGTGGACCATGTGAAGCGGGCGTTCAAGTACCGCTTCTATCCGACTGATGCGCAGGCAGCGGAGCTGTCGCGCACGTTCGGATGCGTGCGCAAGGTCTACAACCTCGCTCTGGCCGCCCGTACCGAGGCGTGGGCGCGCCAGGAGCGGGTCAACTACAACCAGACCTCGGCCATGCTGACAGCGTGGACGAAGACCGAGGAGCTTGCGTTCCTCAACGACGTGTCGTCGGTGCCGTTGCAGCAGACGCTGCGGCACCTGCAGAGCGCGTTCACCCACTTCTTCGCCAAGCGGGCCAAGTACCCGCGCTTCAAGTCGCGCAAAACGTCGCGGAAGTCCGCGGAGTACACCACCAGCGGGTTCCGCTTCCGGGATGGTCGGCTGACCCTGGCGAAGATGGCGGATCCCCTGGACATCGTGTGGTCGAGGCCGCTGCCCGAAGGCGCCAAGCCGTCCACGGTGACCGTGTCCCAGGACGCGGCCGGACGCTGGTTCGTGTCCCTGCTGTGCAACGACCCCAGTGTCAGACCGCTTCCCACCACCGATGCGGTGGTCGGGGTCGATGTCGGCCTGGACCACCTGCTGACCCTCTCCACCGGGGAGAAGATCACCAACCCCCGGCATGAGCGCCGTGACCGCGCCCGTCTGGCCAGGGCCCAGCGGGAACTGTCCCGCAAGGCCAGGGGTGAGGGAACCAACCGGGCCAAGGCGCGGCGCAAGGTTTCCAGGGTCCACGCGCGGATCGCCGACCGGCGCCGTGACCACCTGCACAAGCTGACCACTCGTCTCGTGCGTGAAAACCAAACGCTCGTGATCGAGGACCTGACCGTGCGCAACATGTTCAAAAACCACCCGCTCGCCCGGGCCATCTCGGACGCGAGCTGGAGCGAGTTCCGCTCCCTGCTGGAGTACGAGGCCGCCTGGTACGGGCGGGAAGTGATCGCCGTAGACCGGTTCTTCCCCTCCTCCAAGCTGTGCTCCGCCTGCGGCACCTTGCAGGAGAACATGCCGCTGGGCGTCCGTACCTGGACGTGCGACAGCTGTGGTACGGCCCATGACCGGGACGTGAACGCAGCGAAGAACCTTCTGGCCGCCGGGCTGGCGGCGTCTGTCTGTGGAGCCGGTGTAAGACCTCAACGGAGTTCTCCGGGCGGGCAGTCGGCGGTGAAGCAGAAAACCCCACGGCGCGAGCCGTAGGAATCCCCCTCGTTCACGAGGAGGAGGAAGTCAACACTGATCTGTTCGGGTGGTGGTGGGGTGAAGGCGGAACGAGGCCGGCTCAGGTGAGCGGGGGCGGGCCGCTGCGCTGGAGCGGATGAGCGCGCAGCCCGGCCCGGCTTGGCTGCTGTCTATTCCAGTGGCTTGGCGCGTGTCTCGGGGCTGGTGAGGATGACCAGGGCGCTCACGAGCAGAAGAGCGATGTTGTAGGCGGTGAAGTAGCCCTGTGCGTTGTGGCTGGCGAGCCAGGTCTGCAGGTGGGGGGTGGTTCCGCCGAAGAGTGCCACGGCGATCGCGTAGGGCACGCCGGTGCCGGTGGTGCGCACGTGAGTGGGGAACAGTTCGGCGAAGACCGCGGGGGCGACGGACGCGATCATCGCGATGAAGAGCAGGGCGATGGTCATGGCCAGACCGAGCTGCCAGACTCCGCCCGATCGGGCTAGAAGCAGCAGGGGGTAGGCGAGGACCGCCATGCCCAGTCCGAAGATCAGCACGTTGGGGCGGCGTCCGATGCGGTCGGACAGCGATCCGCACAGCGGCAGGACCGCGATGAAGATCAGGAGTGCGACGACCTCGGCGAGCAGCACGGCTGTCGAGTCCAGCTTCGTCACGCTGATGGCGTAGGTGGGAGCAGCGACGGTCCAGGCCTGGTAGGTCACCGTGAAGCCGGCGGTCAGGCCGATCACCCGCCCGGCAGCAGCACGGTTCTGCCAGATGCCGCGCAGCACGGACGGGCGCTGCGGGGCTGTGCTGTGGGAGGTGTGCTCCTCCTCGAAGGCGTGCGTCTCCGTGAGTCTGCGCCGCAGGAACAGAGCGTAGATGCCGAACAGGCCGCCGAGGATGAACGGCACCCGCCAGCCCCATGCCTCCAGGCCCTCGGTGCCGTACAGAGCCGCGAGGCCGACGCCCAGCACGGTGGCGATCACCATGCCGCACGCCCCGGAGACGTAGATGGCGCTGGTCCACCGGCCGCGGCGCTCGGGTGGGGCGGTCTCGGCGAGGTAGGTCTGGGAGGAGGGCAGTTCGCCGCCGTGGGCCAGGCCCTGGGTGAGTCTGGCCAGGAGCAGCACCAGCGACGCGGCGGCGCCGATGCTCGCGTAGGTGGGGGCCAGGCCGATCGCCAGACTGCCCGCAGAGCCGAGACCGATCGAGATCACCATGGCCAGGCGCCGGCCCTTGCGGTCCGCGAGCCGGCCGAAGACGAAGGCGCCGATCGGCCGCATTCCGAAGCCCACGGCGAAGATGGCCAGCGTGGACAGCACCGCCGACAGCTCGTTGTCCGGGTTGAAGAACTGCTTGGCGAAGAACGGCGCGAAGATGCCGTAGACGTGCCAGTCGTACCACTCCAGCGCATTGCCGATGCCGGTGCCGATCAGTGCGCGCCGCTGATCTCTGCTGGAGCGTCTGTGGCCCGGCGCGGTGCCGGGCTGCGCCGCCTCTTCGGGGGACGATTCAGGCACAGGACGGGTCGAGGGTGTGGATGGCAAGGGGAACCTCCGGGGTGAGGGACAGGGTCAGGAGGCCGAAGCGATTGCTCCGGCAGGCTGTGCGGCCAGTCGGCGGATGGCGAGATCGGCGTAGAGGGCAGCGCCGTCGCACAGCACGCTTTCGTCGAACTCGGCACATGGGGAGTGGTTGTTCGCGACCGTCGCGGGATCCGCGCCCGCCGGGGCGGCGCCCAGCATGATCAGGCTGCCGGGCACCTCGCCCAGGATGCGGGAGAAGTCCTCGGCGCCCGTGAGGGGGTGGCTGAGCGGCTGGAACCGGTGTTCGCCGAACGTCTCGTGGACGGTGGACCGGACGAAGGCGGTCTCGTGCTCGTCGTTGACGGTCACGGGGTAGCGCGGGGTGAACTCGACCTCGGCGCGAAGGCCGTGGGCGGCGGCGATCTGTCGTACGACGGTCACCACGGCGTCTTTCATCCGGCGCTGTGCCTGTGCGGAGAAGGTGCGCACGGTGCCCTCGAAACGGACGGTTTCGGGGATCACGTTGCGGCGGGTACCGGCGTGGAATGAGCCGACGGTGAGGACGACCGGATCGAACGGGTCACAGGTGCGGGACACCATCGTCTGCAGTGCGGTGACCATCTCGCATGCCGCGGGCACCGGATCCTTGGCCCGGTGCGGCGCCGAGGCATGACCGCCGGCCCCGATGACCGTGACGTCCACGTCGTTGGTGGCTGCCATGGTCGCACCACTGCGGGCCATGAACACGCCGGTGGGGAAGCCGGTGGTGAAGACGTGCAGGGCATAAGCCGCGACCGGCCGGGATCCCGCCGCGTCGAGAACGCCTTCGGCCAGCATCACACCGGCTCCGTCGCACCCCTCCTCGCCGGGCTGGAACATCAGCACCACGTCTCCGGCGAGATACTGCCGCCGGGCGCAGAGCAGTTGGGCGGCACCGATCAGCATCGTGGTGTGCAGGTCGTGACCACAGGCGTGCATGACGCCCTGCGTCCCGGAGGCGAAGTCCACACCGGTGCGCTCCGTCACCGGGAGGGCATCCATGTCCGCCCGCAGCAGCACAGTCGGCCCCGGCCTCCCTCCGCGCAGCACCGCGGTGACAGAGGACAGCCGGCGGCCGGTGGAGATCTCCAGTGGCAGGCCGTCCAGCGCCGCCAGCACCTTCTCCTGAGTACGCGGCAGGATCAGCCCCACCTCGGGATCGGTGTGCAAGCTGCGACGCAACCGGACCAGGTCATCGCGCAAGGCGGTCGCATCCTCACAGGTCGCCATGACTGCGGGTACCTCCAGGGCTGGGCATGGTGCCGAACGGCGGATGTCCCTAGGGTGGACAGACACGCGACAGCAGCGCCGAAATGCCCAAGAACGTTCACAGGATGCGATCCAATGCAAGATTCGTTCAGTCTCGACGAAGCTGACCTGTCGCTGATCAACGTGATGCAGATAGCACCGCGGGCCACCTGGACCGAAGTCGGAAAGGTACTCGGCCTCCATTCGGCCACCGTGGCGCGGCGCTGGGAGCGCTTGACGGAACAAGGCGTTGTCTGGGTCACCGCCTATCCGAACCTGTCACTGTGGACCGAACGGCGCTGTTTCGCCTTCATCGAAGTCGACTGTGAGCCCACCGCCCGCAAGCAGGTGGTGGACGTACTCGCCGGCGTGCCGCAGATCGTCTCGGTCTCCCAGGCCGCCAGCGGCCGCGACTTGTTCCTCGTCGCCCTGTTCACCGACCTGCAGGCGCTGTCGCGGTTCGTCCTTGACTACCTCAGCCTGCTGCCCGGGGTACGCGGCACCCGTACCCGCACTGCAACCCGCTTCTACAGCGAAGGCAACAACTGGCGGCTCCAGGCCCTCTCCCCCGACCAGCGCGCCCACCTGACCCGCCATAACCGGAAGACGTCTCCAGGCAGTGGGGCATCCCACGAAGCGTTCCGGGACCTTCTGCTTCCCCTGTCCTCCGACGGCCGCCGCACAACCGCCGAACTTGCCGCCCTCACCTCGACGAGTGTGTCCACCACCCGCCGGCGCCTGGAACGCATGGTCCGAGAGGGCCTGGTGTCCTTCCGCTGCGAAGCGTCCGACATCATCAGCAGCTGGCCGGTCATCGCCCACTTCTGGGCCCGCGTTCCCGCCCACGAACTCGACGGGATCGCCCAGGCGCTGCTGGCCCTGCCGGAAATCAGGATGTGTGCCGCCATCACCGGAACGGACAATCTGCTCGTCATCGTCTGGCTGCGCTACCTGGGAGAGAGCCAGCGTCTGGAGACCAGACTCGCAGAGCGTTTTCCCACCTTGACACTGACCGAACGCGCCATCGTCCTGCGCATGAGCAAACGGATGGGCTGGCTACTCGACAGCCACGGCCGATGTACCAGTCCGGTGCCCGTCAATCCCTGGGCGGACATCCCCCACGACACACATCGGGACACGTGCCTGGACGAGCGGCCCAAACGTTGAAGAACGTTTTGTCCCGGCAGAAGTATTTGCTTCCAGGTTCAGGTGTCGCGCCAGTTGGGGGTGGATTTGCGGTGAGTGGTCGGCTAATGAGATTCATCAACGGGCGGGGATCAACACGCTGCGTGGCCAGTGACGGAGCGGGTTCTCCGGCGGTCGCGTAACGAACCGAATACCACCTGCACTTACGCCCCTGTCTGATCGTGTCAGCTCATGCGCGGATCATGCCGGACGATTACAGACGGTGCTTCCCCTGACCTTCCTCACGGCGCCCGAATCGACCTGGTTTCCTCAGTCCGTTCTCCGGGTTCGCGGCCGGGCGGGGGCGTACGCAACATGGCACCGCTGGTGACGGTGAACGTCCACGTCGGAGCCTCGGACCGAAAAGGGTGAGCGACGGAGTCTCGTTCCGGATCGATACACCCTCGCCTCTCGCCAGAGCGGCTCCGCCGACACGGGCCGCAGCGACCACGGATCCGATTCCAACCTTCGACCCCGTTGATCAGCGATTCGATTCCGTCAACTTTGGAGCGTGCTTCCTCAGCCCACAGGGACTGAGCTCTTTCAGCGTTGCCGCTCCAGGGTGAGGTCGGCGGCGGCGATTGACGTCATTCGATTGGGGCTGCATCGGGACCTGCGGAAGATCCGCCACGACTTCAGTCGTGCGACGCCACGCTCGACCGGTGCCCGTGCCGCGGACAGCGCGCGGTTGACGGTTTGCTGAGTCGGTGTGAGCTCGCGGCCCGGTGGGCGTCTGAGGGGTTCGTCACCCACGAGCCGGCGCCCATGTAAGCGCGGTCGGCGAGGACGGGGACGCCCCGGCGTTCGCAGATCCGGATGATCCGGTGCGTGCGGGCCGCGGTCAGGTCGTGGGCACGGCCGGGCAGCACCAGCGCCTGGCTGGGAAGGTCGACTTCTACATCGACGGTGAGGGCGAGCCCGCGTTCGCCGACCTCCTTCGCACCCTCAACGACGTCGACCGCGCCGAGATCAGCGGACACATCGACGGGGTGAGGCTCTGGCGGACACCACGGACTTGGCCGCTCGCGCCTGCCTGGCCGCCCTGCGCAAGGCGCGCGTCGGCGTGGGCGGCGGCAGCCTGATCGAAGCGCTGGTGCCCGAGGGTGCCGAGTACCACCGCCTGATGCTCTCCGAGATCTTCCGCGTCGACCCACCGGAGGCCCTGCGCCAGACTGCGGGTTTCAACCTCGCCCTCTTCCTGGGAGCCGTGCGCCGACGGGAGGACGTACGCGATCTTCGCCGCTTCCGGCGCGCCGTAGAAGGCGTACGGGAATTCGTCCTCACCCCCGCTCAGCAGCGCACCTTGAACACGTACCTCCGTCAATTCGGCGCTACTCCCTGGGGTGTTGGACGGCTCCTCACGAAGGTCCGCCTGCCTGATATCGTCCGGCAAGTCTGAATGTCTCCCGGCTCGGGCAGCGCCCCGGCGCCCACCGGAACGGAACCCCCACAACGTGACCAGCGCTGACCTCGACCGCCGCCTCGCCGCCCTCGGCCGACCCTTCCGGCTGATCGTCACGGGCGGCGGGACCGGCGGCCACACCTACCCCGCGCTCACCGCGATCCGTACGACCAGCGCACGGCTCGCCCGCCTGGGCATCGGCCTGGACGTGCTGTGGGTCGGCACGGCGACCGGTCTGGAGGCTCGCGTCGCCGAGCGCGAGGGCATCCCGTTCAAGACGGTCGCGACCGGCAAGATCCGCCGCTCCAGCAATCCGCTCAAGTTGGTCTCTCCGGCCAACATCAAGGATATGGGGCGCGTCCCGCTGGGCGCCGCGCAGGCTCGTACGATCGTCTCCGACTTTCGGCCGGATGTGGTGCTGTCGACCGGGGGTTACGTGGCTGTCCCGGTCGGCTTGGCAGCCAAGTTCTGTCGGCGCCCGTTGGTCATCCACGAACAGACGGTCCGCCTGGGCCTGGCCAACCGCGCCTTGGCCCGCGCCGCCACCCGCATCGCTGTGTCCTCCGAGTCGACGCTGCCGCTACTGCCGGACTCGGTGCGCGACTCGGCGGTCGTCACTGGCAACCCCGTACGCCCCGAGGTCCTGACCGGCCAGCCGGACCAGGCGATCAGCGCGCTCGGCCTCGCCGGCTTCGACCGGACACTTCCGACGGTGTACATCACGGGCGGCGCCCAGGGCTCGGTCCAGATCAACACCGTGGTCCGCGCGGTTCTCCCGTGGCTACTCACCCAGGCCAACGTCATCCACCAGTGCGGCGCCACCTCCATCGAGGAATCCCGCAGGTACGCCGCCGAGCTCCCGGACGACGTCCGACACCGCTACCTGGTCACCGACTTCGTCGGCCCGGAACTCCCTGACGTCCTGGCCCTCTCCGACGTCGTCATCTCGCGCAGCGGCGCGGGCACGATCGCCGAACTTACCGCCCTCGGCAAGCCGTCCGTCCTCATACCGCTCGCGACTTCGGCGGGCAACGAGCAGGAGCACAACGCGCTCCACCTTCAAGAGGCGGGGGCCGGGGTCGCCTTGCTGAAGGACGCGGTGACCGCGGAACGTCTCCGCGCGGCGGTCGGCCCGATCCTCGCCTCCGCCGAGCAGAGCCAGCACATGGCACAGCAGGCCCGCGCCCTGGGCCGCCCGAACGCAGCAGAGCGCCTTACTGACGTCCTACTCGGCGTGGCCGTCTGACGGATTCGCCTCAGGACAGGGCCGCTGCGCTGGACAGGCTGCCTGATCATGCTCGGTCACACCGCCGGTCACACTCAGGGCGCCGCGTTCTCGGTGAGTTCTCGGAGAGCCCGA
Source organism: Streptomyces sp. NPDC048825 (assembly GCF_043198355.1). Classification (NCBI taxonomy): domain Bacteria; kingdom Bacillati; phylum Actinomycetota; class Actinomycetes; order Kitasatosporales; family Streptomycetaceae; genus Streptomyces; species Streptomyces sp. NPDC048825. The sequence continues at coordinate 93,457 of NZ_JBICUR010000026.1, forward strand.
CATCTCACCCAGAACGGACAGAGGCCCGCCGGACACACGTCCGACGGGCCTCAGCGTGGCCCTGGCCGCTTTCCTCGACCCCGCCGGCCATCCCGACGCGCTGTGGGCCACCGCCGCGGTCACCGACTACCTCACCACCAACCGCAGCCACCAGCGCCCAGAGGTGGTCACCACACACCAGGCCGACAAGGCCGTTCGACTACTACACCGCTACGGGCTCCTCACGCACACCCGCCAGGACGGCGCCCGCGCCTTGCGCACGCAGGCACTGACTGCCCGCGCCGCCCGGGAAGCCAGGCAGACCACTCTCGACCCGGCGGCCGTCGCCCGCACCGCCGCCGATGCGTTGCTTGAAATCTGGCCCGACGTTGCCCATGCCGCCAGCAGCCTCACCGAGGCTCTACGAAGCAACACCGCGGTTCTGACCACCCACGCCGGGGACACGCTTTGGCAGCCCCACCTACACCATGTCCTGTGGAAGGCGGGCAGAAGCCTGTACGACGCAGGACTACACAACGCCGGAATCGCCTACTGGCAACACACAGCCGACAAGGCCGAGCGAATTCTCGGTCCCCACCACCCCGACACGATCACCGCCCGCGCAAACCTCGCCCGCACCTATCGGCAGGCGGGACGCGCCAATGACGCCCTCAACATCGACGAGCAGGTTTTGGCCGACCGGGAACGGGTTCTGGGCCCCGACCACCCCGACACCCTCTGGTCACATCGCCACCTCGCCGGAGATTACCGAGGGCTGGGCAGATATCAGCAAGCTCTGGCTCTCGACCAACAAGTTCTGGCCGACCGGGAACGGGTCTTGAGGGCTGACCATCTCGACACCCTCTGGTCCCGCGCAGCCATAGCCGAAGATTACCGAGGGCTGGGCCGGTACGAGGAGGCCCTGGCCTTGGAGCAGCAGGTTCTGGCCGACCGCGAACGCATCCTGGGCCACCGACCAACCCAGCACGATCAGCGGTATCGATTTATCGCGGCAGTGGACGAGTGAAGTGGACGGACACTGATCGGCGACGCAGTCGGGTACGGCCCCATGGTCGTCGGAGCCCGCGCACGTGAACCGCTCCGGCTCTGATGGAGGTGGTATGTCCCGGTTCTAATGGAGTCGAGTACCTGGAAATCTTCCACAACCGACAGCGCAGACACTCCGCGCTGGGCATGCTCAGCCCGGTGGAGTACGAACTCCGCACGTGGAGTACGAACTCCGCACCCCACCGGTAGCGTGAAACCAAGCAACTCGACTCCACCCAACTCGGGACAGTCCGGAGCCTCCACCGATCCCGGAGCGGTTCGCCGTGTCGTGCGACGTGCCACCCAACGTGCTGAGGACGTGCGAAACCCCGGGGCGCTCGCCGTGTGGGGGCGGGCGACCCGGGGCTCGTGCTGGCCGATCAGGCACGGAACCGATCAGCTCACCGAACCGGTCAGTTCACGGAAACGGTCAGCTCACGTCGCCGATGCGCTCCACGCGCTCGTTGACGCCGTTGCGGAGTTCGCCCAGGGTCGTGCCGGGCGGGGCCGTCTTCGGTGTGGTGGACGGCGGCTGGGTCTCGTCGGCGCAGGTCGTGCCGGACGCCGGCACCTTCAGATCGACCAGGTAGCCGACGACCGCGTCCGTCGCGCAGGCGCTGCGGCCGAAGGCGGTGTGCCCCTCGGCCTGGAAGGTCAGCAGCGAGGCGTTGTCCAGCTGCCGGCTGAGGGCGACCGCGTCCTGGTACGGGGTATCCGGGTCACCGGTGGTGCCGATGACCAGGATCGGCGCCGAACCCCTCGCCCGGAAGGAGCCGTCGTAGCGGCTGACCTTCTCGGCGGGCCACTGCACGCACGCGGTGGCGTGCTGGTGGTCGTACGTCGGCGGACCGTACGCCATGGCCGGGCCCAGCAGCGGCGCATCCTTCGCGTTGGCCGTCACGTTCCGCTGCAGCTTGCGCAGGCTCTTCGGGTAGTCCTTGTCGACGCACTCGACGACCACGTTCGGGCCGAGGAAGTCGTAGGAAGCCGGGGACGGCGGCCGCAACAGGAACGAGGTGTTGTCCCGCAGCTGCGCCTTCTTCAGCGCCGCGCCGAGGGAGGGCCAGATGACCTTGCCCTCGTTGATGTTGAACATCAGCCGGTAGACGAGGGTGTAGCCGTTGGCCTGCCCGCCGTTCGCGGTCGGCACCGGGTTCGCGTCGAGGTCGCTCTTCAGCTTCTCGAACGCCCCGTGCGGGTCGCCGTCGCCGAAGCCGCAGGTGACCTGGTCGGCGGCGCACCAGTCGAGGAAGCGGCTCATCGTGCCGTCCAGCGCCAGGTACTGGGCCCGGTCGTAGTCGTAGGGACGGTTGGCGTACTTGTACGGGTCGTACGCCCCGTCGAGCGACAGCGCCCGCACCCGCTTCGGGAACATCGCCGCGTAGACGGTGCCGATGTACGAGCCGAACGACCGCCCGTAGTAGGTCAGTTGCTCCTCGCCGAGCGCCTGCCGGAGCAGGTCGATGTCACGGGCGACGTACTCGGTGCCGACGTACGGCAGCAGCTGGCCCGAGTTGTCGAGGCAGGCCTGGTTGAACTCGGCTGCCTCGCGCACCGCCGCGCCGAAGGCGTCGGGGCCGGGAACACCCTTCGCGTCGGTGACGGCCTTGGTGTAGCGGGCGTCGTCGAAGCAGGTGAGCGCCGCACTGCGGCCGACACCGCGGACGTCGTAGCCGAAGACGTCGAACGAGTCGCGCAGCGCGGTCGGCAGGTCCTCGTAGTTGTTGCGGACGAAGTCCACCCCGGAGTTGCCGGGCCCGCCGGGCTGCATGAAGAGCGTGCCCTTGCGCTTCGCCGGGTCAGCCGCCTTCTTGCGGACCACCGCGAGCGTGATCGTGCGGCCCTGCGGCTCCCGGTAGTCCAGCGGAACATCGGCGTTGGCGCACTCGAAGCCGCCCTGGCAGTCGGACCAGGTGAGCGTCGGCACGGGCGGCGGCGGTGTCTTGGCCAACTGTGGCTTCCGCGCCGTGTCCTGCGCGGCCATCGCCTGTGTCGCGGTCCCCGTCGCCGCGAGGACGAGCGCGGTCACCGCGGCACCGGCGAGTCTGAGACGCCTGGGACGTCTCGGTGTGTGGCGATACGTGGTCATGGGTGTGTTTCCCCCCTGAGCGGTCGAATCCCCGAGAACCCACTGGTCACTGTGGGGTCGAAGAATGTCTAGCTGAGTAGAGGGGGAAAAGGCCAGAGAGGTTCGACGAGGTGGGCAGTGGACACCTCAAAATCGGCCGCCAACTCCCCCACATGCAGTGGACACCTCGAAATCGGCAGCTAACTCCTCCACATGCAGCGGATCTCCCAGGCCATAGACGCCGAAGGCAACGCGTCGGCGAACGACGTACTGGACGACGGTGATCATCTGAATGCTCCGTGGATACCCCCGCCTTCAGGTGGGCCATACGCACCTCATGGCCAGGGATCAAAAGCACCTGCTCAGTGAAGTGGTCCCAGGGCACGCCGACGCCCCGGCCGTCCTCGATCGCCTTCAGCTGTCCGGCGTCGGTCTGATCGCGCAGGTACTGCCTCAACTGCGCGCGCAACACCGCGGCCTCGCCAACCACGTTGACCAGGCTGTCCTTCGGCTGCTTCGGGTTCCCGGCCCACGTCTGCGCGTGCTCCAGCACGAGGAAGAGCTCCTGCGAGGCCGGGAACCGCTCGTACGCCGGATGCCCGCCCAACTCATGCAGCTCCCGCAGGCGGTTGACGACTCGACCAGTCTTGATCTCCTCGAGGCGGATCGGTGGGCGCTTCGGACGGGGCTTCCCGGCGGACTTCGCGGTCTTCCTCACCACGCTCGATGTCTTCGCCACCAGCCGATTCCCCATCTGGGAACCCGCCTTGACCACCAAACCGACGAGGTCGTGTGACTGAGCACGCTGAGGCTGACGAGGGTGCGGCGGCATCGTCGGCTCAGGCTCGCGCGCCGCCGTCGACTCGCAGGACCGTGCCGGTCACGTAGGAGGAGCGGTCGCTGAGCAGCCAGGCGGCGGCCTGGGCGATTTCGTCGGGGTCGGCTGCGCGGCGCAGCGGGGTGTGCGTTGTGAGCCGCTCGACGAGTCCGGGCGAATCCGCTTCCCAGGTACGGATCATCTCGGTCGCCGTGTGGCCGGGGGCGATGGCGTTGACGCGGATGCCTTCCGGGCCGTAGGTGACCGCGGCTGATTCGGTGAGGCTGTTGACCGCCCGCTTCATGGCGCCGTACGCGGGGAGTTCGGGGTTGCCCATCAGGCTGCCGACGGATGAGTTGTTGACGATGGCGCCCGTCCCGGCGGTGGCGCGGATGGCGGCGATCTGGGCGACCATGGCCAGCCAGACGCCCTTGAGGTTCACGGCGTAGACGTGGTCGAAGTCGGTCTCCGGCAACTGGTCCATAGGGCCCGGGGTCTGGATCGTGGCACCGTTGTTGAACGCGACGTCGAGTCGGCCGTACAAGTCCACGGTGCGGTCGACGGCGGCGCGCACGCCGGCCGCGTCGGCCAGATCACACACCACGTAGTCCGCCGTGCCGCCCGCCGCCCGGACTTCCTCGGTCACCGCCTTCAACTGTGTCTCTGTCCGGGCCGCGAGCAGCACCCGGGCGCCCTCCCGGGCGAACAGCCGCGCCGCGGCGGCGCCGATCCCGCGTCCGGCACCGGTGATGAAGGCGACCTTGCCGGCCAACAGGCCCAGGGCGGCGGGGGCGGACGTGTCGGTGGTCGGTGTGTTGTCCATGGCAGCAAGCCTGCGACCGTTCGTGGAGCCGATCCAGGCACTGGCGGTACCTGGATCGGCTCCGCGCCCCCCGCGCACACTGGGGGTGTGGACAGACGAGAACTGGCGGCCTTCCTGCGCAGCAGGCGCGAGCGGATCACCCCGGCCGACGTTGGTCTGCCCACCAGGCCGCGCCGCCGCACCCCGGGGCTGCGCCGCGAGGAGGCAGCGCAGCTGGCGTTCATCTCGACCGAGTACTACACGCGGCTGGAGCAGGCCCGCGGCCCGCGCCCGTCACGCGAGGTGCTGGCCCAACTGGCCCGGGCCCTGCGCCTGTCGGACGCCGAGCGCGACCATCTCCACCACCTCGCCGGCGCACCGCCGGGCCCGCCGCCCGGACCGTCGCGCGAGGTGCGGCAGAGCATTCTCGACCTGCTGCGCCGGCTGCCCCAGGCCGCCGCTATCGTGACGTCCGCGACGTTCGAGGTGATCGCCTGGAACGATCTGGCGGCCGCCCTGATGGAGGACTTCTCAGCCCTGCCGCGGCGTGACCGCAACCTGGTACGTCGTGTGTTCCTCGGGCCGCACCCGCAGGGGAGGCGGTTGTACGGGGTGTCGGACGCGGACGCGTTCGCCCGCAACTCGGCGCAGCGCCTGCGCGCCGCCGCCGCCCGTTACCCCGACGATCCCGAGATGAACGAGTTGGTGGGTGACCTTCTCGCCGGCAGCGAGGAGTTCACCCGGCTGTGGGCCTCCCACGATGTGCGCGCCGAGCCCACCCTGTGCAAGACCTTCCAGCACCCGCTGGTCGGCCCGGTCACCGTCAACTGCGACGTCCTCGACGTCACCGACCGGGACCAGCAGGTCGTCATCTACACCGCGGCACCGGGATCGCCCTCCGAGGAGGCGCTGCGGCTGCTGTCGGTCATCGGCACACAACGCATGGACGTGGCCAACTGAGCCGCACCAGGACCGGGTTGATGATGCCGGTCCGCACCACCCGTCCCCGGCTGCGCAAGAGCGGCGGGAACGGGCAGCCGCGGCCCGGTGACGACGAGTCGGCCGAACGCCACGCGGCTGCTCCTGAGTCCAAAGCGGCCAACGACACCGCTCAGTGGCTTCCCAACGAGGTTTGTCAAACAGTCTCGATCACCGGGTGCTTGACCTCGTAGCACCGTCGGTCGCGGATCAGTGCCCAGAGAGCGTTGACGCGTCGGCGGGCGAGGGTGAGGACGGCTTGGACGTGTCGCTTGCCCTCCCGGCGTTTGCCTTCGTAGAACTGACGGGAGTTGGCGTCGTAGCGGATGCTCATGAGGTCGGACATGCTGCCCATCCAGCACCGGACGGCAGAGCAGGATGCCCGCAACCCCTCGGCCATGAGCGGTCTCGTCGGATGGCTTCCCACCAGCGGTTTTCGGGTGAGTCCGAAAGGTGGTGTCAGGCGGCCAGTGTTCCCGCACCCTGAGAGACAACCATGCGTTCTGCGCACGCGCGGGGGCGTCGTGACGGTGGGCGGCCCAGGGGAGAAAGCGCCGGCCGTCCAGGCCGGAGCGGCGCGGTCCGGGACCGGGCGAAGTGCCACGGTCCAGCCGATGTTGGGCACAGACGGCCGCACACGTGCCTGGCGCACTTCCGCGGAGCGCGCAGACCGCACCCTTCACCGTGCAAGGAGAAATAGATGGCCGCCCATAGGAAACTGTCTGTCGCCCTGGCCTCCGCCGCGCTGGCCGCGGGCTTCTTCGCCTCGGCGGGACCCGCCGCCGCCTCGCCGGCCGACGAGCCCGGCAGTGTCCGTATCACCGGCGAGGTCCTGGCCGACGAGCCCGGCAGCGTTCGCATCACCGACACCCCGGACAACCGGGAATTCTGACACCACCGAACCGCCCAGCCCGTGGCCCTGCCGGACAGCGTCCTGCAGGGCCACGGGTTTGCGTGAACGCGTGCACAGGCGCACCGGATTCTGGCCGGTATTCCATGCGCTTGATTCTGTCGGCAGTCGGCCAGGGCACCGACGCCGCGAAGCAATGATCCACCTAGCCATGTCCGACCTGATGGCCCGCCGCCTCACCGGCGAGGCGACCGTCTCCTGGCACGATCCGGCATCCCGGGACCAAACAGCAATTCCGGGATGAAACGTCGGGAAAGAAGCGACCTCTTAGCCGGCCGGGGGGTGAGGTGGGAGTTCGCCGTGGAGGAGCGCGGTGCCCAAGGGGGTGAGGGTGTGTATGACCTGGGCGCCGGCGCGTTGGCTGTGCGTGAGGTTGACCTCTCGCAGGGCAGCGACGTGTTCGCTCGCCGAGGGGGCGGAGATATTCAGGCGTTGGGCGAGTTCTCCGGTGGTGGCGGTGGTGTCCAGGGCGGCCAGCACGCGTGCCCGGGTCCGGCCGAGCAGGGTGGCCAGAGCCTCGGGGCGGCGGTCGTGGGTGACCGCCGGTGCCCAGGCCGGGGGGTGGGCGACGGGGTAGGCCAGGACTTGCGGCAGGGTGGGATCGGCCAGGGCGATCGGAGTGTTCCAGCAGAAGTGCGAGGGGATCAGTCGCATGCCGCGTCCGCCGAGGTGGAGGTCCCGGTCCTCCGGGTAGCGCACGTGCAGCACGGGCGGCCGCCAGTCCATCAGGGGGCGGAAGGAGTCAAGCAGTCCGTGGACGCCGCGATCGAGCAGGACGCGTGTCCGCAGGGCCCGGTCGGCCTCGGTGGTTCTGGCCGTCCCGGTCCAGTCAGGCGTGATGATCGTGCGGTGCACCAGCCGGAATGCCGTCGCGACCTCCTCCATCCGGTTCCGTTCGCCCCGGGCCAGACGGTGTGCCCAGCGCGGCAGCGGGTGGGTGTCGGCCAGCCGGTTCATCTCTTGGCGTAGCTGCAGTTGGGGGGTGGCTTGCAGTGCCTCCAGCGCGGTTTCCAGGCCGTCGGCCGAGGCGCCGGGGGTCAGGAAGTCTGGCCAGTAGCCCGCCGAAGCGGGTGCCAGGGCGGAGAGCATCCGGACCGGGCCCGCCAGGTGATCCTCGGCCAGCCTGGCGCGGGCGCTGCGCCGCCAGAGAGCGAAGACCGGCAGACCGCGACGTGGCGCGGTCAGTTGGTGCAGGCCCAGCAAGGTCTCCCAGACCGGATCCGGCTCCCGGGCCAGATGGACGCGGGCCAGGTCCCCGTCCGTGAAATGAATGCGCAACACCTTGTCTCCCCGTGTGTTGATCGCTGTTGGGACACGCCTTCCGGCCGGTGTGTTCTGGGTGACGCGGACTGCCCGTCGCCGTAAGGAACGGATTGCGCGGACAGCGGCGTTCGCCGCCTGTGTGGTGAGCGTGGCGATGGACCGCCGGTGCGGACTCGCGAGAGCGGAGGTTGTGGGCCGTGTGGTCCGGCAGCGGTCGGCCCGTCCGCAGCCCTCACTCCGGCGGGACTTTGTGCCCGATCCGGCAGGCCAGGGGCCCCTTGCTGGTGGAGAGCCGGGTGCGTGCGCGAGTGCTGCGCGGCGTTCCTGCCCGCCTTGCCGCCGGGCCGCCCTTGGCGCCGCCAACACGGCCCGGCGGCAAGGCCGGTACGAACAAGGGCACCAACGTGATGGTGACGCAGAGACTGCCGGCCTGAAGAAAGCCGGCGGGCAGCACACAGTGCACGCCAGACAGCAGGCGTGTCTTCATTCCGTCTCCCCCTCGATCCACAGCTGCGACCACCCTGCCCGTCTCGGTGGTCAGCCCGATCGGCGGAGCGGCCCCCACAGAGTCATACGGGGACATCGCATTTGTCAGGAGGCGGATGATGAGAAATTAGGCCTGATCGATGCAGTGGCCGCTATAGCCGCAGGTGGAGGATGTCTGTTGTGCCTGATTCGGTGGGACCAGCGGAGCCGAGTATCCATCAGCTGCGGTTGTTCCTGGTGCTGAGCGAGGAGCTGCACTTCGGCAGGGCGGCGGCGCGGCTGCACATGACCCAGTCGGCGCTGAGCCGTCAGATACAGGACGCGGAGAGGCGGCTGGGCGTCGTCCTGTTCTCGCGGGACAGTCGCACGGTGTTCCTCACGGATGCGGGCCGTGCCCTAACGGTGGAGGCGCGTGCCACCGTGGAGGCGATGGGCCAGCTGCGCGTTCGCGCCGACCAGTGGGCTCGTACCCTCGCCGGGCATGTGGTGGTCGGGACGATCGGCGCGGAGGCGGCGATGCCCTACACCCACGCGATCCTTGAGCACCTCCACGCCCGCCACCCCCGCATCACCGTCGAGATCCGCACTCTCAACTTCACCGAACACCTGGCGCAGTTGCTCTCCGGCGACATCGATATCGCCTTCCTCCGGCCGCCGGTGCCGCCGACCATCGAGCTGCTGGAGCTGGCCACCGAACCCCGCGTCGCCTGCCTGCCGGCCACTGACCCCCTGGCGAGCAGGGCCGAAGTCTCCCTCGCCGACCTCACCGACCGCGCCTTCGTGGACGTCCCCCCGGAGGTGCCCCGGCTATGGTGGGATTTCTGGGCGGTGGACCCGCGCCCGGACGGCACACGCGTGCGCTACGGCCCCGTCGTCTCCGACATGGAAGGGCTACTGCTCGCGGTGGCCCGAGGCGAAGGAATGTGCTTCCTGCCTGCGGCAGCCCGGGACTTGTTCCCCCGCCCGCGGGTCCGCTACCTCGACGTGGTGGATCTGTCCCCGTCGGTGTCAGCCCTCGGCTGGCTGGCCCAGCACCGCCACCGCCCGGGCGTACAAGCCATGCGGGAGACCGCGGCCGCCGCCATGGCCGCCCCCGGCTGGGAGCGCGGCCCGTCCCGCTGAGCATGGCCGACCCGGTCCCCGGCCAAGAGGGCTTCTCGGCCTGGGACGCAAGCGTGCTCGCAACTTCCCCCGGCACTGGCACGCTGAGGAACGATCAGCAGTTCACAGGGGCGATCGTGGGATGTCGTATCACGACCGAGCCGGACGCCCGCCGGCACGCATCCCCGAGGTAGGGCGGGCCCGACCCAGTGGCGGTGGTCTCCCGGTGGCGCTCCCTCGCCGGTCGTCTCAGGTCGCGACGGCCGCCCAGACGGCCGTGCCGTACCGCCCCACGTCCAGATGGCTGTGCCCGGGTCCAGGGCGGCCGACGCCGTCGGCACGGCGCGAACCATGCCAGGTGGCGGCGTACACGACGACGTCTGCGGGCCCGCAGGCCGCGTGTATGGGTGGCGGTCTTCCCCGGTAGCTGCTGACCAGCCGCTCCGGCGACAGGCGGGCGAGCGTGGACGCGACTTTGCCTCAATGTGGCGGGATGTGAGGAAACTGCGGGGTTCCCAGGTCGGCGTAGCACGTCGGCCGACGCTGGGAACCCGCATGAGGCAGGGCCGCGCGCAGCTGCCTTCAGCGGCGGTGCGCCGGTCGCTGTGGCGACTCGTCACACACTGGATGGAAGGCGTGCGTCGCGCATCATTCCGGTCTGAGGGTGACAGTTGATGTACTCGAAGCTCTGCTCCTTGCCGTCGGACACCGAAACCTCGTGATAGAGCCGCAGCTTGTCCAGCCCGGCGGCAACCCGGAAGAACGTAGTGAAGATCCGCAGATGGGTCGGGTGGGACTCGGCCCACCTCTCCAGCTTGTCCAGCGACCTCCAGTGGCCGATGTTGTAACTCTCATCGAGCTCGTTGCCGTCCAGATCGATGCTGCGCACGAACCGGTTGCTGTAGCAGCCCAGTGTCGCGCCGTCGTCGCGGAGGAAGTCCATGCCGTCCTCGAGCGTCGGGAGGATCTCGTCGAGGTACAACGAGCGCTCCTCGCCCTCCGCATCCCTCCAGTCCTGACCGGACCGGATGAGCGCAATGTTGTCGTGCCCGCGGACGACCACCCTGCCACCCTGGGCTGGGTCGCCGAGTACGACGGTCAGCTCACGATCGGGTTGCATCCAGTCGGTCTGGGACAGCGGGAACCGCTCCCGCATCGATCCCCAGTAGCCGTGCTCGTTGACTTCGCCGCTGATCCGGCCCATCACGGCGCCGACGCCCGGAAGGTTGTCCTGGAATGCGTACAGCGTCTCGAACTGGTCTACGCGGGGGGCGACGATCTCGCGGAAGTAGCCGAGGCCGTCGGAGAGGCGGTCGCCGGAATCCCACCAGTCCTTGACGTCGGCCGACCGGAGCCAGCGACAGTAGGCCGCGGGGTCCACCCAGTACCCGACCACCATGAGGTTGTGATGGTTCTGGTTGTCGACGTGGTGAGTGAGGTCATGGTGGACCGCTCCGTCGGGGCCGTCGAAACTCGCGACAATGTGGCGCATCGCGGCGAGTGCGTCAGGACGCTGCGACTGATCCGTGTACTGGACGCCGAGATAGGCCATCACGACCTGCTGCAGCGCGGCGTCCGCACGCCCGACCCACATCGGGAACGGCGGCTGATAGTCGTCAGGAACCCGACGTGACAAGGCGCGGGGGCACTGCAGGTAGGTATCGATCGCGGATTCCATGGGCGACTCCTCCTGTGAGGGAACTTGCGATGGGCCGGCATTGCGGGCTTGGAGTTGGGCGGAAGGAACAGACGATTGGGGTTGGCATGTCACCAACCAGCGGAGCTGACTCGCCTGAGCCCGGCGGCGGTGTGGACCTGACCGAGTTCTTCTGATGGGTCGGCGACGCCCGGGCCGCCACGTCGCACCCATGCGGCGATGGCGCGGGCGCGTTCAAGGGTGTTGACCTCGGTGATCCAGGCGGGCCGGGCGCCTTGCCGGCGTACTTGTGCGCTGGGGTTCACCACGACGACGTTCGACAGATCGCATGCCCAGAGGCAGTCGACACGCAGCAGTTGGACACCCGGGCCAGTCGTGTGTTCGAGAATCTCGGCAATGCCGTCGTGATCAACGTCGGGATGCTTGCGTGCGGTGCCGCAGCAGCAGCCCCGGCACATTCTGATCCGCGGCCCGGGGCCCCCGAGTTCGGTTAGCTCCGGCACTGGTGCTGTGCTCACCTCGGCCGCTCAGACCTCAGCGACCGAGGCCGGCTGCAAGTGTCGACGCCGTCCAATTCGCATCGGCGGGCCGGGGGACGTACGAGTAAGCACCTGGGAAGGCGCGAGGTAGGCGAACACGGCCCCGAGAACGAGCCACATCAGTCCGAGCTGCGTCAGCGATCCAACCCGGAACTCCCATACCAGGTCGGCCGGAACGTTGGCCGACACCGGATCCGCAGCGTTGGGAAGGGCCCAGACCAGGACCAACGACCCGACGATCCCCACAGCCGTGGCAGCAACTGCCCGCGACCTGGGCATCAGGTCCTTCGCGCGTGCGAGAACCGTGACGATCGTTGTCAGCCCGACAGCGCACACGATCGTCCCGAGGTAGGTGACCGCCCGGAGGCTGACGGTCTCGGGATCACCGACCGCGGGCGGGTTCGCCGGCACAGTGATCCCCGGGGCAAGCGTGAACGCGACGAATCCGAGGCCGGCGAGCGTCATCGCCGAGCCCGCTGCGGACTTGCCCGGGAGCCTCGTGCCGAGGACCCGGTGGGCCAGCGCGAAGGCGATGCCGATCAGGATCCCGACCAGCAGGACCGTGACCAGCGCGAAGACGACCTGTTCGTCTCGCGGCACCAGTGCATCGGCCGCAAGACTATGGCTGCCCGCGTGATCACCGCCGGCAGCATGGCCGTGACCGCCGGCCTCCCGCGCAGATGTCCCGGCTTCCTCGATGGCTATCGCGGCGCGAATCGAAGGCTCGACGAACCAGTACAACGCAATGGCACCCACACCGCCAGCTGCGGCGCCCGCGACAGCGCCGTGGCCGACGGTGCGACCGAGTGTCATAGAGACCATCGGAGACCTACTCCCTCATCAGTGACACGGGACGCCGAGGGCGTGCCGCGCGTCGTGGGTGGCCTCATGGAGATAGTTGGCGGCTTCGGGTGAGATAAGCAGCCCGTTCTCCTGGAGGAGGAACAGGACGCTCAACAACGCGTACACGGCGAGCGCGACGCTGAGGGCGGTGGTCGCGAACTTGTTGCTCGTGACTGCGGTGTTGCTCAGTGCCATGAGTGTGTCCCTTCGGAATCAGACGTGAACGGTGCGCGGGAGATCGACGGCGATCGGTTCGGTGTGCGCCTCGTGGTGGTTGCGGTTAGGCGGCAGTGCCAGGAGCTCTTGGGTCTGCACGTCGACCTCGGTCCGACTCAGCAGGCCGGCGTCCGCCAGGACGGCCTCCAGCGCCGCGACCCAGTGCTGGTAGTACGACCACGGGCTCTCACCGACATCGGGGTTGGCTGTCTGCCAGTCCTGGATGGACGCGATCAGGGCCTTCTGGAACTCCGACCAGTCGAACTTCAGCTCCTGATGGGCCGCGACGGCCATGGCAAATGCCCGTATCTCCCAAGGGTGTTCGAACCCCATCTGGTCGGGATCTCCACCGGGCATTCCACAGACCAGGTTTTCGATCTCTCGACGCACTTCGCCCAGCTCTGCTGCGCTGGAACCCGGCGCGGACAGGGTGGTCCGACTGGTCATGACGCGACCACGCCGACAGGACCGACGCCGATCATCGAGTCACGCGTGACCAGAGGCAAGAGCTGCTCTTCTGTCCATCCCTCGGTACCGGCCGGACGCTGCGGGAGAACCCAGTAGCGCATCTCGCTACTGGAGTCCCACACGCGTACCTCGACGCTGTCAGGCACCGTGAAGTTGAACGACTCGCGCAAGACCTGACGCGGCTCCCGGCTGATCGCCGCCCGGTACTGCGGATCCTTGTACCAGTTCGGCGGAAGCCCGAGCACCGGCCACGGATAGCAGGAACACAAGGTGCAGACGATGACGTTGTGCACGCCCTCGGTGTTCTCCAGCACGACCATGTCCTCGCCCTGCAGGCCGCCGATACCGAGCTCCTGGCACGCCTCGGTGGCGTCTGCGATCAGCCGGGCCTTGAAGTCGGCGTCACTCCAGGCCTTCGCGACCACCTTCGCGCCGAGCTGCGGCCCTACCTCGTTCTCGTAGATCTCGACCATGCGGTCGATGGCCGGGGTGGTCATGACGCCTTGCTCGATGAGCATCGATTCGAGCGCCTTGACTCGGGCAGCGATCTCTTCCTGGGTGCGAATCTTGGCGCTCATGCGTGCGCTCCTTCGGGGGCCGTTGCGGAGCGTTCGGGGGAAGCGAGCTCGATGTAGGGGTCCCAGACGTCGAAGTAGACCGATCCGTTGGGCTCGGCGTGCTCGGCTCCCCACAGCTCCGAGTTGGTGAACCTGACCGTGTAGACGTGCTCGGGGTTCTCGCCGAGTCCGTTGCCGGCAGTGTCGGGGTAGATGAAAACTCCGTGGGCCCTCACGATCTCCCCGACGGCACCGCGGATGTACCTGGCGCGGCGGGTGTGCCCCTTGGGGGCCGAGCGGTCGACCCGGACGATGTCGCCGGCCTTGAACCGCGCGATCTTGTCCGACTGCCGCTTGGCGGATGCGCCCGCCGGGACGACCGCCTCGACGAACGCCAGCAGTTCAGGGTCGTCCGCGTGCTCGGGGAGCGGAGCATCGGGGTTGGCGAGGTAGTACTCAGTGCGTCGGTCGAGCTCAACCATGTCGAGCTTGCCGAGTTGCTCGCCGAAGTGCTCGATGGTGTGGACCCAGTGCTCGTAGTAGGGCGACTTCAAGTAGACGGCCGGGTCGATCAGTTCGATGCCGTGGCGGAACTGGTCGACGCCGAAGAAGCCGGCCCGGAAGCACATGGCGAACATCGGGAAGACGGCCTTCTCCCACTCGGCGCGGAAGACCGGCTCCTCCTCGGGAACGATGACCGGACCGACACCGTCGGTGCCGGCGAGGTCGAACACTCCATTCATGCGGTGAGCTCCTTCTGGTGGTGGGGGGCGGTGAGCGTTCCGAGCGCGCGCTCGAAGGCGTGGGCAGCACGCAGCACGCCCGCGTCGTCGTACTTCTTGCCGACGACCATGAGGCCGACGGGCAGGCCGTCGGAGAGACCTGCGGGAATGGAGCAGGCCGGGTGCCCGGTCACGTTGAGCGGGGCGGTGTTGGACACCATCTCCAGAGCTCGAGCGATGACTTCGCCGACCGGTGCGTCCGGCGGCGGGATCAGACTCGCGGTGATAGGGAGGGTAGGCATCACCAGGACGTCGTAGGACTCGAGGACCGCGTCGTAGGCGGCCGCGAGCGTACCTTCCAGGTTTCGGGCCTTGGCGTAACTGGCGCCGTAGCCGTTGCGAAGCGCGTAGGTGCCGCCGAGGGCGACCAGCTTGACCGTCTCGGAGAACGCCGAGGGATCGTGTCGCCATCGCCGTCCGTAGTAGGCCATCTGGTCGGGGTCGTAGGTGCCCTTCCAGTTCAGGCCGTAGGCGTTGCCCTGCACCATCTGCCAGGTGGCACCCTCCACGGAGATGACGTCCCAGATCGCAGCACCGTGCTTGTGCCAGGGGATCGACACGTCCTCGGCCACGTGGCCCGCCGCGGTCAGGCTCTCGATGGCCTGCCTGACGACGGCGTTCACACCGGGGTCGGAGTTGGCCTGGTCGAAGCCCTCGGTGACGACACCGATGCGCAGACCGTGGTCGAGCTGATCGAGTTCGGTGACGTAGTCCTTCCCGGTGACGCCGGTCGGCTGGCGGGGGTCCTTGCCGTCGGCGCCCGCGATCACGGTCAGCATCGCGGCGGCGTCGGCGACGGTGGGTGCGATGGGGCCGAGATGGTCAATGGACTGCTCGATCGGGAACGCGCCGGTATACGGCACCAGCCCGAAAGTCGGCTTGTGGCCCACAACCCCGCAGAAGGATGCCGGTATCCGGATCGAACCGCCCTGGTCGCCGCCGATCGCGAGGTCGACAGCGCCCGAGGCGACCAGGGCCGCACTGCCGCTGGACGAGCCGCCGCTCGTGCGGTCGCGGTCCCACGGGTTGCGGACCGGGCCGGTCTTGGACGTGTGTGAGGCCCCGGAGAAGCAGAGGTCCTCGCAGACCGCCTTTCCGGCGATGGTCGCGCCTGCGGCGAGCAGACGCGTGACGACGGTGGCGTCTGCGTTGGGGACGAAGCCCCGGACCGTCTCGGACCCGTTCATCAGGGGGATGCCGGCGACGGCGACGTTGTCCTTGATCGCGACGCGTCGGCCGGCCAGCGGGCCGTCAGCGCGATCGGCGAGTTGGGTGGTCACGTACCAGGCACCGAGCGGATTGTCGGCCGGCTCGGACCACTCACGCGTCGGGACGGTCGGGGCCGCCTCATGGTCGTAGAGGTTGTCAACGACCGCCCACGAGCCGAGCAACCCCGAGGTTGTCGCGTGGTAGACGTCCAGGTCCTCCGCGGTGATGCCGAGCAGCAGCTCGTCCGCGAGTTCCTCGACGACGGCTCGCGATGGAAGCTCCATGTCAATCCTCCTATGTGTGAAATCGGGTCGGCACACGCATGGGTGACGTCGCCAGGCCGAACCAGTTGGGCCACCGAAGTGGTGCGGGCCGGGCCGTAGCGGCGGCGAGCAGACCGCGGTCGAGGACCGCCGGTAGAACACCACTCGTGACGAGTGCCGCCGGCTTCCCGAGGGCTGCGTTCCCTTCTGATGGTGTGGCGGCCCTGGCGCTGACGCCGTAGTGCGCGAAAGGCATCGTGGTGGCGCCTTCCGGGCAGGTCGTGCACCACGCCTCGGAACGTGGCCCCTCGGACGCTGACGCGGATGCAGCGGGGAATGGCGGTCGCCTCCTGGTGAGGTTTCTCCGAGAGAATCGGGACATTAGTGGCCGCGCAGTGAAACTTCTTGACCCCGAGAGACACCCCCTTGACCGTCCGCGCCATCCGCCGGGAGCCGCGGAAGGAGCTGGTCAATCGCCCTTGGCGGGTCTATCGTGCGGCTCCATGGAGGACATCGCGTTCGCTGCAGGAGGCGCCTGGATAAGCGACGTGCGCACCGTAAGCGCATGGAAGGACACCATCTGTGACCACTTCGTCTCACTCCACATAGCACCGCACTCACCCCGGGAGTTCGTCGGCACAGTCGAGACGCGACGGCTGGGTCACATGACCGCCTCGTCGGTGGTCTCGACACCTCAGACTTTCACCCGCACGCCCAACCTGTTCTCGAGGGACGGCCGGCATCTCCTGCAGGTCGGGCTGATCACCCAGGGCCACGGCGTGCTCGTCCAAGACGGACGTACCTGCGTCCTCTCCGCCGGCGACTTCGCCGTCTACGAGACCGCCAGGCCCTTCACGTGGGCGATGACCGGTGATTGGCGGCTTCTCGTTTACACCTGGCCCCGTGATGCGGTCGTCCTCTCAGAGCCGGAGAGCCAGCGGGTCACCGCGACAACGATCTCCTCCCAGAACGGCGTCGGCCGCTTCCTTTCACCGGCCCTCCGAGAACTCGTGCACTCGTCCGACCCGCTCTCGGCAACCACCGCCGTCCGGGTCGCCGACCAGGTCGCCGAACTCACCGTGACGGCTGCCCTGGAGGCAGCCCGGCCCGAGGAGGGCATCCCCGAGGACGACAAGTTCAAGCGAATCCAGGTCTTCATCGAGGACAATCTCGGCGACCCCAGCCTGACGCCCCAGATGATCGCCCAGCAGTTCTACCTGTCCCCTCGGACGCTGCATCGGCTCTTCGCCCGACGAGGACTCACCGCCGCCGGCTGGGTCCGAACCCGTCGGCTGGCGGCTTGCCGTCGAGCCCTCGTGGGAGAGCCTCGGGTGCCGATCACCGACATCGCAAGCCGTTACGGTTTCAGCAACCCGGAGGTGTTCAGCAGAACCTTTGCGGCAACCTTCGGGACCAGTCCGAGCCAGTACCGCAGGTCGCACCTGGGCTGAGCCTGCCGGCCATGCGGCGGGCGACTTTATCGTGGTCGGCCTCCGGCGACGCGGGATCCCAGGAGGCAGGCAGGAACAGCCGCCAGTTCACCGGGACCGATGCTTGCACATGCCGAGGCATCCCCGTCCTTGAGGAAACCGGTGTCGCCGACGATCAGCGCTTCCGGCCCGATCGCCTCGTGCATCCCCACGCCAGCCGGGGCGGACGCGGACGGCGAGCAGTCATCTTCAGCCCCCAGCCAGGCAGTTGGCTCCTATCACCGGCCTACGACCAACCCGGCCCGTCGTCAATCCACACCACCGCCGGATTTAACGGACTACCGGTAGGTGAGCTCTTTCATCTGCTTGCGCGGATCAGAAGGGCGTGAAGGGCACGGACGATGCGGCCTGCGGCACGGGATGAAAGAGGCTCAGTAACCAGATCGGACACTCGCCAACTAAGGTTGTCCCGCAATCTCGGGCCGCTTGTTCCGATGGCTGCTTACGGGCGCGTCAGTCGTTGCCTCTTGGCCCTCAGGTGTCTTCGCATGGTCAGGGTTGTTCAGCCAGTCGCGGATGAGTGTGATGGCTTGGTCCACGATGGTGGGTGGGGCGCCGGAGGACTCGATCGATGTGCGGGCTATCGCGGCGAGTTGGTGGTCGCTGAGGGCGAAGGCTGTGCGGGCCGTTTCGTACTCCTCCAGCAAGCCGGGGCCGAACAGGAGGGGGTCGTCGGCGTTGAGGGTGCAGCGGATGTCGGCGTGCAGCAGCAGCGGGAGGGGGTGGGCGGACAGGGACTTCACGACGCCGAGGGCGACGTTTGAGGTGGGGCAGACGTCGAGGACTACGCCTTCCGCAGCCAGGCGGGTGAGGAGTGCCGGGTCCTCCACCGCTCGTACGCCGTGGGCGATGCGCCGCGCGCCGAGGACGTCGAGGGCGGCGCGTACGCTGGCCGGGCCGGCGAGTTCGCCTGCGTGAGGGGCGGAGATCAGCCCGGCGTCCCGGGCGATGGCAAAGGCCCTGGCGAACGGCTCCGGAGGATATCGGGCTTCGTCCCCGGCGAGGCCGAAGGCGACCACGCCGTTGTCTGCCCGGCTGGCCGCGAGCCGGGCGGTCTCGGTGGCCTCGGAAGGATCGGCGTTTCGCCGGGCGAACAGCATGACGCCGAAGCCGATGCCCAGCTGGGCAGCCGTTCGGCGGCCTTCGTCGATCACCGCGTCCAGCACGTCGAGTGCGGCGTGCGGATCGGCCTCGTAGGTCAGGGGGTTCACGTGTGGCTCGATCCATACCGCTCCGTCCGCGGCGGCGTCCTCGACTACCTCCCGCACCAGCCGCAGCAGGTTCTCCCGTGGGCCCTCGCGGACCAGCCGCGCGGCGACACGGTACAAGGGCGTGAAGTCCTCGAACGACGCGAAGTCGCCGCGCAGGTCCGGCGGTTGTTCGCCATGCTCGTCGGCGAGTTCCGCGAGGGTGGCAGGGCGCATCGCGCCCTCGAGATGCAGATGGAGATGGGCCTTCGGCAGACTGGCCAGGCTTCGCATGGCGCATCACTCTACGGCCATGGTGATGAGGAGTATGTGAAGTGCGACGATCACCATGTGGCTGGTGTGATTGCGGCGTCGAAGTCTTCCTGGATAGCCCCGTTCTCCGGGTTGAGCCCGCGGTTGTTCCGCAGGCTGGTGACCGCACTGCGCCGTGAGGGGGTTGATGCGGTGCGGTGAGGCCGGGCAGGCCCTGGAGCCTGCCGTTGGAGGACTGGGTCCTGCTGGTGGCCGCCTACTAGCGCACGAACCTGACGCTGCGGCAGCTTGCCCCTCTGTTCGGCGTCTCGAAGCCCGCCGCCGGACGAATCATCGGCGACCTCGGCCCTCGCCTGGCAGTGCAGCAGCCTGCCTGCCGTCCCCGCCCCGCCCCGCCCCGCCGCGCCGCGCCGCTCACGCAAGGCCGACTCACAGGCGGCCAGCCACTAGAGGGCGAGTTCTTCGAGCAACTCGCCGAAATGTGCGCGGGAGACCCCGGACAGGGCAGGGTGGAAACAGGCCGGACGGGCCCAGGCTTGCTTCACAACTTGCCCAACCCGTGCGGACCTTCGTCTGTAACGGCCTAGGCGCCTGCCATGATCGTCATCATGGGGATACACATCGCGTCGGCCGGGGTGGCCGACTTCCACCAGGTCCTGGCTGATCACCCCCGTTACTGGGGCGAACGCGACCTTCGGTCGCTGCACCTTCTGGCTCTGGTACAGGAGTTCGGTTCCACCTGCTTGATTGCCCGAGCCGAGGACGGAATCCGCGGGTACATCTTCGGGTTCGTCACCCCAGATGGCACCGGGTATGTACACCTGATCGCCACGCGGGACGACGCCCGTGGCACCGGTCTCGGGCGTCGTCTGTACGCGGCGTTCACTGAAGCAGCGGAACGTCACGGTGCACGGCAGTTGAAGGCGATCACGTCAATCGAGAACACCGGCTCAATCGCCTTCCATCGCAGCCTCGGTTTCGATACGAAGATCGTCGACGACTACAACGGCCCCGGCCAGGCTATGGCCGTCTTCCACCGAGATCTGCCGCTCAACGTCTCGCGGCCCTGACCCACCAACCGTCACCGGTAATCGCTCCCCAGGTCGTAAGCAAGGCATACCACAGGCCAGCCCGCATGCGTACGAACCACGTCCGCGAGGCGGGATCGAATCCGGCGACGGAGCGCAGCAGTTGCCGCTGCTCCTGGAAGGCGGTGGAGTCTGCGGGGGCTGCGGATGCCGTGACCTCCAGCAGCCAGCGCGCGGAGTCGGGGTGAGGGATCGACGTCACTGCGGACGGTATCCGCCGCCACGTGTGCGCGGGGCGCAGGACCTGCTGTCGAGCAGGTCCTGCGTCCAGGTCGCTGGGCAGGTACATGTAGCCGTCCCCCGGCCGGCGTTGGGCCAGCAAGTCGTTGACGGTCACTTGTGTGAACTCCATGGCGGCCAGTGAAGCGCACCGCACTGACATCGGGCCCCTCGGGATCCAAGACAGCAGGATCCGCGTCTCGCAAATTAGGCGGGCCCGGTCACAGGGCGCCGTCGGCTGACCGCTCACTCCGGCCGGGCCAGCGCCGAGCATGGGCACTGACCGCCCCGGCCGCCACTTTTGCCGCTCGCTCGACCAGCGAGATGCCGCTCCGCATCGAGGCGTTGTCGCTGCTGAGGACCGAGATCAGACAGCGGCGCCCGTGCACCTTGACCTGTCCGATGGTGTTGATGTCCCACAGCCCGGTCGTGCTGCGCTTCAGCCAACCGTTCTTGAGGGCCCATCCGCGGTCCGCCACCGCCGACACCCCCCAGTCCTGGCCTTCCGAGATCTCGCTTATCAACTGTCGGATGTACGCACGCGACTCCTGGTTCAGCCCCGCGGACCCACGGGAAGGCACCTTGCCCTCACCACCGAACACCGCGCGCAGCAGCCTGACCTGGTCCTTGGCCGTCGTCTGCGTCAGGCCCCAGTGGACGCCAGCGCCACCCTGCGTCGAGGACAGTCCCAGCTGCTCATTGGCCGCGTTCAGGCCCGGCGCCTGGCCGATCGCCCGCCACAGGACGTTCGCCGATTCGTTGTCGCTCTCCTGGATCATCGCCTTGGCGTGGCTGTGCTCATCGTCGGTCAACTCGCGCTCCTCCTCCTGCGCCTGAAGCAGCAGTGCCGCGAGGATGTCGACCTTGACGATGCTCGCCGTGTCGAACGTCGCCTCGTCCCCGTACGACGCGATCTCCCTGCCGGCATCATCCAGGCGGAGCACCGCCACCGACAGCCGCGCATCGTCGTCCGGCAACACCGGCCTGAGAGCCCTGGCCAGCGACGCACCGAGGGCCTCGCGCGGCTGTGGCGCTCCCATGGCGGGCGCCTTTGCAGCCGATGTCCGCACCTGAGGTGAGTTGAGCGTGCCGGCCGGGGAGCAGCCTGCCAGCGACACCACGAGGGCGGTGGCTGTGGCGGTGTAAACCATCAGAGCCTGCCGTCGGCGGCCAGGGAGCTCCATGATCTCTCTGAACGTCCGGTTGAGCCTTCTGTACGACATGACTGGGCAAGCCTCAGCATTCCTGAAGGAGTGGATATGACGATACGAAACTATGACAAATAGACCGGGTCTTGACGTCACATCAGGAGTGCCGCAGCTGCCACGGCGGGCCGTCACGGGCGCATACACCGTGCGGGTGGGCGTGCCACAGGTTGGAGGAGCCGGGTGAGGTTTCCCCTCGTTCGGGGGAACGGCGGCCGCTGACGGGTGGAGGGCAGCCAGCCGACCGCGGCTTTCGCTTGCTCTTGCGGCGAGCGAGCGTACGGGAGTGTCAGCGTCGCCGCTTCCCGGGACCGGGACGGAAGATCGTTGGCAGAATCCCGCCGCCGGAAAGAGCACGCGTGGGGTCTTTTGGTCTTTTGCGAGGCCCGTCCTCTGAGGGGTGCGCGGCGGGTCAACGAGACCATCCACGCCACTTCCACTGCTCTCGCCATGTTCCTTGAGGACGGCGACCGCTTTGAAGAAGGCCGGGCACTTAACAACCTTGCCGGCGCCCTTCAACAGGCACGGCGGCACAAAGAGGCCATCGATGCTGCCACGCAGGCCGCGGCCATCGCGCTCGAACTGAGGACGAAGATCGCACTGCCCCAGTCTTGATCATGACGGCGATCGAAGGCTGGCGGTCCCCCGTCGATTAGCTGAGGGAGTTCGGGCGAACACGATCACGTCCACCTCCTGGTGCACTACCCGCCCAAGGTCGCCGTCTCGAAACTGGTCAACAGCCTCAAGGGCGTCTCCGCCCGCCGGATACGGCAGGAGTTCACCGGCCGGATCAACCGCGCCATCATGCACGGGCACCTGTGGTCGCCCTCGCGCTTCTCCGCGTCATGCGGCGGAGCACCGTTGGCGATCGTCCGCCAGTACATCGAGCAGCAAAAACGTCCACTCTAAGGTGCACACCAGAGCAGCCTTGACATGCGTTTCATCCACGGCGTGAACCCCCAGGCTTTCTGCAAGAGTCCCGGTAAGCCGACCAAGTAGGTCCCGCTGATCAGTAACCCGCCTCCGAGCCTGTGGGGCTGATTGCGGTGATCGGACGAAATGCTTCGGCGATCCGATCGCTCAGGTTGTTCCGGATCTTTTCGAGGCGAGGTCGTTCAATGGGGTTCAAGACGAGAACGGGGCAGCGTACGCAAGCGTGTTCGTGGCTGCAATCTGTTCTGTAGGCCCGTCCGCATTCTCCGAGTGCGAGGTTCCTGGGTTCGAAGTGGCTGAGGAATTCGTCCCATTCTTCCGGGGGGGCGGCGCGGTACTCGTCGGCCGGCCTGGTCGCGCGGCGGCGGGTCATCGGGGGATCGACTTCTCCGAACCAAGTCTTGGGGTGCACCGACTAATGCATCGCGGGCGTCCGGCGCCGCGATTTATGATGATCGGATGTTGACGTTCACCGATGTCATTCTCGACTGCCCCGACCCCTGGAAGCTGGCCGAGTTCTACGCTGAGCTACTGGGCTGGGAGATCAACACCGACATCAGCCAGAAGGACTGGGTCAACCTGCGCAACGACGGCGTCGAGCTGTCGTTTCAGCGGGTGGAGAACTACCAGCGGCCCAGTTGGCCGGGACAGGAGCATCCGCAGCAGTTCCACCTCGACTTCGAAGTGGACGAGTTCGAGCCTGAGCAGCGCCGGGTGATCAAGCTGGGCGCCACCCTCCAAAAGAGCTTCGTCGGCGAGTCCGGCTACGGCTGGCAGGTCTACATCGACCCGGCCGGACATCCGTTCTGCCTGTGCCGCAATCCTCCCCAGTCCTGACCACACACGATGAGAAACCGCCCCGGCTCCGAATGGAGCCGGGGCGGCGGTCTCCAGCATCGGCCCGGACGTGGTCCGCGCCTGCCGCCGGCTGCTTACGGCCGGCGTGCGGATCGGCATCACCGCGGGCTGACCGGCACCCGCGCCCCGTCCCGCACCACCGAGCCGACGCGGGACGTGCCCGTGAGCGGCGAGGCAGGGCCGGAGGAGACGGGGCGGAGCAATCGGCGTCCCGCGCGTGATGCCCATCAACCAGTGGGATCCCGCAGCCCAGATGGGTTCTGCCTTCCACCAGCAGCGCCGCACCGACTACATGCACTACGCCTACCTGCAGCTCGGCTCCGACGCCGACGCGGAAGAGACCGTGGACCTGACCTTCGATCAGGTCATGGATCACTGGCTGCGGATGCTGCGGATAGAGAACCTGGAGGGCTACGCCGGACGATCCTCAAGCGGCGCATCATCGACATGCACCGCGAGCACCGGCGCCGCCCGGAGCTGATGGAGACCGCCGTGTTCGAGGCCGCAGCGGTCGGCATTGAGGGCGCGCGCCGACTTCGGTGGCCGCGAGCCCAGGGCGTTGTCAGTGGTGGCAGGCAAGATGGCGGGCATGACCACACCAGTTGCAGTGATCGTGGATGCCGTCGCGTACGCGCAGGCGGTCGAGGACGCGGTGAAGGCGGCGGCCGCCTACTACGCGGGCGGCACGTCGGTACTGGACGACGACGCCTACGACCGGCTGGTGCGCGGCATCGCGGCGTGGGAGGCCGACCATCCCGAGCAGGTGCTGCCCGACTCGCCGACCGGGAAGGTCGCCGGCGGCGCCGTCGAGGGCGATGTGCCGCACACGGTGGCGATGCTGAGCCTGGACAACGTGTTCTCGCCCGAGGAGTTCACCTCCTGGACCGCGTCGCTGGCCCGGCGCATCGGCCACGACGTGGAGCAGTTCAGCATCGAGCCGAAACTGGACGGCCTGGCGATCGCCGCCCGCTACACCCGCGGCCGCCTCACACAGTTGATCACGCGGGGCGACGGGACGGCCGGGGAAGACGTCTCGCACGCGATCGGCACCATCGACGGGCTGCCCGCCCAGCTGGCCGAGCCGGTCACGGTGGAGGTGCGCGGCGAAGTCCTGATGACCACCGCCCAGTTCGAGCACGCCAACGAGGTGCGCACCTTGCATGGTGGGCAGCCGTTCGCGAACCCGCGCGGCGCCGCGGCGGGCACCCTGCGGGCCAAGGAGCGTGCCTACACGGTGCCGATGACGTTCTTTGGCTACGGCCTGCTGCCCCGGCCCGACACCGAGCCGGAGCTCGCCGGGCAGCTGGGCGAACTCGCGCACAGTGACCTGATGACCCAGACCGCCGTGTACGGGGTCAACACCACCGCCACGACCGCCGTGCCCGGCATCACCGCCGCCACGGTCGACCGGGTCCTGGCCCGGGTGCAGGAGATCGCCGCGCTGCGCGCCGAGTTGCCGTTCGGGATCGACGGGATCGTCATCAAGGCCGACCTGGCCGCCGACCAGCAGGCCGCTGGATCCGGCACGCGCGCCCCACGCTGGGCGATCGCCTACAAACTGCCCGCGGTAGAGAAGATCACCCGGCTGCTGGAGGTGGAGTGGAACGTGGGCCGCACGGGCATCATCGCCCCGCGCGCCGTGCTGGAGCCGGTCGAGATCGACGGCGCCACCATCACCTATGCCACCCTGCACAACCCGGCCGACATCATCCGCCGCGACCTGCGCCTGGGCGACCATGTCATGGTCCACCGCGCCGGCGACGTCATCCCCCGCATCGAAGCCCCCGTCGCCCACCTGCGGACCGGTATCGAACAACCCATCGTCTTCCCCGAGGTCTGCCCCCGGTGCGGATCGGCGATCGACACCAGCGAGCAGCGCTGGCGCTGCGAGAACGGCCGCAACTGCCACCTGGTCGCCGCCCTCTCCTACGCCGCCGGCCGCGACCAGCTCGACATCGAAGGCCTCGGCCACACCCGCGTCGTCCAGCTCGTCGAGACCGGCCTGGTCGCCGATCTCGCCGACCTGTTCACCCTCACGCGCGACCAGCTCCTGGGCCTGGAGCGGATGGGCGCCACCAGCACCGACAACCTCCTCGCCGCGATCAGCACGGCCAAGGATCAGCCACTGTCGCGGGTACTGTGCGCGCTCGGGGTGCGCGGCACCGGCCGGTCCATGTCCCGCCGCATCGCCCGGTACTTCGCCACCATGGACCACGTCCGCGCCGCCGATGCCGAAACGATGCAGCAGGTCGAGGGTATCGGCACTGAGAAGGCCCCCTCCATCGTCGCCGAACTCGCCGAACTCGCTCCGCTCATCGACAAACTCGCCGCAGCCGGGGTGAACATGACCGAACCCGGCGCCACCTCGCCTGCTGCGGCCGCCACCGACACCGCCGATGACTCCGACGGCAGCCTGCAGAGCGCGAAGCCGGCGGGCAGGCCGCTCGCCGGGATGACGGTGGTCGTGACCGGCGCCATGACCGGCGTGCTGGAAAAGCTCAGCCGCAACCAGATGAACGAGCTTATCGAACGCGCCGGCGGCCGCTCCTCCTCCAGCGTCTCCAAGAAAACCACCCTGGTCGTCGCCGGCGAGAACGCCGGATCCAAACGCGCCAAGGCCGAAACCCTCGGCATCCGCCTGGCCACTCCGGGCGAATTCGCCACTCTCATCGCCGACTTCGTCGACTGAGCCGTGCCATAAGGGGCATGCAGCAGCTCACATCGGCAGCCAGTCCGGGCCGGGAACATCCGAGAACGGCTGACCGTTCATCTATACGTGGCTGCGGAGGGGACAGTGTCCCCGGGCCTCACCTACAGCCCATGGGGACGATCGTCCGGCTGAAGCCCCATGGAGCCCTCCGCCGAGAGGCGACCGCCCTCCGCACGCCACCGCCTCACTGCCCCGGCTGGTCTCCCCCGTCCAGCTGGGGCTTTCACCTGCGTGCGAGCGCCGGCGGAACCTGCCGAGCAGGGCCGTAGGCCGGCTGCCCTGCAACTGGCGTCGCTGACCGGTTCCAGTGGCGAAGGCGGAGGGGCGGCAGGTGTATGGCCGGTGACGAGCGGCATGAGCAACGTGGCGGACCCTGTGGCCTTGCCCCTTGATGTGCTGTCAGGTCAGGCGCCCGGGTAGCGGATGGCTTCCTGCAGCCCCGGCAGCGGCTGACTGAAGACCACGGACGTCCTTGCCCGCGGACGTACAGCCACAGGGTGGCCATGCCCGGCAGCCATGCTCGTGCTGTTACGCACTTTCGGGTGACGGGCTGGTGAGGGGCCGGAAGGGGTGTGCTGGCCGGGGTTGAGGCCGGCCGGTATTCATGAGGCAGACGGAACTGACGGGGCATCAGGCAACTGCTTTCGCTTCGTGAATGGATCATGCAGGCGACCGTCACGAAAATACCGGCATTCTGTAACAGGCATCGCGTAACGCTCATATCGGCAAGATTGGGCGGAAGTGTGAGGGTCCTCGGCCACCGGGCCGGGACCCACACCAGCAGACCTCGGCAACCTCCATGCCGGACTCCGGTCTGCCACCACGGAAATGAAGGGGCTTCATGTCTGCTGCCCTGTCTGTCACCGTCCGCCGTCTGTCCCTCGCCCTCGCCGCGGCCGGCGCCCTGGTGGGAGCGACGGCTGCGCCGGCCTCCGCCGACCACGCCCCGCGTCCCCACCGGCCGCACGTGGAGATCAGCAACGTGCAGTACGACTCGCCGGGCTACGACGACGGCAGCAACCGTTCGCTGAACACAGAGTGGGTGGAGCTCACCAACACCTCGCGCCACGCGGTGAACCTGGACGGCTGGACCCTGTCGAACGAAGACGGCCACACCTACACCTTCGACGGCTTCTGGCTGGCGGGGCGCGCCACCGTTCGCATCCACACCGGCACCGGCCGCGACAGCGACAGCGACGTCTACCAGGACCGGCACGGGTATGTGTGGGACAACCGCTCGGACACCGCCACCCTGAGCAACGACCGTGGCCGCGTCATCGACACCGACTCCTGGGACGACCACAACCACCGCGCCGGCGGCCACCACGGTCACCACAACCGCTGAGCGAACCCGACACGCTACCCAGCGGGCGAGCGTGGACTTGCCCCATGGCGGGGCGTGCGGCGATGCTGATCAGCTGTCCGGGCTGGAGTCCACGCGAGCGCTCTTTCGACGACCCAGCGGCGGGGCAGGACGACGAAGCCGGAGGCGTCCTTGAGCCGGCTGACCGGCTTGAGCGTGACGACCCACGAACACGGCCTCTCAGGTCCCGTTGCCCAGTTCGAACCGTGTCCAGTGGACACCGTCGGTGGATATGCGCCAGCTCCCGGCGCCGAAGCTGTCGTGCCACAGATAGCCGAGCGCGGTCGTGGTCACCCAGCCCGACATCCCTCCGGAGTTTCGGTGGCGTGCGAAGGAACGGCCGCCGTCCGTACTGCGCCAGACGCCGTCCTCACTGTGGAGCGTCAGGCTGCCGTCGGAGGCGGCGATCGGCTGGCCGAGCAGGGAGCGCGGATCCACGCCCTTGCGGTGCTCCCAGACCCGCTCCCAGGTGCCGCCGCCGTCCGTGCTGCGGTGGAGGGCGAGCAGGCCGTTCTTCACGTTCTCCTCGTCGGGCAGCTCGCCCGGCTCTGCCGCGTAGAGCACTTTTCCAGTGCCGGTCACGCGCAGGGCCCAGACCGACTCTCCGGTTTCCGTCGGCCGGGACAACCGCCAGCTGCGTCCCCCGTCCTCGCTGACGGCGAGTGCGACACGGCCGGAGCGCGGGTCACGGCCGGAGGCGAAGACCAGGTCTCCGGTCTGCCCGGCCGGGACGACTGGGGGCTTCAGCGGGGGCTGAGTGGCCAGGGCCCGGAACTCGCCCGTGGTGGGCAGGACCGTGAGGACGTGGGCATGCTCACAGTTGTTGCCCTCCTGGTCCATCCGTGTGCAGTCCTCGAACAGGGTGCCGCCCTCAGGCAGCACCGGCGTCGTGCCCAAGGGCCTGGCGGAACCCTGCCGCCAGCGGCGTCCCCCGTCACTCGTGAACCAGGTCCGGTCCGGCGGCGGCCAGACGCCCTCCATGATCAACGCGCGACCGGGTCCCAGCACCCTGAGCGTCGCCGTGATGCCGTGCTCCACGGTGACATCCACCAGCGGGGAACGCTCGAGCCGCCAGGCATCGGCGCCCTTGTCGAGCACGGCAACTCGCTGCCGGCAACGAGTCTTCCCACACTCCGCGAGCAGCGCGAACCCACTGCCGTCCCTCGCGAAGTCGACAGCGACCGAAATGCCGGGCAGGTCCATCCCTGACGGAATCCGGGGGGATGTCGCCGCCTCTGAGGAAGGGGCGCGCTCACCCACCTGCGCGCCCCCGACCCCGTCCGCCTCGACGCATGCCGACACCAGCGCCAGCACTGCCAGCACGGCTGCGACCCACATGCGCCAACGGCCCCTGCACTTACCCCCGCGCCACCTCACAAGAAGCCCCCGATCCGACCGGTATACCCGACCCGCGATGCACCGCCATCTCTGGTACACCGCTCGCCGCGCTCGGGTTCCCACTCCACCGCCGAACTCGGTGAGGCCTTGTGCCCGACGAGGACGAGGGACCATCCCCGCGGGGGTGGAGCACGCAATGCCCAATGGTTCGACGACCTCCGCGGCGGGCCGCACATTGTGCGACTTGAACCGCCGGACAGCGTGCTCCAATCCGCCAGGTTCATGGCCGAGAAGCGCCGCAGTCTGCTCATACGCAGTCCGCAGCTGCTCGTACCTCAGGCCCGAGACACCCGGTCCGCAGCGAAGGCGCACAGGTACACGTCCACGGCGACCTGCGAGCGGCCGACGAGGTTCCCGATGTAGTCCACCGTCTTCGGCCCCACACCCCTCACCGTCCGTAGAACCGCACGGTTGGCTTGGTGGTCGAGCCACGCATACAGGTCGTCCCGAGTAAACCGCGAACCGTTGCAGCGTCGGGCCATGCGGTCTGCAGTTGGAGAATCCGTGGCTGGATCGTTGACTCGTACCTGCGTCGCGCCTGAAAGCTGGCGTCGCAGATGACGGCACCCATGTGCATCCAAGGTCCGGGCGGGACAAACGGGCCAGCGCCGAGGACAGTCCGAACGTGGTCGGCGAGCTGCTGGAGGGGGTCGTCTACGGCCATGGACCAATGACGTTACGTAGCCCTCGGGCAGGCCAGTCACCTGGACCCACTGCATCCCGAAGTAATGGAACTGCGGGTGCCAGCTCTCGCTTGTCGCCGTACGTCGTGTAGGCGGCGAACGCGTGGGTGCCGCGCGCTGCGCCGCCGCCCATGATCGATGCCTGGTTGACGGTGCCGTCGGCGTTCAGCGACTCGGCGGGGTACAGCTTGACGGTGGTGCCGGCCGGGAGCGGGCCGTCGAGTTCGAGCAGCGGCCAGCCGGTGAAGTTCTGTCCGAAGTCGAAGACCCACACGCCGGGCTGGGGCTGTGTGACGAGGGCGCGAAGGAACTCCTCGCGCGTCCCCGCCGGCCCACTGCCGTCTTCGCCGGTGCGGACATCGTCGCCATGGGGGTCCTGGAGGCGGTCGCCGAAGCCGGACACTCCGTGCCCGGCGACATTCCGGTGGCCGACTACGACAACACGACCTTCGTCGCGTTCGGTCCGGTCTCACTGACCAGCGTCGACCAGGCCGGCCACGAGATCGGCGAGAACGCCGCCCGCCTCCGGCTCGATCGGATCTCCGACCGCCACAAGCCGTCGGTACAGGTCAAAACCCTCCCCCACACTGGTGCCGCGCCGGACCACCGCTCCCGTCCGGAATAGCCGGCGCGAAGGCCCGACGTGGCCGCGGACGGTAGTGCCACCGGCCGAGGCCACGTCGGCAGACGCTTCAACTCCGCAG
This sequence comes from Streptomyces sp. NPDC048825, assembly GCF_043198355.1. Lineage (NCBI taxonomy): Bacteria > Bacillati > Actinomycetota > Actinomycetes > Kitasatosporales > Streptomycetaceae > Streptomyces > Streptomyces sp. NPDC048825. The sequence goes on from NZ_JBICUR010000026.1 coordinate 123,553, forward strand.
ACCGGCAGTCACCGGACAGCGCCGACCTCGCGGTCACTCGCCCAGCAGGCGGCGCAGCCAGCGCAGCCGTGCCGCGCGGGCGTCCTGCGAGAGTGCAGCCTGTGGCACCATGCCGTCGAACCCGTGGAAACCGCCCGGCCACACATGCAGCTCGGCGATACCGCCCGCCTGCCAGATGCGGCTCGCGTAGGTGACGTCCTCATCGCGGAAGGTCTCCGCCGAGCCGACGTCGATGAACGCCGGAGGCAGCCCGGACAGGTCGTCCATGCGGGCGGGGGTGGCATAAGGCGAGACGTCGGCGGTGCCACGCGCTTCACCCAGGAGCGCTGTCCACCCGGTCTCATTGGATGTGCGATCCCATACGCCGAGGCCCGCCATCTGGTGGGCGGACGGGGTGTCGTTTCGGTCGTCGAGCATCGGGCACATCAGCACCTGGCCGATCGCACGCGGGCCCTTGCGGTCCCGGGCCAGCAGCGCCACCGCCGCGGCGAGCCCGCCGCCCGCGCTGCCGCCCATCAGGATGATGCGGTCCGGGTCACCGCCGACGTCCTTCGCATGCTCCGCAGTCCACAGCAGTCCCGCGTAGCAGTCCTCCACCGGGGCAGGGTGCGGATGCTCGGGGGCGAGCCGGTAGTCGACAGACACCACGACCAGTCCCAGTTCGCCGTCCGAGGCACAGAGGCACTCCCATGGCGGAGTTCTGGCGGTCCCGGCCAAAGACCGCTCCGTGGTCGGCCTGGTCCCACTTCCACACTTGTCGAGAGCCTCCGCACGCGGAACGCTGTCTCACTACGCCCGAAGAGTGACGCCGCTCGGCCGACAGCCTGGCGACGTCCGTCCGCAGACGGCCCCACACCCTGACCCTGGCCCAGGTCAGGAAGCACCCCGCCCCGGTCGACCGCTCGCCTTGAGAGACCGTCATCCGGCTACCCGGCACGACGTGGGACACGTCCCCGCCACGGGCGAGGCCTACAGCCGCCGGCCGCTTCGCACAGCGGCTCGCTTCTCCTACGGCGTGCGTCCCGGTGTACTCCCGTGGCGGGTACCACGCGCTGCACGGGATCGTGCGCATACGGGCGTCTCGCTCCGTTCGTATGAATCGCGATCATTTACCGGTGTCACTGTCGGTGACTGCTCCGGTGCGCCCTCACCATGGGTCCGGCCCGCCAACCAGGGCCTCTGCTGCCTGTGCCCGGGTCTGCTGCCCGGTGCCCGAGTTCACCGCGAAGGGGTTCACCTGTGGAGACCGGCCGACGAGAAGTACTGCGAACCGGAGCGGCCGTCGTGGCCGCCGGGAGCCTGATCGGGCTGGGCGGCGGTGCGGGTTCGGCTGCCGCCCGTACCCGCTCGGATGGAGCCGCCGCCCGCACCCGCTCGGATGGAGCCGCCGCCCATCCGCCCTTCGTGAGTGAGGGTGTCGAGCCGGCCGCGTGGCGCGAACTGAGGCAGCGCCTCAGTCCCGCTGCCGGCCTGTACCGCCCGGGAGTTGCGGAGTACACGGCACAGGCAACACCCGACAACCACCGTTACGCCTCCGTCCGACCGGCCGGCGTCCTGGCCTGCGCGACCGAGGGCGACGTGACCGCCGCGATCCGGTGGTGCGCCAAGCACGGAGTGCCCTTCGCACCTCGCTCCGGCGGGCACAACTACGCGGGCTACTCCACCACCCCCGGTCTTGTGATCGGTCTGCGCGCGCTGAAGGAGGTGGTCCCGCAAGGGCAGCGGCTGCGCCTGGGCGGCGGCGCCACGAATTCCGACGTGTATGAAGCCCGTGAGGCCAACCTGTACTTCCCCGGTGGGCGCTGCCCGGGAGTGGGCGTCGCCGGGCTGACCCTCGGCGGCGGACTCGGTTTCAACGACCGTAAGTGGGGCCTGACCTGCGACCGGCTCACCGAGACCCGAGTCGTCCTCGCCGACGGGACGCTGGTACGCGCGGCCGACGACGAGAACGCCGACCTGTTCTGGGCCTGCCGCGGCGGGGCCGGCGGCAACTTCGGCATCAACACCGGCTTCGTGTTCGAGGCCGTGTCCGTCAGCCGACTGCGTGCCACCGTCTTCGACCTGACTTTCACCCTGGACGCGGGCGTCCAGGTGATGGAAGAACTGCGGCACATTCTCGACGGGGACCGCGACAACGACTTCGACGTACGAATCGGCTTCAACCACAGCGGCGACGGCACCACCACGCTCTGGCTCCTCGGGCAGCGGCTCGGCGACGAGGACGCCCTGCGACGGCTGTTCACGTCCCTTCTGCACCTGCGACCGACCCGGGCCTTCATCGAGGAGCGCGGATTCTGGTCCGCGCAGAAATACCTCATGGAAGCCCCCGAAGCGAAGGACGCCTACGCCTCCAAGTCCCTCGTCCCCGACCAGTGGCCCGGTCCCGACGCGGTGGCCGCTGTTGCCGACTGGGTACGCGCCTGGCAGCCGGGGCACGGCCGGGCCACCGGCTACGTGACACTGTTCGCCATGGGCGGCGACAGCGCCGCGCCCCGCCCGGACGAGACGGCCTACCCGCACCGCGGCGCAACCTTCGTGATCGACATCGGCACCCGCTGGAAGCCCGGCGCCCCGTCCACCGAGGTGCGCGCTCTCCTGGAACAGACCCGCGCCGTCCACCACATGCTCCGCCGCCGCCTGTCCACCCGCGCGGCCTACGTCAACTTCCCCGACCCGGACCTGCACGACTGGCAGCACGCCTACTACGGCCCCAACTACGACCGCCTGGTCACCGTCAAGCGACGGTACGACCCCGCCGGCCTGTTCTCCTACCAGCAAGCCATCGGTGGTACCCGCGGCTGAGACTGGCATCCCGCGGCATTCAGGCGCTGTACGCGAACCACTGTCGAGGGCCATGCGCCAAGCGTTCGACAGGAGCGCCTGTGGGCGAATTTCTGTGCGTTCATGACCGCCTGTTGCAGTTCGGCCCGACGAGGCGTGCCCCTACTGCCAGGACCATAAGGACCGCGGTACAACCGCCCAGCAACATGACCGCGGACGGAGAGGTGCGGTCCAGGATGACTCCCCCTACGAGTGCACCAATCGAGATCGTTGCCTGAAAGGAAGCGGTGAACAGGACGGATGCCGCTTCCGGGGCATGCGGTGCCGCCTTGGAGAACCAGGTCTGCGACGCGACTGGTACGGCGCCATACGCGATGCCCCACACGATCAGCAGCATCACTGCGCCGGTCTCCCAGCGGCCCAGCGCTGGAAGCAGGAGGGTCACCGCGGCGATCAGGGCGGCCGCGAGCCCGAAGACGGTCCGCGGATACCGGGTCACCCAGGCGCCGCCCAGGAAGTTGCCGAGGATGCCGGCGGCACCATAGAGCAGCAAGAATGCAGTGATCAGACCACTGCTGACATGGGTGACCTGTTCCAAGAATGGTGTCACGTAGGTGTAGGTGCTGAAGTGAGCCAGCACTACAAGGAACGTCAGCAGGAGCGCGAAGCGAGTGTTGACGCTGCGGAGCATGCCGTTGAGGACGCCCAGCCGTGTGGCCTGGACCGGAGGAAGTGGCGGCACGAACAGGAGCAGCATGACCAGGACACCGACCGTCAGGGCTCCCATGACTGTGAAGGCCGTTCGCCATCCAGCGATATCTCCGATGAGGGTGCCCGTCGGAACCCCAAGGACGGATCCCAGCGGGACGGCAGAGAAGATCACAGCAGTTGCCCTGCCGACCGAGGCCGGCGATACCAGTCGTTCCGCCAACCCGACTCCTATCGACCAGAAGCCGCCGATCGTGATCCCGACCATGATCCGGGAGGTCAGTACGAGCCAGTAGTCGGGTGCCGCGGCGGCAAGGAAGTTCGCCAGTGCCAGCAGGAGCATGAAGGCGCACAGCATCAGTCGGCGGTCGAAGCGTGCCGTGGCCGCGATGACCAGTGGAGCGGCGATCGCCGCCAGGAAGCCCGGCATAGTCATCATTAGTCCAGCCACCCCGTCCGAGACGGTGAAGCTGGATCCGATCGAGGTCAGCAGACCGATCGGCAGGATCTCGATGGTGACGATGGCGAAGATTCCCAACATCACCGAGACCACGGCCAGCCACCCCATCAGCGGGGACCGAGGGGGTAAGAGTTGGCCGTTGACTGAAGCGGTAGTGATTGCCGGCATGGCGTTCCGTCCTTGAAAGGCAACGCGTTTCGCGATCAGTCCAGCAGGGCTCATCGAGAGGTGGCTGGCAGATCCGCGACTGCACCCCCGCCCTTCACGGGTCATGTCGCATTCCGGCTAACAACGGCCAACGCAGTGAAGTGCCTTGGTCCTCACGGTGGAGTCGGCAGGACGGGCTGAGCATTCTGATCGCATGGGGGCTTCACCATGGATCGTGTCGGATGAACTGTGGGAGCGGGTCGGACCGTTGCTCCCGTGCAGGCAACGGCGGTTCCGGCATCCGGGGCGCAAGCCTGTGCCGGCCGGATCGAAAGGTTTTCTGCGGCATCCTGTACGTGCTACACACCGGTATCCAGTGGGAGTCCACCGAGATGGGCTTCGGGTCGGGCATGACCTGCTGCATTGTCGACTCCAGCGTACGAGCCCTGAAAGGCGGGAACCACACAGGCCCGTCGCCGGTCGACCGGGGCCGGGCAGGCTCCAAACACCATCTAGAGGCAATGCCGTTGCTTTATGGGTCTGCGGGTTGGGGTCGTTTGATGCGGATGGCTTGGGTGCCGGTGCGGGTTGGCTGGGGCCAGGCGTGGTGCTCGGCCCGCTTGAGCCAGTAGTTGGACATCTTGCGCTTCACGACACGGGGCTGGCTGCGGAGTCGTCTGGCGGGCAGGAGTCTTTCCAGGAGGTCCTCTTG
>NZ_JBICUR010000027.1:0-104099 GCF_043198355.1 Streptomyces sp. NPDC048825
GGTTACATTCCGAACCCGGAAGCTAAGCCTTACAGCGCCGATGGTACTGCAGGGGGGACCCTGTGGGAGAGTAGGACACCGCCGAACTAAATGTAGAGCTCCGGTCCTTGGACGATAAGTCCGAGGGCCGGAGCTTTCTTGTTTCCACTGTGCTACCCGAACCCCTCCGCGCCGCAGGGAGATGCCTGCAGGTAAGGTCAGGTGGCAACGTTGGCACGCTCCCACAGGAGGCCCCCGGGTGGAGGTCCAAGAGACCCGCGTCCAGACAGACCGGGTCCTCACCATCCCGAACATCCTCAGCATGGCGCGTCTTGTCGGCGTACCTGTCTTCCTGTGGCTGATCCTGTGGCCTGAGTTCGGCGGGCCCAAGAGCGACGGCTGGGCGCTTCTGGTGCTCATGCTGAGCGGCATCAGTGACTATTTGGACGGCAAGCTTGCCCGGCGCTGGAACCAGATCAGCAGTCTCGGCCGGCTCCTGGACCCCGCGGCCGACCGGCTCTACATTCTGTCGACATTGGTCGGTCTCACCTGGCGCGAGATTCTGCCACTCTGGTTGACGGCCGCCCTGTTGGCGCGAGAGCTGGTTCTGCTGGTGATGGTGGGCATCCTCAGGCGCCATGGCTATCCGCCGCCGCAGGTGAACTTCCTTGGGAAGGCAGCTACGTTCAACTTGATGTATGCCTTCCCGTTGCTGTTGCTCAGCGACGGAAGTGGATGGATCGCGTCACTCGCTGCTATTTTCGGATGGGCGTTCGCAGGATGGGGTACAACGCTCTACTGGTGGGCAGGGATCCTCTACGTGGTTCAGGTCCGCCGCCTTGTCCGCGCGGACGCCATGGCCGATTGAGCTCGCCGAATGGGCAGTCGTAGTGGCCTCTGATGGCCCGCAGACCGAATGTGCGGGACAATCTGGACGGGTGAAGTCGGCTAGACCGTCATCTCTTCAAGGAGGACGCTTCCGACATGAAGGCCGTTGTGATGGCCGGAGGCGAAGGCACACGCCTTCGCCCTATGACCTCAAGCATGCCCAAGCCGCTCCTGCCCGTGGCCAATCGCCCAATCATGGAGCATGTGCTGCGGCTGCTGAAGCGGCATGGGCTCAATGAGACCGTCGTAACTGTCCAGTTCCTGGCTTCGCTCGTCAAGAACTACTTCGGCGACGGTGAAGAGCTCGGAATGGAGCTCACCTATGCCAATGAGGAGAAGCCACTCGGTACTGCCGGCAGCGTCAAGAACGCCGAGGAGGCGTTGAAGGACGACGCTTTCCTTGTGATCTCCGGTGATGCTCTGACTGATTTCGATCTCACCGATTTGATCAATTTCCACAAGGAAAAGGGTGCACTCGTCACTGTCTGCCTTACGAGGGTTCCCAATCCGCTGGAATTCGGCATCACCATTGTCGATGATGAGGGCAAGGTCGAGCGCTTCCTGGAGAAGCCGACCTGGGGCCAGGTTTTCTCGGACACCGTGAATACGGGCATCTATGTCATGGAACCCGAAGTCTTCGACTATGTTGAGGCTGATGTTTCCGTCGACTGGTCCGGTGATGTCTTCCCGCAGCTGATGAAGGAGGGCAAGCCGGTTTACGGCTATATCGCTGAGGGCTACTGGGAGGACGTCGGTACACACGAGAGTTATGTGAAGGCGCAGGCCGACGTCCTGGAGGGCAAGGTCGATGTCGAGCTCGACGGCTTCGAGATCTCGCCGGGCGTCTGGGTGGCAGAGGGCGCCGAGGTGCATCCCGATGCAGTGCTTCGAGGGCCGCTGTACATCGGGGACTACGCCAAGGTCGAGGCGCATGTCGAAATCCGTGAGCACACCGTTGTCGGCTCGAACGTTGTGGTGAAGAGCGGGGCCTTTCTCCACAAGGCCGTTCTTCACGACAACGTGTACATCGGCCAGCACAGCAATCTGCGCGGCTGTGTCGTCGGAAAGAACACGGACATCATGCGGGCCGCGCGTATCGAGGACGGCGCGGTCATCGGCGATGAGTGTCTTGTCGGCGAAGAATCGATCGTGCAGGGGAACGTACGCGTCTACCCGTTCAAGACCATCGAGGCCGGCGCCTTCGTCAACACCTCGGTCATCTGGGAGTCCCGCGGACAGGCACATCTCTTCGGTGCCCGCGGGGTGTCCGGGATTCTCAATGTGGAGATCACTCCGGAGCTCGCCGTGCGCCTCGCGGGGGCATATGCGACGACGCTCAAGAAGGGCTCCACGGTCACGACGGCTCGCGATCACTCCAGGGGTGCTCGTGCGCTGAAGCGTGCGGTCATTTCCGCGCTGCAGGCAAGCGCCATCGACGTACGGGACCTGGAGAACGTACCGCTGCCGGTGGCGCGGCAGCAGACCGCTCGGGGCAGTGCCGGCGGGATCATGATCCGGACGACTCCAGGGGTCCCGGACTCGGTCGACATCATGTTCTTCGACGGGCGTGGGGCGGATCTGTCGCAGGCGAGTCAGCGCAAGCTCGACCGCGTTTTCGCGCGGCAGGAGTACCGGCGTGCGTTCCCGGGCGAGATCGGGGACTTGCACTTTCCGGCCAGTGTCTTCGACTCGTACACCGGCTCTCTGCTCAGGAATGTCGACACCACCGGGGTTGCTGAATCCGGGCTGAAGGTGGTCGTGGATGCCTCCAACGGAAGCGCCGGACTGGTTCTACCCAGCCTGTTGGGCAAGCTCGGTGTCGACTCGTTGACCATCAATCCCGGTCTGGACGAGCGGAGGCCTACCGAGACGGCGGATGCGCGCAGGTCGGGGTTGGTGCGGCTCGGGGAGATCGTGGCCTCGGCGCGGGCCGCGTTCGGAGTGCGGTTCGACCCGGTCGGTGAGCGGCTCTCGCTCGTCGATGAGAAGGGGCGGATCGTCGAGGACGACCGGGCGCTGTTGGTGATGCTCGACCTGGTGGCCGCCGAGCGGCGCAGCGGGCGGGTGGCACTGCCGGTGACCACTACGAGGATCGCCGAGCAGGTAGCGGCGTACCACGGCACTCAGGTCGACTGGACGACCACCTCGCCGGACGATCTGACACGGGTCGGGCGCGACGACTCGACGATCTTCGGAGGCGATGGGCGCGGCGGGTTCATCGTGCCGGAGTTCAGCAGCGTCTTCGATGGTACGGCGGCCTTCGTAAGGCTCATCGGTCTGGTGGCGCGCACTCAGCTCACGCTCAGCCAGATCGATGCGCGGATTCCGCGGGCGCATGTCCTCAAGCGCGATCTTGCGACTCCCTGGGCAGTGAAGGGCCTGGTGATGCGGCGGGTTGTGGAGGCCGCTGGGGATCGCTTTGTCGACACAACCGACGGCGTACGGGTCGTGGAGACCGACGGGCGTTGGGTGATGGTGCTGCCCGATCCTGCGGAGGCCGTCACGCATCTGTGGGCCGAGGGGCCCGACGACGCGTCCGCCCAGGCGTTGCTCGACGAGTGGTCGTCTGTGGTGGACAGCGCCGGGCGCTGAGCAAGCGCGCGTGCCGAACGGTGCCCCCGCCGGGGCCCGTTCGGCACGTCGGTGGGGCCATTCGGAGGTGGCGGTCGCGACGTGCGACGATGTGCGGCATGCCGCAGCACCCCCTCGTTCGGAGCACCCCCACGCGCCCTCCGCGGCTGGACGCCTCCATGTCGCTGCTCACCAACGTCATGGACCACAGTCTGGACGAGGGGTATGCGGAGGCGGCCGCCCGTAAGAAGGCCGAGAACGCCGGCGGCATGCCGAAGACGGTGCGGGCAAAGGTTGGTCTCGCGGTCGGACTGGTACTGGCGGCCCTCGTGGTCACCGTGGGCGCGGCACAGGCACGGATCGAGGCTCCGGTCGTCGCGAAGGAGCGCGAGGAACTCATCGACCGCATCGACAGTGAGAACGCGGTGGCCGACAAGCTCGAGGACAGTGTCGACGAGTTGCGTGACGACGTGAGCGCTCGGCAGCGCGAGGCGCTGAAGAAGCACGGCGGTGACCGGGGCGAACTGGTCGGAATCCTGTCGGGAGCGGTCGAAGTGCACGGTCCCGGCGTGAAGCTGGTCGTCGACGACGCGAAGGAAGCCGATCAGAGCGGTGACGGAGACGCGCGCGAGACGTCGGGCTTCTCCGACACCGGGCGAGTACGGGATCGCGATCTGCAGCGGGTCGTCAACGGGCTGTGGGCATCGGGCGCCGAAGCCGTCTCGATCAACGGGCAGCGGCTGACGTCGCTGTCCGCGATCAGGGCGGCGGGCGACGCGATACTGGTCGACAACAAGCCGCTGGTGCCGCCGTACACCGTGCTCGCGGTGGGGGACGGCAAGGGGCTGAGCAGCGAATTCGAGAGCAGTGCCGACGGGCTGTATCTGCAGGCGCTGCACGAGAACTACGGAATCCAGACCGGCCTTTCCGTCGAGGACGACGTCCGGCTGCCCGCCGCGCCGAGTGTGATCGTACGAACAGCAGAACCGAGCACAGAGAAGGGCACATCGTGATCGCCGTACTGGGCCTCGTCGTGGGAGTCGTGGCTGGATTGCTGGTTCGGCCCGAAGTTCCGGCGGTGGTCGAGCCATACCTCCCGATCGCCGTGGTCGCGGCGCTCGACGCCGTGTTCGGCGGGCTGCGCGCGATGCTGGACGGCATCTTCGACGACAAGGTCTTCGTGGTGTCCTTCCTCTCCAATGTCGTGGTGGCCGCGTTGATCGTCTTCCTGGGCGACAAGCTCGGCGTCGGCGCTCAGCTGTCCACGGGCGTCGTCGTCGTCCTCGGCATCCGCATCTTCTCCAATGCCGCGGCGATCCGCCGGCACGTGTTCCGGGCGTGAGGCCGATGAGCAACCAGGAAGAGACCCCTGAGCAGGCCCCCAAGGCCGCCCCTGAGAACCGGCTGAGCAAGAAGCTGCCCGAAGAGGTGCAGGCTGAGGGGCCGAAGACGCCGAAAACCGAGGCTTCTCAGACGCCGAAAACCGAAGCATCGGAGCCACCGGAGACCGATCCGGAGCAGGCCGAGCCGACCCTGTCCGGTCGTCAGCGGCTGGTGAACGGTCTGTGGCCGCCACGCCTGTCGCGTGCGCAGTTCATCGTCGCCCTTCTGCTGTTCGGTCTCGGCTTCGGCCTGGCCGTTCAGGTGGCGTCCAACAGCGACGGCGACGGCGCGCTGCGTGGAGCGCGTCAGGAAGATCTCGTACGCATCCTCGATGAACTGGATGACCGTACTCAGCGTCTGGAAGAAGAGAAACAAGGTCTCGAAGATCAGCGCACCGAGCTGGAGAACAGCTCGGACCAGGCCGAGGAGGCCCGCAAGCAGACGGTCGAGAAGGAGAAGCAGCTCGGGATACTTGCGGGCACGGTGGCGGCGCAGGGGCCCGGCATCACGCTGACCATCGGCGACACGAAGGGGGCGGTCGAGGCCGACATGCTGCTCGACGCGATCCAGGAGCTGCGCGCAGCCGGATCGGAGGCGATCCAGGTCAATGGCGTACGGGTGGTCGCCAGCACGTACCTGACGGACCCGAGCGGGGGTGGAGTGAGTGTCGACGGGAACAAGATCAGCGCGCCTTATCGTTTCAAGGTCATCGGCAAGCCGCAGGACCTCGAACCGGCGCTCAACATCCCCGGTGGAGTGGTGCAGACTCTGGAGAAGGAGCAGGCCACTGTCACGGTGGAGCGCTCCGACAAGATCATCGTTGATGCCTTGCGACCAGCGAAGCAGCCTGACTACGCTCGGTCGTCCTCCCAGTGAGGCGGGGGCGCATGCGTGCCGCTCGTCGCGGGCATGACGTTGCGGGGGGTCGACGCACCGAATGGGTGGTGCGTGGTGGAAACTGTTCGGTGGATGCCGACGTTGTGAGGATGTCCGGCTCGACCGGTGTGTGTAATCAGGGTTCGTCCTGCCCCACGGGCGGGTCTGTTTCGGTCAAGGGGAATCGCCCGTGAAGTTGTTTGCGAAGTGGTTTGGCAAGAGCGCGAAAGAGGGCAGCGACAGTGCCACTGCCCGCCATCGCGCGTCGCGCCATGAAGATGCCGAAGGGCAGGGGGAGCGCCCGCTGTTCCGAGATCAACTCGGTGGCCCGGGTGGTGACATTTCCGGTGGTCAGGGCGCGTCGTCTGTTGACCCTGCCCAGTCAGGGCGCATAGGTTTCGGGGATCCGTCAACCTCAAGTGCGGGTGGAGGGTTCTCCCCCGATCCGTACGCGTCCAATGCCCAGGCAGGACAGCCGCGGCAGGAGGATCCGTCCATGTCGGCCCTGGTGTGCACGAGGTGCGGGAATCGCAACGCGCAGAACAGCCGCTTCTGCTCCAACTGCGGCGCGCCGCTGCGCGCCGGAGCGGCTGCCGAGCGTCCGTCGGAGACCACCTCGACGATCTCCATCTCGGGCCTCGAGGCTTATGACGCCGAAGCCACCGGCCAGACACAGATGCCGATGCTGTCGCCCGAGGCGCAGGCGGCTGTGGACGCGCTGCCGCTCGGCTCAGCGCTCCTGGTGGTGCGCCGCGGCCCCAACTCGGGCAGCCGCTTCCTGCTGGACAGCGACCTGACCACGGCGGGCCGTCATCCGCAGAGCGACATCTTCCTGGACGACGTGACGGTGTCGCGTCGCCATGTGGAATTCCGTCGGCAGCCGGACGGCACGTTCACCGTGGCGGACGTCGGCAGCCTGAACGGCACGTACGTCAACCGGGAGCGGATCGACTCCGTCCCGCTGTCGAACGGCGACGAGGTGCAGATCGGCAAGTACCGGCTGGTCTTCTACGCGAGCCAGCGGGGAATCTGACCCTCCCCAGAATCCGTCAGGGGACCCCAGGGAAGGGCCATGCTTCGAACACCGAGCGGCGGTGCCGGGAACGGCGCCGCCGCCCGTGGGCTGATGAGTATCGGCACGGTGCTGAACGTGCTGCGCGAGGAGTTCCCCGAAGTCACCATTTCCAAGATCCGCTTCCTGGAGTCGGAAGGGCTCATCGAGCCGCAGCGGACCCCGTCGGGGTACCGGAAGTTCAGCCCGGAAGACGTCGAGCGCCTGGGCCACGTACTGAGGATGCAGCGGGACCACTATCTGCCCCTGAAGGTGATCCGCGAACACCTGGACGCCATGGAGCGCGGTGAGGCGGTGCAGCTGCCGTCGCTGGGACGGCAGCGTGACGGCGAGGCCACCGACGAGCCGGAGGGACCCACCGCGGCGCGAATCGGGCGGGCCGAGCTGTTGGCCACCGCCGAGATCGGTGAGCAGGAGCTCGACGAGTGGGAGTCGTACGGCCTCATCACGCCGCTGCCGGACGGGGGTTACGACGCCGAGGCGGTGACCGTGGCCGGCCTTGTCGTGGAACTCGGGCGCTTCGGGATCGAGCCGCGGCATCTGCGCGCCGTGAAGGCCGCCGCCGACCGTGACGCCGGACTCGTCGACCAGGTCGTCGCCCCGCTCCGTCTGCACCGCAATCCGCAGACCAGGGCACACGCAGAGGCGCGGACCAGGGAGCTGGCGGGACTCGCGGTGAAGCTGCATGCCGCGCTGGTGCAGTCCGCGCTCGGAGTACGGCTGCATTGAACCCGAGGCATGTGACCGAGCCCGGATCCGCCGCCCGTTCCGTGCTCGACTACCCAAAGATGCCGAGCACGGCCTAGGGTTGCTGTGTGAACGAGCTCGACGTCGTAGGTGTCCGGGTCGAAATGCCCTCCAACCAACCGATCGTGCTCCTGCGTGAAGTGGGAGGCGACCGTTACCTCCCCATCTGGATCGGGCCGGGGGAGGCGACGGCGATCGCCTTCGCACAGCAGGGCATGGCTCCCGCGCGACCGCTGACGCACGACCTGTTCAAGGACGTGTTGGAGGCCGTCGGCCAGGAACTCACAGAGGTGCGCATCACGGACCTGCGGGACGGTGTGTTCTACGCGGAGCTCGTGTTCGCCAGCGGGGTCGAGGTCAGCGCCCGGCCGTCCGACGCCATAGCGCTGGCGCTGCGCACCGGGACGCCGATCTACGGCAGCGACGGGGTGCTGGACGACGCGGGGATCGCGATTCCGGACGAGCAGGAGGACGAGGTGGAGAAGTTCCGCGAGTTCCTCGACCAGATCTCGCCCGAGGACTTCGGCACCAACAGCCAGTGACCCGGCCTGACGCCCACAACCGAGCTGGGGCTGCGGGACGAATATCCAGTGACCCTCCGGGACCACCGGACGACAGGGCGTGCGAGGGTCGGGCGGGGAGCATTCGGCTAGCCTTTCCCCGCGGTGGGGCACGGGAAACCACTCTTAGGGTGATTATCACTCGGCGTGCCGAGTGCGGTGGTCGTTGACGCACCCCCCGTGACTGCCTACCGTCGAGAAGGCAGGTCAAGGGGACGGAGGTCGGCGTGAGAAACAGCGGCGACGGTACGGCTGGGGGCGCCCCCGGACGCAGTCCGGTGGAGAGCGGCCCGTACCCTCCCCCAAGCTCTCGGCTCCGCTCGGGCATGGGGTATCCCCAGCATGGCGGCGCGGCCGACCACGCTCCACAGCAGCGGCCGACGCCGGCGCCGGACGGTGGCGGGGTGGCGTCCGAGGAGATCGGCTATCGCGGTCCCACGGCCTGCGCTGCCGCGGGCATCACCTACCGGCAACTGGACTACTGGGCCCGCACAGGCCTCGTCGAGCCGAGTGTGCGACCTGCCTACGGGTCGGGGACACAGCGGCTGTACAGCTTCCGGGACGTTGTCGTCCTGAAGATCGTCAAGCGGTTTCTCGACACGGGTGTGTCGTTGCAGAACATCCGTACCGCGGTCCAGCACCTGCGGGAGCGCGGATTCCGTGACCTCGAGCGCATGACGCTGATGAGCGACGGGGCGACGGTCTACGAGTGCTCCTCGCCCGACGAGGTCCACGCGCTGCTCCAGGGTGGGCAGGGCATCTTCGGGATCGCCGTGGGGGTGGTCTGGCGGGACGTGGAGAGCGCGCTCTCGCAATTGCACGGGGAGCGCGTCGACACGGGCGAGACGCTCGTCGGGCACCATCCCGCGGACGAGCTGGCGCGGCGTCGCAACCGCGCGGTCTGAGCGAGCGGTTACCGGAGGGCCCCGCACATCGAGGGGGCAGGGCTTGCGCACCGAGGGGCGAAGGCTGCTGCGTACGGGCGCATTGTCAGTGGCGTAGGGCAGCATCGGAGATGTGAGAACCGCGCCCACGATCCTGCATCTCGACATGGATGCCTTCTTCGCTTCGGCGGAGCAGGCGGCCAAGCCGAGCCTGCGCGGGAAAGCGGTCATCGTGGGTGGGCTCGGGCCACGGGGTGTGGTCGCGACGTGCTCGTACGAGGCCCGGGTCTTCGGAGTCCATTCCGCGATGCCCATGGCGCAGGCGAGACGGCTGGCGCCGAACGCCGCGTATCTGGTGCCCCGGTTCGGGTTCTACCGGGAGATCAGTGAGCAGGTGATGGGGCTGCTGCGCGAGCTGTCGCCGCTGGTGGAGCCGCTGAGCCTGGACGAGGCTTTTGTCGATCTGGAGGCCGGGGAAGCGGCCTGGGACGAGGCTTCGGCCCGGCTGGCGGGGGCGAAGCTGCGCGCGGACATCCGGGCCGTCACCGGGCTGACCGGGTCGGTGGGGCTGGCGGCCTCCAAGATGCTCGCGAAGATCGCCTCAGAGCAGGCCAAGCCCGACGGGCTGGTGGTGATAGATCCGGGGACGGAGCGCGAACTGCTCGCTCCCATGTCGGTGCGCACATTGCCCGGGGTGGGGCCGGCCACCGGGGACCATCTGCGGCGGGCCGGGATCACGACGGTCGGGGAGATCGCCGAGGCGGGTGAGGACGAGGTCGTACGGCTCCTCGGAAAGGCCCACGGAATCGCGCTGTACGCCATGGCGCTCGCGCACGACGAGCGGCCCGTGGTGGCCGAGCGGGACACAAAGTCGGTGTCCGTCGAGGACACGTACGACGTGGACATCCATGACCGGGTGCGGGTGCGGATGGAGGTGCAGCGGCTCGCCGACCGGTGTGTGCGGCGGCTGCGCGGCGCGCATCTGTCGGGGCGGACCATCGTCCTCAAGGTGCGGCGGTACGACTTCTCGACGCTGACCCGTTCCGAGACTCTGCGGGGTCCCACGGACGACGCCGCGGTGGTGCGGGAGGCGGCCGCACGGCTGCTGGAGTCCGTGGACACCACCGGAGGCGTACGGCTGCTGGGAGTCGGGGTCTCTGGGCTCGCCGACTACACACAGGAGGATCTCTTCGCGCAGGTTCGGGCGCAGGCCGAGGCACGGGCTCACGCGGGTGAGCCGGAGCTTTCGGCGCAGGACAAGGCGCAGGAGCCGGCCGATGAGCAGGAGGCGCCTGCCGTGCGGCGGTGGGCCGCGGGGCATGACGTACGGCATGCCGAGTTCGGGCACGGGTGGGTGCAGGGCAGTGGCATCGGGCGGGTCACGGTGCGGTTCGAGACGCCCGACTCCGAACCCGGGCGCGTACGCACCTTTCGGATCGACGATCCGGAGCTGGAGCCGGCGGACCCGCTGCCGCTGGTGTCGCGAAGACCGTAGGCCTCGGCGACAGCGCTCCGCTGGGAATACCGCACCGGACTTCGGCAAGCCCGCCTAGGGCTCGTCCGAGCCTGCGAGGTGGCCGAAGTCGCGGTCCGGGGGCGGAGGCGGGGGTGTTACGTCGAGGCCGTAGTGGTGGTAGAGCTGGAGTTCTTGTTCCGGGGAGAGGTGCCGGCCGACGCCGAAGTCGGGGGCGTCCTTGATGAGGGCGCGGTCGAAGGGGATCCGCAAGGTGCCCTCGACGAGTTCGCTGGGCTCCAGGGGCACGAAGGCGTCTCTGCCGAACAGGCCGGTGCGTATGGCCGCCCACTCCGGAGTACCGGTCGCGTCGTCGAGATATACCTCGTCGACAGTGCCGATCTTGTGGCCGTCGCGGTCGAACGCCTTGCGGCCGATCAGGTTGCGCGGATCGATGTCGGTCTGCACGGGCCCTCCATCTGGTCACAACTCATCCGTCAGCACTACGCATCCATAAGCACTACGAAAGGGCACTTTGCGGTGGGCGGCCACTCGGGGGATGCCCGCTGGTACGCTGTCAACGGCCGCTGATCCCGTGCGGGAGAGTCCTCCAAGGCTTCATCGGAGGCGCCGAAGGAGCAAATCCTCCCCGGAATCTCTCAGGCCCACGTACCGCGCGGACGAGGCCACTCTGGAAAGCAGAGCGGGTGTTTGACGGCTTCCGCTCTCACCGACGGTGAAAGCCGGGACGCCGTACAGTCGGCGGACCGGTGAAGCTCTCAGGTTGAGATGACAGAGGGGGAGGCCGTCCGGGCACCCGCGCCGTGGTGCCCTCGAAGGTCGTGTCAGACCAGGAGGCCTCCGCAAATGACCGCCCATCGCATTCCGCTCTCCGAGCTCGAACGGGGAATCCCCTTCGAGCAGCGCCACATCGGACCCGACACCGAGGCCCGGGCCAAGATGCTCGCGCAGGTGGGGTACGGCTCGCTCGAGGAGCTGACGTCCGCCGCGGTGCCGGATGTGATCAAGGACGCCGAGGCGCTCGCGCTGCCGGCCGCGCGTTCCGAGGCCGAGGTCCTCGCCGAGCTGCGCTCCCTCGCGGACCGTAACGAGGTCCTCGACTCGATGATCGGGCTCGGCTACTACGGCACGTTCACGCCGCCGGTGATCCTGCGCAACGTCATGGAGAACCCGGCCTGGTACACCGCGTACACCCCGTATCAGCCGGAGATCTCGCAGGGCCGCCTCGAGGCGCTGCTGAACTTCCAGACCATGGTCGCCGACCTCACGGGCCTGCCGACGTCGGGAGCCTCGCTGCTCGACGAGGGCACCGCCGCGGCCGAGGCCATGGCGCTGTCGCGACGCGTGGGCAAGGTCAAGAACGGCGTCTTCCTCGTCGACGCCGACGCGCTGCCGCAGACCATCGCCGTCATCGAGACGCGCGCCGAGCCGATCGGCGTCGAGGTGGTCGTCGCGGATCTCAGCGAGGGCATTCCGGCCGATGTCGCCGAGCGCGGCGTGACCGGCGTGCTCATCCAGTACCCGGGCGCCTCCGGTGCCGTACGGGACATCAAGCCCGTCATCGAGCAGGCGCATGAGCTGGGCGCGATCGTCACCGTCGCCGCCGATCTGCTGGCGCTGACGCTGCTTGCCTCGCCGGGCGAGCTCGGCGCCGACATCGCGGTCGGCACGACGCAGCGCTTCGGGGTCCCGATGGGCTTCGGCGGGCCGCACGCCGGGTACATGGCGGTGCACGAGAAGTTCGCCCGCAACCTGCCGGGCCGTCTCGTCGGTGTCTCGCTGGACGCGGACGGCGACCAGGCGTACCGGCTCGCCCTTCAGACGCGGGAGCAGCACATCCGCCGGCAGAAGGCGACCAGCAACATCTGTACGGCTCAGGTGCTGCTCGCCGTGATGGCCGGTATGTACGCCGTCTATCACGGTCCGGAGGGCCTCAGGTCGATCGCGCAGCGCACCCACCGGTACGCCACGATCCTCGCCGCGGGGCTGAAGGCGGGCGGAGTCGAGGTCGTCCACGCGGCGTACTTCGACACGCTCACCGTTCGGGTGCCGGGCAGGGCCGCCGAGATCGTCGCGGCCGCCCGTGAGGGTGGGGTCAACCTGCGTCTCGTCGACGCCGACCAGCTGTCCATCGCCTGCGACGAGACCACCACGCGGACCCAACTGGGCGCCGTGTGGACCGCGTTCGGCGTCGAGGGTGAGATCGAGGCGCTGGACGCCTCCGCCGAGGACACGCTGCCCACCGCGCTGCTGCGCGCCGACGAGTACCTCACGCACCCGGTGTTCCACCAGCACCGCTCCGAGACCGCGATGCTGCGTTATCTGCGCCGCCTCGCCGACCGTGACTACGCGCTCGACCGCGGCATGATCCCGCTCGGCTCCTGCACCATGAAGCTCAACGGCACCACCGAGATGGAGCCGGTCACCTGGCCGGAGTTCGGGCAGCTGCACCCCTTCGCGCCCGCCGAGCAGGCGCAGGGCTACCTCACGCTCATCCGTGAGCTGGAGGAGCAGCTTGCCGAGGTCACGGGCTACGACAAGGTGTCACTCCAGCCCAACGCCGGTTCGCAGGGAGAGCTGGCCGGCCTGCTCGCCGTACGCGGATATCACCGCGCGAACGGCGACAAGCAGCGCACCGTCTGCCTCATCCCGTCCTCCGCGCACGGCACGAACGCGGCGAGCGCCGTCATGGCCGGCATGAAGGTCGTCGTCGTGAACACCGCCGAGGACGGCGAGATCGACGTCGAGGACCTGCGCGCCAAGATCGAGCAACACCGTGACGAGCTGGCGGTGCTGATGATCACGTACCCCTCGACGCACGGCGTCTTCGAGGAGCACGTCGCCGACATCTGCGCGCAGGTGCACGACGCGGGCGGTCAGGTGTATGTGGACGGCGCCAACCTGAACGCGCTGGTGGGCCTCGCCAAGCCGGGCCGCTTCGGCGGTGACGTCTCGCACCTCAACCTGCACAAGACGTTCTGCATCCCGCACGGCGGTGGCGGTCCGGGCGTCGGCCCGGTCGGTGTACGCGCGCATCTTGCGCCGTACCTGCCGAACCACCCCCTGCAGCCCGCCGCGGGCCCGGAGACGGGCGTCGGTCCGATCTCTGCCGCTCCCTGGGGTTCGGCCGGGATCCTGCCGATCTCCTGGGCGTACGTACGCCTCATGGGCGGCGAGGGGCTCAAGCGGGCCACGCAGGTCGCCGTGCTGAGCGCGAACTACGTGGCCAAGCGGCTGGAACCGCACTATCCCGTGCTGTACACCGGTCCCGGCGGGCTTGTGGCACACGAGTGCATCATCGATCTGCGGCCGCTGAACAAGGCGACCGGCGTGAGCGTCGACGACATCGCCAAGCGACTGATCGACTATGGGTTCCACGCGCCGACGATGTCCTTCCCGGTGGCCGGGACGCTGATGATCGAGCCGACCGAGAGCGAGGATCTGGCCGAACTCGACCGGTTCTGCGAGGCGATGATCGCCATTCGTACGGAGATCGAGCGGGTCGGCTCCGGGGAGTGGCCGGCGGACGACAACCCGCTGCGGAACGCTCCGCACACGGCGGCCGTGCTCGGCGGCGCATGGGAGCACGCGTACAGCCGTGAGGAGGCCGTCTTCCCGGCAGGGGTGTCGGCCGCGGACAAGTACTGGCCGCCGGTGCGGCGGATCGACCAGGCGTACGGCGACCGGAACCTGGTCTGCTCCTGCCCGCCGCTGGACGCTTACGACGAGTAGCCGCGTAATCGCATCCGGGCATACGTCGGGGCCGGTTCCGGGATGTCCCGGGGCCGGCCCCTCATATGTCTGAGCAACGTGCCTGGCGTCGCCTGTGGTGCGCCCGTGCGGCTCAGGCGGCGGTCATCACCTGCGCGCCGGCCGGCGGTCGGTGCGGGGCGATGATCCGGCCGTCCGGCAGGAGCTCACCGGTGTCCTCGAAGAGCAGGACGCCGTTGCACAGCAGGCTCCATCCCTGCTCCGGGTGGTGCGCCACGAGGTGCGCTGCTTCCCGGTCGGCGGAGTCGGCTGTCGGACACGGTGGCTGGTGCTGGCACATTGGCGGGATCTTTCCCTGTGTAGTGAGGTCGGTGATCGTCTTGTGGTCTGTGCTGCGGCTCGATGAGGTGTTCATGGCCGCCCCCCGTTTGTCAGTCGGTACGGAACCCAGTGTTGCCCTATAAACGTCAATCCGCAGGGATTTCACAGTGGCGCTTCTCACAGGTTGATGACGCACCACTCGTGCGGATGGTTCATTCCAACTGGGCCGCCTGTTCGGGTGGTTCGGAATGGTCGGATACGTCTAGTCAGAATGGGCCGGGCGTGCGCTGCGTCCCCTCTGCCACTCTCGGCTTCGCTCGAGCGGGGGGACCCCCATCGTCACTGCGCGCAGCAGCGTGCCCCGCGACCGGAGTGGGGCCGCGGGGCACGGAAGCCGAGGTGTGCTCAGGCCGGTGAGCCGAGCAGCGGGGGAGTGGAGGCGGGGGTGAGCCGGTTGGTCAGGACGGGCAGCAGTTCGGCCACGCGGTGCGGGCGGTGCGCGGCGATGCCGGGCGGCGCGGGAGCGAGGGGCACCAGGAGGTCGGTGGCGGCGGGGTGGCCTTCGGCGCCGTCGGCGGTGCAGTCGCCGTGCAGCCAGAGCGTGAGCATGTAGAGCTCGGGTACGGAGAGCAGGCGGGCCTGGTAGGACTGCGTCATGGTCTCCGCCTGGCGCAGCGCGTGCTCCGTGGCGGCGACGTACGGCCCCTCGAAGAAGTGGGAGAAAGCCCATCCGTCGGGGGTCAGCCTGGTCTCGGCAGCCGCCACGGCAGACCCACCGCAGCGGATGAGGAAGCGCCACCCTGCGAGACGGGTGGCCGAGGCGCCGGCCGGGGTGATCCGGTCGAGCACGTGGACGGGCAGTGGGAGGTCGGGGGTCGCGGGGCCCTGGGCGTTGCGCAGGGACGGGGTGGGTGCCTCGCGGACGGCGGTGGGAGAACCGAGGGCCGTGAGGACGGTACGTACAGCGGGCGCGGGAGCCGGAGGGACATGCAGCGGCATGGTGAGTCGCCTCTCTTCGACAGGCACAGGTGGCGCGAGGGCGGTGGCGGACGACGCTGTCAGCACTTTGGGGCAGAGGGGCGGGGGTTCCCGGCCTGTGGGGCCACCGTGCTGCCTGTCGCGCGGCGTCTGGCGCGTACGCTCGCATCAAATGTTCTTCTGTCGCTTTGCGATCGCACGCATCAGACGCTGCGCGGCTCACCTCTCGGTGAATGACGTCACTGTGACGACAGGTCCGGCGACCACGAGCGCCGACTCTCTGCCTCGTTCGAGAAGTTTATACGACCCGTGTTCAGGCGGTGTTTCGTCTAGCCGTTGCGCAGATTAAGGGCTAGGCACAATTCGGTCGTCGATAAGTGCCTTTGATCCCGATTCTCGATGAGCGTCCCGCGATGACCTCGGGATACCTCACCGAAACGGTCGGCCAAATGTCGTCGGCGTTTTTCACGAGACCGCAACTCGTCGGAGAAGAGGTCATCGCCCGGCCGAAAACCGCGCCCTGCCTCATGCCGCGTGAATGTGCCTGGAGATCCTGCGTCCAGAGTAGCGGCCGACAGGACTGTCCAGGACGTTATTGATCGCATTGCCTGGGCATCATCCCCCGTGACCCGGGACGTCAGCGGCCGGTTTGTCGGGCTGCCCAGTCGAGGAGGGACGCTTCGATGGGGGAGAAGGTCGAGGCAGCGTCGTTCGGCCTGTCCGATCGGCAGCGCTACCGAGGCAAGCTCCGGCAGTGCCTGGCGGGGCTTGAGCGGCTGTTGGCGGAGGAGCGGTTCGACCGCCCGAAGAACCTCATGGGCCTGGAGATCGAGCTCAATCTCGCGGGGTCGGACGGTATGCCGCGCATGATGAACGCTCAAGTACTTGAACGTATCGCCAGCCGTGATTTCCAAACAGAACTCGCCATGTTCAATCTGGAAGTCAACATTGCCCCACATCGACTGGGCGGCCGGGTATTCGACCGCCTCGCCGAGGAGTTGCGCACCTCGCTCGCATATGCCGATCGCAAAGCGAACGAGGTCGACGCGGGCGTCGTGATGGTCGGCATTCTGCCCACGCTCGCACGCGACGACCTGGTCTCCGCGAACCTCTCCGACGTGGACCGCTACACCCTGCTCAACGACCAGATCGTGGCGGCCCGCGGCGAGGACTTCACACTCGACATCGACGGCGTCGAGCGGCTCAGCTGCACATCCGCTTCCATAGCGCCCGAAGCCGCCTGCACCTCCGTGCAGCTGCACCTTCAGGTCACGCCGGGCCGCTTCGCCGACGTGTGGAACGCGGCGCAGGCGATCGCCGCCGTGCAGGTCGCGGTCGGCGCCAACTCCCCGTTCCTGTTCGGCCGTGAGCTGTGGCGCGAGTCCAGGCCGCCGCTGTTCCTGCAGTCCACCGACACGCGTCCGCCCGAGTTGCAGGCCCAGGGGGTGCGTCCGCGCACCTGGTTCGGAGAGCGGTGGATCTCGTCGGCGTACGACCTCTTCGAGGAGAATCTGCGCTACTTCCCGGCCCTGCTGCCGATCTGCGACGACGAGGATCCACAGCGCGTCCTGGACGGCGGCGGCATCCCCCGGCTCGGCGAACTCGTGCTGCACAATGGCACCATCTACCGCTGGAACCGCCCGGTGTACGGCATCGACGACGGCGTTCCGCATCTGCGCGTCGAGAACCGCGTACTGCCCGCCGGTCCGACCGTCACCGACGTCATCGCCAACACGGCCTTCTACTACGGGCTCATACGCGCCCTCGCCGAGGACGCCCGGCCCGTGTGGACGCGGCTGCCCTTCGAGGCCGCCGCCGCCAACTTCGACCACGCGTGCCGGTATGGCATCGAGGCACACCTACAGTGGCCGCGGCGCGGCCGGTACGGCGGGACGACGCGGGTGCCCGCGGTGCAGCTGGTGCTGGACGAGCTGCTGCCGCTCGCGGAGGCGGGTCTGGACGCGTGGGGTGTCGAGCCGGCCGATCGGGAGCTCTACCTCGGGGTGATCGAGGAGCGGTGCAGAAGCCGGGTGAACGGGGCGTCCTGGCAAGCCAGTACATTCCACCGGGCGCTGGACACCGGCATGGACCGGGGGGCGGCGCTGGCCGCCATGACGAAACGTTATTGCGAGCTGATGCACCTCGGTGAGCCGGTACACACCTGGCCGGTGGGGCTGCCGGAGCCGGCGATCCCGCTGGCGTGACCCCGCGATCCGGCTCGGCGAGCCCGGGATCCCGCTGCGGCGATCAACTCCGGCTGCCCGCCCGCACGATGGTTTTGAGGATCACCGAGTGGATCTCGGACGGGTCGGTGACCAGATGGCCCGAGCCGCCCGTCGTCTTCGCGATCTGGTCGACCTCGTCCTGGTCGGCGTCCGGGCCCCGCGATCGCGATCAGTGGCACCGGGCGCTCCGGATCGGTGAGCCTCTGGAGCTCGGCGATGAGCTCGGAGCGCGAGATGCTGCCCGGGTCCTCGTCGACCCAGTCGGTCAGGCGTACGGCGCTGTCCTGGCAGGTCGGCCGGAGGGGCAGCAGCCCGCCCTCGATTGCCGCCACGCTGCCCCCGGCGACGGAGAGAACGAGCGCGGTCGCGATCGCCACCCTGCGGCGTCGCGCGCGTGGACGGGGGTCGGCTGTGCTCCTCCCGCCCCGGTCAGGCAAGCTGTGACGTCCCATGCGGTGGTGCCCCTCCCCTGCTTGAGCCGTGAGCCGTACGGCGGCCGCATGACGAGGCGTGAAAGGGAGGTACGCCCCGTACGGCGTCCGTCCCCCGATGGCCTGTCGCGCACGATCTTCGTAGCTCCTTTCGACACCTTGGCGGGGGCCAGGATGGGGATGAGACGGGATTACACAATTGGAGGCACGTGTGCAGGCGGAGGCGGGGTCGGTGGCCGATGCTTTTCCAGCGGAGCAGCCGGCGCGACGAATTTTTCGCGATGAGTTGCTGCTCGTGCTGGGGGTGTCGCTCGGTGCGAGCGGGGTTTCCGCGCTGATCAGTTTTGTCGGGTCGGTGACGAAGCCGGGCGGCCTGAAGGATCAGGCGGCCAATCTGAACGCCTCGGCGGCACCGGGGCGTCCATGGCTTGATCTGGCCTGGCAGTTGTTCGGGATCACGTCGGCGTTGGTCCCGGTTTTGCTCGTCGCGCACCTGCTGCTCCGCGAGGGGGCGGGGTTGCGCACCATCGGCTTCGACCGCACTCGTCCGTGGCCGGATCTGGGCCGGGGTGCGGCGATCGCAGCGGTGATCGGCAGTACGGGGATCGCCTTCTATCTGGCGTCCCGTGGCCTCGGGTTCAACCTCACGGTGGTTCCGGAATCGCTGCCCGACGTGTGGTGGAAGTACCCGGTGCTGATCCTCTCCGCGGTGCAGAACGCTGTCCTGGAGGAGGTGATCGTCGTCGGGTATCTGCTGCGCCGGCTCGGGCAGTTGGGGTGGACGCCGGGTACCGCGCTGATGGCCAGCTCCGTGCTGCGCGGCTCGTATCACCTGTATCAGGGCATCGGTGGGTTCATCGGGAACATGGTCATGGGCGTCGTCTTCGTCTACCTGTACCGCCGCTGGGGCCGCGTCGGACCGTTGGTGGTCGCCCACTCACTGCTCGACATCGGGGCGTTCGTGGGGTACGCGCTGCTGGCGGGCAAGGTGGGGTGGCTGCCCACTGCGTGAACGTTACGGATCTGGAAGGGGCGTACGAGCACGTCGTACGCCCCTTCTGTGCTGTTCAGGTGTGGAGTTCGCCCTCGATGACGGTGACCGCGCGGCCCGTGAGCAGGGTGCGGTCGCCGTGGAGGCGGGTGTGGACCAGGCCTGAGCGGGGGGATGCCTGGAGGCCGGTGAGGTCGGGGCGGCCGAGGCGCTCGGACCAGTAGGGGGCGAGCGCCGTGTGGGCGCTGCCGGTGACCGGGTCCTCGTCGATGCCCATCCTCGGGAAGAAGCAGCGCGAGACGAAGTCATGGCCCTGTGAAGGGTCTTCGGCGACGGCGGTGGCGATGATGCCGCGCTCGGAGTGCCGGACGAGGGCCCTGTGGTCGGGGGTGAGGCCCAGAACGGTCTTCTCGTCGGCCAGTTCGACCAGGAGGTCGCCGACGTTCGGGCCCGTGTCGTGCGCGGTGAGCGGCTCGGCGCCCAGGGCCTCGGCCAGGCCCGCCGGGACTTCGACCTGAGTGAGTGGTGCGGTCGGGAAGTCCAGCGTGATGGACCCGTCGTCGTTCGTGGTGGCGATGAGTACGCCGCTTCTGGTCGCGAACCGTACGGGGCCCCGTTCGGCGTCCGTGGTGGCCAGCACGTGTGCGGTGGCGAGTGTCGCGTGGCCGCACAAGGCGACCTCGGTGACGGGCGTGAACCAGCGCAGTGCCCAGTCGGCTTCGCCGCCCTCGGGGAGGGGGTGGGCGAACGCCGTCTCCGCGTGGTTGACCTCCAGGGCCACGCTCTGGAGCCAGGCGTCGTCGGGGAAGGCGTCGAGGAGGAGGACCCCGGCCGGGTTGCCGGCGAAGGGGCGGTCGGTGAAGGCGTCGACGATTCGAATCCGCATGAGCTGACGCTAAGCCGGGGCCGCAGTCGCAGGCCAAGGCCAATTCGGGGTGCGTGGACCGGAGGTGGGCTGTTTCGGGGGTTGGGTGCGGACGTGTGCGCTGTCAGGAGGGGGCTTGCCAGGCGAGCCATCACGATATATCGTTGACGCATCGCGACCGATCAACGATGGAATGGAGTGA
The DNA here is from genome assembly GCF_043198355.1 of Streptomyces sp. NPDC048825. Taxonomy (NCBI): domain Bacteria; kingdom Bacillati; phylum Actinomycetota; class Actinomycetes; order Kitasatosporales; family Streptomycetaceae; genus Streptomyces; species Streptomyces sp. NPDC048825. The sequence continues at coordinate 20,159 of NZ_JBICUR010000027.1, forward strand.
TTGCGATGCGTTCCCATGGAGAGGAATTCGGACCGGGCTTTGGCCCCGGTCCTGGACGGGGACACGGCGGACCCGGCCCGCATGGCCGGGGAGGCTTCGAAGGGCGCCGCGCCGCCTTCGGTCCCTTTGGGCCGGGCTTCGGTCCGGGACCCTGGGGTGGCCGTGGCGGACGGGGCGGGCCGCGCGGCAGGGCGCGGCGCGGCGACGTACGCGCGTCGATCCTGGCTCTGCTGAAGGACCGGCCCATGCACGGTTACGAGATGATCCAGGAGATCGCCGAGCGCAGCGGCGGGGCATGGAAGCCCAGCCCCGGCTCGGTGTACCCCACCCTCCAACTGCTGGAGGACGAAGGCCTGATCACCAGCGCGACCGAGGGTGGCAAGAAGCTGTTCTCGCTCACCGAGGCGGGCCGCACCGCGGCCGACGAGGGCCCCGAGGCGCCCTGGGAAGAGGCCGGGCGCGGGGTCGACTGGGAGGCGCTGAGCGACATCCGGCAGGCCGGTTTCGGTCTGATGGAGGCGTTCGGCCAGGTCTGGAAGACCGGCAGCAAGGAGCAGCGCGAGAAGGCGCTGTCCGTCATCAACGAAGCCCGGAAGAAGCTGTACCTGATCCTCGCCGACGAGGACTGACGGGATGAGGGCCGGTATTCACGGTCCGATGGCCCGCACAGGGGGTACTTCGGCAGCGAAGTACCCCCTTCGGCATGGGGTGGCCGGCTCTGTGGTGACGGGGTTCTGGGTGTTCTAGGTGACCAACCCGCCCAGTTTGCGCAGCGATTCGTTGAGGGCCGCAGTCGCCGAGTCCTTGAGCTTGCCCGCCATCAGTGAGACGGCGGCGCCCGTGAACTCCCCGTCGATACGGACCTGAGTGGCGGCCTCGCCCTCCGGTGTGAGTGTGTAGCGCGTCGCGACGGTCACGGACATCGGTCCCTTGCCGCGGATGGCCAGCGTGCGGGCGGGCTCCAACTGCTCGATGGTCCAGTCGATTTCAGCGGGGAAACCCATCAGCTTCATGTGCTCCTCGAAGGTGCCGCCGACTTCGAGGGTCTGAGGGCCGCCCTTGGGGAAGCTGGTGTGCGTGGAGTTCCACTCCCCGTAGGAGGAGAAGTCCGTGAGCTGCGCCCAGACCTTCTCGGCCGGCGCCTCGATCCGTGCTTCCGCGCTGACTTCGGCCATGCGACCACCCCTTCGTGTCAGGCGCTGCGCCGGGCGCAGCTCCGGTGTCGCGGAACGTAGCCGGAGGGCCCGCAACATTCAATACTGATGAACCGTCAGAAAATTGGGGTCCCTGTGAGCGTGTGCCGGGGCAGGGTGGTTGCGCTTGCGGCGCGAGGCAAGGCGGCGCGCGCTCCGTCAGGGACAAGGGCGTGATGTCATCCGTAAGGAGGAGAATCCGCCTACGCCTGCCCAACTTGTGTCGGACGCGAAAATGCTTCCCGCCGGGGATGACTCGGCTCGAAGGGGCTGATGGGGTAAGGGGTGTGCAACCGCGTATCCCCCGGCAGCAGGCCGCCGATCGTGGCCTGAACCGTATGGACATCGAGGCCGGGCTCAGTAAGGAGCTTGCGGCGGTGGTCGCCGGTGCGCGCAGAAGGGCGCTGCGGGACGGGGACCGGCAGATCGACACGGCTCATCTGCTGCATACGCTCCTCGAGTCCGACCCGGAGGTGCGTGCGGTCGTCGACGACGGGCCTCGGATCCCGCGGCTGCTCGGCTATCTCGTGCAGCGCAGCATCGGCTACGGCCTGCGCTGGCAGAGCGGCGTGGAGGATTCCGGTGCCGTGCCGACCGTGCGCGAGGACGGCTGGTCCCCGGTGGCGGCCGGCGCCATGGAGTACGCGTGCGCGCTCGCCGCGCGGCGAGGTGGCGAACCGGCGGACGGGATCGACCTGCTCGCGGCGATCGTCGCGGATCCCGAGTCCCGGGCCGTGGAGGTGCTGGAGCGGGCGGGAGTCGACGTGGCGACGCTACGGGCCCGTCTTGACGCCGCGGTGGAGCCCGGCGTCGAAGCCTGAGCGGCCACGAGCCTGAGCTGTCACGAGCCTGAGCTGTCACGGCTGACGCTCCCCAGTTGTGCTGCGGGCGGTTTCCGGGGGGACGTCCGCAGTCGTGCGTACCGCCAGCCTTCCAGCCGTCCAGCCGTCGAGACAGGTGTCATTGGGGATGACGCTCCTGTCATCGCCTGTCATCATGTGCCGATGCGTACATCTGAGAGCAGTCACGGCAACCGGCAAAGAGGCGTGGGGCTGAGCCTTGCGCTGGTGTCTGCGGTCGCCTTCGGGGGATCCGGTGTCGCGGCCAAGCCCTTGATCGACGCGGGCCTCGACCCGCTCCATGTGGTGTGGCTGCGCGTCGCGGGCGCCGCCGTGGTGATGCTGCCGCTCGCCGTACGTCACCGGGGGTTGCTGCGCGAGCGCCCCGCGCTGCTCGCCGGGTTCGGGCTGCTCGCCGTGGCCGGCGTCCAGGCCTGCTACTTCGCGGCGATCTCCCGGATCCCCGTCGGTGTCGCGCTGCTCGTCGAGTACCTCGCGCCGGCGCTGGTTCTCGGTTGGGTGCGGTTCGTGCAGCGGCGGCCGGTGACCCGTGCCGCCGCCCTCGGAGTCGTACTCGCCGTCGGCGGGCTCGCCTGTGTCGTCGAGGTGTGGTCGGGGCTGAGCTTCGACCTCCTCGGACTGCTGCTCGCGCTCGGCGCGGCCTGCTGCCAGGTCGGCTACTTCGTCCTGTCCGACCAGGGCGGCGACGCGGGCGACCAGGCCCCGGACCCGCTGGGCGTCATCGCGTACGGCCTGCTCGTCGGCGCGATCGTGCTGACGCTCGTCGCGCGCCCGTGGGGCATGGACTGGTCGGTCCTCGGCGGCGGCGCGAACATGAACGGCACGACGGTCGCCGCCGGGTACCTGCTGGTCTGGATCGTGCTCATCGCCACCGTCCTCGCGTACGTCACCGGCGTGCTGGCCGTGCGCCGGCTCTCCCCGCAGGTCGCGGGCGTCGTGGCCTGCCTCGAAGCGGTCATCGCGACCGTCCTCGCCTGGATCCTGCTAGGCGAACACCTCTCCGCGCCGCAGCTCGTGGGCGGCGCGGTGGTGCTGCTCGGCGCGTTCATCGCGCAGTCGTCAACGCCCGCCAAGGGCTCGGAGGGGCCGGTGGCCAGTGCCGGGGGCGACGCCGATAAGGAGTTGTCGGCGCGCGGCAGCGCCGCCTAGGGTGCTGATCATGCATTCGGACGCACTCGTTCTTCCTCCCCCCGCCGCCTGAGGCGGGCCCTCCGGAATCCACGCCCGACCGGCGGTCGGGCGGAACGGTGCTGCCCGCAGACGAAGTCCGAGGACCTTCCACGCGCCGCTCTGCTCTGCGCGTGACGTGGTCCTTTCCGAACTGCGTATCTGCGGAGAGAACACGTGTCGAATGCTGCTTCCGGCCTGCCCATCGGGCGAGGCCTCCTCTATCTGACCGTCGCCGGTGCCGCCTGGGGCACCGCGGGCGCGGCCGCCTCGCTCATCTACCGGGCGAGCGACATGGGCCCCATCGCCCTGTCGTTCTGGCGCTGCGCGGGCGGACTCCTCCTGCTCCTCGCCGCCCGGCTGCTGCGGCCCCGGCCGCGTCGCACCGCACGGCCGCGCCTTCGTCCTCGTACGACCCTGCTGCGGATCGGGATCACCGGGCTCGGTCTTGCCGTCTTCCAGACCGCTTACTTCGCCGCCGTCGAGGCGACCGGACTCGCCGTGGCCACCGTCGTCACCCTCGGCGCCGGTCCCGTGCTCATCGCGCTCGGGGCGCGGCTGACCATGGGCGAGCGGCTCGGGCGGGGCGGCACCGCCGCCGTCATCGGTGCGCTCGCCGGGCTCGCGGTGCTGGTGCTGGGCGGCGAAGGTGCGACGGTACGGCCCTGGGGTGTCGCGCTCGCGCTCGCGTCCGCCGCCGGGTACTCCGTGATGACGCTGCTGACCCGGTGGTGGGGGCGTGACGGCGGGGCCGACGCGTCCTCCACCACCGTGGGCGCGTTCGCCGTCACGACGCTGTGCCTGCTGCCCTTCGGCCTGACCGCGGGCCTGGTGCCGCACACCACCGAACTCGCCCTTGTTCTGGCCCTGTTGGCGTATGTCGCCGCCATCCCGACCGCCCTCGCGTACGCCCTGTACTTCGCGGGGGCCGCCGTCGTCCGCTCGGCCACCGTCTCCGTGATCATGCTCCTGGAGCCGGTGAGTGCGGCGGTACTGGCCGTGGGGCTGCTCGGCGAGCGGCTCACCGCGGCGACGCTCGGGGGTACGTTGCTGATGCTCGGGTCGGTCGCGGGACTCGCGGTCGCGGAGGCGCGAGACGGCGCGGAGCGTATGCGGGAGGCACTCGAGGAGGAGCCTCAGAGCGTCGTCAGGTAGTCGGGCAGTTCGACGCCGGGGGCCAGGTCGTCGGCCGGGACGGGGGTGCCGTATCCCTTGTGGAGCGGCACCACTCCGGTCCAGTGCGGCAGGCCCAGGTCCTCGGGCTCGTCGTTGGGGCCGCCCGTACGGAGCTTGGCTGAGACCTCGCCCAGGTCGAGTCGCAGTACGGCGGTGGCGGCCAGCTCCTTGTCGTTGGCGGGCCGGGAGTCCTGCGAGCGGCCCGGGACCACCTGGTCCACCAGGGCGTCGAGGGCTTCGCGCTTCTCGTCGGCATCCGTCACCTGGTGGGCGATGCCGTGCACCACCGCGGAGCGGTAGTTGAGCGAATGGTGGAAGGCCGAGCGGGCCAGCACCAGACCGTCGACGTGCGTGACGGTGAGGCAGACCGGGAGCCCCGGCTCGGCCTGGCCCGCCATCCGCAGCGGACGCGAACCTGTCGAGCCGTGCACATAGAGCCGCTCACCGATCCGGCCGTACAACGTGGGCAGCACGACCGGCGCTCCGTCTCGGACGAAGCCCAGATGGCAGACGTACCCCTCGTCGAGTATCGAGTGCACCGTCTCGTGGTCGTACGCGGCACGCTTGCGGGAGCGGGTGGGGACGGTGCGGTCGGTCGGGGTGTAGGCGGCGGGCCGCGGGGTCGTCTGCGTCATCGGGGTCTCCAGCTCTCCGTGTTGTTGCGTGTGCTCGGTCGTTCGTGTGCTCGTCGTGCACGCTTGCTTGAATGTATTGCACTAGTGCATAATGTGCTTTGTGCTAGGAGAGTATCGGATCGAGGGAAGGCGCGCAGCCGAGATTGCGGCCAGCGTCGAGCGCGCGGTGGGCACGGGAGGCCTTGAGCCCGGTCAACTGCTTCCGCCCATGCGGGAGTTGGCGGCCGATCTTGGCGTGAATCCCAATACCGTCGCGGCCGCGTATCGCACGCTGCGGGAGCGTGGGGTCATCGAGACCGCGGGCCGGCGCGGCAGCCGCGTACGCCCCAAGCCGGTCACGACGGCCCGTGAGCTCTCCCGCCTGGAGGTGCCGCCCGGGGTACGGAACCTGTCCGACGGAAACCCGGATCCCGCCCTGCTGCCCGCACTCACCGAGGCGTTCGCGGCGGCAGCGGCGCACGCGGACCGTGAGCCGGAGCTCTACGGAGAGGCCGCCGTGGAACCGGAGTTGGCGCGGCTCGCGCGCGCGGACCTGGACGCGGACGGGGTGCCGGACGGGCCCGTCACCGTCACCTCCGGAGCGCTCGACGCCATCGAGCGCGTGCTGGCCGCCCACCTCAGGCCCGGGGACGCGGTCGCCGTCGAGGATCCCGGCTGGCGCAGCGTCCTCGACCTGGCCCCGGCGCTCGGGCTGCGTACGCTCCCGGTCGGTGTCGACGACGAAGGGCCGCTGCCCGACGACGTACGGCGCGCGCTGCGCTCGGGTGCCCGTGCGCTGATCGTGACCGACCGCGCGCAGAACCCGACCGGCGCCGCCGTGAGCGCCACGCGCGCGCGTGCCCTGCGTTCCGTGATCGAGGAGCACCCTCAGACCCTGCTCATCGAGGACGACCACGGCCATCGCATCGTCGACCTGCCCCTGCACCCGCTGGCCGGAGTCACCCACCACTGGGCCTTCGTGCGCTCGGCCGCCAAGGCATACGGTCCTGACCTGCGGCTCGCCGTGTTCACCGGTGATCCCGTCACCGCCGACCGCGTCCAGGGGCGGCAGAGGCTGGGGCCGGGGTGGGTGAGTCATCTGCTGCAACGGGCCGTCGTGCGGCTGTGGGTGAGCGGTGCGGTGGACGTACGGGAGGTGGCGGCGGCGTACGGGCGGCGGCGGGACGCGCTGATCGCCGCGCTCGCGGAGCGCGGCATCGAGGCGTACGGACGCAGCGGGATGAACGTGTGGGTACCCGTGCCGGACGAGACCGGGCCCGTCGCACGGCTGCTGCACTCCGGCTGGGCCGTCGCGCCGGGCGCCGGCTTCCGGGTGAGCTCGCCGCCCGGCCTGCGGATCACCGTCTCGACGCTCGCCGCGCACGACATCGGGCCGTTGGCGGACGCGGTCGCCTCCGCCATCGACCCGGCGCCTGCGCGTCGTTACGTCTGAACTCGCCCCCTACGCTTGTGACTTGGGCCGGGACTGCGTGAGTGCCGCGCCCGCGAGCACGATGGCCGCGCCCACCGGTGTCGACCAGGTCAGCGACTCGCCGAGGATCGCGACGCCCGCGGCCGTGGCAATGACCGGGATGAAGTACGTGACCATCTGGGCCGTCGTCGGGCCGACCTCGGCGACCAGGCCGTACTGGACCAGCATGGCGACGCCCGTGCCCAGCGCGCCCAGTGCGACGATCGCGAGCAGGGGCAGGACCGCGAACCGGTTCGGCAAGGTGGTGAACAGCGGCGTGACCACGGCCAACTGGGCTGTCGCCAGCAGTAATTGGGCGCCGGTCAGTGAGAGGTTGGAGTTGCTGGAGCCGGCCAGCGTGCGCCGGAGGTAGATCCAGCCGATCGGGTAGCTGAGCGAGGCCAGCAGGGCCAGCGCCGTGCCCGTGGCGTCGAGACCGTGGAAGCCCTGCCAGGCACCGAGCACCGTGAGTACGCCGAGGAAGCCGATGCCGAGACCGGCGACCCGGTGGCGGGTGGGCCGGTCCTCGGAGAGGGCGACCAGCGACAGGGTCATGCCCCACAGGGGCGACGTCGCGTTGCATATCCCCGCGAGCGTGGACGGGATCGTCAGCTCGGCGTACGCGAACAGGGAGAAGGGGAGTGCGTTGAGGAAGAACGCCACGACTGCCAGATGCGCCCAGGTGCGCGTCCCGCGCGGTAGCCGCTCTCGCTTCCAGGCCAGCGCGGTCGCGAGCACCAGGGTGCCGAACACCAGCCGTCCGAGGGTCACTTGGAAGGGTGCGTACCCTTCCGTGCCGACCTTGATCAGCAGGAAGCTGAAGCCCCAGATGAGGGAGAGGATGCCGAAGCGGACGCGCCAGTCGAGGGCTCGGCGGGGCTTCGGTGCGGTGGTGTTGGGTGGAGAAGTGGGGCTGTGGGCGGGGGTTCGGGCTCGGGTGGGAGAAAGGGTCCCGGAGTGCGGGCGACTAGGGGTGGAGGCGCTCATGTCGACCACGATGGTCTGGGCTATCTCGTAGTACAAGCGAGACTTTTTTCGCGGTACCTCGTAGCATCACTTACGTGTTGAACCTGGAGCGCTTGCGTACTCTTGACGCCCTTGCGCGGCATGGCTCGGTCAGCCGTGCGGCCGAAGGGCTGCATGTCACTACCTCAGCCGTTTCCCAGCAGATGGCCAAGCTGGAGCGGGAGGTGGGGCAGCGGCTCGTCGCCAAGAACGGGCGGGGGGTGCGACTCACTGACGCGGGGCGGTTGCTCGCCGATCACGCCGCGCGGATTCTGTCCCAGGTCGAGCTCGCCCAGTCCGATCTGGAGGCGCAGCGGGGGCAGGTGGTGGGGGAGTTGCGGCTTTGCGCGTTCCCGACGGCCGCGCGTGGGCTGTTTCCTGCGGCGCTTGCCTCGCTGCGGGCCGAGCATCCTGGGCTGCGGGTTCGGACGCGGGAGTTGGAGCCTGAAGAAGGCGTTTTCGCCGTGGTCCGGGGCGATGTCGACATGGCGGTCGTGCTCGACTGGTACAACAAGCCGTTGCCTGTGCCGGAGGGGCTGGTCAAGGCCTCGCTTCTTGACGACGCCGCCGATGTGGCGATGCCTGCCGGGCATCCGCTTGCCGGGCGGGACGAGGTGGACCTGGAGGAGTTCGCCGACGACGAGTGGATCGCCTGGCCCGAGGGGGAGTTCTGCCACGAGTGGCTGTTCTTCACGCTTCGCGCCAAGGGGATAGAGCCTGTTGTCGCGCATCGTGCGGAGGAGCACCAAACGCAGCTTGCGCTGGTTGCTGCGGGGCTTGGCGTGTGCGTTGCACCTCGCCTTGGGCGGGGGGCGGTGCCGGATGGTGTGCGTACGGTGCCGGTTCGTCAGCGCGTCACCCGGCACGTGTACGCGGTCTGGCGTGCTGATGGGGATCGGCGGCCGTCTGTCCGGGCAGCGGTGGAGGCGTTGCGGGTGGCGGGGGATTCGTAGGGGTTTCTTCTTTCCCCAAGCCGCCCCTTCCCGGAACTGGGGGCTGCGCCCCCAGGCCCCCCACAAGCAGGGATTTATGCCGAGTGCGGGTTCGTTGTGGCGTGTCGCGCCCCCGCGGCGGAGCCGCAGATTGATACAGCCCCGCGCCCCTTAAAGGGCGCTACCGGGACGCCCGTGTTCAAAGTGAAGCCATTTTGCGGAAGTCCCATGACTTGATTGCTTCCGGGGTCAGGCGGAGCCATGCGTGTCTGCCGTCGTGGGGCATCTCGTCCAGGGTGAAGTTCTTTCGTGCGAACAAGCGCTCCACGGCGTCGAGTTCGGGATACGGCTCGCCCGTGCGCGGTGCCTCGCCCACGAACTCGACGGTGCCCGACAGCTCCACGCCCCGCAGCTCCCCGTACTCGTCGCCCGCGTCTACGACCACCGCGATGCGGGGGTCCCTACGCAGGTCGGACCAGCGTTTGCTGCGGGTGATCGAGTACAGCCAGAGGGAGGTGCCGTCCCAGGCGAACCAGAGGGCGCTGAGGTGAGGGGCGCCGTCTGCCGAGACGGTTGCCACCCGGCAGGTGCGTTGGGTGGTCAGGAACTCGTCCAGTTCTTCGGGGGTCATCATGATCTTTCGGCCCCGGCGTTGCGTGGTGGTCATGTGGGTCCCTCTTTCTGACTGGGCGTCAGGAAATCATGCGGTGTCTTCCGCCCTCACGCAATGGCCGCTACGCTCGCCCGCCACCGTAGCGCCAGCCGTCTTCCGCGACAGGGGGAGCCATGCCGTCGTACGAAGAGCTCAGCGAACTCCTCGACCCAGCGACCACTGTCCTGCTGACCGTCGAGTGCCAGAACGGTGTCGTCGGGCCGGAAAGCGCGCTGCCCGAACTGGCCGAGGAGGCGCGTGCGTCGGGTGTTCTGGCCCGGATCGCGCAGCTGGTCGCGGGGGCGCACGAGAGTGGGGTGCAGGTGGTCCATGCGATTGCCGAGCGTCGGCCGGACGGGCGTGGTGCCAATCACAATGCCCGGTTGTTCCGCGCCGCGGAGCGGTTGCCGGTGCAGCAGTTGTCGGGGACTACGGCGGTGCGCGTCGCGGCGACCATCGAGGTCGCGGACGAGGATCTCGTCGTGCGCCGGCTGCACGGGCTGTCGCCGATCGCGGGCACCGACGTCGACCCGCTGCTGCGCAACCTGGGCTGCCGCGCACTGATCGTGACCGGCGTATCGGCCAATGTGGCCATACCCAACGCCGTGTTCGACGCCGTCAACCGCGGTTACACCACCGTCGTGCCCAGGGACGCCATCGCGGGGGTGCCCTCCGACTACACCCCCGCGATGGTCCGCAACACGCTCGCCCTGGTGGCCACGATCACCACCACGGATGAGGTGCTGGCCTGTTTCAAGCGTCCGCGCAGGATCACATGAGCATGATCGAGTCGCCGTCGACCATGACTTTCTCCTCGGTCAGCCCACTGGTCGCGGGCCCCTTCTTGACGCCGCCGTCCGTGACGCTGAACTGGCTGCCGTGGGCGGGACATGTGATGACGCCGTTGTCAACGCTGTTCACGCGCTGCTTCTGGTGCGGGCACACCGTCGAGTAGGCCTTGAACTCGCCGGCCGTCGGCTGCGTGACGACCACACCCTGGTCGGCGAAAACCTTGCCGCCGCCTTCGGGGATCTCGCTGGTCTTGGCCAGCGCCTCGCCGCCGCCGTGGCCGGCGGAGCTGGATGATTCGGACGAGCCGGATGAGCCGGACGGGCTGTCGTCGGAGCCTCCGCACGCGGTCAACGCGGCGGCGGCACCGGCCGCGCCGAGTGCCGCAAGGATGGTGCGGCGACAGATTGCCGGCGCAGGCTGAAGCGATTCGCTGGACATGTGGCGGTCCCTTCCACAGATGTACAGATGTGCTTCGGACCAACGCGGAGCGCGCTGATCCACATCAAGGTGTACGCGCACGTCACGAGGGTCGTTCACAGAGTGCTCGCGGTCTTGATGAAATCGAGATCAAGCCGGAGCAGCGTATCTATCACGCCTTCCTGTGTGACCAAATGGGTCGAACCGGGCAGCGGCAGCACCGTGTGCGGACGGCCCGCCGCAAGCAGCGCCGCCGAGAAGCGCAGCAGGTGCGCGGGTGCCACGTTGTCGTCGGCCATTCCGTGGACGAGCATCAGGGGGCGCGTGAGCTTGTGCGCGTGCGCCACCAGGGAGCAGCGCTCGTAGTTCTCCGGCTGGACGTCCGGGTGGCCGAGGAAGCGCTCCTTCCAGTGTGTGTCGTACAGGCGCAGATCGGTCGGCGCCGCGCCCGCGACGGCCGCGTGGAAGACATCGGGCCGGTGCAGTACGGCACCCGCCGCGAGGTAGCCGCCGAAGGACCAGCCGCGGATCGCCACGCGGCTCGTGTCCAGCTCCGGGAAGAGGTCCGCAGCCGCGCGCACGGCGTCCGCCTGGTCCTCGATCACGGGCGTCAACTGGTCGCCGTGGATGGCCGTTTCCCATGCCCGGTCACGCCCTGGCGTACCCCGCCCGTCGACGGACAGCACGGCGAAGCCCTGCTCGGCGAACCACTGGTTCACCGCGTGCCACCAGGCCGTTGCCTTCACGACGGTCTGCAGGCCTGGCCCCGAGTACGAGTGCACGATCACGGGCAGACGACGCGCCCCCGGTTCGTACGACTCCGGTTCGTACGATTCCGGCAGGTAGAGCGCCGCTCGCAGTTCCCGCTCGCCGAGCGTCAGGAAACGGGGCCGCGGCTCGGTCACGGGCCGCTCGGACAGCACTCGGATCCGCCCGGTCTGTTTGCCGTCCCGCAGCACCGTCACCGTCTGCCCGTCGAGCGTCCTGCTGTCCAGGACGACCGTGCCGCCCCCGACGGCGGCGCTGTGCACGCCCGGCTCGTCGGTCAGCCGGACGAAGCCGCCGGCCGGGTCGTACGACCAGACGTGGAACTCGGTCGGCTCCTGGCCGGCGACGAAGAAGATCCGTTCGCCGACCACGCCGAGCAGATCATGGACGTACATGTCCTCGGGCGTACGCACTCCGGTCGCCGGCATCCACAGTCCGCGGATCCCGTCCTGCGTGGTGAGGACGGGACCGGCGGCGGTGTGGACCGGAGTTCCGGGGACGAACTCCAGCCAGGCAGCGTCGCGTTGATGGTGCAGCGTCCTGGTCGCACCGGTCGAGGCGTTGATGCGGAGCAGGTACGCCGAGCGCTGGTCCCTGGTCTGCACGACGGCGAAGGGGCCGCCGTCGCCCCAGCCTGCTTCCACGACGTACTCGAAGGCCGCGTCCGTCCACTCGCCCGCCGGATGCTCCTCGGCCTCCTTGGGAAGCCGCGCCTCGACCCGGTCTCCGTCGAGCCCGACCACCTGCAGCGACAGCTCCGCGTTGGCGGTGCCCGCGGCCGGATACGGGACGGCGCGCGGCGGGCGCGTGGGGTGCGCCGGGTCGCTGATGTACCAGCGCTGGACCGGGGAGTTGTCGACGCGTACGACCAGCAGTGCCTCCCCGTCCGGCGACCACCAGAAGCTCCGCGTCCGGCCCAGCGACTCGGCGGAGACATGGTCGGAAAGCCCGTACGTCACTTCCGGGTGCTCCGGCCTGGCGAGCGCGCGGTCGGCCGTGCCGTCGGTGCGTACGACGCGGAGGGCGCCGTCACTCACGTACGCGATGCGGGTGCCGTCGGGGCTGGGGCGCGGGGCGACGACCGGGCCCGGCGTGGGGATCCGGCGCGGCGTGCTTCCGTCCGTGCGCACTGTCCAGAGGTCGCCGGAGAGGGCGAACACGATCAGGTGTACGGCCTCGTCGGTGGCGTACGAGACGATCCCGCCCGTTGTCTCGCGTGCCCGCTCCCGGCGGATCCGCTCGGCCTCCGGGACCTCGCCGCCGTCGCCGAGCCCGCGCGGGTCCGCGAGCAGACGTTCCTCGCCGTCCTCGTACAGCCACAGGCAGCCGGTCGTGGAGCGACCGCTCGCGGTGCGCAGGAAGAGCACGCGGTCGCCGTCGGGGGAGACGGTGAAAGCGCGGGGCACGCCGAGCGAGAAGCGTTTCGTGCGGGCAAGTTGGAGGGGCAGGTCTTCGTGCGGGGTGGTCACAGTGATCCTTCCGGCAGACGACGGCCGTTCCGGATCAGTGTCCCCGGTCGATCCACTTCTGGATGGCTGCAAGCGCACCCGGCTGCGGGCGGGACCTGTCCCCGTACACCCTCGACGACTACGCGCGGACCAAGCACGTGATGCACCACCACTGGCGCTGAGCGTCCCTCATCGACCGCGGAGCGTCAGCACCCCAGTAACCTGGGACGATGCTCAAGGAAGTCAGCGCGACCCGCTACATCACGCCTCTGCGTGAGGGCGGCTCGCTGCCGGGGCTCGTCGAGGCCGATGATCTCGGAACGTACGTCATGAAGTTCACCGGTGCCGGGCAGGGGCGGAAGACCCTCGTCGCGGAGGTCGTCTGCGGTGAACTCGCCCGTCGTCTGGGTCTGCGCGTGCCGGGACTGGTCACGATCGGGCTCGATCCGGTCATCGGACTCGGTGAACCGGACGAGGAGGTACAGGAGCTGCTCAAGTCGAGCGGTGGACAGAACCTCGGAATGGACTTTCTCTCCCGCGCGATCGGCTTCGACGCCCTCGCGCACCGGGTGAGCCCCGAGGAAGCCGGGAAGATCATCTGGTTCGACGCGCTGGTCAACAACGTGGACCGATCATGGCGTAACCCCAATTTGCTTGTGTGGCAAGGCGAACTGTGGCTCATCGACCACGGTGCCACGATGATCTGGCAGCACAACTGGCCCGGCGCACCCACCTCCGCGGCCCGGCCGTACGACGCCTCCGACCACGCGCTCGCGCCCTTCGGCCCCGAAATCGCTTCAGCGGCCGCTCAGTTGGCGCCGCTCGTCACCGAGGAGCTGCTCGCCGAGGTGACCGCCGAGATCCCCGAGGTCTGGCTGACGGACGAGCCGGGGTTCGACTCGGCTGACGCGCTCAGGCGCGCGTACGCGGAGCCGCTGCTGGCGCGCGCCGCCACGATTCACGAACGCATCGAGATCGGCGAGGTGGGGGAGAAGTGAGCGGGCGCGACGGCCGTGACGTCTACGAGTACGCGCTGCTGCGCGTGGTGCCGCGCGTCGAGCGGGGAGAGTACTTCAACGCGGGCGTGCTGGTCTACTGCCGCGCGAAGTCGTACGTGGCGGCGCGCACGCATCTCGACGAGGGCAAGCTGCGGGCGCTCGACCCGGCGGCGGACGTGTCGGGAGTGCGCGCCGCGCTGCGCGCCGTCGAGGGTGTCTGCGCCGGAGGTGCGGCGGCGGGGCAGGCCGCGCGCGACGACGCGGGCCGGCGCTTCCGCTGGCTGATCGCGCCCCGCTCGACCGTCGTCCAGCCGGGTCCCGTGCACACCGGTCTCACCGTGGATCCAGAGGCCGAGGTCGAGCGGCTTCTCGACCTGCTGGTGAGGTGATGGATCACATGTGCGTGGTGTTCCGTTGACACCGAGTGCCAGGGCTTCTAGCGTCACTTGCGCTGAGGGGTACTAAGCGGTCGCTCACCAGAGGGGCGAACCGTGTGAGCAGCAGGCTTTTCAAAGGCGAGGAGAAACAGCAATGTCCACCACTGAGCAGCGGGTCGCCGTAGTCACCGGTGCCGCGCGCGGTATCGGCGCCGCGACCGCCGTACGCCTGGCCGCCGAGGGGCGTGCCGTCGCGGTGATCGATCTCGACGAGGCCGCGTGCAAGGACACCGTGGAGAAGATCACCTCCGCCGGCGGCAAGGCGATCGCCGTCGGCTGCGACGTCTCCGACGAGGCCCAGGTCGAGGCCGCCGTGACGCGGATCGCCGAGGAGCTCGGTGCGCCGACCATCCTCGTGAACAACGCGGGCGTGCTCCGCGACAACCTCCTCTTCAAGATGAGCGCGTCCGACTGGGACACGGTCATGAGCGTGCACCTGCGCGGCGCCTTCCTGATGACGCGGGCCGTCCAGAAGTACATGGTGGACGCCAAGTTCGGCCGCGTCGTCAACCTCTCCTCCTCCTCGGCGCTCGGCAACCGCGGCCAGGCCAACTACTCCGCCGCCAAAGCCGGTCTGCAGGGCTTCACCAAGACGCTCGCGCACGAGCTCGGCAAGTTCGGGGTCACCGCGAACGCCGTCGCGCCCGGCTTCATCGTGACCGACATGACCGCCGCCACCGCCGAGCGCGTCGGCATGGGCTTCGAGGAGTTCCAGGCCGCGGCCGCCACTCAGATCCCCGTACAGCGTGTCGGCAGGCCGGACGACGTCGCGGGCGCGATCGCCTTCTTCACGGGCGACGACACCGGATTCGTCTCCGGACAGGTGCTGTACGTTGCCGGCGGACCGCTCAACTAGGGCCGGAGAAAAGAGACATGACCGCTGTGGAACTCTCGGGAAAGGTCGCGCTCATCACCGGCGCGAGCCGCGGTATCGGCTACGGCGTCGCCGAGGCGCTGGTCGCCCGCGGTGATCGGGTGTGCATCACCGGGCGCAACGAGGATGCGCTCAAGGAGGCCGTGGAGAAGCTCGGCGCCGACCGCGTCATCGGCGTCGCGGGCAAGGCCCACGATGAGGACCACCAGGCAGCTGCCGTCGCGCGCACCATGGAGGCGTTCGGCCGCGTCGACTTCCTGGTCAACAACGCGGGCACGAACCCGGTTTTCGGGCCGATCGCCGAGCTGGACCTCAATGTCGCGCGCAAGGTGTTCGAGACCAACGTCATCTCGGCCCTCGGGTTCGCCCAGCAGACGTGGAAGGCCTGGCAGAGGGAGAACGGCGGTGCGATCGTCAACATCTCCTCCGTGGCCGGCGTCTCGCCCTCGCCTTTCATCGCCGCGTACGGCATCAGCAAAGCGGCCATGATCAACCTGACTGTCCAGCTGGCGCACGAGTTCGCGCCCAAGGTGCGCGTCAACGCGATCGCCCCGGCCGTGGTCAAGACGCAGTTCGCCAAGGCTTTGTACGAGGGCCGCGAGGAGGAAGCTGCCGCGGCCTACCCGCTCGGCCGGCTCGGCATGCCGTCGGACATCGGGGGCACCGCCGCGTTCCTCACCTCGGAGCAGTCGGACTGGATCACCGGACAGACGCTCGTCGTCGACGGCGGGATCTTCCTCAACGCGGGGGTCGGCTGACGAAGGCGAAGGGCGCCCGGGTGGCCCGGCCGAAGCCGCCCGGGCGCCCACCGGTTAGGGTCGCGCACAGGAGTGACACCATTCTCACACCGTGCGGGCATACCCGCTGATCAAGCGCGCTGCCAGGGCGGCGCGCCAACTGGCCCGGCGCTGCGGTATCGTCTGGCCACCCTTGTGGTATGGCCGATCGAGGAGCGTGCGCGTGTTCAAGCGGGACAGGTACCTGCGTCAGCTGGGGGCGATCACGTCCATAGCCCTGGTCGCCGGATGCGGTGTCTTCTCCTCGGGTTCTTCCGACGACGGGAAGCCGATCGTCGTGGGGACGACCAGTCAGCCCAGCACCCTTGATCCGGCGGCCGCCTGGGACAGCTCCTGGGAGCTGTTCCGCAATGTCCACCAGACCCTGCTGAATTTCCCCGCCGGTGCGTCCAAGCCCGAGCCCGACGCCGCCGAGAGCTGCAAGTTCACCGACAGCTCCAGCTCGGTGTACAGCTGCAAGTTGCGCGAGGGTCTGACGTTCTCCGACGGACACAAGTTGGACTCGAAGGCCGTCAAGCACTCGATCGACCGGATCAAGAAGATCAACGTCAACGGTGGCCCCGCCGGTCTGCTGACCACCCTCGAGCGAGTTGAGGTCAAGGGCGACCTCGAGGTCGTCTTCCATCTGAACCAGCCCGACGCGACGTTCCCCTTCGTGCTCTCCACGCCCGCCATGGCGATCGTGGATCCCGAGCACTACCCCGCCGACAAGCTCCGCGAGGACGGCGACGTCACCGGCGCGGGGCCGTATCGCGTGGAGTCCTACGAGGACGGCAAGGAGGCCCAGCTCGTCAAGAACGACAGCTACAAGGGCATCGCGAAACTCAAGAACAACGCTGTCACCATCCGCTACTTCTCGGGGTCGTCCCAGGTGGTCGACGCTCTCAAGAAGAAGCAGATCGATGTCATCTACCGAGGTCTCGGTGCCACCGACGTCGTGGACATCCAGGAGAACGGCGACGACACGGGGCTCCAGCTCGTCGAGAACCCCACCACCGAGATCAGCTACCTGGTGTTCAACCCCAAGGACCCGTGGGCCAAGAAGCCCGCCGTCCGCAAGGCGATCGCCCAGGTCATCGATCGTCCGGCGCTCGTCCACAACATCTACAAGGACACCGTCGAGCCCCTGTACTCCATGATCCCCAAGGGCCTGGTCGGCCACACCACGGGCTTCTTCGACAACTTCGGCGAACCCAGCTCCGCCAAGGCGAAGCAGATCCTCGCGGATGACGGCATCACCGAGCGCGTCCCGATCACCCTCTGGTACACGACCGACCGCTACGGTTCGCAGACCAAGCCGGCCTTCGAGGAGCTGAAGCGGCAGCTGGAGGCCTCCAAGCTGTTCACCGTCAAGCTGAAGGGCCGCCCCTGGAAGACCTACGCGCCGGGCTACCAGAACGGCGAGTACCCGGTGTTCGGGCGCGGCTGGAACCCGGACTTCCCCGACGCCGACAACTTCATCGCGCCCTTCGTGGGCAAGCAGAACGCGCTCGGTACCCCGTACGAGACACCCGAGATCACGAACGAACTGATTCCCGCGTCCCGCCGCGAGAGCGACCGGGGCGCCGTGGGCGCCCAGTTCGAGAGGGCTCAGGCGATCCTCGTCGACGACGCGCGGCTGATTCCGCTGTGGCAGGGCAAGTCGTATGTGGCCGCGAACGAAGAAATCGCCGGTGCCGAGAACTCCATCGACCCGGCGACGATGATGGCGATGTGGGAGCTGTACTGGAAGACCAGCTGGTAGCTCCGCCCGCTCCGCCCTCGGGCCCGATTGTCAGTGGGCGCCTGTAGGTTCTGTGCTCTGAGGACGGGCCGCGCCCAGCGCGGCCGTCCTGGCCGTACGCACACTGCGGCCGTGAGTCAGCGCACAACGGAGGAAGTTCACGTGACCGACATCGCCATGCTGCCCGAGTCCTGGCGCGGCGTCCTGGGCGAAGAGCTGCAGAAGCCCTACTTCAAGGAGCTCACCGAGTTCGTCGAGGAGGAGCGCGGAAAGGGTCCCGTCCATCCTCCGCGCGAGCAGGTCTTCGCCGCGCTCGACGCGACGCCGTACGAGCGGGTGAAGGTACTGATCCTCGGCCAGGATCCGTACCACGGCGAGGGCCAGGGGCATGGTCTGTGCTTCTCCGTCCGGCCGGGTGTCAAGGTCCCGCCGTCGCTGCGCAACATCTACAAGGAGATGCACGAGGAGCTGGGCACCCCGATCCCGGACAACGGCTTTCTGATGCCGTGGGCCGAGCAGGGCGTTCTGCTGCTCAACGCGGTGCTTACGGTGCGTGGCGGCGAGGCCAACTCGCACAAGGGCAAGGGCTGGGAGAAGTTCACGGACGCGGTGATCCGGGCGGTGGCCGCGCGGCCCGACCCGGCGGTCTTCGTGCTGTGGGGTAACTACGCCCAGAAGAAGCTGCCCCTGATCGATGAGGAACGGCACGCCGTGGTGAAGGGCGCGCACCCCTCGCCCCTGTCCGCCAAGAAGTTCTTCGGCTCGCGCCCGTTCAACCAGATCAATGAGGCGGTCGCCCGGCAGGGCCACACCCCGGTCGACTGGCGGATCCCGAAGCTGGGCTGACCGGCTGACCGGCTGACCCCGGGGGCCGGGGCTCAACTCCCGTACGTTTCCTCGCAGATGGTCGCCTGTGGGCTGTCCGGCTGCCAGCCGCCGTACGTTCGGCCCAGGTCGCACACGCCCGGATTCGCCGGGCGCGGCCGGGGCGGGACGTGTGGGTCGCTGCGCCGCGCGGCAGGCCGTTCGCGGCTCTCGGGCTCAGCGGTCCTCGGCGGTTGCCTAGGGGTCCGGCGCGAGGCGGCCGTGGGAGGCGGTGGTCCTGTCGTCCGAGGTGTCGCCGCCGACGGGGAAGGGCGGCTGGGCGGGCCGACGCGTTCCAGGGCCTCGTGGGCCGGGGCCTGCACGAGGTGCGGGTCGGACCTGACCTCGGGCCGTTGTGCCGGCGGGCGGCTCGCAGGCGCCGGTACGCCGGGGGAGGGCGGGTGCTGGACGGTCACGCAGCCGGAGACGGCCGAGACGGCCACGGTGACCAGGAGCGTTGCGGTGGTCGTGGATCGGTGCACCCGCGCAACTCTGGTGTGTCCGGCCGGTCTTGGGGAGCCGCGAAGCGGAGGATGCCCCGCACGGGTGAACGGCTCGCGGGGGTGCCTCGGCCCGCACGGGTGCCTCAGTCGCCGATGGCCCCGTCGATGCGCTCACGGATCAGATCGGCGTGGCCGTTGTGGCGGGCGTACTCCTCGATCATGTGGGTGTAGATCCAGCGCAGGTTGAACCGCTGGCCGGTCCGCAGGTGCTTGCCCTCGGAGATGTCGTCGAGGCCGAAACGGGCCGCGTTGCGCCGGGCGCTCTCGATCTCGGCCTGCCAGGTGGCGTAGGCCTCCTCCCAGGTGTCCGTCTCGGAGAGGTGGAAGTCGCCGTCGCGGTCCTCCTCGGTGAAGTAGATCGGGCCGGCGTCCTCAGCTGCCAGTACCCTGCGGAACCAGCTTCGCTCCACCTCCGCCATGTGCCGCACCAGCCCCATCAGGGTCAGCTCGGACGGTTCCGCGGAGGCGGTCCTGAGCTGGGCATCGGTGAGGCCTTCGCACTTCCATGCGAGGGTCTGCCGGTGGTAGTCCAGCCAGCCCTCCAGCATCGTGCGCTCGTCGGCGGTGGTGGCGGGCTCACGGCGTTCAGTCGTCATGTGCGCATCCTCGCCCGCCCGTTGACGCAGCGCCAGGGGATTTCGCCGGGCCCCGCCCGGATCAGCCACCCAGCATCCCGGCCATCCGCTCCCGCAGCCCCTCCCGCACCTCGTCGAGCCGCTGCCCGCCTTCCACCGCGGCCGGGTCGCCCTGCTCGTCGACGCCGCCCACGCCATGCCGCCGACGCTGGGACAGGGCGGGAACCAGGCGATCGAGGACGCCGTCGTACTGGCCGACCGCAGCGACTCCGAAGGGCCCGACCTGGCCGCTTGCACGGCGGACCGCAAGCCGCGTACCACGGCCATCGGCCGCAAGGCCGTCGGCGTCGCCCGCCTCAACACGATGCGCAGCCGTCCGGGCATCGTCCTGCGCAATGCCACGGTCGCGGTGGTCTCCAAGGCCGGTCCGGGCCTCTTCCTGCGGAGTTTCGACTCCATCGCCGACTGGCGGCCACCACAGCCGCCGTATGCTTCGGACCGGGCACACACCCGTGAGACCCGCAAAGGCGCCCCTGCGGACCCTGAGGAGACCCCTGTGAAGGTCGGCTGCATCGGACTCGGTGACATCGCGCTGAAGGCGTATCTGCCGGTACTCACCACTCAGCCGGGCCTCGAACTGCATCTGCACACACAGACGCCCGCAACCCTCACCAGGGTCGCCGACAGCCTCCACATCCCGGCCGAGCGTCGCCACACCGACCTCTCGGACCTGCTGGCCCAGGACCTCGACGCGGCGTTCGTACACGCGCCCACCCTCGCGCATCCCGAGATCGTGGGACGACTGCTTCAGGCCGGCGTCGCGACGTATGTCGACAAGCCGATCGCGTACGAACTTGCCGACAGCGAGCGCCTGGTGCGGCTCGCGGAGGAGCGGAACACCAGCCTGGCCGTCGGCTTCAACCGGCGCTACGCACCCGGGTACGCCCAGTGCGCCGACCACCCGCGCGAGCTGATCCTGATGCAGAAGAACCGCGTCGGCCTGCCGGAGCATCCCCGCACGATGATCCTCGACGACTTCATCCATGTCGTGGACACGTTGCGGTTCCTGGTGCCAGGCCCGGTCGACGACGTGACCGTGCGGGCCCGGGTCGAGGCCGGGCTGCTGCACCACGTGGTGCTGGTGCTCGCGGGGGAGGGGTTCACAGCGCTCGGTGTGATGAACCGGCTGAGCGGTTCGAACGAGGAGATACTCGAGGTGTCGGGTCAGGACACCAAGCGGCAGGTCGTCAACCTCGCCGAGGTCATCGACCACAAGGGCCAGCCGACCGTGCGGCGGCGTGGTGACTGGGTGCCGGTGGCCCGGCAGCGCGGTATCGAGCAGGCCGTGCTCGCCTTCCTGGACGCCGTACGGGCGGGGAAGCTGCTCAGCGCCCGGGATGCGCTGGCGACCCATGAGCTGTGCGAGCGGGTGGTACGTGCGGTTCAGGAGCGGCCCGCCTGATCCGCAGCGACCGTATGCCCTGCGTGGCGCCGAGGGCCGCGAGGATCAGCAACGCCGCGTACACCGGCCACTCGCCGAAGCGTGCGTACGGCGTGACACCGCCGGCCAGCGGTACGTCGTACACCTCCCAGGCACTCGCGCTCGTGCCGAGCCAGTCGCCGACCCGCTCACCGCTCGGGCCGTAGACGGCGGAGGCGCCGGTGAGGGTCGAGTGCACCATCGGCCGGCCCGTCTCGGCGGCCCGCAGCGCCGCCAGCGAGGCGTGCTGCTCCGGCGCCCAGCTGTTCTGGAACGTCGAGGTCGACGACTGCGCCAGCAGCACGTCGGCGCCGTTCCGCGTGAGATTGCGGCTCATGTCGGGGAACGCCGACTCGAAGCACACCATCGGGCCCACCCGTATCCCGTCGCCGACGCTCATCACCACCTGCTCCGTGCCACGCCTGCGGTCCTCGCCCGCGGCCTTGCCGACGGAGGTGGCCCAGCCGAGAACGGAACGGAACGGAACGTACTCACCGAAGGGGACCAGCCGCATCTTGTCGTAGCGGTCGCCGGTCGGACCCTCGGGACCGACGACCACCGAGCTCTTGTAGATGCCGGGCCGGTCGGCGCGGCGCGCGTCCACGTTCACGATGATGTCGGCGCCCACCTCGCGGGAGAGCGCGGCGATCCGGTTCGCGAGGTCGGGCCGGTCGGAGAGGTCGAAGCCGACGCTGCTCTCGCCCCAGACGACGAGATCCACATCCTGCCCGGCCAGCTGCCGGGTGAGCGCCTCCTCACGCGCGAACCGCTTCTCGGCGCCGGCAACGCCGTTGATCGGTCCGGGCTGCACCAGGGCGATCCGCACCTGGCCGTCGGCGTCGGGGCGTGGCGACCACACCCAGGCGGCCGAGGTGGCAACGGCCGTCGCCACCAGTGCGGCGAGGGCCGGGAGGCGTGACCGGCGTATCGCGATGAGGACGGCCACCGCGACATTCATGGCAACGATCAGGAAGCTGAGCAGCCACACCCCGCCGACCGAGGCGAGCCGCAGCGCCGGCTCCACCTCCCACTGGCTCGAGCCGATCATGCCCCACGGCCCGCCCAAGCCCTCCCAGGAGCGCACGAGTTCGGCCATCAACCAGCCCGAGGGCAGCACGAACAGCGCGGCAACGACCTTGCCGGGGGAGGGCAATCCCCCCAGGAACCGGCGGACCAGCCAGCCCCAAGGGGCCCACAGAGCGCCAAGCAGGGCGGCTATGACAAACGTGAAGACATGCAGACTCGGCAGCAGCCAGTGGTGCACGGCCAGCATGAAACCGAACCCGCCCAGCCAGCCGTCGTACGCCGCCCGCCGCGCCGTCGGCGCCGAGCGCGCGAGCAGCATCCACGGCACCAGGGCGACATACGCGAACCACCACAGGGACGGCTGCGGGAAGCTCAGCATGGGCAGTGCCCCGGCGAATGCGGCAGCGGCGCCGCGCCACCGAGGGGACTCCAGGCGTCGGCGCCAGTCAGTGGCGGACAGTTGCATGCAGCGCCTCCCTCGGTCCCCCGACGCCCGGTGCGTACCTCTGTTGCCTACCTCCAGTGTGCGCGACGGTGACGATCTCCGTAAGGGCGTATCCGATCAGGTCGCTGCGGGCTGAGGACGGCTCTGCGGGGCCCGGCGCCACTTCTCGTTGACGACCACCGCGCGCAGCCGCCAGCCACCGTCCGTACGCAGCAGCGCGAAGTCGTAACGGCCGCCGCACACGAAGTCCGGCGCCGTGGATCCGCCGTCGTGACCGGCGAACCGCATCGGGTTCACATAGTCCGCCCGCACCTGGGCCGTGTCACCGATGTCATGCTCCAGCGGCCCGAACCGCACCTGGCGGTTGACGATCAGATGCTGCCGCATCGGGAACAGCTCCATCGTCTGCGCCAGCCACTCGGCGACCTGCCCGGCATCGCCCTCAATTCCGCCCGCGGACCGATAGTCCGCGCGCCCGTCCGAGGTGAACAGGCCCCGGTACGCCTCCCAGTCCCCGTCGTCGACCGCCACCGCGTACTCGGTGATCAGTCCGTCGACCGCGAGCCGGTCCATCACCGTCGCCAGTTCCACACGCTGCGTCATCGGCTCAGTGTTGGCCACGGGGCGGGCCGAGCCAAGGGGTGTGCCCCGATATTCACCGGCCGTGTGCCGTCCGTACGGTCGAACCGGTACGCACGGACCCCATGGACTGACGTACCGGCGGACCTGCGATGGTTGGCAGCACACACACATGGATCATGAGGGAGCCCGGATGTCTCGTCCCGTCACGGTCGTCACAGGCGGCAGCCGCGGAATCGGCGCCGCAACCTGCCTGCGGCTGGCGGCGGACGGACACGACCTGGTGGTGGGGTACGCGCACGACGACGCTGCTGCCGAGTACACCGCCACCGCCGTACGCGAGACGGGCGCGCGCTGCGTCACCGTACGCGTCGACGTCTCCGACGAGAGAGACGTAGAAGGGCTCTTCGACAGCGCGGCGGAGCGGCTGGGCCCGGTGACGGGCCTGGTGAACAACGCAGGGGTGACCGGCAGGCTCGGCCGCCTCATCGACACGAAGACCGCGGACCTGCGCCGCGTCATGGAGGTCAACCTCCTCGGCACGCTGCTCTGTTCACGCCGGGCTGCCCGGGACATGGTGCCCCGTGGCACCGGCGCCATCGTCAACGTCTCGTCGGGGGCGGCCACACTCGGCAGCCCCGGAGAGTACGTCCACTACGCGGCGACCAAGGCGGCGATCGACACCCTGACCATGGGCCTCTCGAAGGAACTGGGCCCGGACGGCATCCGAGTCAACGGGGTGGCGCCGGGCCTGGTGGACACCGACATGCACGCCGCAATGGGCGATCCGGACCGCCCGTCCCGCCTGATCCCGACGATTCCCCTCCGCCGAGCCGGCACCCCCGAGGAGATCGCCGCGGCCATTGCGTGGCTCCTGTCCCCGGAGGCGTCGTACGCGACAGGGACGGTGCTACGGGTGGCGGGGGGCCGCTGAACGCGGGCTGCGCCCGTTGAGCGGCGCAGCCGCATTCAGGGGCGCGGGGCTGTGACATATGCGGCTCCGCCGCGGGGCGCGACAAGCCACAACGGACCCGCAGCCGTAGAACTCCGCAACCCCCGGGCTTTCCGAACTGCGAAACCAGCGGAGCTAAGCCGCTTCGATGACCTCACCGCGAACCGCGGCGGCCCACTGCACCACCAGCAGCTCATACTCCGCCCGCTCCTGAGGTGACAAGGAGCCGCCCGAACGTATCCATAAGGCGCGGATCTGCTCATTCAGCGCGGCAGCGGACCGCACGGAACCAGGGGGCACGGAATTGGGGGACATGCGCACAAGCGTAGGCCCATGGGCTGACAGCCCGCTACCAAACGACTACCCAAGACGTATGCGGTTGGTCACGATGACAGTCGCCCGGCGGCTGTCATCCCGCAGACTCCGCCGCATGCGGGCTCAGGGCGCCCGTGCTGACCAGCACGATGATCACGATGCCGAGCAGGACGCGGTAGTAGACGAAGGGCATGAAGGACTTGGTCGAGATGAACTTCATGAACCAGGCGATGACCACGTAACCCACGAAGAAAGCAATGATCGTCGCGAAAATCGTCGGCCCCCACGACACATGCCCGCCCTCGCTGGCGTCCTTGAGCTCGAAGAGGCCGGAGGCGAGCACCGCCGGGATGGCGAGCAGGAAGGAGTAGCGGGCCGCGGCCTCGCGGCTGTAGCTCATGAGCAGGCCGCCGCTGATGGTGGCGCCGGAGCGGGAGACGCCGGGGATGAGGGCCATCGCCTGGCAGAGGCCGTAGACGAGGCCGTCCCTGACGGTCAGCTCCTGGAGCGACTTGCGCTCCTTCGGCACCCGGTGCTTGCCGCCGGCTTCCTCGCGTGCGGCGAGACGGTCCGCGACGCCGAGGATGATGCCCATCACGATCAGTGTTGTCGCGGTGATCCGCAGATCGCGGAACGGTCCCTCGATCTGGTCCTTGAACGTGACGCCCAGCACGCCGATCGGAATCGAGCCGATGATCACCAGCCAGCCCATCCGCGCGTCGTGATCCCCTCGCATCGTCTTGTCGACCAGTGAGCGGGACCACGCCGAGATGATCCGCGCGATGTCCTTGCGGAAGTAGATCAGCACCGCGGTCTCCGTGCCGATCTGGGTGATCGCGGTGAAAGCCGCCCCCGGGTCGTCCCAGCTCGCGAACGCCGCGGTCAGCCGCAGATGTGCGCTGGAGGAGATGGGCAGGAACTCGGTCAGCCCCTGGACGAGTCCGAGGATGAGGGATTCAAACCAAGACATGAAGTTACGTGATCCAAGTGCCGAGGGCGGGTGCGGAGCGAATAAGCGGACGTACGCGCCGTGTTGCCGTATGAGGTGATCAGACGCGACCGGGGCAGCGTAGCGTCCCGCGGCGGAAGGGCGGGCGGCCGGGCCCTGCCCAGCGCGCACCGGCGCACGCCCCGCGCGGGTGCACAGCGGTGCACGCTCTGCAACGCTGGACAGGGTGTTGACCCGCCCCGACCTCGGCGCTTACGTTTCCGCGAGGAGTGAAAGCGCTTGCTGCAATCGGTGGCCAACCGGGGTCGGCGGGCGTCCGCCAGAGCCGAACGTCACGTCCGATGGAGTGCTGATCACGTAGATGCGTACCCCCCGCGACGCAACCCCCAGCAAGACGATCCCGCACCAGACCTCGTCCGAGAAGCGCCCCGCGGCCCCGTTCGACGGCCGCCGCATCAAGGCCGCGATCGTCGGCACCGGAGCCATCGCCGGCAGTCACCTGCCCGCCCTCGCCGCCCTCGCCGCCGAGGGCGAGGTGGAGATCGTCGCGGCGGTCGACATCGACGCCGAAGCGGTCAAGCGTTTCTGCACGGAGGGCGGCGTCCCACACGCGTACACCGATCTCGACCGGATGCTGGCCGAACAGCGCCCGGACCTCGTCTCCGTGTGCACCCCGCCGACCCTGCACCGTGCGCAGACCGTCGCCGCGCTGCGGGCCGGTGCCTGGGTGTGGTGCGAGAAGCCGCCCGTGCCGTCGCTCGCCGACTTCGACGCCGTGGAGGCCGAGGAAGGGGTCGACGGCGGCCCGTACGCCTCGATCGTCTTCCAGCACCGCTTCGGCTCCGGCGCGAGACACGTACGACGCCTGATCGCCGAAGAGGCGATGGGGCGGCCCCTCGTGGCGCACTGCCAGACCACCTGGTACCGCAACGCCGCCTACTACGCGGTGCCCTGGCGCGGAAAGTGGCAGACCGAAGGCGGCGGGCCCGCCATGGGGCACGGCATCCACCAGATGGATCTGCTGCTCGACCTGCTCGGCCCGTGGACCGAGGTACGGGCCATGGCCGGACGCCTGGTGCACGATGTGCAGACGGAGGATGTCTCGACCGCGCTCGTACGCTTCGAGAGCGGTGCTCTCGCGACTGTGGTCAACAGCGTGCTCAGCCCGGACGAGGTCAGTCGCATCCGCATCGACTGCGAGCGGGCGACGGTAGAACTCACCCACCTCTACGGCCACAGCAACGACAACTGGCGCGTCATCCCGGTGCCGGACGCACCGGCCGAGGACGTGGCCGCCTGGCAGAACTTCGGCGCGGACGTGCCCAGTTCACACCTGGCCCAGCTGCGGGAGCTGGTCGCGAGCATGCGCGCGGGCGAGCGTCCGCGCAGCAGCGGCGCCGACGGTCGCACCAGCCTGGAGCTGATCACCGCGCTCTACAAGTCGGCGTTCACGGACACGACCGTTCGGGCCGGCGAGATCGGCCCCGGCGACCCCTACTACACCGCCCTGCACGGCGGCGCCCCCGGCTGGGCACCGGCGACGCACGAGAAGGAGGTACCGGCATGACCGCACAGGACGGACTGCGCATCGTCCATGCCCACGGCGACCGCATAACGATCACCGAACCCACCACCGGCGTCGAGCTGTTCAGCTATGTGTACGGCCCCGAGGCGGCCTGGGAGGCCCCGAAGCCGTACGTGCATCCGCTCAGGACCCTGGCGGGCAACGTTGTCACCGACTACCGGCCCAACGACCACCGCTGGCACAAGGGCCTCCAGATGACCGCCTCGCATCTGTCGGGGGCGAACCTGTGGGGCGGCAACTCGTACGTGCACGGGCAGGGGTATCTCGAACTCCCGGAGCGCGTCGGGTCGATGGCGCACGCCAAGTTTGACGCCGTCGGCTCGGACAGTGGCCGTTTTGTCATCGCCGAGCGGCTCACCTGGCATCCGTACGACGGCACGCTCTGGGCGGACGAAGAGCGCCGTATCGAGGTGCATGACGTGGACCCGTCGTCCGGGTCCTGGGCGCTGACCTGGACGACCGCTGTCACCAACCGGCGGGACGAGCCCCTGCGGTTCGGCAGTCCCACGACGGCCGGGCGGGAGATGGCCGGTTACACGGGCCTCTTCTGGCGCGGCCCTCGCGCCTTCCGGGACGGGCGCATCATCGGGCCCGACAGCGAAGGGCCCGAGATGATGGGGCAGCAGGCGCCCTGGCTCGCGTACTCCGGCGAGCACGACGTCACCGACGGGCATGCGACCCTCGTCTTCGCGCACGCCCCGGAGAACGATCACACCGGCGCGGGCGGCGCCCACCCGGCCCACTGGTTCGTCCGCAACGAGCCGTTCGCGGCCGTCGCCCCGTCCTTCGCCTTCTTCGACGAACTGGAGCTCGCGCCCGGCGACACCCTCACCCGCCGCTACCGCGTCGTCGTCGCCGACGGCGCCTGGGAGCGCGAGGAGATCGCCAAGTACCTGGAGGAGCACCCGTGGTGAGCGCCGCCCCCGGCTTCGCCGGACTTCCCGGAGCCGTCGCCGTCTCGCATCTGTCCGTCTACGACTGGCCCGCCGCGGACGGGGTGTGCGGCGGCACTCCCCATCTGCACCTGACCTGTTCGGAGGCGTACGTCGTCACCGGCGGGCGGGGCGCGGTGCAGACCCTGACGACGTCCGGATACGAGGTGACGCCCCTCGCACCCGGCACGGTCGCCTGGTTCACGCCCGGCACCATCCACCGGCTCGTCAACGAGGACGACCTGCGCATCACCGTCCTCATGCAGAACAACGGCCTGCCGGAGGCGGGCGACGCGGTGCTCACGCTGCCCCCGAAGTACCTGACCGACCCGGAGACCTACGCCGCCGCCACCGTCATCCCGGCGGACGCACCCGAGGAGGAGCGGGAGCGCATCGCCCGCGCCCGGCGTGACCTCGCCCTCGAGGGCTACCGGGCGCTGCGTGACGCGGACGGGCCCGAGGCGCTGGCCGCGTTCCACAGGGCCGCCGCCGCGCTCGTACGGCCCCGGCTCACCGAGTGGCGCGAGCGATGGGAACGTGGGGCGCAGGCGGCTGCCGCGGCCACGGGGGATCAGCTCGACCGGTTGGAGAAGGGTGACGTGTCCCACCTCGCCGACGCCGCCGTACGCGCCGAGCAGCCGTCGGCGTACGGCAGGTTCGGGATGTGCGGGCGGCTCGACGTGTATCAGGGAACGTAAAGGAACGTAAGCGCGGCTCTATGCCACCGCGGGCCCCGTCACCGTCCATCCCGGGGCCTGCGGGTGGGGCGCCAGGTCGTCGTGCCGGACCTCCTCGCCACACTCCGAGCAGACGACGACCGGCACCAGTTCGTGGCCGCCCACGGATCCGTTGTCACCGACGTGTTCGAGCACCATGGGGCGATCGCCGTCGTTGAGATGGCGGTCGCCCCATGCCATGAGCGTCAGGAGCACCGGCTCCAGCTCCAGGCCGGCCTGCGTGGGCCGGTACTCGAAGCGCCGCGGCTTCTCGCTGTACTCGACCTTTTCCAGAATCCCGGCGCCGACCAGCCGCTTGAGGCGGGTCGTGAGTACGTCGCGTGGAGCGCCGATGTTGCGCACCAACTGGTCGAACCGCGTGGCGCCCAGGGACACCTCGCGCAGGACGAGCAGGGAGTACTTCTCGCCGACGAGAGCGAGGGTGTCGGCGATCGAGCAGGGGCGGGCGTCCTTCATACGGCCAGTGTAGGGGTGGGTTGGTTTGTCCAACCCACTGAGTCATGGCCTCTTCGAGGTGAAATGGTGGCGTTTACGCCAGGCGATGGCCGCTCCCACCAGGGCCGGGAGGGCGATGCAGGCCATGGCGATCAGGAAGGCGGGGGACGTCGGCGTCGAGGCGCGGGCGCCGGCGACGACGTATGCCGCGGTGTTCGGGATCGAGCCGAGCGCCGTGGCGAGGAGGAAGGGAAGGTAGCCCATACGGGAGAAGGACGCGCAGTAGTTCGCCGCCCAGAACGGCACTCCGGGGAACAGCCGCGCGGCCATCATCGAGCGGAAGCCGTGTCGGCTGAGCTGGCCGTCGGCGAGCTTCAGCCAGCGTCCGCGCAGCAGGGGCCGTAGCGCGTCCTGTCCGAGGATCCGGCCGAGTCCGAATGCGATCCCTGCCCCGAGTACCGTGCCGGTGAGCGCGGCACCGAGCCCCAGCTGCGAGCCGAAGAGGGCGCCCGCCGCGAGATTGAGGAGCGGCCGGGGCACGAAGGCGACCGTGCACAGCCCGTACGCCACCGCGAACACCACGGCCGCCGCGGCACCGTTCAGCTGTGGGGGCCAGCCGTCGGCGAGCAGCTTCTGCGGCTGGAAGAGCAGCACGGTCGCGGCGGCGGCCATGAGGAGCGTCACGAGCAGGGCCAGCCGGGACCAGGGCGAGAGCAGCGCTCTCGTGCAGCGCGCGGCAAGACCCGTCGGCGTGGCGGCGAACTCGGGGGCGGCGAACTCGGCGGAGCCGAGCTCCGTGGCGGCGGCCGGGGGAGCGGCCGTGGCGGTGCCCCCAGAGCGGGTGGTGGCATCGAGCATTCGGCGACACTAACTGACCCATGTGTGTGATCGCCGTATGGTTCGTCTCATGGGTGTCACAGCCACGGGAACGTCAGATGGCCGTTCGGAGCCGCCCCGCAGCGCCGTCGCGGACACTCTGCTGGAGCGGCTCACATCCACATACGCGGCGGCGGCCGATCCCGACCGGGCCGAGTCGATGCGCGCGTACATGAAGGACATCGCGCCCTTCCTCGGCCTGACCACGCCGGATCGCCGCGCGCTCTCACGCACCGTGCTGGCAGGCACGCCACGCCCCGACGAGGCGGACTGCACGGCGGTGGCGCTGCGCTGCTGGCGTTTGCCGCAACGCGAGTACCACTACTTCGCAGTCGACTACCTGCGCCGCCATGTGACGCGTCTCTCGTCCGGCTTCCTGCCGGTGGCACGCCATCTCGTCTCCACGGTCTCCTGGTGGGACACCGTCGACCTGCTCGCCTGCCATGTGGTGGGAGGCCTGGTGGCCGCCGACCCGAAGCTGCGGGCCGACATGGACGCGTGGATCGAGGACGACGACCTGTGGATCGCCCGCACGGCCCTCCTCCACCAGCTCGGCTACAAGGACGCCACCGACACCGAACGCCTCTTCGCGTACTGCGTCCGCCAGTCCGGTCACCCCGACTTCTTCATCCGCAAGGCGATCGGCTGGTGCCTGCGCGAGTACGCCAAGACGGACCCGGAGGCGGTACGCGCGTTCGTGGCCCGGGAACGGCTCTCACCACTCTCTGCGCGTGAGGCGCTCAAGAACATCGGCCCCTGACGGACCAGCAGAACCACTGGTGAGCCCCAGGTTCACGCCCGCCTCCCGGCCGCCGAAATTCATTCGACGTCGGCTGATACGTCGGCAATGATCTCCCCATGTTCCGGCACGCCTTCCTCCTCGCAGCATCCGCACTCGCGGATGCCCCGAAGGCTGCCGTCCTGACCACAGTGGCCGCCGTCGACGGCGCCCGAAGCTGACCCTCTCCGGATCGTCCGGCGGACCCCGCAGGGGGAGGGTCGGCAAGTTCCTTGGGGTCCCCGTCCCGCATCGCCGGGACCATCACTCGGTTCCACTGAGAGGCTTCGAGGTACCGCCATGTCCAAAACGGCTTACGTCCGCACGAAACCGCATCTGAACATCGGCACGATGGGCCATGTCGACCACGGCAAGACCACCCTGACCGCCGCCATCACCAAAGTCCTCGCCGAGCGCGGCTCCGGCACCTTCATTCCGTTCGACCGGATCGACCGGGCGCCGGAGGAGGCCGCGCGCGGCATCACCATCAACATCGCGCACGTCGAGTACGAGACCGACACCCGGCACTACGCGCACGTCGACATGCCGGGCCACGCCGACTACGTCAAGAACATGGTCACCGGGGCCGCGCAACTCGACGGCGCGATCCTCGTCGTCTCCGCGCTCGACGGGATCATGCCGCAGACCGCCGAACACGTGCTGCTCGCCCGGCAGGTGGGCGTCAACCACATCGTCGTCGCCCTCAACAAGGCCGACGCCGTCGCCGACGGCGAGGACGCTGTGCTCACCGACCTCGTCGAACTGGAGGTCCGCGAGCTGCTCTCCGCGCACGGCTACGGCGGCGACTCCGTACCGGTCGTACGGGTCTCCGGGCTCAAGGCCCTTGAGGGGGACCCGCGTTGGACCGCGGCGATCGACGCGCTGCTGGACGCCGTGGACACATACGTGCCGATGCCCGAGCGGTATCTCGACGCGCCGTTCCTGCTGCCCGTCGAGAACGTGCTCACCATCACCGGACGCGGCACGGTCGTGACGGGCGCGGTCGAGCGCGGCACGATTCGCGTGGGCGACCGTGTCGAAGTGCTCGGTGCTGCCGTGGACACCGTCGTCACCGGCCTGGAGACCTTCGGCAAGCCGATGGAGGAGGCGCAGGCAGGGGACAACGTGGCGTTGCTGCTGCGCGGTGTCGGACGCGACGCGGTGCGCCGCGGCCATGTCGTCGCTGCGCCCGGCAGCGTCGTACCCAGTCGCCATTTCTCGGCACAGGTGTACGTCCTGTCGACGCGCGAGGGCGGCCGTACGACGCCGGTGTCCACCGGGTACCGGCCGCAGTTCTACATCCGCACCGCGGATGTGGTCGGTGACGTCGACCTCGGCGAGCAGGCTGTTGCCCGGCCCGGCGAGACCGTCACCATGACGGTCTCGTTGGGCCGCGACGTCCCGCTGGAGCCGGGCCTCGGCTTCGCGATCCGCGAAGGTGGCCGGACGGTCGGAGCGGGCACGGTGACGTCGGTCGGCTGACCGTGCGGGTGGGCTGGGGCAGGGTTTTCCTTTCCCCAAGCCCACCCCTTCCCGAAACTGGGGGCTGCCGCCCCCAGGCCCCCCGCCAGGGGGTGGGGGTGACAGTCGTGTCGCGGCTGCGGGTGCGTCGTGGCTTGTCGCGCAGTTCCCCGCGCCCCTAAAAGCAAAAGCCTGCGACTCCCCGCGCCCCGAGCAAGCCAGTACCCCCGACTACCCGCACCCTCCCACCGGCGGGAGGGGACGTGGGTCGGTGCGTCGTATGCCCGTCGCGTAGGTTCTGTCTCAGGTCACCCGCGCCCTGTGGAAGCCGGAGGGCCGTATGCCCACCCTGCTACGGGCTGACGCACCGGCGCACGGCCCCGCACCCACCACCCACCCCAGGGGCGCGGGGCTATGACATCAGCGGCTCCGCCGCGGGGCGCGACCAGCCACAACGCACCCGCACCCGACAACGAACCCACCCGCCCAACCGCCGGAGGCAACCGTGGACGAACGGATACCTGTGACCCGCCCCGTGGCCCACGGAACCGCCAAGCTGCTCCCGGACATCGACCGGAAGGGCGCCTGGCTGCTGACGGTGAACGACGCCCCGCAGTCGTACGTCGACCTCGACGCACCAACGCACCTGGAGTTCGAGTACGCCCGACGGCTCGG
This sequence comes from Streptomyces sp. NPDC048825, assembly GCF_043198355.1. Classification (NCBI taxonomy): domain Bacteria; kingdom Bacillati; phylum Actinomycetota; class Actinomycetes; order Kitasatosporales; family Streptomycetaceae; genus Streptomyces; species Streptomyces sp. NPDC048825. The sequence continues at coordinate 52,650 of NZ_JBICUR010000027.1, forward strand.
GCACGTCCTCGACACCCTCGCGGAGCCCGGGCGCCCGCTCGACGTACTGCACCTCGGCGGCGGCGCACTGACCATGCCCCGGTATCTCGCGGCGACCCGGCCCGGCTCCCGCCAGGACGTCGTCGAGGCCGACCGAGGGCTGATCGACCTGATCAACGAGCACGTCCCCGTCCCCGACGATGCCGGCGTCAGACTGCACGCCGCAGACGCCCGCGCCTGGCTGCAAAGCGAAAGCGCCGCCGCCGACTCCGTCGACGTACTGATCGCCGACGTCTTCGGCGGCTCCCGCGTGCCGGCGCACCTGACATCGGTGGCGTACGCCCGAGAGGCCGAGCGGGTCCTGCGCGGCGACGGGGTCTATCTGGCGAACCTCGCCGACACCGCGCCCTTCGCCTTCCTGCGCTCCCAACTCGCCACGTTCTCCACGGTGTTCGAGGAACTGGCGTTGATCGCCGAGCCGGGCGTGCTGCGCGGTCGCCGGTTCGGCAACGCGATCCTCGTCGCCGCCCAACACCCCGTCGACACGGCCACCCTGGCCCGCCGTACCGCCTCCGACGCATTCCCGGCCCGTATCGAACACGGGGCCGCGCTGCGCGACTTCATGGGGGACGCCCAGCCCGTACGGGACGAGAACGCGGTGCCGTCGCCCGAACCACCGGACGGCGCGTTCAGCATCGGCTGACGCAGCCTCCACCGCGCCCTTCATGAGCTCTCGGCCGGGCCCTTCCAGCCCGCCGGCTCACTCGTCGTCGGCACTCCCACGACCACTTCCTTCGTACGGCGCGTCATGTTCCGCACGTCGGACACGCACAACACTGCCGCCGTCACCACGACCACCAGCACGGTGCACCCCCACAGGGCCGCCGTACGCCCGAAGGCCTCCTCCGCCGGGCCCGCGAGGGCCGTGGCCAGGGGGACCATCGAGACGGAGCCGAACCAGTCGTACGCCGAGACGCGGGAGAGCCGGTCCTCGGGGATCTCCTGGTGCAGCGCGGTCATCCAGGAAACCCCGAAGACCTCGAGGGCCACACCGCTCACGAACATCACCGCACAGAGCCCGGCCACCGACAGGGGCACCGCGAGCGCGGCCGACGGCGCGGCCAGCGGGAAGACGCAGAGGGTGCCCGCGAGGAGCATGCGGCGTGGTTTCCAGCGCATCATCAGGATCGCGCCGCCGACATTCCCGGCGCCGAACGCGCCGAGAGCCAGCCCCCACGGCGCCGCCCCGCCGAGGCTGTCCCGGGCGACCAGTGGTCCGTACACCGACTCGGCGGCGGCGACCACGGCGACCACGACGGAGAACTGCGCGACGATCGACCACAGCCAGGGCCGGCCGACGACCTCGCGCCAGCCGTCCCGGAGATCGGCGAGCAGGCCCTCGCCCGGCTCGCGCGGCGGTACGTGGCTCACGTCGAGGAAGGCCCGGAGCGACCCGGCGACCGCGAACGCCACCGCGTCCACCGCGAGCACCCAGCCGGGGCCGATCGCCGCCACCATCGCCCCACCGACGGCCGCACCGCCGAGACCGGACCCCTGCGTCGCCAGCCGGAACAACGCGAAGGCGCGGCCGACCTGTTCGCCGCTGACGGAGGACATCAGCATGCCCTCGGCCGCGGGACCGAAGAACGCCTGGCCCGTGCCGCCGAGCGCGGTCAGGAGCATCATCTGCCAGAGTCGCGGCTCCCCGGCGAGCACGAGGACCGCGAAGGCCGCCTGCGAAAGGCAGTTGAGGGCGTTGGCCGCCACCATCACCCGATGCCGCGGCAGCCGGTCCGCGACCGCGCCGCCGATCAGCAGGAACAACACCAGCGGGAGCGTACGGGCCGCTGCCACCAGGCCCACGTCGCCGCCGTCACCGCCCGCGTCGAGCACCGCGAACGCCGCCGCGATCAGCGCGCCCTGGCTGCCGAGACTCGTCACGACCGAGGCGGCGGTCAGCAGCGTGTAGTTCCGGCCGGCCCAGTCGGGGCGGCGGCGCAGACGTCTCGGGGCGGCGGTGGGACTGGTCACTGGTGAACTATCGCTTCACCGCCCCGAGTTGCCAATCGCGTTTAGCGCCGAAATCCGGGAACCCCTACAAAGCCTGGCAAACCCAGCAAGCCCGGCACGTTACGAATCCGTGGGAGCGTCATCCGTGAGACGAACCGTCGTGAGGATCTTCTGAATCGTCGCCTCCGGAATCTCCTCGTCGACGCCCTTGGCGCCGTACAGATTCCAGGTCACGAAATCGCCCGCGCCGTTCTTGAACGCGAAGGTGATGGCCTTGCCGTCGGAGGTGCACTTTCCCTTCTGCGGAGTGTTCTGCGAATACGCCGTGGCGACGCTGCCCTCAAGGCCCGAAGCCGTCCTGAACGACTTCGGCTTGGTGAACTTGATGCTCTTCTTGTCGGGCTGCGTGAAGCCGCCGAAGATCCACCAGGGAACTCGCGTCTCGGCCGCCTGAGCCGTGCTCGTGGCGCCGTTCTCCCCACGCGTTCCCGCGGTGGCGAGTGCGGTGTCCTCCTCGCGGCCGTCCTTGTCGGAGTCGTCCGAGCACCACTTGGACTTGAGGTAGGCCGGGGCCGTGACGGTGGTCCGGTCCAGCTTGCCCTTCTCCTCCCATTCGAAGCCGACGCTGGTGCCCGCACTGTCGAGCTCCCAGTTGGCGGGCACGTCGAACTCGGTGCCGAACCGCGGGTTCACCACGACCTTCCAGCCGGGAATCGTCGGCTTCTCGCTCTCGGTGCCGCGCGGATTGTCCCCACCGCCCGATGCGGACGCGCTCGGCTTCTTCGACGCGGGGGCCGTAGTGGCCGGGCCCTTCTTGTCGGGGCCGTTCGCCGTGTCGTCCTTGTCGCCGCCCAGGACCAGAAATCCGGTGACGCCGGCCGCGACGACGACGGCGGCGGCCGCGACGATCGCGACGACCTTCGTCTTGTTGTTGCCACCGCCGCCCTGCGGCGGCTGGGGAGCGCCCAGCGGATCCACGGGCGTACCCCAGCCCGGCTGACCGGGCTGCTGTGCATAGGGGTTGGGCTGCTGCGGATATCCGGGCTGCTGATACGGATTCGGCTGCTGGTATCCCGGCTGCTGGTACCCCGGCTGCTGATACGGATTCTGATTCGGGTCCTGCGGGTTCTGCTCGCCCCCGGGCGGCTGCTGTCCTGGCCACATGGGCGCCCACCCTAGCGGCGTGGGGACACGTTTTTGTCACTGACTCTCGTCAGCGGTGTACCGGTCAGGAGCCCGACGAGTCCGTGTACAGCCGCACGGTGTTGAGGATTTTCTTCACCGTCGCGTCCGGTACTTCCCCGGATACACCCTTTGCGCCGTGAAACGACCAGGAGACGAAGTCGCCGTCGGCGTTCTTGAAGCCGAACACGGTCGACTTGCCGTCGCTGTCACACTTCCCCGACTTCTTCACGCCCGTCGACCACGCGGTGCCCAGACTGCCCGTGATGCCGGACTTCGTCGTGTACGACTCCACGGCGTCGGAGTCGATGTTCGCCTTCTCCGGTTGCGTATACGCCCCGTAGACCCAGGAGTTCGAGTCGGCGCGAGCGATCTCCTCGGTGCTCTTGGCACCGTTGTTGCCCCGGGTGCCCACGCCCGCCAGCGGCGTGTAGTCCTCGCTGCCGTCCTTGTCCTCGTCCGTCCCGCACCACTTCGACTTGAGGAATGCCGGAGCCGCCATGGCGGCCAGCGGCTTCTCCTCGGGATCGCCGTCCTCGGTGACGTACGAGACCCAGTCGGGCGACTCGAGTGCCCAGTCGCCCGGCACGTCGAAGGCGATGCCGGTCTTGGGATTCACCACGGCCTTCCAGCCCGCGACGGTCGGCTGTTCCCCGTCCGAGCCGCGCGCGTTGCCCGAACTGGTCGGCTGCGCACTGGACTCGGTGGGTTCCGGCTCAGCCTTCTCGGCCTGGTTGTCCTTGTCGCCGCCGAGCAGTACGAAGCCGGTCACGCCCGCGGCGACCACGACGGCCGCGGCGGCGACGATGGCAATGAGCTTCGTCCGTCCGCCGCCCTGTGGAGGCTCGGGAGCGCCCGGCGGGACGGTGGGGGCGGTCCACTGGCCCTGCTGGTAGTGGCCCTGCTGATAGGGGTTCGGCTGCTGAGGGCCGGGTTGTTGGTACGGGTTCGGCTGCTGATAGCCCGGCTGTTGGTACGGGTTGGGCTGCCCGCCCCCGGGCGGCTGCTCTCCTGGCCACATGGGCGGTAACGATACTGCGATCACCTCGCCGGCCTCTGGCAGGGAAGGCTACTCGCGGGTAACGTGGCGGTCATGAGCGCAGACCAGATGTCGATCGGCGAGATGCTCGCCGCCACGGTGCCGATGGTCCGGACCATGAAACTCGAGTACCTCGAGACCACACCGGAGAAGGCCGTCCTCGCCCTGCCTGATCAGAGCGAGTACCACAACCATGTCGGCGGGCCGCACGCCGGAGCGATGTTCACGCTGGGGGAGTCGGCGAGCGGGGCGGTCGTCCTCGCCGCCTTCGGGGACCAGCTCTCGCGCGCCGTACCGCTCGCCGTCAGCGCGGAGATCGCGTACAAGAAGCTTGCGCGCGGGACCGTCACGGCCACCGCGACGCTCGGCCGTCCCATCGCCGACGTCATCGCCGAGCTCGACGACGGCAAGCGCCCCGAGTTCCCGGTGGCTGTCGCCATCCAGCGGGAGGACGGCGCCGTTACCGGTGAGATGAAGGTGGTCTGGACGCTGCGCCCGAACAACTGAGCCCGTTCGCGGCCTGGTTGCCGAGTCCTGGCAGAGGCCCGGGTACGAAACTGCCGACGGCGAGCGGTGATTCGTACCGGAGGAGCCCGCACAATGGGAAGCGTGGAGGGTTCGCGCTTCCGGGCCTCGGGAACGCGAGGCCGGTGGCGAGCGGAGGTTGCGATGGTGCTCGTGGTGATCGTCGGGGCCGCGCTGCTCGGCCTCGTCGCCTGGGCGACGACCGTGCTGATTCGGCGGGAGCGGCGGCGCCCCGAAACGACCGCCGACGCCCACCGAATCGAGTCGGCCGCCACACAGGGAATCCGCGACGCCCGCCGCCGGGCCCGCGCACTCGACCGGATCGGCGGCGCCGGCGGTATCAGCCGCCTGGACTTGCATGAGTAGAAAAGTCCCCCCTTCCCGGATCATTGGGACCCACCCTCACCGTGGCCGCCCCCTACTCCTTACGAGGAACTGACGCCCCAACCAGCGCTGTTGCCTCACCAGTCACACAGGCCACTATGGTTCTTCACGTCACCGGCCCATCGGTGACGGCGAGGCCCGGGACCGGGCGTGAGCCAGTAGGGACGGCTCGCGAGCGAAGGTCGCCAGGGCCACCGGCTTGCCTCTTTCGCCCCTCCGGCGACGAGGCCGGCATCGCCGCGGTGTAAGAAAGCGGCCATCGCGGCGCTGGGCGGGCGCCCTGGGGTCTCTCCGGGGCGCCCCGCACGGTCCCTCCTGCGGGACGCCGGGCCCGTGTTCCCCCGCCCTGCGTATGCGCGGGAAACCAGCCAATGAGCAGCGGAACATGGGCAGTTGGTGGCTCGTGAACTTACCCGCGCCGAGCCGTGAGGAATAACGTGGGCGCCACGGCTGGTATTCGCCTATTCGCCTATTCAACGGGGTGCGGTCCCCGCACCGACTACACACGGGAGCGTCCATGACTGATGAGCCGAACATCTCCGACCCGGAGGCGCTCTCCAAGATCGACACCACTGTGCCGCAGTCGGCCCGGATCTGGAACTACTGGCTGGGCGGGAAGGACAACTACGAGGTCGACCGCGTAGCCGGTGACGCGTTCCGCGAGATCTTCCCCGGGATCGAGACCGGAGCCCGTGCCGCCCGGTACTTCCTGGCCCGCGCCGTCAGGCATCTGGCCGCAGAGGAGGGCATCCGGCAGTTCCTGGACATCGGTACCGGGCTGCCCAACGTGGACAACACGCATGAGATCGCCCAACGGGTCGCCCCTGAATGCAAGATCGTCTACGTCGACAACGACCCCCTGGTGCTCGCACACGCCCGCGCGCTGCTCACCAGCACCCCCGAGGGCGTCACCAACTATGTGGACGCCGACCTGCGCAAGCCGGCCACCATCGTGCGGGAGGCCGGGAAGACGCTGGACTTCGACCAGCCGATCGCTCTCATGCTGATGGGCATCCTGGGTCACATCGAGGACTACGACGAGGCCCGCTCGATCGTGCGGCAACTGGTGGATGCACTGCCCCCGGGCAGTTATCTGGTCCAGTACGACAGCACGAATACCAGTGAGGAGTACGTCACGGCCATCCAGCAGTACAACGAGGGCGGTTCGATCCCGTACATCCTGCGCAGCCCCGAGCAGATCGCGCGCTACTTCGACGGTCTGGAACTGCTCGAACCCGGCGTCGCGTCATGCTCACGCTGGCGCCCCGACACCAGCGCCTGGGGCCTCCCGGCGGAGGTGCACCAGTACGGCGGCGTAGCCCTCAAGCGCTGAGGCCCACCGGCTGCGCGGCCTGACGAAGCCCGTCCGCAGGTCAGGTCTCCTGGAGGATCCGGTGCAGGATCGTGGGAGTCGCCTCCGGTGACTGGGCCTGCACCACCAGGCGGTTCATGACGCCCCAGTAGTACTCGATCTCGGCCGGCTTGTCGGGATAGAGGGCACTGGCGAGTTGCTCGAGGTAGACCACGTCGGGCAACTGGCCGCCGGGCAGCCGCAGGATGGTGACCGGGCCGCCGGACGCGGCATGCCCGCCGGCGCGGAACGGCATGATCTGGAGGGTGACCCGCGGGAGTTGGGAGACCTCGATGAGGTGCCGGAGCTGGGCGCGCATCGTGCTGGTGCCGCCCACGGCACGCCGCAGCGCCGCCTCGTCGATCACGGCCCAGAGCTGAGGGGGCTGCTGTCGACCCAGGATCCGCCGGCGGGTCATCCGCAGGGTGACCCGCCGGTCCAGCTCGTCCGCGGAGGCGTCCGGTTGGTCGAGGCGGAGGGCGGCGCGGGCGTAGTCGGGGGTCTGGAGCAGGCCGGGAACACGCTGCACCTCGAAGCAGCGGATGAGCGTGGCTGCCTGCTCGACTCCCAGGTAGGCCTGCATCCAGCTGGGCACCACGTCGTTGTAGGCCTGCCACCACCCAGGGGTGTTGGCCTCCTTGGCCAGAGCCAGCAAGGTGGCGCGCTCGGCCTCGTCCGTGACTCCGTACAGCGTGAGGAGATCGGCCACGTCCCGCAGTTTGCAGCCGTGGCGGCCGGTCTCCAGCCGGCTGATCTTGGACTGTGAGGCGCGGATGACATGGCCCGCTGTCTCACGGGAGATGTGCTGCTCCTCCCGCAGCCGGCGCAGACGTGCGCCCAGTACGAGGCGCGGCACCATGGGCCCCGCCGACCCGGCCGACGTGCCGTCCAGGAATTCGCTGTCGGACGGTGAATGTACGGCCTCTGTGGTGCCCATGGGCATGCTCCCTGCGGTGAACGCAACTCTGCACGCGTGAAAGCGCTGCGCCCAGCCAGCATAAAGGCTGACCGGTACATGATCTTCAACTTGACGCAACCCAACGGATCAACGACCCAGGGGAACCCTTCGGTTCCATATGACCAGTTTTCTTGTCCTCGGCGGGGGCGTCGGTAAGCATGGGTCAATGAGCGTGTTGTTCACCATGCGATCCGTACGGACCACCCCGGAGGGCTTCCTGTGGGAGCCCAGCGAACGCTGGGTCCGTGGCCGCAAGGGCGATGTCACCGTCGTCGACAGCCGCCACTCCGTACTCGTCTGGGAGCCGGACCTCCCCGTCCCCCTGTACGCGTTCCCCCGCGACGAGGTCCGCGAGGACCTGCTCCGGCCGGCGAAGAACCCCCGGACGGGCAGACACTCCGGATCGCAGATCTTCTACGACCTCGAAGTCGACGGCGAACTGCTGGAGAACGCTGCCTGGACCTACCCCGCCGACGACCTGGCCGGCCACATCGCCTTCGAGTGGTCCGAGCGGAGCGGCCGGGGGCTCGACCACTGGTACGAGGAAGAGGAAGAGATCTTCATCCACCCCAAGGACCCGCACCACCGGGTGGACGCCCTCGCCAGCAGCCGCCACATCCAGGTCGAGATCGACGGCACGGTCGTCGCCGACACCCGCCGCCCCGTTCTGCTCTTCGAGACCGGCCTGCCGGTGCGGTACTACATCCCGCGCGAGGACGTCCGCCTCGACCTCTTCGACCACACCGGCCACAGCACGGGCTGCCCGTACAAGGGCACTGCCCAGTACTGGTCATTGCGGGGCGACCTCGACGTCCCCGGGAACATCGTCTGGAGCTACCCGGACCCGCTGCCGACGGCGGCCGCCATCAAGGGACTCCTCGCCTTCTACAACGAAGCGGTGGACATCACCGTGGACGGCGAACGCATCGAGCGCCCTGTCACTCCCTTCACCGAGACGCTCTCGCCGCGACCGTCGAGCTGACCTCCCCTGCTCCGGTACTCGTGAGCAGCGGTGCGAGCAGTGGTACGCCGTTGCCGTCCCCGTCAGCAGGTACGCTGCCCCGGCGCGCGCTCATCCCGGAGCGCACGCCGGGAACGCGTGTTCAGTGACCAGGGGAGGAAGCGGCGTTGCACGTCCAGGAATGGCTCGAGACCGTGCCGGCGGTCAGTATCTACGTCCTGGTGGGCGTGGTCATCGGTCTGGAAAGCTTGGGCATTCCGCTGCCCGGCGAGATCATCCTGGTCTCCTCGGCGCTGCTCGCCTCCCAGCACGGCGAGATCGACCCGCTCATCCTCGGCGCCTGTGCGACTGCGGGCGCCATCATCGGTGACTCCATCGGCTATGCCATCGGCCGCAAGGGCGGACGCCCGATGCTGGCCTGGCTCGGCGGCAAGTTCCCCAAGCACTTCAGCGAGGGCCATATCGCCACCGCGGAACGGTCCTTCGAGAAGTGGGGTATGTGGGCCGTCTTCTTCGGCCGCTTCGTCGCCCTGCTGCGGATCTTCGCGGGCCCCCTCGCGGGCGTACTGCACATGCCGTACTGGAAGTTCCTCATCGCCAACGTCTTCGGCGGCATCCTGTGGGCGGGCGGCACCACGGCGGTCATCTATTACGTCGGAGTGGTCGCCGAGTCGTGGCTCAAGCGGTTCTCCTGGCTGGGGCTTGTGGTGGCGGTGCTCATCGGCCTCGTGTCGATGCTGGTCGTCAAGCGCAAGGCCAAGCAGATGTCAGCAGAGGCGGAGGCGCCTGCGGCAGCTGAGCCGGCGCCGGTGGCTGCCGTCGACTAATCACCTGCGGGTCCGCTGTGGCTGGTCGCTCCCCCACTCTCGGCTCCTCCCCCACTCTCGACTTCGCTCGAGCGGGGGGACCCCCATGAGCGGGGGGACCCTCATCGCGGCGGAGCCGCACAATGTCACAGCCCCGCGCCCCTTAAAGGGGCGCGGTACCGCACCGGACTTCGGCAAGTCCGCTCAGCCCTCGTGCGCTTCCCGGTGAGTCTTGGCCAGCTCCACGTACACCGAGCTGTTCAGCGAGATCCCCTCCCGCTCCTCCGCCGTCAGCTCCCGCCGCACCTTCGCCGGTACGCCCGCGACCAGCGACCCCGGCGGCACCCGCATCCCCTGCGGCACCAAGGCCTGCGCCGCGATCAAGGACCCCGTCCCGATCACCGCGCCGTTCAGCACAGTCGCACCCATCCCGATCAGACAGTCGTCCTCCACCGTGGCACCGTGCACCACGGCGTTGTGCCCGATCGAGACGCGCTCGCCGATGGTGACGGGGAAGCCGGGGTCGACGTGGAGCGTGCAGTTGTCCTGGACGTTGCTGCCCGTGCCGATGACGATCGGCTCGAACTCGGCGCGCAGCACCGCGCCGTACCAGACGCTCGCGCCCGCGTGCAGCGTCACATCGCCGAGCACCACGGCCGTGGGGGCGGCAAACGCCTCCTGATCCACCTTCGGATCTTTGCCGCCCACGCTCGCGATCAGCGCCTTGTGCGTCATCGTCAACTCCTCGTCTCGTCGCTACCGGCACCGTAAGCCATCGGTCCGGATGGCCGGGTGGGGCGAAGATCACAGGCGTACGGGTTCTTGGGCGCGGCGCCCGCTGAGTACGGTGAGCGGGTGCCCAGGAGCAAGAACACGTTCTCGTCATGGCGGCGCCGCCTAGTCCAGCGCGCCGTGCATGCGGGCTGGGCCTGGGTGCAGCGCACGGGGTCCGTGAGCGCCGAGAGCCCGGGACGGTTCCGCTTCGGCGCGATGGGAACAGGTACCAGGCTCGCCTTCCCGCTCGGCACGGTCTTCGGTGAGCCGTGGATCCATCTCGGTGCCCACTGCATCGTCGCCGAACAGGTCACGCTGACCGCCGGGTTGATGCCCGATCTCGACCTCGGCCCCGATCCCATTCTGCGTATCGGCGACGGTGTCGTGCTCGGCCGCGGCAGCCACGTCATCGCCGACACGACGGTCACGATCGGCAGCGACTGCTACTTCGGGCCCTACGTGTATGTGACCTCTACAAACCACTCGTACGACGATCCCCACGAGCCGATCGGCAAGCAGTGGCCGCGGATGGAGGCGGTGGAGATCGGCTCTGGGTGCTGGATCGGGACGGGTGCGGTGATCCTGCCCGGCGCGCGGATCGGGCGGAACGTCGTGGTGGCGGCCGGTGCGGTGGTCCGCGGAGTGGTGCCCGACCACGCGGTGGTGGCCGGGGCCCCGGCGCGTGTGGTACGGCGCTGGTCGCCGGGCGACGGGTGGCAGCCACCCCTGCGTACGCCGGCGCCGGTGCCGATCCCCGAAGGCGTCACACCGGACCAGCTGCTGGCCCTGACCGAGCTCGACGCGGAGGGCGCCGCCCGCCTCGCCGCGCTGGGCGCGGAGGGTGCCGCCGACGACGTACGCGCCGACTCCTAACCGGTCGCGAGCAGTACGGTGCCGACGAGGGCCAGGCCCGCACCCGCCGCCTGGACGCCGCGTAGCCGTTCGCCGAGGATGCCGCGTGCAGCCAGGGCCGTGACCACCGGGTAGAGCGAGGCGAGTACGGCCGCCACGGTGACCGGGCCGTTCTGGGCGGCCAGCGAGTACGTGGCGTTGGCGGCGACATCGGCGAGGCCGACGAAGGCGAGGGCCGGGAGCGCGGCCGGCGAGACCTTCGGGGGAGCCTCGGTGCCGCGGCGGGCGGCGGCGTACAGGGCGGTGGCGCCCGCGACGACGTTCGTGACGCGCTGGACGAACAGGGCGAGGAAGAGGCCGGTGAGAGTGGTCGAGGCCTCGGCGATCAGGGCCATCACCGCTCCGAAGCCGAACGCCGCCAGCAGGGTGAGCAGGACGGCCTGCCGCTGCACGGGTGCGCCCTTGAACTGCGGGCCGCCGGCGAGCACGACGCCCGCGACCGCGACCGCGATCCCCGCGAACTGCAGCAGCCCAGGGCGCTCGCCGAGGACAAGGCCCGCCCCCACCGGGACGGCGACGCCGAGGGAGCCGAGCGGTGAGACGACCCCCATCGGGCCCAGGGCGAGTGCCTTGTAGAAGGCGTACATCGCGACCGGCCCGACGAGCCCCGCCGTCACCGCGAACCACAGCAGCGGACCCGCCTCGCTCCAGGCACCCGTCGCCACGACGATCGCGCCGAGCACGACGGTGGCGATCGACTGCGAGACGACCACCACGGTCAGCGCTGGCGTACGCCGGGTCAGCAGCCCGCCGCCGAAGTCGGCCAGCCCCCACAGGACGCTGGTGGCCAGGGCGAAGAGTGCTGTCACGGAGTGCCTCGCAGTACAGTGCAGTGAACGAACGGGTGCACCAGACCGTAGTGCAAAGCATTGAACTCTGTCATCCAGAATATTGAACTCGGATATTGGACGTATTGGACGTGATGTGTCGGACCTCGAACTGCTGACCCAGTCCCTGGCGCGCAACGTCAAGCGCTGGCGCAGCGAGCGCGGCTTCACCCTGGAGACGCTCGCCGCTCGCGCCGGGGTCAGCCGCGGCATGCTCATCCAGATCGAGCAGGCGCGCACCAACCCCAGCCTTGGCACCGTCGTCAAGATCGGCGACGCCCTCGGCATCAGCATCACGACGCTGCTCGACTACGAGCAGGGCCCGAAGGTCCGGATCGTCCCGGCCGAGCAGGCCGTACGGCTCTGGCACACCGAGGCCGGCAGCTACAACCGGCTTCTCGCGGGCACGGAGGCGCCCGGCCCGCTGGAGATGTGGGACTGGCTGCTGATGCCGGGCGAGGGCAGCTCCTCGGACGCGCACCCGGCCGGCACGGTCGAACTCATCCATGTCACGGCGGGCGAGCTGACGCTCACCGTCGACGGCAGGGAGCACCGGGTCCCCGCGGGCGCGAGCGCCTCCTTCGAGGCCAACGTCCCCCATACGTACGCCAATTCGGGCGACGTACCGCTGGAGATGGTCATGACGGTGTCGGTCCCGGGCGTGCACTGAGACAGCCGTCGAAGGCCGTCCGTACGCCTGTTAGCGTGCGGTCATGCGTGCACCCATCGGACACTTCGACAACGCAACGCCCGCGCCCGACTGCCTTGACGAACTGACCCGCCCGGTCGCCGACGCCGTACGCCACTGGCGCGGCAACGTCCCCGCCGAGCAGATCGTGTACGTCGACACCGAGCCAGAGTGGGCCGACACCGCCACATTCCTCGAGCACTACGGTCCGGAACTCCTCGACCAGTCGGCCAACTGCGTGGTCGTCGCGGGCAAGCGAGGCGGGGAGAGCACGCTCGCCGCCTGCGTCGTGCTCTCCGGCACCCGGGTCGATGTGAACGGCGTGGTCCGGCGCCAACTCGGCGCGCGCAAGGCGTCGTTCGCCCCGACGGACACGGCCACCGGCGAGACCGGGATGGAGTACGGCGGGATCACGCCGATCGGGCTGCCCGCCGACTGGCCGGTGCTCGTGGACTCGGCGGTCGTCGATCTGCCGTACGTCCTGGTCGGCAGCGGCCGCCGGCGCGGGAAGCTGCTGGTGCCGGGGAAGGCGTTCGCGGAGCTGCCGAACGCTGTCGTGCTGGAGGGGCTCGGCGTCGCCTGACCCCGTCGGTCACCCCGTGTGGTGGGCCAGGGCCAGGTGGGGATCCGTCTCGCCGGGCGCGGGTGACGGGTCGGCGTGGACCAGGGCAGCGGTGAGCCCGGGAACGGCGTGCAGCAGGGCGTGCTCCGCCTCGACGGCCACGCGGTGCGCCTGGCGTACGGTCACGTCACCGTCCACGACCACCGCCACCTCGGCCCGCAGCCGGTGGCCGATCCAGCGCAGCCGCAGTTCGCCGATGGCCTGCACGCCCGGCACCTCACGCAGGGCCCGCTCGGCCCGGTCCACCAGCGCCGGGTCGATCGCGTCCAGCACTCGGCGGAAGACTTCGCGTGCGGCGTCGCGCAGTACCAGCAGCAGGGCCGCGGTGATGGCCAATCCGACGATGGGGTCGGCCAGTTGCCAGCCGAGCGCCGCGCCGCCCGCGCCCAGCAGGACGGCGAGCGAGGTGAAGCCGTCCGTGCGCGCGTGCAGACCGTCTGCGACGAGCGCGGCCGAGCCGATCGCACGGCCGACGCGGATGCGGTAGCGGGCCACCCACTCGTTGCCCGCGAAGCCGATCACGGCTGCGGCAGCGACCACCGGAATGTGCTCGACCGGGCGCGGATCGAGCAGCCGGTCGACCGCCGTCCAGCCCGCGAAGACCGCGGACCCGGCGATCGTCAGCACGATCACGAGGCCCGCCAGGTCCTCGGCCCGCCCGTAGCCGTACGTGAACCGCCGCGTGGCCGCGCGCCGGCCCAGCACGAAGGCGATCCCGAGGGGCACGGCGGTGAGCGCATCGGCGGCGTTGTGCACCGTGTCGCCCAGCAGCGCGACCGAACCGGAGACCACGACAACGCCCGCCTGCGCCACGGCGGTCACACCGAGCACGCACAGGGAGACCCACAGGGCCCGGATGCCGCGGGCGGAGGACTCCAGGGCGGCGTCGACCTTGTCGGCGGTCTCGTGGGAGTGGGGTGTGAGGAGGTGGCTCAGCCGGTGGAACGGACGGGAGAGGCGCGAGCGATGCCCGCCGCCGTCGTGACGGTGGCCGTGCTCGTGGCTGTGACCGTGCTCGTGGCTGTGTCCGTGCTCGTGTCCGTGCTCATTCTGGTGGTGGGCGTGTCCATGGTGCTCGGCGCTCACAAGCGACCCCTTTCCGTGCCCGGGAGTGGAACTCCACGCGGGAGTGGACTCGGCAAGGCCCACGGAGTCATTATGTGCGTATGAGCGCACGCATGCACCTGTCACCTGCGCAGGATGCGCATCCGCGTACCCCCGGCGAGGAGCAGTTCGCCCTCGCCGCCGAAGTCCTGGCCCTCCTCGGCGACCGCACCCGGCTCGCGCTGCTGCACGCCCTGGCCGACGATGAGGCCGACGTCACGACGCTCACGGAGCGGTGCGGCGCCGCCCGCCCGGCGGTCAGCCAGCATCTGGCGCGGCTGCGTCTCGCGGGCCTGGTGAACACCCGCAAGGAGGGCCGCCGGGTGATCTACTCCCTGCGGGACGGCCATCTGCGCCGGGTCGTGGACGAGGCGCTCAACCTTGCCGACCACAGGCTCAGCGGCCGGCCCGCGCACGACTGAACCCAGCTGGTCAGTCCTCCAGGGGCTCCTCATCGCGGACATCGCGCTGCTCCAGGGCATGCGTCGCCGGCCCCTGCACCACCCGGCCGTCCGTGTCGAAGCGTGAGCCGTGGCAGGGGCACTCCCAGGCGCGCTCCGCCGCGTTGAACGCGACCAGGCACCCCATGTGCGTACACCTCGCGGACACGGAGTGCAGGCGCCCGTCCTCGTCGCGATAGACCGCGCAGCGCTGTCCGCCGTGCCGGACGACGGCGCCGGTACCGGGCACGATGTCGGCCAGGGAGTCGGCGTGCGACGGGGGAATGCGGTCGCCCACGAAGTGCCGGGCCACGTTCGCCTGGTGCTTGAGGAAGGCCGGGGCCTCACGGAGTACGGAACGCAGGCGCCGCGGATCGTACAGTTCGGCCCACGGCGGGCGGTCGCCGACGATGAGCCCGGACAGCAGCCGGCCGGCCATGATGCCGCCGCTGAGTCCCCAGCCGCCGAACCCGGTCGCCACATACGCGTGGCGGGACATCGGGGGCAGCGGGCCGACGAGCGGCACGGTGTCGGTGGAGTCGTTGTCCTGAGTGGCCCACCGGTAGGTGGGCGTGATGTCCGGGAAGTGCTCCTCGGCCCAGTCGGTGAGGCGGGCGAACCGTTTGTCGGTGTCGCCGGTTCCGGGGGTGAAGTGCTCGCCGGTGACGATCAGCAGCCGCCGGCCGTCCTCGTACGGGGCGGTGCGGACCGAGCGGGTGTCCTCCTCGGGCGTGATGTACATGCCGTCCGGGTCCCGGTCCGCCGCGAGCGGTGCGGCCACGACGAGTTCGCGTCGCGGGGAGAGCCGGGTGAACAGCAGCGCCCGGTCGAAGACCGGATAGTGCGTGGCGATCACGACTGCGCCGGCGGTCACCCGCGCCCCGGTTTCGGCCGTCAGACGGCAGGCGTCGCCCGTTTCGAGGCCGACGACTCGGGTGCGCTCGTGGATGAGGGCGCCCCGGGCCCGTAGATCCTCGACGAGGCCGAGTAGGTACTTGCGCGGGTGGAACTGGGCCTGGTGGGCGACACGGACCGCGCCGGCCACGGAGTACGGGAGACCGGTCTCGGTCACGAACTCCGCGTCCAGGCCGGCCTCGCGGGCGGCCTCTGCCTCGGCGCGGAACTCGTCGGCCCGGCGCTCGTCCCGGGTGTATGTGAACGCGCTCCTGCGCTCCCAGTCGCAGTCGATGCGCAGTTCGTCGACGAGGGCCGCGGCGTGCTCGATCGCCTCGGTCTGCGAGCGTGCGTACAGGTGCGCCGCCTCCGGGCCACGGGTCCGGCGCAGCCGGTCGTAGATCAGCGTGTGCTGGGCGGACAGCTTCGCGGTGGTGTGGCCGGTGACGCCCGCGGCGACGCGGTCGGCCTCCAGGATCGCGACACTGCGCCCGGCGCGGGCGAGCTCCCAGGCCGTGCTGAGGCCGGCGATGCCCGCGCCGACCACGGCCACGTCGACGGTCACATCCGCGTCGAGCGGCGGATACGTCTCACCGGGCGCCGTGTCGATCCAGTACGAACCCCGGATGTCTGCCTTCTCGGTCATGGGCCCCGAGTCCCCCCGAACCGCGGGCCGAAGCGTCAGCTCTGCCCGGGTGCGGAACGCACCGCCCGTTTCGAATGCCGGTGCCGGGTACTCGCAGTCACGAACGGATGACGTAGGAGGTGCCCTCATGGAAACCGGCACCAGCACAGACATCGAGTCGTCCGGCGTCAAGCCGGAGACCACGGAGCGCGGGCCCATACAGGGTGCGCGCGCTGTTCCTTCCGCGCGCGGGGGCGGCAGGGACGATCGGGGTGAACAGGCGCCCGTGGACCTGCAGAGCAACATCATCCTGGGGGAGGACTGATCGCTCCGCGCGGGACGGGTCAGCCGAGGTCCGGCTGGTTCAAGGGCCCGGTCGGGGGTACCCAGGCGGCGCAGACCACTCCCCGACAGTTGGAAGTGCGATGACCGAGAAGAACCCCCTGAAGGCCGCAGCGCAGAAGGCCGCCGACGTACTGCGCGAGGACGGTCCGACGGACGGCGTCCCCGGCAAGCCTGCGGCGCAGACGCCGTCGGTCGCCGAACCGACCGAACCCCACGCACCCCTCCCGCCCAAACCTGACCAGGCCGCACCTGAGACGGTCAGCCCCACGGGCCGTCCCACGGGCGCAGACCAGTCCACCAACGCCCAGGGTGACGCGTACCTGACGACGGCCCAGGGAGCCAGGCTCTACGACACCGACCACTCGCTGAAGGCCGGTGAGCGTGGGCCGGTTCTGCTGCAGGACCACCATCTGCGGGAGAAGATCACCCACTTCGACCACGAGCGCATCCCCGAGCGGGTCGTGCACGCGCGCGGTGCCGCCGCGCACGGCGTCTTCCGGAGCTATGGCACCGCCGCGAAGGTCACCAAGGCGGCCTTCCTGACCGGCGAGGCCGAGACACCGGTGTTCGTACGGTTCTCCACGGTGCTCGGCTCGCGCGGCTCCTCGGACACGGTGCGTGACACGCGGGGCTTCGCGACGAAGTTCTACACCGGCGAGGGCACCTTCGATCTGGTCGGGAACAACATCCCGGTCTTCTTCATCCAGGACGCGGTCAAGTTCCCGGACATCATCCACGCCGGAAAGCCGCACCCCGACCGGGAGATCCCCCAGGCACAGAGCGCCCACGACACGTTCTGGGACTTCGTCACGCTGCACACCGAGGCCACCCACCACACGCTGTGGAACATGTCCGACCGGGCCATCCCGCGCTCGTTCCGCACGATGGAGGGCTTCGGCGTCCACACCTTCCGGCTGGTCAACGCCGAGGGCGCCACCACGCTGGTGAAGTTCCACTGGAAGCCGAAGCTCGGCGTGCACTCCCTGGTGTGGGAGGAGGCGCAGCTCATCAACGGCATCGACCCGGACTTCCACCGGCGCGACCTCGCCGACGCCATCGAGGCGGGCGCCTACCCGCAGTGGGAGCTGGGCATCCAGACCTTCCCGGACAACGCCGAGCAGAGCTTCGAGGGCATCGACCTGCTCGACCCGACGAAGATCGTCCCGGAGGAACTGGCGCCCGTGCAGCCCGTGGGCCTGCTGACGCTGAACGCCAACCCGTCGAACTTCTTCGCCGAGACCGAGCAGGTGGCCTTCCACCCCGGCCACCTCGTGCCCGGCATCGACATCACCGACGACCCGCTGCTGGCCGGCCGGCTCTTCTCCTACCTGGACACCCAGATCTCCCGCCTGGGCGGGCCGAACTTCGCGCAGCTCCCCGTCAACCGCACCCACGCCCCCGTCAACGACATGCACCGGGACGGCATGCACCAGACGGCCGTCCACACCGGAGCGGCGCCCTACCGGCCCAACTCCCTCGACGGAGGCTGCCCGTTCCTCGCGGGCGCCGACACCGGCGCGTACATCGAGACGCCAGTGGAGGTGCCCACGGCCAGGAAGCAGCGCGAGGCCCCGGCCTCCTTCTCGGACCACTTCAGCCAGCCCCGGCTCTTCTGGCGCAGCATGTCCCCGGTGGAGCGCGAGCACGTCATCGCGGCGTACACCTTCGAGCTGGGCAAGTGCTACGAGCAGGCCGTCAAGGAGCGAGGGCTCCAGGTGCTCGCCAACATCGACCCCGAACTGTGCGAGCAGGTCGCCACCGGTCTCGGCCTGCCCGCACCCGAGGCCACCGTTCCCCTCACAGCCGTCGACCCCAGCCCCGCCCTCTCACAGCTGGGTCACACCTGGCCGCTGGACGGGCGCGTCATCGGCATCGTCACCGACGAGCGCGGCGACCTCGACGGCGTACGCACCGTGCGCCGGGCGGTCCTGGACGCGGGCATGGTCCCGCTGGTGATCGCCCCGGCCGGCGGCAAACTCGACGCGGAGGGCGAGCCTGTCCAGGTGCAGCGCACCTTCGCCACGGCCCGGTCGGTGGAGTACGACGCCGTCCTGCTGGCGGGCGCTCCGGGACCCGGGAGCGACGCCTACGGAGCGCGGGACGCCAAGGCGGGGGATGCTGGTAGGGAAGCAACCACGGATCCGCGGGTGCTTCTGATGCTGTCGGAGGCCTACCGGCACGGGAAGGCCATCGGCGGCTGGGCGGGTGCCGAAACCGCCCTCGATGCCGCGGGCGTCCCGGCCGGTGCGGCGGGAGTCGTGACCGCGAACAGCGGCACGAGCGCCCTGGAGCAGGTCACCCGGCTGCTGGGCGAGCACCGCGTCTGGGAGCGATTCGGCACCGGCGGCTGAGCACACCGGTCAGGAAGCCAGGACGGTACTGCCATGAACCGTGACACCACAGTTCAAGACGATGTCATCTCCAGTCAGTCGGTGTTCGGCGCCCCATGCTGGGTCAGCCTGACGGCACGCGACGAAGCCGCCGCGGAGGACTACTACCACGCGGTGTTCGGCTGGAAGTTCCGCTCGGTCCCGCTGGGAGACCGGTTCCGGATCGCGTACGCCAACGATGTGCCGGTCGCGGGCATCGCGGCCGTGGCCTCCATGTGGCAGATGGCGGTCGCCTGGACCCCCTACTTCGCCGTGTCCAGCGCCGACGACGCCGTGGCCCGGGGGCAGGAACGCGGCGGGACGACTGCGGTCGGCCCGATCGCGTTCCCGCCGGGCCGGGCCGCTCTCCTCGCGGACCGCGACGGAGCGGTCTTCGGCATCTGGGAGGGCCGGCTCATCTCGGGCTGGGAATCCTGGCGCCGGGCCGCCCCGGCCTTCGTACGACTGCACACCCGCGACGCCTTCGACGCCGCCATGTTCTACGGCGAGGTCCTCGAGTGGGCCTCCGCACGGCCAGGCTGCTGCGAGGTCCACTATGAGGCGGACGAAGTCGTCCTGCGCAGCGAGAGCGAGATCGTGGCCCGGATACACTCCGGCGCCGTGGAGGCGGCGCCCGATCCCACCATCCGGCCGCACTGGCAGATCCACTTCGCGGTCCCCGACGTCGAGGCCTGCGTCGCCGCCGCGCGCGCCCACGGCGGCACCGTCGTCCGGGTCGGCACCTCGCACACGGAGGTGCCCCCGACGGAGGCCGTGCTCCGGGATCCCGACGGGGCGCAGTTCACGGTGACGTCGCGCAGGAACCGCTGAGGACGGGTGGCCGGCGGTCGCGGGACTCAGCCGAGCTTCGGAATCTCGATGGCCGGGCAGCGGTCCATGACCATGTCGAGTCCCGCCGCACGCGTCCGTTCGTACGCCGCCTCGTCGATGACGCCCAGCTGGAACCAGACGGCCTTCGCGCCGATGGCGGCGGCTTCGCCGGCGACGGGACCGGCCAGGTCGCTGTTGACGAACACATCGACGACGTCCACGTCGAAGGGGATGTCCGACAGCGACGCGTACCCCTTCTCCCCGTGCACCGTCTCGGCCTTCGGATGCACCGGGACGACCCGCTTGCCGTAGCGCTGGAGGACCTTGGCGACTCCGTAGGCCGCCCGGTGCTCGTTCGTCGACAGCCCGACGACCGCCCAGGTGTCGCCGAGCTCGGTGAGGATCTTGCGGACCGTTGCTGAGTCGCCGTGCACGATCGGCCTCCTTGGGGCTTCCTGCGGTGCCTGCTCTGGCAGGCAACAGCGGGCGGGCAGCGGTGATTCCCGCCCGCTCGGCAGGTCTGAGTCCGCCTCAGGGTCCGGCTTCACTTGGGCGGCAGGCCCGCCGCGAATGCGTACCCCTCGTCGATCCAGGCACTGAGCGCTTCGTCCTCCGCGAGCGCGGAGGCGGCGACCAGGATCCAGCCGCGCATCGGGCGGCCGCCCATCTCGCAGACCTGCGCTCCCGGTCGGGCGAGGGCCGCTTCGGTGGCATCCGGTCCGACCCGGACCATCAGGTCGCCGCCGCGGAGGGCCACGGCCATATTGCCGCGGTACAGGAAGGAGATGCCGCCGAACATGCGCTTCTCCGTGATGCCCGGATCCGCACCCAGGTGCTCATGAATCCGCTCGGCCAGTCCTTCGTCGTACGCCATGGAAGGCCCTCATTCCCTTTCGGTGAGCCGGTGTTCGAGGCTACGCAGGTCCTTGGTGATCGAAGAGCGAACCTGGCGGGCCAGGAGCGGTGCGGCCAGCCGGTAGAAGCCGCCTTCGCCGCCCCGGACGCGGATGCGGGCGAGGGTTCCGCGTGGGTGGGGCTCGAAGGCGTAGGTGACGTGCATGGGGAACGGACCGGCCACCGAGACCATGTCCAGCAGCCGGCCGGGCTCGTGGGCGGCCACCCGCAGGACATAGTCGATACGCCGCCCCAGGAAACGGGCGGTACGGGTGACCTCGGCGCCCACACCGAACCCGCCCCCGTCTGCCTCCCGGGTCAGCTCCGCCGTGCGGATGCCCCGGGTCCACTCGGCGTCGTGGCGCCAGTCCGTCGCGTATCCGGCCACGCGATCGGGAGGCAGTGCGAGGACCCGCTGTGCCGTCACATCGATGGTCATGGGTCCAGAATCCCCGGCAACGGCGGTGGGCGCACCGTCCGAACGTACGGGGGTGTGGGCTCGTGCCCGTCGTCTTCGTGAAGGAGTCCGCCACCACCTCTGAGAGAAGCCGGGCAAGCGGCCCGGCCGGGACGTCGCATACTGGCCGTATGGCGCATGCGTCGGTGCGGGACGGTGAGGCGTTGCGGGAGTTCGTGCGGGGAACGACCGGGCTTGCGGGCATGGTCGTGTCCGCGGTGGGTTACCGCACCCGTGGGGTGACTCCGGCCCTGCACAGGGGGCTGCCCTCGCCGTATCTGACCTTGATCTTCTCGCTGGACGGGCCCGTGACCAGCGGACTCACTCCCGAGCAGGCGCGCGGCGCCGATGCGGTACGCACCGACATCGTGATGGGCGGGTTGCACCAGCGCCCGGCGTACGTGATCCAGCCGGAGCACGAGGCAGGCATCCAGCTGGCCCTGCATCCGCTGGCGGCGCGCAGGCTGCTGGGGCTGCCGGCCGGTGAGCTCGCGGACCAGATCGTCGCATCGGGGACGGATGTGCTGGGCCGTCGCGTGGCGGAGATTCATGAGCGGCTGCAGGAGCAGACGGAATGGGAGGCGCGGTTCTCCCTGCTCGCCTCGTATCTGCGAGGGCGTGCGGCCCAGGCTGACCGAGCCGGACGGGTGAGGCCCGAGGTGGGTGAGGCCTGGGCCTGGCTGGCCCGGCATCGCGGGGCCGGCACCCTGAACGGGCTCGCCGAGCACGTGGCGCTCAGTCCCCGCCGGCTCACCACCCTCTTCCGGGCCGAGACGGGCCTGAGCCCCAAGCAGGCCGCCCGGCTGATGCGCTTCGAGCACGCCAAGAGCACCGTGGTCCGTGAGCTCACCGCGGGAGCCTCGCCGAACCTCGCGCAGATCGCGGCCGACTGCGGCTACTACGACCACTCCCACCTGGTGCGGGACTTCCGCCAGTACACCGACGTCAGCCCCACCGCCTGGCTCGCCGAAGAGTGCCGGAATATCCAAGCGGGCGGCCACCAGGGCGGCGAACAGTGAGAGGCATGAACACCAACACCACAGCAACCCAGCAACGTGCCCCCGGCGTCTGGCCGACGCTCCAAGCCCATGACGCGCCGGGCCTGATCGACTTCCTCGTCGACACCGTCGGCTTCCTGCGCACCGCCGTGTACGAGGACGGCGACCGCGTGGCCCACGCCCAGCTCGACTGGCCCGAGGGCGGCGGCATCATGCTCGGCTCGTACAACCCGGACAGCAAGCCGTGGTCCCTGCAACCGGGCACCTTCGGCGCCTACGTCGTCACCGACCGGGTCGACGACCTCTACGAGAGGCTGAGCGCAGCCGGAGCCAAGATCATCCGCGAGATCGAGGACCAGCCGTACGGCAGCCGCGATTTCGCGATCGCCGACCCCGAGGGCAACAAGTGGTCCTTCGGTACGTATAGGGGTGAGCCGAGCCCGGCCGGCACCGTGGACGACAGGCACTGAGACGACAGGAACCGAAGCTCTCGCCGCCCGAATCGACCGAGAGCAGCCCATCCGGGGTCATGGCGGGTGAGCAGACAGGGCTCAGGTGCCGGGGTGTCGTCAAGGTTCCGCGTCAGGACCGGGCGAGGACGCAGAACTCGTGGCCCTCCGGGTCGGCCAGGCACGTCCACGGGACGTCGCCCTGGCCGACGTCCAGATCTGTGGCGCCGAGGGCCCGCAGCCGGGCCACCTCCGCTGCTTTGTCGTCACCGGGGTCCGGCACCAGGTCAAGATGGACGCGGTCCGGCACGGTCTTCACGCCGGGCGTGCGGAGGAACTCGAGATACGGGCCGACACCCTTGGCGGAGCGCCACACCGCGTGATCGTCGGTCACCTCGTGCAGGGTCCAGTCCATCGCCTCGTCCCAGAACCGGGCCATGGCCCGCGGATCGGCGCAGTCGACCACCACCGCGGCGATCGGCCCGGTGTCCCGGTAGATCTCCCGAGGCTCCAGCACGCAGAACTCGTTGCCCTCCGGGTCGGCGAGGACCGTCCACGGCACTTTGCCCTGGCCCACGTGGGCGGGCGTCGCACCGAGAGCCTTGAGGCGCGCGACCAACTCCGCCTGATGGGCCGCAGAGGTGGTGGCGAGATCGAGGTGCACACGGTTCTTTGTTGTCGTCTTGGGTTCCGGGACCGCAATGACGTCGACGCAGACGGTGACCGGGTCCAGCCAATCGAAGCCGTCGGGTTGAGCGGCGGTCGCGCCGGGTTCCTGGCTGGTGACACGCCAGCCGAGCGCCTCCGCCCAGAACCGGCCGACCGTCGAGTCATCAAGCGCCTTTATGTTCACCAGGACAGGTCGCAGTGTCATGCCGGCGATCCTATGCACCCGCGCTGCAACGACATCCGCATGAGCTCACCCGATCCGGCGACAGCACCACGCCTGTTGCGGTGGAGTGGATCTTCCGAGCTCTGGTGAACGCCAACCGTGGACCGGACGCCCCGCCAGGCACACCCGCCGCGCGGACGCCAAGCGCCACCGTGCCGCGATCACCGAAGACGGCCGGCGCCGCCTACGCCATGCGCAAAGGTGACGAGCCGGTCGGGGCTCATCACGAACGACGCAGATCCGGCCGCAGTCCGAACACGCTACGGGCGGCCGTCTCGAAAAGGATCTGCTTCTCGTGGTCCCCGATGGGCAGGCGCTCGTGCACCTCGACCTCGGAGGATGCGGCCTGGAACGGGTAGTCCATGGCGTAGAGGACCCGGTCGGCTCCGACCACCTGGCGGGCGAACATGATCGCCGGTTCCCAGGCCATGCCGCTCGTGGTCAGCCAGATGTTGGTCTTCAGGTAGTGACTCGGCGGCTGCTTCAGAGACGGACGCCAGGGGTAACGTCCGGTCTTGTCCTGGACGTGGTGGAAGTGGTCGACCCGGAACGCCCAGAACGGCAGCGCCTCGCCGAGATGGCCCACCACCAGGCGGAGGCCCGGATGGCGGTCGAACACCCCGGAGAAGATGATGCGGATCAGGTGCATGCCGGTCTCGACTCCGAAGCCGAAGATCGCCCCGTCGAGTCCGGAGTCCAGCAGCGGCCCGATCAGCCCGTCGCTCGGCGTGTTGGGGTGCAGATACACAGGCACGTCGAGTTCCGCGGCCGTCGCCCAGAACTCCTCGAACTTCGGCGCGTCCAGGTACTCGCCCCGCGTGTGCGAGTTGACGATCACGCCTCTCAGCCCGAGTTCCTGGACTGCTCGGCGGAGCTCTCTCACGGAGAACTCGACATCCTGCAGGGCGACGGCGGCGAGACCACTGAAGTGTGCCGGGTACCGTCGGCATGCCTGCGCGATGTACTCATTGGTCATGGCGGCGAGTTCCCGCGCCAACGGAAGCTCGAACAGTTCCACGCCCGGGGTGGTGAGCGAGAGCACCTGGTGATCGATCCTCAGGTCCGCCATGTCGGAGAGCCGGCGATCCTCAAGGTCGGTGATGCGCGAGCGGAAGAGATCGGTGTGCGCCGTCCGGTTGAGCAGGTAGTAGCTCCACAGGCTGCGGAACCCGGCGTCGCCTCCCTGGGTGTCGAGCAGCCGACGGTACTCATCGATCACCGCTTGGGGCGCGTACGCCTCCTCCGTCGCGATCCGCAGGTAGCGGCCGTCGTCCGAGGGCTGTGAGGGTGCCGAGGGCGAGGAACTGGACACTTCTCTCCTGTCGGTGATGATCCGGGCACCGTCATGCCATGCGGTGTCCGGCTCGTGAGGGCGCCGGTAACGAACGCCGCGCCCCTTTCGGTGCTGCCGCGTATCCAGCCACAGGCCCGGGGTTCCCGCAGCCACCCCGCGCGCGGCTTTCTGGCCTGCGGAACGGCGGAGGAAGACCGGCGGGGGCGCTCCGGGGCGTGCCTAGGGTGCGGTCGCAGTCACCCGAAGGACGGAGACGATGAAATTCCCCGACGTGCCCACGTTCCGTGGCTTCCAGGCCCCCGGGCGGTTCGAAGCCGACATCCGCGACTTGGAGGTGGTGCAGGGTGAGGTTCCTGCCGACCTCGACGGCGCCTACTACCGCGTCGGCCCCGACCCGCAGTTTCCCCCATTGCTCGGTGACGACATCTTCCTCAACGGCGACGGCATGGTCAGCATGTTCCGCTTCGAGGACGGCCGGGTGGACTTCACGTGCCGGTGGGTTCGCACGCCGAAGTTCCTGGCCGAGCGCGAGGCCGGGCGCGCGCTGTTCGGGGCGTACCGGAATCCCTTCACGGACGATCCGAGTGTCCGCGGGCTCAGCCGCGGTACGGCGAACACCAACCTCCTCTGGCACGCGGGCCGCATGCTGGCGTTGAAGGAGGACAGCCACCCCGTCGAGATCGACCCGCTGACCCTTCGGACCATCGGTCCCTGGGACTACGACGGCGCGTTGACGAGCGCCACGGCGACGGCGCACCCGAAGGTCGACGCCGACACCGGCACGCTGGTCTTCTTCGGCTACGCGGCCAAGGGGGAGACGACCCCGGACATCGCGTACTACGAGGCCGACGCGGAGGGAACGATCGTCTTCGAGCGGTGGCTGACCGCGCCCTACGGCAGCATGGTCCACGACTTCGCGGTCACCGAGAACCACGTGGTGTTCCCCGTCGTACCGCTCGTCAGCGACCTCCAGCGGCTCAAGGACGGCCTCCCTCACTTCGCGTGGGACCCGTCGAAGCCGGTCTGCCTGGGCGTGCTGCCGCGCCGGGATCCCGCCGCGGACGTGCGGTGGTTCGTGGGGGATCCGCGTTTCGCCTCGCACACCATGAACGCCTTCGAGGAGGACGGCCGCATCCACATCGACATGTCGGTCGGCGACAGCGTCGTCTTCCCGTTCTTCCCCGAGATCAACGGAGCCCCGTTCGACCCCGAGGCCGCGACACCGTACATCTCCCGCTGGACGCTCGACCTGCGGCGCGCGACCGACGACTTCACCCAGACACGGCTGTCGGACGTGCCGGGGGAGTTCCCCCGCATCAACGAGCGACGCGCGATCCGTCCGTACCGGTACGGCTACATGAGCATGCAGAGCGGTGTTCCGGACCCCACGATGCCGTCGAGCGCCAGCGGCATGCGGTTCGACCTGATCGGCAGGGTGGACCTCGCCACCGGGACGACGACCACCCACTACGTGGGCGACACGTCCGCCACGCAGGAACCGCTGTTCGTCCCGCGCCGGGGTGCCGCCGGTGAGGGCGAGGGGTACATCATGGCCCTGGTCAACCGGTACGCGGAGATGCGGTCGGACCTGCTGATCCTGGACGCCGAGAACGTGGACGGCGAGCCTCTCGCCACCGTCCGGCTGCCCGTGCGGCTGCGGAACGGCCTGCACGGCACCTGGCTGCACAGCGAGGACATCGCCGGCCACCACACCGGCCGGGAGGAGTGACACCCATGTCGCTGAGCACGCTGCGGGCGGTCGCGCTGGACGGGGCCCGCGACGCCGCCTTCCTGTCCCCGGCGCGCTGGCCCGCCGAACCGCACAACCGGCTCGGCGACCACGGATACGACGTGTTCGAGTACGCGGTCTCCGGCGTCGCCCGCCTGTACACCGACGGAGCGGCCCGGCCCCCGGCGACGACCGGCACGGTCTCCTGCACGACGCGGGTGCTGGTGGTCCGGCCGGTGACCGACGAGGCCTTCAGCGGCCGCGTGCACGTCGAGCTGCTCAATCCGTCGACCGGCTACGACTTCCCGATGTACTGGCCGGACCTGGCCGGCCACCTGATCCGAAGCGGCGACGCATACGTCGGCATGACGTGCAAGAACGTCACGGCCGAGGCGCTGCGCCGCATGGCACCGGAGCGGTACGGCGATCTCTCGTTCCCGCACGACGGGGCCGTGTGGGACCTGCTCGGCTCGGTTGCGACGACGCTGCGGTCGCCGCACGGTGGCGGCGTGCTGCCCGGCCTGCGCGAGCCGGCCCGGATCCTGGCGACCGGCTGGTCGCAGTCCGGATCCTTCCTGCGGACCTACCTGTCCGAGGGGCTGCACGAGCAGCACTGCGGCGAGACGGGCCGCACCGTCGTGGACGCCTTCCTCATCGGGGTGTCCAGCGGTGGCTTCGGGCCGATGGGCTACGTCAACGTGGACCGGCACGGCGAGATGGCCTTCGACGCCGATCTGCGGCCGGTGGGAGGGCAACTCGTACAGCTGCCGATGGACGACGCCCGCAGGACCGTACGCGGTTCTCGTGTACCGGTCATGGAGCTGATGAGCGAGGACGAGGCGCTCCATCACCTGTGGCATCAGCGCCCCGACAGTGACGTCCCCGGCGACCTCTACCGCTGCTACCAGCTGCCGGGGCGCGGCCACGAGTCCGGACTGCTCGACGACTCGGTCCGTTCCTCCGATCACGCACAGGCTCGCGCGCACGGGCACGGAGGCACCGACCCGTCCGGTGGTGCCGACGCGCCCGGGGGCGTCGAGGTACCCGAGGGCATCGAGGCGGCGCCACCGCTCCGTCACGGGGCCTCCAAATACCTTCTCCCGGCCGCCGTGGAGAACCTGCTGCGCTGGGCGGACGGCGTGGCGGCGCCCCGGATCGATCCCATCGCCGTCATGGCCCGGCCCGGCAGTCGGCTCGATGCCGACGGCCTCGACTACGGCGGAACGTACGTACTGAGCGATGCGGACGGGCTTGCCCTGGGCGGCATGCGCCATCTCGAGGTCGACCTGCCCGTCGCCCGATCCTTGCGCGCGCCCGACGGGCCGATGACCATCAGGACCTGGCACCGCGAGCCCTTCGAACCCGCGGAACTGACACGGCGCTATACCAGCCCGCAACGGCTGCGGCAGCTGGCGAGCGAGCGGGCGTGGCGGCTGGCCGACCAGGGCTGTTACCTGCCCGAGGACGTCGCCGACGCGGTCGAGGACTTCTGCCGCTGCGCCGGGCGCTTCTGACAGTGCCGAAAAGAGGGCTGCCGAAGCTCAGCCCCGTAGGCCGGACGGGTCTCCCTGCCCGTACCCGCTGCCCCACTGGGCGAGCTCAAGAGAGATCTTGTGGACGGCTGCCTGCAGGGCATCCACGACGTGGTGCTCCTGCCTGTTGGAGAACCGTGTGTCGGACCAGGCGACCGACAGGGCCATGGGTCTTGTGCCCGGCGGCAGATGCAGCGCGACGCCGATGGCGGTGACGTTCTCGTGGGCTTCCCGGCTGCGGGCGTATCCCCGCGATCGGACGTCCGCCAGCTCGGCCTGGAGCTGCGCCAGCGTCCGGACCCGTGCGTAGCGGGTGACGGGCAGACCGTCCGGGAAGAGTGACTCGATCTGGGCACGGCTCAGCTTCGCGAGCATGGCCTTGCCGCCGGCGAGGGTGTGCGCGGGCAACAGCCAGCCCACGCGTGAAGTCGCGATCCGGTTCTCGTCACGCCACTCGACCCCCGTCACGAAACGCGCGCCGTTGCCTTCCAGCCCCAGCAGATGAGCGGTGCCCCGCAGCTCGTCCCTGATGCGCTGCAGGTGGGGCAGCGCGACGGACTCGACGTCGGGCGCTCGCTCGGCGGCCTCGGTCAGCGACACCAGGGCGGGCCCCCGCACGTAGACCCGCCGCTCGCCCTGCTCGACGAAGCGGTGGTGGAGCAGCATCTGCAGCAACCGGTGGGCGGTCGAGGGGGCCACGCCCAGGAGGTCGGCCGCCTCCGACACGGTCAGCTGGGGGCGCTCGATGAACGCGGTGAGCAGAGTGAGCGCGCGCCCCACCGACGCTATGTGGTAGGCAGGCAGTTCACCGCCGTCCGGCCCTGGCTGCCCCCCGACACTCACATAGTGGGCGGTCATGATCACCTCCGCGCTGTTCGCGCCGCTGCCCAAGGCTACGTCGCCTCCGGTCTCGGGCTTCACCCCTGGTCACGCCGGATGAGGCCGGCGCCGGTCCGGTGCGGCTCCGTTCCACTCGCGGCGATGCGTTCCTGCATCTCGTCGTGGTCCGGGTCCGCGTCCGGCAGCACGACACGGAACCACATGTCCTTGAACTTCCACTGGCCGTCCACCCGCTCGTAGTGGCACTTGTACCTGCCCTCCAGCCAGGGGCCCCACACGCGCATCAGACCGCCCGTGGTGCGGAACTCGCAGATGTGACGGTGCCAGGTCCACTCGCCGTACGCCCGGTCCGCGCCCGCGGCGAGCTCGATCACCGGTGACGACAGGACGTAGCCGTCCGCGCTCTTCACCAGGCTGTGCAGCTCGTCGAAGACCTCCTCGACCAGTTGCTTCTTTCCCTCGGTGCGCCCGTGCCACCGGATGTCCGTGACTGCGTCCTCGGTGAAGAAGTCGGCCATGCCCTCCCAGTCCCGGTCCGCGAGCTTGCGGATGTAGCGCCGGTGCAGGTTCTTGATCTCCTCGATGTCCTCCAGCCGCTGGATCCGGCTCTCCAGGAGGGTGTTCCGGCGGGCCAGGGCTTCCAGGGCGGCGCTGCCGGGCTGCTGGTGCGGGTCGGTGTGGGACATGTGTCTCTCCTGGTCTCTGCTGGTCTCTGCTGGTCTCTGCTGGTCTCTGCTGGTCTCTCCGGGTTATCCCGGCGATAGGTGACCGCCCGGGTGGCCAGGTTCGCCGATGGGTGACGGCCGGACGCGTTCCGGTCCGGTACGGGGGCCTTACTGGATCAGGGGCCCGGGAAAGGCCGACGTGTCGGGCCGGTGACTCAGCGCCTGCAGCTCACTGCACTCGTCGATCGCCCACATCCCATGGTTGCGTCCCAGGCCACTGCGCTTCATCCCGCCGAAGGGCATCGTCATGTCCGAGCTGCCGACGCGGTGGGAGTTGACGAACACCGAACCCGCAGCGATACGGCGGCCCACGGCCAGGGCGTGCTCGGCGTCCTCGCTCCACACCGAGGCCGCGAGGCCGTACTCGGTGTCGTTGGCCATCCGCACCGCGTCCTCGACGTCGTCGAACGGGACGACCGGCACGGTCGGCCCGAACTGCTCGCGGGAGACGAGGGCCGAGTCGTGAGGGATGCCGGTGACGACGCTCGGGAGCATGAAGTAGCCGTTGTCCCAGTCGGCGTCATCCAGGGGGCGTCCGAGTATGTCGACCCGGGCGCCGGCCCTGCGGGTGGACTCCAGGAGAGCCGTCACCGATGCGAACTGCCGCTCGTTGTTCAGCGGCCCGATCGTGCTGGCCGGGTCGAGACCGTCGCCGACGACGATCTCGTCGACGGCCTGCCGGAATTTGTCGACGAACTCGTCGTACACACCGCGCTGGACGTACAGCCGTTTGATGTTGAAGCAGACCTGGCCCGTGCACGTGTACACCGAGCGGCGGATCTCCCGTATCAGCCGGTCGTCGAGTCCGGCGGTACCGAGGACGATCGCGGGGTCGTTGCCGCCGAGTTCGAGACTCACGCTCGTGATGTTCTCGGCGGCACCGCGCAGCACGGCCCGACCGGTCTCGGTACCGCCGGTGAACAGGACCTTGCGGACTCCGGGGTGGGAGACCAGGGCGGCTCCGGCCTCGCTGCCCAGGCCGGGCACCACGTTCACGACGCCGTCCGGGAGCGTCGAGGCGAGCATCGCCAGGGTCTCGGTCAGCGCGAGCGGGGCGAACTCGGACGGTTTGACGATCACCGGATTGCCGGCCGCCAGCGCCGGGGCCAGCGCCATCATGCACAGGTAGACGGGGTAGTTCCAGGGGACGATCACCACCGTGGGGCCCATGGGCAGGCGCCGGATCACCGTGGTGCCGCGTTCGTCCCGCACGACGGTCTCCTCGTCCACGGCCGGTGCGATGTCGGCGTAGTAGCGCAGCAACCTGGGTGCCCCGCCGACGTCGAGCTGCGACTCCCACAGCACCTTGCCCTGCTCGCGGGTGAGCAACTCGGCCCGGGACGCCGTGTTCTGCTCCAGCGCGTCGGCGGCGGCGTGCAGGAGCCGTCCGCGCTCCGCTCCGCTCAAGGAGCCCCAGGTGGCCGCTGCGGCCAGGGCGTTGTGCACGACGTCCTTCACGATCCGCGGGCCGGCCAGTGCGTACGTCCCGACGATCTCGCCGGTCCGCGCCGGGTTGGCGACCGGGGCGGTCTCGGCCTCGTACTTCCGGCCGGCGCTGACGACCTGAGCCGTCCATGTCGTACCTGCCGTACTGCGCACCGCTGCCTCCGAAGCGATCGACGTATGGGACCGGCGTCAGTCAACGGTGGTGAGGCGGTGCCCGGTGCCGGGCGAGGCACGGATTTCTGCCGGGCAGAACTTACCGGGCACGCCCACCGCAACCGTCCGGCCACCGGCACAGGATGCCTGTCGCGGCACTAGCCCGGTCCAACCGCTCCCCAGGGGCGGTATCCCCTACAAGGAGCATGCATGGCATCACTACTCAACGACGGCCAGTGGTCCACGCGCATTCGACTGGACACCTGGTGCGAGGGCCGGGGAGGCAAGGCCGCCGTCATCGAGCCCGCCACGGGACAGAGTCTCGGCACCGTAGGTCTCGCCGCACCGGAGGACGTGCACCGTGGCGCCGTCATCGCTGCGGCGGCACAGCGGGACTGGGCGGCGACGCCGCCCGAAGAGCGGGCCGCACTCCTGCGCCGGGCCGGAGACCTGTGGACCGTACACGCCGCCGAGGTGGCCGAGTGGCTGGTCCGCGAAGCCGGCTCGGTACGTCTCAAGGCCGACCTCGAAGTGCATACGGCAGCGCAGGAGTGCTACGAGGCGGCGGCGCTGCCCACGCATCCCGCAGGCGAGGTGCTGGCGTCCGCGTCCGGCCGGTGGAGCCTCGCCCGTCGTCGGCCCGCGGGCGTCGTGTCCGTGATCTCCCCCTTCAACTTCCCCCTCGTCCTCTCGATCCGCTCGGTCGCACCCGCCCTCGCGCTGGGCAACGCGGTGCTGCTCAAGCCCGATCCCCGTACCGCCGTCTGCGGCGGTGTGGTCCTGGCGCGGATCTTCGAGGAGGCGGGCCTCCCGGCGGGTGTGCTCCAGGTCCTCCCGGGCGGCGCGGATGTCGGTGAGGCGGCGGTGACCGCCGCGCCGGTACGTGTGGTCTCCTTCACCGGATCCACCGCGGCCGGGCGGCGCGTGGGTGCGCTGAGCGCCCAGCACCTCAAGAGGACCCATCTCGAACTGGGCGGGAACAACGCGCTCATCGTGCTCCCGGGTGCGGACGTGGAGCGTGCGGCCTCGGCGGGAGCGTTCGGCTCGTTCCTGCACCAGGGACAGATCTGCATGACCACGGGGCGGCACCTCGTCCACGAGTCGTTGTACGAGCAGTACCTCGCGCTGCTCGCCGACAAGGCGTCGCGGCTGCCGGTGGGAGATCCCCACACGGCCGAGGTGGCCCTCGGCCCCCTCATCGACGCGGAACAGCGGGCCCGCGTGCACGAAGTGGTGCAGGACAGCGTCTGCGCCGGGGCCGAACTGCTCACCGGCGGCCAGTACGAGGACCTGTTCTACCGCCCGACCGTGCTGGCGGACGTCCAGGACGGCCACCGCGCCTGGTCGGAGGAGATCTTCGGTCCGGTGGCCCCGGTGCGTTCCTTCTCCGACGTCGACGAGGCCGTCGTCGCCGCCGCCGCGACGGAGTACGGACTGTCGCTGGGGATCCTCGGCGAGATCGGGGCGGCGATGCGGGTGGCGGACGCGGTACCCAGCGGAATCGTCCACATCAACGAGCAGACGGTCGCGGACGAGGCCCATGTGCCCTTCGGAGGCGTCGCGGCCTCGGGGACCGGTGCCCGGTTCGGTGGTGCGGCCGCCAACATCGAGGCGTTCACGGAGACGCAGTGGCTCACCGCCCGGGCCGACATCGCCCCCTATCCGTTCTGAGACATCCACTCCGATATGTCCGTTCTGAGACATCCGTCGCAGGCACGTCCGTTTCTGAGGCATACCGTTCCGAGACATCCGACACGGGGACACCCCCGGAGACCATCATTAGGCAGGCGACGCCATCCATGGACACGGGACCGATCGAGTTCGCGACCGCGACACAGACCCTTGCAGGCCTGCGACGCGGTGAGTTCTCCAGCGTCGAACTGGTCCGGGCGTACCTGGACCGGATCGCGGCCCATCCCTGGGTCAACGCGATCGTGACCCTCGACGCGGACCGGGCACTGACCGAGGCCCGTCTGGCCGACGAGACCCGCCGCGCGGGCGGCCCGACGGGCCCTCTGCACGGTTTGCCGATCACCGTCAAGCACGACCAGAAGGTCCGGGGCGTCCCGTCGACCTACGGATCCGAGAGCCTGAGGGACTTCATACCCGAGGATGACGCCGAGACGGTCGCCAGGTTGCGGAGCGCGGGCGCCCTCGTCTTCGGCCGCTCGAACCTGCCCGAGTTCGCCGCCGACGGGCAGGCCTACAACGCCCTGCACGGCACCACCCGTAACCCCTGGGACCGCGAGCGCACCTCCGGCGGCTCGTCGGGCGGCTCGGCCGCAGCGGTGGCGGCCGGGATGACGGCGCTCGACCTCGGCAGCGACATGGGCGGCTCCGTCCGCATCCCGGCCGGCTGGTGCGGCGTCCACGGCCTGAAGCCCACCTGGGGCGTCGTGCCGATGCAAGGTGCTGTTCCGCATCCGGACGACGCCGAAGGCGCGGACCTGACCGTGCCGGACGTCGCCGTATGCGGTCCGCTGGCCCGGGGCGCCGATGATCTGGACCTCGCCCTGACCGTGCTCACCACACCCCGGGACGATCGCGGCGGGCTCAGACCGTACCTGCCGAAGGCGCCGTTCACGGCACACCGGGAACTGCGCGTGCTCGCCTGGTTCGACGACCCCGTGACAGGAGTCGACCCGGCGACACTCGAGGTGCTGCACACGGCCTGTCGCGCCCTTGAGGGCGACGGTGCCCAGGTCACGTACGGCGTACTGCCGCCGGGCGGCCTCGATCAACTCGGGGAGCTTTTCGAGCTGCTCTTCATGGCGGACGTCGGTGGTGGCGCCGGCGACGCGGGCTTCGAGGAGCTGCGCCGCGGAATGCGGCAGCTGCGCACGGAGTCGCCCATGGCCGAGCTGCACCACCGCGCGCTGGGCCTCACACACCGGGAATGGCTGTCCCTGCACCGACGGCGCCTGGTGCTGCTTCAGGGGTGGCGGGAGTTGTTCGACGACTACGACGTCGTCGTCACCCCCACGGTCATGACGACCGCTCTCCCGCACGACCACAGCGAGCCGGTCTGGGCCAGGCGCTTCGAGCTGAATGGCGAACGCCATCCGTGGCGCCCCGCACTGACACGCTGGTGCGGCGCGGTGGGAGTGCTCGGCCTTCCGGCCGTCTCGACGCCCGTCGGGCTCGACCGGCACGGGCTACCGGTCGGTATGCAGGTCGTCGCCGCCCCGTGTCACGACCGCAGCGCCATCGCCGCGGCCCGCCTGACCTCCGAGAGCGTCGGCGGCTTCACCCCGCCGCCGCTCGGCGGGTCACCCGCATGAACGCACGACCAGGCACCCGCTGCCGGCCCGAGGAGAGCCCATGAGCATCGCCTTCGTCAACGGCCGCCGCTACGTCACCGGAGTCGGCACCCGGCCCGGTGGCGTGGCCGTACGGGACGGGCGAATCGTCGCCGTCGGGCCCGACAGCGACGTCGCCGACGCGGCGGGCCCGGCCGCCGAGATCGTCGACGTCGGCGGCGGCCTCATCAGCCCGGCCTTCGGCGACGCGCATCTGCACCCGATCGTGGGAGGAATGGAGCTCGGGCAGTGCCACCTGGACCACTGCACGTCCGCCGAGGAGTGCCTGGAGGCCATCGCGGCCTATGCCGCGGACCACCCGGACGAGGCCTGGATCCTCGGCGGCGGGTGGTCCATGGGGCACTTCCCCGGGGGCACCCCGCACAAAGGTCTCCTCGACCGCCTCGTGCCCGACCGACCCGTGTTCCTGCGCAACCGTGACCACCACGGCGCCTGGGCCAACTCCCGCGCGCTCGAAATCGCCGGCATCGACGCGGCCACGGCCGATCCGCGGGACGGCCGCATCGAGAGGGACCCGGACGGCAGCCCCGCGGGAACGCTGCACGAAGGCGCGGCACACCTGGTGACGAAGGTGGCGCCACCACCTACACGCCACGACCTCCGCCAGGGGCTGCTGCGCGGCCAGGAGCACTGCCTGGCACAGGGGATCACACAATGGCAGGACGCCCTCCTGCGCGTGATGGGCCCCGGCCTCGACGCGATGGACGTCTACGTGGACGCGCTGGCCGACGGCGCGCTGAAGGCGCGGGTCACCGGTGCCCTGTGGTGGGACCGCGACCGCGGCGCCGACCAGATCGCCGACCTCGTCGCCCGCCGGGAACGTGCGCGGGGCCACGACGACCGGGGCGATGACGGCCGAGGCCATGACGACCTCTTCCGGGCCGACGCGGTCAAGATCATGCTTGACGGGGTCGCGGAGAACTTCACCGCCTCGCTGAGCCGGCCGTACCGGGATCGCTGCGGGCATGAGACCGGCAACCGCGGACTCAGCTTCATCGACCGTGGCGTGCTGGGGGACGTCGTCGCGACCGTGGACGCCCACGGCTTCCAGGCGCACTTCCACGCGATCGGAGACCAGGCGGTGACGGACGCCCTGGACGCGGTGGCCCACGCGCGGCGGGTCAACGGCAGCTCGGGCATCCGCCACCACGTGGCCCATCTGCAGATCGTGCGGCCCGAGGACGTGCCGCGTTTCGCCCGGCTCGGGGCGGTCGCCAACATCCAGCCACTCTGGGCCCGTTACGACCCGCAGATGACGGAGCTGACCATTCCGTTCCTGGACCCGTCCCTCGTGGACCGCCAGTACCCGTTCCTGGACCTGCACCACGCCGGGGCCATGCTGGCGGGCGGCAGCGACTGGCCGGTCAGCAGCGCCAGTCCCCTGGAAGGCATGCATGTCGCCGTCAACCGCACGGCCGAGCACGAGCCGTCCGACACCGAGCCGTTCATCCCGCGGCAGCGCCTCCCCCTGGTCGTGGCGTGGGACGCCTACACCCACGGGGTGGCCCACCTCAACAGCCGCGAGCGGCAGACCGGCCGGCTCGAGCCGGGGTACCTGGCTGACCTGGTGCTCCTCGACCGTGACCCGTTCCTGGGCCCACGGCACGAGATCGCGGAGACGGTGGTCCTCAGCACCTGGCTCGGCGGCCGGTGTGTGTACCGGCGCGAGTGACGCTCGGGGGTGCCGCCGGTGCGCGGCGACGCCGCTTTCCACGCCGCAGAATCCGCAGTCTTCGCATCGGTCCGATGTCTGGAAAACGCCTATGGTGCAGCAACCGTTCACGGGTCAACGGAGAGGAGGAGTCTTGGCGATCGTCGAACACAGCCTGCCGCGCTCCGCCGGCAGGCAGTGGACCGGGGTGCTCGTGGCAGTGGCGGGCTACCTCGCCCAGATGGCACTCACGCTCCTCGCGGCGAGTTTCCTGATCTTCGTGGCACTGCAACTCGCACCGGGGAACCCGGTCGAGATCATGCTCGGCGGCAAAGCCGGAGACGCGGACGCGGTCCGGCGCCTGAACGCGCAGTACCACTTCGACCAGCCGCTCCTCGACCAGTACGGGCACTGGCTCACCGGACTCCTGCACGGCGACCTCGGCACCTCGTTCGTCTTCCGGGAGGACGTCTCGTCGCTGATCGCCGCACGGATCCCCACCACCGCCCTGCTGGTGGCCTATGGAGGCCTCCTGGTCCTCGTCCTCGGATTCGCGGTGGGGCTTGTCTCGGCCCGCGCGGGCCGGACGGTCGACACCGGAATCTCCGTCCTGTTGTCCGTGGCCCTGGCCACACCGACCTACGTGATCGCGATCGTCCTCATCACGGTCTTCTCGCTCTACCTCGACTGGTTCCCCGTCTTCGGCAGCGGGGACGGCCTGCTCGGACGCCTTCACCACCTGACCCTGCCCGCCGTCACGCTCGCGCTGTCGAGCAGCGCCGCGATCGCCCGGGTGACCCGGGCCGCCGTCAAGGACGAGGAACACCGGGACCACGTGACCACCGCCCTCGCGCGAGGACTCGACCCGCGTACCGTGCTGCGCCGGCACGTCATACGCAACGCGCTGCTGCCGATCACGACCATCGCCGGCATCGTCGCCGCCGGCCTCATCGCCGGGACGGTGATCGTCGAGAACGCCTTCGGTCTCGACGGGGTGGGCTCCCTACTGGTCCAGGCCATCACTCGGAAGGACTACGCCGTCGTGCAGAGCACAAGCATCCTGGTCATCACCGCGTTCCTCGTGGTGAACGCCGTCGTCGATCTCCTGTACGGCGTCATCGACCCGCGCACGCGCAAGGGCGGAACCCGGTGAGCGCGCTCGTGCCGGCCCGGCCGCGGCTCCTGCGCGGCTCCGGCCGCGGCGCGACGACGGCGATCCGGTGCTCCGGCGCGTTCGCCGTGCTGCTGGTTCTTCTCGCCGTGTGCGCACCGCTGATCGCCCCCCAGGATCCGAACACGGGAGACGTCCTCTCAGTCCTGCAGCCCTCGTCGTCGGAGCACTGGCTCGGCACCGACGCAACCGGCCGTGACCTGTTCTCGCGCCTGGTGTTCGGCTCACGGACCACACTGCTCGGCCCGCTCGTGGTCGTCCTGGTCGCCACGTCCCTGGGAACGGCCCTCGGTATCCTCGCCGCCTGGAACCGGGGATGGGTCGACTCCCTGATCGGCCGGCTCTTCGACCTGGTGTTCTCCTTCCCTTCGATGCTGCTGGCGCTGCTGTTCGTCACGGTCACGTCCCCGGGTCTGTTCTCGGCCGCGCTCGCGGTCTCCATCGCCTTCGTCCCGGCCATCGGACGACTGGTCCGCTCCACCGCGCTGCGTGAGGTGAACGAGCCGTACGTACAAGCCCTGTACACCCAGGGATTCGGATCGGTCAGGCTGTGTGTCCGTCACGTCCTGCCCAATCTGTGGCCGGTGATCGTCGCGCAGGTGACCATGTCCTTCGGCTACGCGATGGTCGAGTTGGCGGGCATATCGTTCCTCGGTCTCGGTGTGCAGGACCCCACCGCCGACTGGGGCCAGATGATCAACACGGGGCAGGGCAGCATCGTCCGCGGCTTCCCCCAGGAATCCCTCTACGCCGGTATCGTCCTCGTCCTGGCCGTCGTGTGCTTCCTCAGCCTCGGTGACCTCCTGTCCGAACGCCGCGACGGAGGCCGCCGATGACGCCGCTGCTCGAAGTGGACGACCTCCGCCTGACCATCGGCGGCCGGGATCCTCAGGAACAGGAACTCCTGCACGGCGTCTCTTTCACCGTGGGCGCCGGGGAAGCAGTCGGCATCGTCGGTGAGTCGGGCTCGGGCAAGACCCTGACGATCCGGGCGGTCGCCGCACTGCACCCGCCGGGCGCGAGGATCGACGGCGACATACGGTTCGACGGACAGTCCGTCCCCGCGATGTCGCCTCGCGAGCTGATGCGACTGCGCCGCGACCACGTCGGCATGGTGTTCCAGGATCCGCACGCGGCGGTCAACCCGGTCCACCGCATCGGCGACTTCCTCACCGAGACCTACCGGAAGGACGGCCGGAAGCAACGGCGGAACGCGACCGCCCACGCCCTGGAACTGCTCGACCAGGTGCGCATCAAGGATCCGGCGCGAATCCTCGGCTGTTTCCCGCACGAACTCTCCGGCGGCATGCTGCAGCGCGTGATGATCGCCGCGGCTCTCCTGCGCGGTCCGCGCCTGCTGCTCGCGGACGAGCCCACGACAGCACTCGACGTCACGACGCAGGCCGAGGTCGTCGCCCTGATCACCGATCTGCGGCGCGAACGCGACACGGCGCTGGTCTTCATCACCCATGACATCGAGCTCGTCGGGGCCCTCTGCGACCGAATCCTGGTGATGTACAACGGCCGGATCGTCGAGGAGCTGACGCCGGCGCAACTGCACGGCGGCAAGATCTCACACCCGTACACCGAAGCGTTGCTCGCCTGCCGCCCGGACATCACGCGCCGCCACCACCGGCTGACGGCGGTCCCGGCCGGCGCGTTCGAGGAAGGCTGGGCTGCCCAGTGATCAGTCAGGAATCACAGGGATCACAGGGATCAGTCGCCGACCCGGCGGACGCGACCACTCCGGTCGTACGGGTCCGGGATCTCCGCAAGACCTTCCAGCCCCGTGGTCTCCTGAACGGCGGACAGCCGGTCGTCGCGGTGGACGGGGTCTCCTTCGCCCTGTTGTCCGGTTCGACGCTCGCCGTCGTCGGTGAGTCGGGGTCCGGCAAGACCACCCTGGCCAAGATGATCATGGGGGTGGAGGCACCGACGAGCGGGTCCGTCGAGTTCTTCGGCAGGGCGCAGCCGCGGCGGATGCGGGCACGCGACCGGCGAGCCCACGCCCGGGTGATCCAGATGGTCTTCCAGAACCCGTACCGCTCTCTCGATCCCCGTCAGAGCGTGGGCGCCGCCGTCGACGAGGTCCTGCGGCTCCACTTCGGCCTCAGCCACCAGGACAGCAGAGCCCGGACGGCCGAGCTGTTCGACCTGGTGCGGCTGACTCCCACCCTGCTCGACGCCCTGCCCCGTGAACTGTCGGGCGGCCAGCGACAGCGCGTGTGCATCGCCCGCGCGCTCGCCACGAACCCGCGCGCGATCGTCCTGGACGAGGCCGTCGCCGCGCTCGACGTGCTCGTCCAGGCGCAGGTCCTCAACCTGCTGGCGGACGTCCAGGAGCAGACGAACGTCAGCTACCTGTTCGTCACCCACGACCTTGCGGTCGTGCGGCAGATCGCCGACGACGTGCTGGTCATGAGGTCCGGGCGCGTGGTGGAGCACGGGCGTGCCGAGGAGGTCCTGGACCACCCGGAGCACCCCTACACCCGTCTCCTGCGCGACTCCGTTCCCCGGCCGGGCTGGAAACCGGCCCGCCGTCCCGCGGATGACAGCCCGACGATCCCGGCCTGACGCCGCCGGACCGTCCGCCGCCGCGTCCTCACCGTCGTGCCGACGTCCTTCCTCACACTGTCCGCTCGCGTGCCGGTCCCCGGCGATGCCCGTCGCCGCGCCGACCACCCCCGCAGCACACGCTGCCGCCCTGTTCTTCCGGACGCATCTTCCACACCGCAGAATCGCCCCCCCTGTCACCCATGACCATGAACGCGGGATGGCTGAATATGACGCCTCGGCGACCGCGTCCGGGCCGGAAGCCGCGCCCCACCCTCGTCGGCCCGATCTCCTCGAAAGGGATCTTTCATGTCGCTGCCGTTCCGTCCATCACGCCGCGCCCGCCACCGCACGCCGTCCGACGCACAGCGGCGGCGGACCGTTCAGGTCGCAGCCGTGGCGGCCGCCCTCGCCCTCGTCACCGCCTGCGGTGGCGGGACCGCGTCCACAAAGAAGGCACCCAGCAGCCGGGGCTGGGCCACCACCACCCCCCGGGCCGCCGGAAACCTCGACACCGTGAACTGGAACCTCATCCTGGAACCCACGACGCTGGACCCCCAGCAGGCGGGCAACTACGGGGTCAACGAGGTCCTGTCCAACATGTGCGAGAGCCTGCAGACGCTGAACCCCGACTTCTCGATCAGTGACGGCCTCGCGTCGCTGAAGGTCGAGAACGGCGGGAAGCGGCTGGTGTACTCCATCGACGCCAAGGCCCGCTTCTGGGACGGACAACCGGTCACCGGCGCCGACGCGGCCTTCAGCCTGACCCGGGCCTGGCACCCGTCGTCCCAGCAGGCGCCCGTCTACAGCCAGTACTTCGCCGCCGTCACCGGCATCGAGGCGACCGGGCCCCGTGAGGTGACCGTCGACCTGAAGCACCCCGACCTCCTCTTCCAGAAGATGATGGCGACGTTCGCCGGCTCCGTGGTCGAGGCGCGGTACTCCAAGGCTCATCCCGACTACGGGAAGCCGAGCGTTCCGCCGATGTGCTCCGGGCCGTACACGTTCAAGTCCTGGAAGACGGGGTCCAGACTGACGCTCGAGCGCAACGAGAACTACTGGCGCGGCCTCACGGCCAAGACCCGGCAGGTGGTGTTCAGCTTCCTGCAGGGCGACAGCTCGCAGACCCGGGCGCTCACCGGCGGCGGAATCCAGGGCATGTACCAGCCGCCGGCCTCCGCCCTTGGCAGGCTCGGCGATCACGGCAAGGTGTACTACGGCAAGTCCCTGCTCTCGTTCTACCTCGTCCCCACGGCGAAGGCCGGCCCGTTGCGGGACCCGCGTATCCGGCAGGCCCTGTTCCTGGCGCTGAACAGGACCGCGGTCGCCCGCACCGCCTTCGGCGGCGGCGCGGTCGCCTCCCGCAGCATGCTTCCCGCCGACGCGTACGGGCCGGTCAAGGCGACGAGGAGCGACGGCACCGGAGGAAGCGCGGACGAGATCGCGCAGGCCAAGAAGCTGGTGAAGGAAGCCGGATCCCCCAAGGGGAAGATCGTCCTCGCGGGAGCTCCCGCCATCAGCGACTCCCTCACCCAGACCCTGCAGGCCATCGTTGAGGCGGCGCGGAAGATCGGCCTCGACGCGACCTACAAGCCCGTGACCGTCGGGCAGTTCTACGACCTCTTCTCCGGTCCGCAGGGCTGGCGCAGCACCGGCGCTGACGCCTTCGGCTCGCAGTGGAACCTTCCCGTCGCCGACCCACAGGCACAGTTCTCGGTGTGGGCGAACCCTGAAGACCCTTCGAACTACTCGCAGTTCACGGACGGCGGGGCGAGCAAGCTGATCCAGCAGGCGGGCGCGGAAGGGGATGTGGGCAAGCGTGACGAACTCCTCGCCCAAGCCGACAAGCGACTGTTCGACCGGCTGCCGTGGATTCCCGTGGTGGACGTGGCCAATGTCCTCTACCTGAACGACAGTGTGACGGGCCCGCCGGCTTCCTTCGTGAACTGGTATTACCCCTGGGCGCAGCAACTAGGGGCAACCAAGTGACGCACGTCGCCGAGCGCGGCAAGCTCTGTCCATCGCCGGAGTCCATGAACGAAGGCAGCTCCAATGGCGGCGGCACAACGTTGCGGACGTTAGTGCCACGGTGAGCCCGGCGGCGGCGCCCAAGGGAACCGTCAGGCCATCGCGGTACGGATGCGGCGTACGAATCGTGGCGCGCGACCCTTCCCCGGGCTGGAAAACCGCGAGCGTCCGCCGGGCCGCAGGCGGTACGTTCCCCAAATGCGTGATGGGGACGGCTACTTCGGGGAAAAGGTGGCGGCCGGCTACGACGAGTCGTCGGCGGACATGTTCCGCCCGGAGGCGGTGGATCCGGCGGTCGACCTGCTGGCCGGGCTCGCCGGCGACGGCCGGGCGCTCGAACTCGGCGTCGGCACCGGCCGGATCGCACTGCCGCTGGCCCGGCGCGGGATCCCGGTCCATGGCATCGACATGTCGCGGGCCATGGTGGCCCGGCTGCGCGCCAAGCCCGGCGGGGACAGCGTCGGGGTGACGATCGGCGACTTCGCCACGACGCGGGTGGAGGGCACGTTCGCGGTCGCCTATCTCGTCTTCAACACGATCAACAATCTGACGACGCAGGACGCCCAGGTGGCCTGCTTCCAGAACGCCGCCGCCCATCTGCGGCCCGGTGGCTGCTTTGTCATCGAGGTGGGCGTGCCGGAGTTGCGCCGGCTGCCGCCCGGGCAGAACGCCGTGCCCTTCCACATCAGCCCGACACAGTGGGCGTTCGACATCTACGACGTCGCCACCCAGTCGATGAGTTCGAACTACGTCACGATCGTCGACGGGCGTGCCGAGCACGAGTACTACCCGTTCCGGTACGTGTGGCCGTCGGAACTGGATCTGATGGCGCGGCTTGCCGGAATGCGGCTGCGCGACCGGTGGGAGGACTGGACACGGGCGCCGTTCACCAGCGAGAGCCGCCGGCATGTCTCGGTCTGGGAGAAGCCCGTCGGCTGACGGCCGGCTTCAGTGAGCGCTGCGCCGCGCCCCCAGGCCCCGGCACAGGCACTCGGTGAGGCGGGCGGCGATGCTGCCGTCGGGATCGAGGCGGGGATTGAAGATCGTGACGTCGAAACCGGCGGCTCGCTCGCCGGCCAGCGCGGTCCGCAGCACGCTCTCGAGTTCCGTCCAGGTCAGCCCGCCGGGGATGCGGTAGTCGACGGCGGGCATCACCGCGTCGTCCAGTACGTCGACGTCGAGATGGACCCAGTACCCGCCGCTGCCGCCCCCGTTGAGCCGTTCGACGGCCTGACGCGCGGCGGCGTCGGCGCCGAGAGCCCGTACGGCATCGAGGTCCAGCGCATGCAGCCCCGGCGGCAGCGGCTGCATCCCGGCCGCGGTGGACTCCTCGGTGTCGCGGAAGCCGAGGGCTACGACGTCCTCGTCCCTCAGCAGCGGACCACGGCCCTCCAGGTCGGTCAGCAGGCTGGGCCCGCGGCCCGTGACCAGGGCGAGTTCCATCGAGGCCACCTCGCCCGTCGGCTCCGCGGAAGGCTGGTAGAAATCGGTGTGGCCGTCGAGGAACAGCAGGCCGTAACGCCCCCGGCGGCGCAGGGCGAGGAGATTGCCGAGCAGGATGCTGCAGTCACCGCCGAGGACCACGGGGAAGCCGCCCCGGTCCAGTACGCCGCCCACGGCGTCGGCCAGCGCGACGGAGTGCCGCGCGATACCGACCGGATTGAGCACCCCGGTATCGGCGTCGCGCCTCGGGTCGTACGCCGCCGCCTCGACCCTCCCCCACTCTCGGCTTCGCTCGAGCGGGGGGACCCCCATGGCCACCGCCGCCCCGAGGCGGTCGAGCAGCCCGGCGTCGCGCAGGGCCCCCGGCAGATCCTGCACCCCGGACGGCCGCAGTCCGAGCACGGAGGGCGCCTCGATGACCATGAACTCACGCACGCCCGAACTCCTTTGTCCGCCGACATGCCCCCTGGGCGCCGGCTGTTCGAGCACCGCCACCACAGGACCATAGTGCCGCAGACCGGACACTCCCTCCTGAGCCACCGCCGACCGGATGCGGCACGGATCGACCGCGTGCGGCCACGTCCACCACCGCGCGGCTCCCGAATGACGCACGTCCCCCTGCGCGAGGCCGCCCACGGGCCTACGCTCACCCCGTGCTCCGTATCACCGACGCCCGAACCGGCGAACCCGCCGACGCCGCCCCCGCCCGCCGGGGCCTGACCCGCGTCGAGGCCCATGTGCCGCGCGCCGACACCACCGGCCTGCGGGTGCTCCTGGTCGCCGACATACTCGTACGCGCCCTGGAACTCAACGGGACGCCCGTCTGGACGGTGCTGACCGCCCCGGAAGGGCACGCGGAACTCCGGGAACGCGCCTCGGCCCTCGGCATCCGGCCGTTCGAGGACCACCGGGCCGGCGAACCGGCGCTGGGCGAGGCACAGGTGCTCCGTGTTGTCGCGGCTTCGGAGGAACCGGGCGGCGGCGAGGACGACGAGGCGCCGGACGGCGTACGAGTCGAGGTCGCCCCCGTGCACGACGAGGCCCCGGCCGATGACGAGAGCGGTCCGGTTCATGAGGCCAGTGAGGGGGAGGGGCGCGCGGAGCCCGACCCCTCCGCCCTGCGTCTCGCCCTGCTCGCGCGGCCCCGCCACGAACACCTCAGCCTCGGCCCGGCCGCCCTGGCCGACGCCGAGAAGGTCCTCAGCCACTGGCGGGGAGCCGTGGCCACCTGGGCCACGCATCCGTCCAGTCCCATCCCCGATCCCGTACGCCAGCAGCTGCGCGCCGCCTGGGAGGACGACCTGGACGTGCCCGCCGTACTCGACGTACTGCGCCGGGTGGCGACGTCCCAGACCGTTCCGGACGGCGCCCGCTTCGAGACGTACGCCTACGCCGACCGCCTCCTCGGGCTCGAACTCACCCGTGACATCGGTCGCGGGACCCCGTCATGAACGCGCCCGTCGGAGCTCCCCCGCGGCGCCGCCTCGTCGTCCTGCGGCACGCCAAGTCGGCCTGGCCGGACGGCGTCGCCGACCACGAAAGACCGCTCGCACCGCGTGGCCGCCGTGACGCCCCGGCTGCCGGGCGCGCGCTCGCCGCAGCCGACTGGGTGCCCGATCTCGCGCTCTGCTCCACCGCCGTACG
Organism: Streptomyces sp. NPDC048825; assembly: GCF_043198355.1. Taxonomy (NCBI): domain Bacteria; kingdom Bacillati; phylum Actinomycetota; class Actinomycetes; order Kitasatosporales; family Streptomycetaceae; genus Streptomyces; species Streptomyces sp. NPDC048825. The sequence continues at coordinate 97,495 of NZ_JBICUR010000027.1, forward strand.
CGCCCGCCAGACCTGGGAACTGGCCGCGGCCGAATGGGCCACACCTCCTCCCGTACGCCACGATCCGCGGCTGTACGCGGCCGACGTGCCCGAGTTGCTGGCAGCGGTGCGCGAGGTGCCCGACGAGGTCAGGACGTTGCTGCTGATCGCGCACAACCCCGGCCTCGAGGAGCTGGTGCTCACCCTGGCCGGGGACAGCCTCAACGACGCGCTGGACGAGGTCCGCACGAAGTTCCCGACGTCGGCGATCGCTGTCCTCACCTGGTACGGCGACACCTGGCGGTCCCTCGGCCCCGGCATGGCGTTGCTCACCGACATGACCGTGCCGCGCGGCGACAAGCCGGGCAGGCAGGGCTGACCTCTGCGTCTGACTTCCGCACCGGGCGGCCCGACGGGACGCACGCGCGCGTGCGGAACGTTTCGCGTGCGGCACATACGCTGGCCCGATGCAGGACGAGTACCGCACGGTGCCCCGCGCAGGCGTGCACGAGACCGAAGTCAACCGCTCCCGCTTCCTGTGCGCGCTCGCCCCGGCGGCCACCGAGAAGGAGGCCCAGGAGTTCATCGCGGCCGTACGGAAGGAACACGCGGACGCCACGCACAACTGCTTCGCGTACGTCATCGGTGCCGACGCCTCCGTGCAGAAGGCGAGCGACGACGGCGAACCGGGCGGCACGGCCGGCGTCCCGATGCTCCAGATGCTGCTGCGCCGCGACCTGCGGTACGTCGTCGCCGTCGTCACCCGCTATTACGGCGGCGTCAAGCTCGGCGCGGGCGGACTCATCCGCGCTTACGGGGGAGCGGTGGGCGAGGCCTTGGACGCCCTTGGCACCATCACACGTAAACGTTTCCGTCTGGCCACCGTCACCGTTGACCACCAGCGGGCCGGCAAGGTGCAGAACGACCTGCGGTCTACCGGGCGCGAGGTACGCGACGTCCGCTACGGAGAGGCCGTCACCCTCGAGATCGCCCTCCCGGACGCGGACGTGGAGGCGTTCCGGGCGTGGCTGGCCGATGCCACGGCGGGAACGGCGGGGTTCGAGCTGGGGGGAGAGGCGTATGGGGACGCCGGCTCATGACGGTGACGGTTCCGGGGTGAGCTCCTCCTCGCCGCCGATCGCCGCCGCCAGCGTGCCGCCGTACTTGGCGTCTGGTCAACAGTCTCAAGGGCGTCTCCGCCCGCCTGCTCAGGAAGGAGTACAGCAGGCACGTGCGCCGCTACCGGTGGGGCGGACACTTTCGGTCCGGCTCTGGGCGCGGGGCCGATACGGCAGTAGCCGCCCGTGATGTCCGACCCGGCCGTTAGTCTCGGGGATCATGAGGCTGCTGCACACTTCCGACTGGCATCTCGGCCGGGCGTTCCACCGGGTGAACATGCTCGGTGCCCAGGCCGAGTTCATCGGCCACCTGGTCACGACCGTGCGCGAGCGCGGGGTGGACGCGGTGGTCGTGTCGGGGGACGTGTACGACCGGGCGGTGCCGCCCCTGGCCGCGGTCGAGCTCTTCGACGACGCCCTTCACCGGCTGGCCGACCTCGGTGTGCCGACGGTGATGATCTCCGGGAACCATGACTCGGCGCGCAGGCTGGGAGTGGGAGCCGGGCTGATCGACCGCGCGGGCATCCATCTGCGGACCGAGCCTTCGGCGTGCGGCACGCCCGTGGTGCTGGCCGACGCCCACGGCGACGTGGCCTTCTACGGGCTGCCGTATCTCGAACCAGCCCTGGTGAAGGACGAGTTCGGGGTCGAGAAGCCCGGTCATGAGGCGGTGCTCGCGGCGGCGATGGAGCGGGTCCGCGCCGACCTCGCCACGCGAGCGGGGGGCACCCGCTGCGTCGTCCTCGCGCATGCCTTCGTCACCGGCGGCGAGGCCAGTGACAGCGAGCGGGACATCACGGTGGGCGGGGTCGCCGCCGTACCGGCCGGGGTCTTCGACGGGGTCGACTACGCGGCGCTCGGTCATCTGCACGGCAGCCAGACCATCACCGAGCGCGTGCGCTACTCCGGCTCCCCGTTGCCGTACTCCTTCTCGGAGGCCGACCATCGCAAGAGCATGTGGCTGGTCGATCTGGGAGCGGACGGTTCGCTCGACGCCGAGCGGATCGACTGCCCCGTACCGCGCGCTCTCGCCCGTATCCGAGGGCAGTTGGAGGACCTTCTGGCCGACCCGGAGCTGGCCCGGCACGAAGAGGCGTGGGTCGAGGCGACCCTCACCGACCCGGTGCGCCCCGGCGACCCCATGGCACGGCTCAGCGAGCGCTTCCCGCACACGCTGAGCCTTGTCTTCGATCCCGAGCGGGCGCCCGACGACCCGGACGTCTCGTACGCCCGGCGGCTGGCGGGACGCAGCGACCAGGAGATCGCGGAGGACTTCGTGGCCCATGTGCGCGGCGCGGGACCCGACGCGCGCGAACAGGCCGTGCTCCGTGACGCGTTCGACTCCGTACGCGCGGACGAGGCCGTCCACGAGGTGGCCCGATGAGGCTGCACCGGCTGCACATGACCGCGTTCGGCCCCTTCGGCGGGGCCCAGGCGGTCGACTTCGACGAGCTGTCGGCCGCCGGGCTCTTCCTGCTGCACGGGCCGACCGGCGCAGGCAAGACCTCGGTGCTGGACGCGGTCTGCTACGCCCTGTACGGGTCGGTGCCGGGCGCCCGGCAGAGCGGCCAGGGCATGACGCTGCGCAGCGACCACGCCGCGCCCGTCACCCGTACCGAGATCCGGCTCGAACTCACCGTCGCCGGGCGGAGGTTGGAGATCACCAGGCAGCCGCCCTGGGAGCGTCCCAAGAAGGGGAACCGGCCGGGCACAACCGTCGACAAGGCGCAGAGCTGGCTGCGCGAGTACGACGCGTCGGCGGGCTCCTGGAAGGACCTCAGCCGCTCCCACCAGGAGATCGGTGAGGAGATCAAGCAGCTGCTCGGCATGAACCGCGAGCAGTTCTGCCAGGTCGTACTGCTGCCGCAGGGCGACTTCGCGCGCTTCCTGCGGGCCGACGCCGAGGCCCGCGGCAAGCTCCTCGGCCGCCTCTTCGACACCCGCCGTTTCGCGGCCGTCGAGCAGCGCCTGGCCGAGCTGCGGCGCGCCGCGGAGGCCCAAGTACGCGAAGGAGACGCGGAGTTACTCGCTGACGCGCACCGTATGCAGCAGGCCGCCGGGGACATCGTGGAGCTGCCGCTGCCCGACGTGGCCCCCGGAGACCCGGGGCTCGCCGAGTCCGTACTGTCCTGGGCCGCGATCGCCCGCAGTACCGCACGCGAACGGTTCACCGCCTCGCACTGCGCCCAGAAAGCCGCCGAGTCGGCGCAGTCGGAGGCGGATCGCGTTCTCGATGACGTACGCGAAGTGGCGCGGTTGCAGCAGCGGTTCACCGAGGCGCGGGAGCGGGCCGCGCGCCTGGAGGAGCACTCCGGTGCGCACAGGGAGGCCCGGGCGCGGATGGAGCGTGCCCGCAAGGCCGAGGCCGTGGCGCCCGCGCTGTCCCTGCGCGACGCCGCGGAGGCCGAGCACCGGCGGGCCGCGGCCGACGAGACACACGCGCGTGCGCTGATCCCGGAGACCTTCGCCGACGCCGGCGCCAGTGGCCTCGCGGCTGCCGCACGCAAGGCCGCCGAGGAGCTGGGCGGCCTGGAATCAGCCCGCCGGGCCGAGCACCGGCTGGCCGAACTCGCCACCGAGCGCGAGGCGTTGGACCGCCAGGAGCGCGCCGACGAGGACGTGCTCCAGGATGCGGAGAGCTGGCTCGCCTCCTGGGAGACCACCCGCGCCGGGCACCAGGCGCGCATCGAATCGGCGCAGGAGGCAGCCACTCGCGCCGAGCAACTCGCCGTACAGCGCGAGCCCGCCCGGGCGCGGCTCGAGGCAGCGCGGCTGCGGGACCAGCTCGCCGGCGACACGGACGACGCCCACGCGCGCGTGCTCGCCGCGCGGGAGCACGCCGCCGACGCCCGCGCCCACTGGCTCGACCTCAAGGAACAGCGCCTGAAGGGCATCGCCGCGGAACTCGCCGCCGCTCTCGTGGACGGCGAACCCTGCGCAGTCTGCGGTGGCACCGAACATCCGGCGCCCGCCCGGAAGATCGCCGGACACATCGATCAGCAAGCCGAGGAGGCTGCGCTCGTCGCCCATCAGGAGGCCGACGAGCAGCGCGCCGAGGCCGAGCGGCGGCTCGGCGTCGTACGCGAGGCGCTGGCCGCGGCGACCGCCGAGGCCGGCGACGCTCCCACCGTGCAACTCGCCGAGCAGGCCGAGGAGTTGGCGCGGCAACACGCCGAGGCGCGCGCAGCCGCCTCCGGTCTGCACGCGGCGAGTGAGGCGCTGAGACAGGCCGAGCGCGAGCATGAGCGGCGGCTCGCCGCCCATCAGGAAGCCGCGCTGCGCGCCGCCTCACGCGCCGCGCGCAGGGAGACCCTCGACCGCGAAGGGGCAGGGTTGGCGGAGGAGTTGGCGCAGGCCAGGGGCGCCGCGGGCAGCGTATCCGCGCGGGCCGCGCAACTGGAGCGGCAGGCGGCGCAGTTCACCGAGGCCGCGGACGCCGCGCGCCTCGCGGCGGACACCGCGCAGCGGCTCAAGGACGCCGACGCGCGACTCGCCGACGCGGCCTTCCGCGCCGGGTTCGACACGCCGCAGGCCGCGGCAGCCGCGCTCCTCGACGACGCGGCTCACCGCGATCTCCAACGGCGGCTCGACGCCTGGCAACAGGAGGAGGCAGCCGTACGGGCCGTACTCGCCGAGGCCGACACCGCCGAGGCCGCCCAGCGGCCGCCCGCCGACCTCGCCGCCGCGGAACAGACCGCCGCCGACGCCGCCCGCCGGGCCCGCGAGGCCGCTTCCGCCCGCGACGCCGCCGCCCGGCGCTGCACCGAACTCGACCGGCTCACCCACCGGGCGACCGCGTCCGTGCGCCGACTCGGTCCGCTGCGCGAGGAGTACGACCGCGTGGCCCGCCTCGCCACCCTCGCCGCGGGCACCTCCGCGGACAACGAACGCAAGATGCGCCTGGAGTCCTACGTCCTCGCCGCCCGCCTGGAACAGGTCGCCGCCGCCGCGACCGCACGCCTGCAGCGCATGTCCTCCGGCCGGTACACCCTCGTTCACTCCGACGACCGCGCCGGACGTGGCCGCAGCGGCCTGGGACTGCACGTCGTCGACGCCTGGACCGGCCGCGAACGCGACACGGCGACACTCTCCGGCGGCGAGACCTTCTTCGCCTCCCTCGCCCTGGCGTTGGGCCTCGCGGACGTCGTCACCGACGAGGCGGGCGGCGTCCGCCTCGACACCCTCTTCATCGACGAGGGCTTCGGCAGCCTCGACGACCAGACACTCGACGAGGTACTCGACGTCCTCGACTCGCTGAGGGAGCGTGACCGCAGCGTCGGCATCGTCAGCCACGTGCCGGATCTGCGGCGCCGCATCCACGCCCAACTGGAGGTGGTGAAGGGGCGGTCGGGGTCGGTCGTACGGCAGAGGGGGCGGTGATCGGTCGGGCGGTGCGGTGACGGGGGCCGCGACCGATGACATGGCACGGCAGCGGGATCAGTGGCCGATGGGACGCCGGGGCAGCGGTGACGAGTACACGACGCTCGTGGTCACCGAGCCGAGGGTGCCGAGCTTGCCCGTCACCTCCTCCAGGCACCAGCGCGGCCTAGCGCCGCTGCTCGGTGCTTGCCAACCCGCCCGCTGCCGTAACTCGACCATCACTCGCGCCCACGCCCCGTACTGGGTCGCGGAGGAGGACGACCTGACAGCCCTGTCCAAGGACCAACGACTGTCGCCGCCGAACCGGGAGGTGGTCTTGATCCGCCTCGCCGACGTCCGGCGCATCACCCGCGCACTCGACGAGGAAGGCACCGCCTGATGCCGGTATCCGCGGCGTTCGCCGAGAAACTGAGAGCAGCCAAGTCCCGGCTGCTGGCCGGTGAACCCATGCACACCGACGGCGCCCTCACCAAGGAGAACCTCGCGCGCGAGGCCCAGGTCAGCCACGCAACGGTGCACCGCGCCGAGGACATCCTCGCCGAATGGGACGCCCAGGTCGCCCGCCCCGTGCTGCGCACGCCTGGCGAGGTCCGGCGCGACGAGACCATCGCCGAGCTACGCAAGCAGGTGAGGGAAGTGCGCACCCACGCCACCGAACTCCAGGGGAAACTCGATGCCCTCGCCACCGTCACGGCCAACCTCTACGCCGAGAACCTCGTACTGAAGAAACGGCTCGGCCGCACCCGGCTCGCCGCCCTTCCCACCGAGGTAGGAACCACCGCTGACAGCCGCTCTCGCCGCGACTGAAACGAGCACCGCGTATTCACCCTGAAGCCCCGACAAACGCCCGGATCAGGTGGGAGTCCGTACACCACTTCCCTGAACGTAACCTCAAGGGGCCCTTTCTTCCGGCACCCAATGCAGGTCTCCGGTCAGCGCGGCCGCATTCCAGTGGCTGACAATGCCGGCAGTTGTCAGCTGGAGGAAAAGGGCGGGAAGGGCGGCGGCCCTCTGCCGGCGTTCATGGAGCCGAGGGCCGCCCGCTTCTTGCGGGCCCGAATTGCACGGTGCGCGGTTTCACTCCGCTTCGCCGTGTCTCCTTGTGGCCCTCGGCTCAATTCCATAGAA
>NZ_JBICUR010000028.1:0-101672 GCF_043198355.1 Streptomyces sp. NPDC048825
GCCAGGAGGTCAACGAGGGCGACCTGATCGTCGTCCTGGAGGCCATGAAGATGGAACAGCCCCTCAACGCCCACCGTTCGGGCACCATCAAGGGCCTGTCCGCCGACGTCGGCGCCTCGATCACGTCCGGCGCCGCGATCTGCGAGATCAAGGACTGACCACACCAGCACAGACCGGCGCGGAATCGCGTCGACGATGATCGAACAGGAGAGACGAACATGGGGGACGAACTGGAGCAGACGCTGCTCCAGATGCGGGCACTGGTCGACGACGCGGTCACCAAAACCCGGCACCGGGCGGGCGCCGCCCAGGGCGCGCTGACCGTGGTGGCCGATCCCAGCAATGAGCGGATCCGGCGGAGCGCCGAGCGACTGATCTCCACTGCGCGTCGATCGGTCTCCCTGGCACTGCCCTGCCGGGTGACCATGTCGGAGGCCCTGAGTGGCCTTCTCGACATGCTGCGTGAGATCTCCGCCGCTGGTGTCGGAGTCCGCGTGCTCGGCGGTCCGGGGATCCTCGACGACCGCAATGTCCGGCGCCACCTGGCGTCCCTGCCCCCACGGCCGGCCTTCGACGTCAGGATCTCGGCGCATCAGCACCAGGAAGTGCTGATCGTGGACGGGCGGATGGCCCTGACGCGCGCCGAGTTCGGAGTGGCAGGCCCGCAGGCCGTGACCATCCGCGTCCCGATGGTGCTGCGGGCGCTGGACACCCTGTTCACCGGCGCTTGGTCCAGCGCGACACCCGCGCAGAGCTACCGCCGGGTCTCCGCGCGCGGCAGGACCGAGATCGCCCGCCAGGTACTCGGCTGCCTCACCTCGGGAATCACCGATGAGGCTGCCGCTCAGAGCCTCGGCCTGTCGGTCCGCACCTATCGCCGTCATGTCGCCGAGCTGATGCAGGAGTTGGGAGCCGTGTCCCGCTTCCAGGCCGGAGTACACGCGGTCGAACTGGGCCTGCTCACAGCGTGAGCGCTCAGCTGGGAGAACGGGGATGCACCTGCGGGCCGGTGGAGGCTGGTCGCTCCCTCACTCTCGACTTCGCGCGAGCGGGGGGACCCCCATCGCGGCGGAGCGGCAAATTGATACAGCCCCGCGCCCCTTACGGGGTGCGGTACGACACCGGACTTCGCCGTGCTACTCGCGTCGGAGAAGTGCATCCATCGTCGCCTCCAAGTACGCGGGGAACTCCTCGCGTACGGGCAGCGCGGACGGCACGGCATGGCCGAGCTGGGTGTGCCCCAGATAGAAGCTGTACGCCATCAGCCCGCGCCGCCGTGCCTCGTCCCCGGCGAAGCCGAGTTCGGTGAAGAGCCCGGCCAGGTAGCCGATCCGGCGCTCGGTGACCTGCCGCAGCGCGGCGGCGACCTGAGGGTGGTCGGTGCTGGCGAGCAGCGATACCTCGAGCGGATCGGCGGTGGCCGGCTTGGTGATCTCGGTGAACAGTCTGCGCAGACGCCTCTCCGGGTCCGGCTCGGTCTCCACGGCCGTGATGATCTCCTCGGTGTCCGCCTCGACCCAGCGGGCGAGCGCGGCCTCGATCAGTGCCTCGCGATTGCCGAAGTGCCAGTAGAAGCTGCCCTTCGTGGCACCGAGGCGGGCAGCGAGCGGCTCGACCGCCACCGCCGCGAGGCCGCCGCCTTCGCCGATGGCGGCGAGCGCGGCATCCGCCCAGTCACGGGCGCTGAGCCTGGCCTTCTTGGTCTGCTGCCGTTGCACCATGTCCATACGCTACCGTATGGTCGTCCATACGCCAGCGTATGGAGGTACGTGATGCTCAAGGACAAGCCCGTAGCGGTGGGGTTTCCCGAAGGCGCCCGACTGATCAGGACAGCCGTGGACCGGCCCGACTATCAGGACGCGTACGCCATGGAGCTGCGGCCCGGAATGCCGCGCGATCCGGCGGCCTGGACGGGCATCCTGCGTGACGCCTTCCCGATCGCGGCGCAGCAGGACGGCGAGGCACTCATGGACGTGAGCACAGCCGGTCTCGACGCCTGGGCTTCGATCGTCATCGACGAGAAGTACGTCACCCTCTGCAGCTCAGTGAAGACGAACGCATGGCGCTCCAGGCTCTACTGGGGTGCAGTGAAGTGGGTCCACCCCTTCATGGCCCGCGCCATGATGGTCCGCACCCACCGCAAGCTCGCTCTCGCCGCCCAGAAGGCCGTGTAGAAAACGCAGTCGTCGTCAGTGGCTCGTGCGTACGAGGGAGAACGCCGCCCCCTCCGGGTCTGCGACCGTGGCGATGCGGCCGTGCGGGGTGTCGCGGGGCGTTTTCAGGACGTGGCCGCCCAGGTCGATGACATCGGTCAGGGAGGCGTCCACGTCGGCGACTTCGAAGTACGTCATCCAGTGCGGGCCCCGGTCGCGGGGGAGGGCGTGGCCCACGCCGCGGATGCCGGCCACCGGGCGGCCCTCGATGTGCAGTGTGATGTAGTCGACGTCCGCGGAGGCGACCGGCTCTTCCTCGTAGCCGAAGACCGTGTCGTAGAACTTGGCGACGCTCGCGGAGTCGCGCGTGACCAGCTCGTTCCAGGTGGGCGTGCCGGGCACCTCCGTGATGCCCGTGCCGAGGTGGGCCGCGGTCTGCCAGATGCCGAAGACGGCGCCCGAGGGATCGGAGGCGATGGCCATACGGCCGGCATCCCCGGCGTCCAGGGGGCCGACGCCGACCGTGCCGCTGCAAGCCCGTACCGTTTCCGCCGTCAGATCCACGTCGTCCGAGGCGAAGTAGGGCGTCCAGGCGATGGGCAGATGACGGTCGGGCGGCAACTGCCCGATCCCGGCCACCTCATGGCCGTCGAGCACGGCACGTACGTACGGGCCGAGCTGCTGGGGGCCGGGCTGGAACTTCCAGCCGAACAGTGCTCCGTAGAACTCCTGGGTCGCGGCCATCCCGTGCACCATCAGGCTCACCCAGCAGGGTGTGCCGGGCGTGTGTGCGGTGCCGTTCAGGCCGGCCGGTCCCCGTGCCTCGGTCATCGTCACTCTTTCCTCGGCGCCTAAGAGCGCCGGCAGCTTCACTTCCGCTTCCGAACGCGCACACAGCCGCCGCGCGCCGAGTCGGCTGCGCATGGCTGGAGGATGCCCGATTTGCTGTGTCCCATCCGTATCCCCGCGGTTGCCTGGTGGTGTCCATCGGCTGTACAGCCTGTGTCCAGGCCCGTACGCCGTGTGCTCGGGCCGGTCCGGCGGGCAGAGTAGCCGGACCTGGACGATGCGGCCACCCCGTGCGCAAGGATGGTGGCCATGAACGCCATCATCTCCGCAGCCGAACTCGCGAACGCCCTGGCCGGACCGAAGCCGCCGGTGGTGCTCGACATCCGATACCAACTGGGCGGCCCGAACCTGCGTCCCGCATACGAGGAGGGACACATTCCGGGTGCCGTCTTCGTGGACCTGGACTCGGAACTCGCAGCTCCGGCCGGGGCGGGCGGCCGGCATCCGCTGCCGGACATGGAGGTCTTCGGGGCGGCCATGCAGGCGGCCGGAGTCAGTGCGAACCGGGACGTCGTCGTGTACGACGGCGGGCTCGGCTGGGCCGCCGCGCGCGCCTGGTGGCTGCTGCGCTGGACGGGTCACCCGTCGGTGCGTGTCCTTGACGGCGGACTCGCGGCCTGGGACGGCCCCATCGAGGCCGGTGCCCCGTCGCCGGTCGCCGGTACGTTCCTGCCGTCGCCCGGCGCGCTGCCGCTTCTCGACGCGGACGGAGCCGCCGCCCTGGCCCGCACCGGCCTGCTCCTCGACGCGCGCGCCGCCGAGCGCTACCGGGGCGAAGTCGAGCCGATCGACCGGATCGCCGGCCACATCCCCGGCGCCGTCTCGGCACCGACCACGGAGAACGTGACGGAATCCGGCCACTTCCGCCCGGCCGCCGAACTCGCGGAGCGCTTCAAGTCCCTGGGCGCGACCGGTACTTGTGAAGTCGGCGTCTACTGCGGCTCGGGAGTCTCCGCGGCCCACGAGATCCTCGCCCTTCAGGTTGCGGGCATTCCGGCCGCGTTGTACGCGGGCTCCTGGTCGGAGTGGTCGGCGGACGAGAGCCGCCCGGTCGCGACGGGTCCCGACCCGCAGTAGACCGGCCCCGGCCCACAGGAGGCGCACGGCAGCGAAAAGGGCTCGCCCCGAAGTGGTGCGAGCCCCAGTCGCGTACATCTTCCGCTTCCTATTCCTGCTTCTTGCGACGCGTCCCGAAGACGATCTCGTCCCAGCTCGGCACCGCTGCTCTTCGGCCCGGGCGGACGCCGTCCGCCTCGGCCTGCCGGTCGGTGGAGCCGACGAGCCGGTCACGGTGGCTGGCCACCGAGCGCGGCATGAGCACATCGGCATACGCCGAACCGGCCGAGGCCGCGGGCGCCGGGGGCTCCTCCGCCTCGGGCTCCGGGGCGGGCTCCTCCTCCGCCGGCATCTCCGTGGTCGGGGCGGGGCGCTCGGGCACCACCAGGTCGCCGCGGAAACTGGGCACCGCCTCCAGGAGGCTGGTGAGCGAGTCCCGCTCACCGTTGATGCTCTCCTCCTCGGGCTCCGGAGACTGGGCCGGCAGGACGGGACGTTCCGTCTGGCGCTCCAGGGCGCGGTCCATCGGGTGCTCGCGGTCGCGTGGCAGCCGGGCGATACGCGGCACGAACGGGAAGCTGGGCTCGGGCGAGGCGAGGTCGTCGTCGGACTCGCCGATCAGCGAGCGCGCCTCCTCGTCCACAGCCTGTACGAGCCGCCGTGGCGGGTCGTACGTCCAGCTCGCCGAGTGCGGCTCACCCGCGACCCGGTAGACCAGCAGGACCTCCCAGGTGCCGTCGTCACGGCGCCACGAGTCCCACTGCACGGTCTCCTTGTCGGCGCCGCGCAGCAGCAGCCGCTCCTGCACCGCCTCGCCGAGCTGGGGTCCGGTGGTCTCGCCGGGCCGGCGGACCGGGGTCTTGCGGGCCCGCTCCGCCATGAACGCGCGCTCCGCGAGCACGGGGCCCTCGAAGCGGCGTACGCGATCGACGGGGATGCCGGCGAGCTGGGCGACCTCTTCGGCGGAGGCGCCTGCGCGTATACGCGCCTGGATGTCTCGGGGGCGGAGATGGCTCTCCACCTCGATCTCGATCTGGCCGAGGCGGGGACGGTCGCCGCGTACAGCGGCGCGCAGACGCTCGTCAATCGGAAGCGTGTACTCCGTGCTGTCCGCAGCCTTCAGCACCAGCCGTGTGCCGTCGTTAGAGACGGCCACGACACGCAGTTCGGGCATGGGGACCTCCCGGGTGGTGCCTGCCGACGTCACGTGCGTCGCTGCTTCCGCTAGTCGAGTGTGGCCTGCCCGGGTGCAGCCTGCCACAACCTTGCCGAGTTGCCCGGCGTGTCGGGCGCTGGCCCTGGATCGCCGTTATGGCACGGTTACCTATTCGCAACGCTAAGTGACAAACTCCGTCACCCTGTGCAACGAGCCCCCTCACGGCGGTCCTGGAAGGCCCCGGACGCCCTGGCGGGTGTCCGGACCCAGGGCTCGCAACAGTACTCCATTCGGGCCACCTGCGTGGATCGGCACGCCGCCCAACTTCTCGCGGGGGTCGGGAGTTGGTCACCGGGAACACCGTTCCGGTGGCCACGGTGCGTGGCGATCTTCACGCGATCTTCACGACCGAAGTTGATTGTTCCGGCTCTTAGTTCCTCTTGAGTCTCCTCCGAGGTCCTCTCGTTCTGGTGTAGTTGGCGATGGCGCGACCCTGTGGCGCGATTACGTCCCCAACACCCGCCGCAAGTAGTCGTTTCCGAAGCGCCGGTCCGGGTCGAGCCGGTCCCTGAGGGCGGTGAACTCGCCGAAGCGCGGATAGATTTCGGCGAAGTGCTCCGCCTCGCGCGTGTGCAGCTTGCCCCAGTGCGGGCGCCCCTCGTGCGCGGTGAAGATCCGCTCCGCGGCCGTGAAGTACGCCCGATGCGGCGTGCCTTTGTACATGTGGATCGCGATGTACGCGCTGTCCCGGCCGGATGCCGTGGAAAGCGTGATGTCGTCGGCGGGCGCGGTGCGCACCTCCACGGGGAAGCTGATCCGCAGGGGGGAGCGGTCGATCATGGCCTTCAGCTCACGCAGCGTCTCGACAAGGGCCGCGCGGGGGACGGCGTACTCCATCTCTGTGAAGCGCACCCGGCGCGGGGAAGTGAAGACCTTGTAGGGAATGTCCGTGTACGTGCGGGCCGAAAGGGCCCGGCTGGAGATCTTCGCGATCGCCGGGATCGTCGCGGGCACGGCACGGCCCACCGAATTGGCCACCTGGAAGAGGCCGTTGGAAAGGAACTCGTCCTCGAAGAGGCCCCGGATTCTGCCGACCGGCTTCTCCGGGCCCGCGCTTCGGTTGTTTCGCTTGCTGTTGCAGTTGCCGGTGTGCGGGAACCAGTAGAACTCGAAGTGCTCGTTCTCCGCGTGCAGTTCGTCGAAGCTGTTGGTGACCTCGTCGAAGGTCATCGGCTCCTCACGGGCCGTGAGCAGAAAAAGGGGCTCTACGGAGAAGGTGATCGCGGTGACGACACCCAGGGCACCGAGTCCGATGCGGGCTGCCGCGAAGACAGCGCGTTCTTCTTCGGTCCCCTTCTCCGAGCAATTGATGACCGAGCCGTCGGCGGTGACCAGTTCAAGTGCCGTGATCTGGGCGGCGATCGACGCCGAGTCACGGCCGGTGCCGTGAGTGCCGGTGCTGGTCGCGCCGGAAACCGTCTGCTCCATGATGTCGCCCATGTTCGTGAGCGACAGCCCCTCGCGGGCCAGGGCTACGTTCAGCCGCTTCAGCGGGGTGCCCGCCTCCACGGTGACGGTGCCCGCCGCGCGGTCGATCTTGCGGATGCCGGTGAGCAGTTGGGGCCGTATCAGCACACCGTCGGTGGCGGCGACGGCCGTGAAGGAGTGCCCGCTGCCGACAGCCTTGACCCTCAGCCCGTCCTCGGCGGCCTGGCGCACGGTGGCGGCGAGCTCCTCGACCGAGGCGGGCGTGACGTCCCGTACGGGACGGGCCGAGACATTGCCCGCCCAGTTACGCCACGTGCCGCTCTTCCCGCTCGCTGTGCTGCTCATGGGTCCCTCCCCGCTGCGGAACCGGCCCGCTGAGCCGGCGATACCCCAGGAAACCGACCGCGACCGCGACGGCCCCGGCGACCGCCGGAACCCCGTACCCGGCCCGCGCCCCGGCGGCGTCTATCACCCAGCCGGACACGGAGGAGCCGAGCGCGACCCCGACCGCAAGACCGGTGCTGACCCAGGTCATGCCCTCGGTCAGTTTCGCGCGAGGTACGTGCCGTTCGACGAGGGCCATCGTCGTGATCATCGTCGGCGCGATGGACAGGCCCGCGACAAACAGCGCCACGGCCAGGAACGGCAAGTTTCCGACCAGTAGGAGGGGGATCATACTCACGGCCATCGTGCAGATGCCCAGTACCCATCGGCGGGCGGGCGCCCCCATGAAGCGCAGCAGTCCGAAGACGGCTCCCGCCAAGCAGGAGCCCGCCGCGTACACGGCCAGTACGACGCTCGCGGCGGCCTTGTGGCCCTCCTCCTCGGCGAAGGCGACCGTGACCACGTCGACCGAACCGAAGATCGCTCCCGTCGCCACGAAGGTGGCCACCAGGACCTGCAGCCCGGGAGCGCGCAGGGCCGAGCCGCCGGTGTGGTGCTCGCGGGGATGCGGCGTGGGTTCGGTGGCACGCTGGGCCGTCAGCCAGAAGACACCGGCCGCCAGGAAGCAGCCCGCCAGGAGCGGCCCGGCCTCCGGGAACCAGACCGTGGACAGACCGATGGAGATGATCGGCCCGAAGACGAAGCAGATCTCGTCGACGACGGACTCGAAGGCGTACGCGGTGTGCAACTCGGGCTTGTCCCGGTAGAGGTACGCCCAGCGCGCCCTGGTCATCGCGCCGATGCTCGGTACGCAGCCGATGCAGGCCGAGCACAGGAACAGCACCCCGTCCGGCCAGTCGAAGTGCGCGGCCAGCAGCAGCCCGGCCGCCGCGGCGAGGGCGAACAGTGTCGCGGGCCGCAGCACACGACGCTGACCGTACTGGTCCACCAGCCGCGAGATCTGCGGACCGATCACCGCCGCGGACAGCGCGAGGGTGGCCGTGAGGGCGCCCGCGAGGCCGTAGCGCCCGGTGAGCTGGGAGATCATCGTGACCACGCCGATGCCCATCATCGACAGCGGCATCCGGCCGAGGAAACCGGCGACGGAGAAGCCCGTGGAGCCTGGGGCGGCGAACAGGGCGCGGTAGGGGCTGGGCACGGGGGCTCCGGTGAGGATCCGGTAAGGCGTGAATGTGGCCGATACAGCTTACGGGCCCCAGGGTCCCTGTGTATGCCGGTGCCGGCCCGTCATACCGCCCCGTCATTCCGCCGTTTCCCGACTGTCAGTGACGAGTGGCAGGATCAAAGACATGCCCGACGCGCTCGATGCCCATCCGTACGACGCCCTCCTCCTGCTCTCCTTCGGCGGCCCCGAAGGCCCCGACGACGTGGTCCCGTTCCTGGAGAACGTGACGCGGGGGCGCGGCATCCCCAAGGAACGCCTCAAGGAAGTGGGGCAGCACTACTTCCTGTTCGGCGGAGTCAGCCCCATCAACGACCAGAACCGCGCCCTGCTGGACGCCCTCCGCAAGGACTTCGCCGACCACGGCCTGGACCTGCCGGTCTACTGGGGCAACCGCAACTGGGCGCCGTATCTGACGGACACCCTGCGCGAGATGGTCGCCGACGGCCGTCGGCGCATCCTGGTCCTCGCCACCAGCGCGTACGCCTCGTACTCGGGCTGCCGCCAGTACCGCGAGAACCTCGCCGAATCGCTCGCGACGCTTCAGGCCGAGGGACTGGAGCTGCCGAGGGTGGACAAGTTGCGGCACTACTTCAACCACCCGGGCTTCCTCCAGCCCATGATCGACGGCGTCCTGAAGTCCCTCGCCGACCTCCCCGAGGACGTCCGCGCGGGCGCGCACCTGGCCTTCACGACCCACTCGATCCCGAACGCCTCCGCGGACACCTCCGGTCCCGTCGAGGACCACGGTGACGGCGGTGCGTACGTGAAGCAGCACCTGGACGCCGCGCGGCTGATCGCCGACGCGGTGCGCGAGGAGACCGGCACCGACCACCCCTGGCAGCTCGTCTACCAGTCCCGCTCCGGTGCCCCGCACATCCCCTGGCTGGAGCCGGACATCTGCGATCACCTGGAGGAGCTGCACGGCGCCGGTGTCCCGGCCGTCGTGATGGCGCCCATCGGGTTCGTCTCGGACCACATGGAGGTCATGTACGACCTCGACACGGAAGCGAAGGCCAAGGCCGAGGAGCTGGGCCTGCCGGTGCGCCGCTCGGCCACCGTGGGCGCCGACCCGCGGTTCGCCGCCGCGGTCCGTGAGCTCGTCATGGAGAGGGCCGCCACCGAGAGCGGGCGTGACGTGAAGCCCTGTGCCCTTGGTGATCTGGGGCCGAGCCATGATGTGTGCCCTGTGGGCTGCTGCCCCGCCCGCGCCCCGAAGCCCGCCGCCGCGGGTGCCGACAGCCCGTACGCCTGAGGAGCACCGTGACCGATACCGCGAGCGACCCGCTCAAGGCCGAACTCCTGCAGATCGCGCTCGACGCGGCGCACCACGCGGGCGCCTTCCTGCGCGACGGCCGCCCCGACGATCTCGGCGTGGCCGCGACCAAGTCCAGCGCCGCTGATGTCGTCACCGAGATGGACATCGCCTCCGAGAAGCTGATCACCGGCCTGCTCGCCGACCTCAGGCCGGACGACGGCGTGCTCGGCGAGGAGGGCGCCAGCGTCGAGGGCAGCAGCGGGATCCAGTGGGTCATCGACCCCATCGACGGAACGGTCAACTACCTGTATGGGCTGCCTAGTTGGGCCGTTTCGATCGCGGCCCGCAAGGACGGCGAGACGGTCGTCGGCGTGGTGCACGCTCCGATGCGCGGCGAGACCTACCGGGCCGTCCTGGGCGAGGGCGCGTATGTGAACGACCGCCCCGCGAGCGTGCGGCCCGCCCCCGCCTTCGGGCTGGCCCTCGTCGGCACCGGCTTCGGCTATCTCGCCGAGCGCCGGTCCCGGCAGGCCGAGGTGGTCCGGCAGCTCATTCCGGAGGTGAGGGACATCCGCCGCGGCGGCTCGGCCGCGATCGACCTGTGCGATGTGGCGACGGGCCGCCTGGACGCTTACTACGAGCGCGGGCTGAACCCCTGGGACTACGCGGCCGGTGACCTGATAGCCCGGGAGGCGGGCGCCCTCACCGGCGGCCGCCCCGGAGAGCCCCTCTCACCCGACCTGACCGTCGCGGCCCCACCCGGCCTCTTCGAGCCGCTCCAGAGGCGCCTGGAGGAACTGGGCGCTTGGCACGACTGACACCGCGTACAACAGGCGATTGACGCCGCGTACAACAACGAAGCGGGGCCCCGGTCTGGATCTGCCGGGGCCCCGCTCTCGTACGAGCTGATCAGACGCGTGACGCGCTGACCTCCACACCGTGCTCGGCGGCGAGGCGGCGGAGGTCGTCGAGCTCGGCCTCCTCGACCTCCGCGAGGAAGTCGTCGCCGGTCTCGCGAGCCCGCGTCAGGTCGGACTCGGTAGCCTTTATGCGCTGCAGAAGTCCTGCGGTGAATGCGTCCATGCTGCGCCCCCTCGTCCTGGGTCGTGGGTCGGTGGCACGGGGGTGTGCCGTTCGGAAGGGGCGATCACGTCTCCTGTGGATGCCCAGCGCTGCCCGTGCTGGGCGGCGACGGTGCCGGACACCCACGTCCGCTCTGCGGAAGCGGCTGGTGGCGTACCACATGGTGGTGTGGCACATGCAGAGCGTGATCGCGGGGTGTAAAGCCGTCCTCCCCGCACTCCCTTCCGCGGAAACCTCAACCGGAAGAGAAAATCTCGCATTCCCGGGGCTCTCACCCCCCTCTCACCCGTCTTACAGCCGACTTATGGCCGAAAAGGGCAGGATGGAGGTCTCACCCCCGACAGACCCCACCGGTGTGCGCCGAAGCGCGCTACGCGGGTGGACAGAGGAAGGACAAGCGACGTGCGCGTACTCGTCGTCGAGGACGAGCAGCTGCTCGCCGATGCGGTGGCCACCGGACTGCGCCGGGAGGCCATGGCCGTCGACGTCGTGTACGACGGTGCGGCCGCCCTGGAACGCATCGGCGTCAACGACTACGACGTGGTCGTCCTCGACCGTGACCTCCCACTGGTGCACGGCGACGACGTCTGCCGCAAGATCGTCGAGCTCGGCATGCCCACACGCGTGCTCATGCTCACGGCCTCCGGTGACGTCAGCGACCGTGTCGAGGGCCTGGAGATCGGCGCCGACGACTATCTCCCCAAGCCCTTCGCGTTCAGCGAACTGACGGCACGCGTGCGTGCCCTCGGCCGCCGTACGAGCGTGCCGCTGCCGCCCGTCCTGGAGCGTGCCGGGATAAAGCTGGACCCCAACCGCCGCGAGGTCTTCCGCGACGGCAAGGAGGTCCAGCTCGCCCCCAAGGAGTTCGCCGTCCTGGAGGTGCTGCTGCGCAGCGAGGGCGCCGTCGTCTCCGCCGAGCAGCTCCTGGAGAAGGCCTGGGACGAGAACACCGACCCGTTCACGAATGTGGTGCGCGTCACGGTGATGACCCTGCGCCGCAAGCTCGGCGAGCCGCCGGTCATCGTGACCGTTCCCGGCTCCGGTTACCGGATCTGATCTGTGGTGGCCACGACACCCGCACCCCCGAAGACGCCCCCGAAGCCCACCTGGGATCCTCGAGGGCCGGAGCTGCCGTTCCCCTGGCTGCGCCCGACCATCCGTATAAGGCTCACGCTGCTGTACGGCGGGATGTTCCTGATAGCAGGCATCCTCCTGCTGTCGATCATCTACCTTCTCGCCGCGCAGGCCCTGGATGTCGGCAGCAATCTGCCCTTCAAGATCGTCGAGGGCAAGGTCGCCAGCGAGACGTGCAACTTTCCCGAAAGCGCTCCGCCCAGCGAGTTCAACAGCGCGATGAACGAGTGCGTCAACCTCCAGCGCCGGCACGCCCTGGACGACCTGCTCAGTCGCTCCCTCCTGGCCCTGCTGGGTCTCGCGGTGATCGCTTTCGCCTTCGGCTACGCGATGGCCGGCCGTGTCCTGGCGCCGCTCGGCAGGATGACCCGCACCGCGCGCGCGGTGGCCGGCTCGGACCTCTCGCGCCGTATCGAGCTGGACGGTCCGGACGACGAGCTGAAGGAGCTGGCGGACACCTTCGACGACATGCTGGAGCGGCTGCAACGGGCGTTCACGGCCCAGCAGCGCTTCGTCGGGAACGCCTCGCACGAGCTGCGTACGCCCCTGGCGATCAACCGCACGCTCCTGGAGGTGCATCTTTCCGATCCGGGGGCACCCGTGGAGCTGCAACAGCTCGGCAAGACGCTGCTCGCCACCAATGAGCGCAGCGAACAGCTCGTCGAAGGGCTGTTGCTGCTGGCCCGCAGTGACAACCAGATCATCGAGCGCAAGGCGGTCGATCTCGCCGAGGTCGCCTCGCAGGCCATCGACCAGGTGCGCGCCGAGGCAGATGCGAACGGAGTGGCGATCCGCGGGGAGCGGGCCCCCGTAGTCGTCCAGGGCAACGGCGTACTCCTGGAGCGGATCGCGCTGAACCTGGTCCAGAACGCCGTCCGGTACAACGTGCCGAAGGACGGCTGGGTCGAGGTGACGACACAGGCGCAGCACGGCCAGGCGATCTTCGTGGTGTCCAACACGGGGCCCGTGGTGCCGGCGTACGAGATCGACAACCTCTTCGAGCCGTTCCGGCGGCTGCGGACCGAGCGGACCGGCAGCGACAAAGGTGTGGGGCTCGGCCTGTCGATCGCCAGGTCCGTGGCCCGTGCCCACGGCGGCCACATCAGCGCCGAGCCGCGTGAAGGGGGTGGCCTGGTGATGCGAGTCACCCTGCCCATCTGAGAACATGTCGCCGACAAACGGCGTTGTTCGCTTTGCGCGGAATTTTCTGGGCAGCAGCCCAGGAGATTCATGTGTGATCGATCACATAGGCGAATTTTTGGCCATCTACTCTCCGTGATCAAGAAGGTTGGCGGAAAGCCGGGAAAGTCCGGGTTTTCGATGGTCTTCATGACGGGAAGTACTGGTGAGACGCCTTTGAAGTGCGGCGTGAGGACCGTGTACGGTCCCGTTCGCCATCCAAGCCGATCACTACTGCTGAGTTCGGTTGGGTGTCGATTGAGTAACAGACCTTGATGTGAGGCAAAATCTCCGCCTCAGGTCGGGCACAAGTCCGGCCTCTCACGCGTTACGAGCGCTGAGACACCACAGACACCCAGAGGGGGAGAGCGACATGGCTACGGATTACGACACCCCACGCAAGACCGATGACGACGTCGACTCCGACAGCCTTGAGGAATTGAAGGCCCGTCGGAACGACAAGTCGACCTCGGCGGTCGACGTTGACGAGTTCGAGGCCGCCGAGGGCCTGGAACTGCCCGGTGCGGACCTCTCGAACGAAGAGCTGGCCGTACGGGTGCTGCCGAAGCAGCAGGACGAGTTCACCTGCATGAGCTGCTTCCTGGTCCACCACCGCAGCCAGCTGGCCCGCGAGAAGAACGGCCAGCCGATCTGCCGCGACTGCGACTGAGGCAGGGTCGGCCGTGCATGGCTCGACCCCGCCCTGGAAGCGCCGTTCTCATGACCAGGGAGCGGCCGGTCCGTCTTCGGACGGCGTAGGTGACGACGAGCGGGGCCGTGAGGCCTCGCTCGAAGCAGCGGACGTGACAGGTGCCTCCGGTGCCCTGGAGGTGTCGGACAAGAAGGCGCCTGTCGCCAAGCGGCGGGTGGTCGCCGTCGGGCACGGGGTGAGGGATGGCGTCCGCTGGGGCGGCAGCAGGGCCAGGGCGTTCCTGGCTTACCTCACGGACCGGATCATCGAGAGCGCCCCGCGGATCCCCGTACGGGACCTTGCGACGCTCCAGCGGCAGTTCACCGGCCTGGGTCCCGAGCAGCTCGCGGACAAGCTGGTCGCGGGCGCGTGCAACGCGACGGCGACGGTGGGCGCGGGGGTCGGCGCCGCCGCGATGATGCCCGTACCACCGGCGATGCCCACGGAACTGGCCGCCGAGATCACCGGCGTGGCCGCCATCGAGCTGAAGCTGATCGCCGAGCTGTACGAGGTCTACGGTCAGCGACCGCCGGGCAATCTGAAGGAACGTACGACCACGTATCTGAACTCGTGGTCGGAGGAGCGCGGCATCGACGTAGCCAAGCCGTCGACGGTCAACGCCGCTCTCGGGATCCAGTTGAGGCGCGAGCTGCGCCAGCGGATCATGAAGCGGACGATCAGGAACCTGCCGAACCTGATGCCGTTCCTGGTGGGCGCCGCCGTCGGGGCGGCGATGAACCGCCGCGAGACCAGAAGACTCGCTGACCGCATCCGCACGGACCTCCGCAAGACCCAGGTCCCCTGGGACGCCCTGCCCGCACTGCCGCCCCTGGAGAAGCCCGCCGACCCCTTGGACATGAGCGACAACCCCAAGGAACTGGGGCACTGAGCTCTCACGCGGCTCTCACGCGGCTCTCACGACGGCCTGCCGAAAGCTGGAAAGCCGAGCCGGGGCGAGCAACTCGTAGAAAGACCCTCGCGGAAAGGCCTACGCCGCACGCGCCGCGTCAAGCGCCGCCGCCAGGCGCTCCGGTTCCCGCGTGGACAGATACAGGTAGGGCGTCGGGTCCGACGGGTCCGTGACCTCCACCCGCAGGGCCGTGGGGATGTAGGCGCGCAGCAGCAGAAATGCCCGCGGGTCCGCCTTGTACGTGCGCCAGGCGCGTGTCTCCTCGGCGTCGAGCACATGGGCTTGGCCCAGGGCCGACACCGGGATCTTCGCGTCGCCCGCGATCAGCGAGTCGCCCACCACACGGATACGGACCGAGCCGTACGAACTCGCCACCACCGCCGCGACCGCCGTGCCGCCGGCCAGGCCGCCCAGTAGGGGCAGCACGCCGAACGGCAGCAGGATCAGCGCCATCGAGACGCCGACCAGGAAGCAGACGAGCCACCAGGTGCGGGGCGCGGTCAGACGTTCTTCGTAGGGCGAGGCGGAGAGCTGCATGAAGCCAAGCCTGCCACGGTGCCTACGGGCCGCTGACGCGGAGGTAAGGTCTGCGCCTGTGAGTGGTACCTCTTCGACCCTGCGACCCCCGGCCGACGCCGTGGCACCGGTGCGGCACCCGGACGCGCCCGCCCCCGGCGAACTGCTCGGCGCGCACTACGAGCACTGCTTCGGCTGTGGCGGCGGACAGGCGCACGGGCTGCACCTCGCGGCCCGCGCGGGCGAAGGCGTAAGGATCACCGCCGAGTTCACCGTCCAGACCGCCCACCAGGGCGCGCCCGGTCTCGCCCACGGCGGCGTCCTCGCGAGCGCTCTCGACGAGACGCTCGGCTCGCTGAACTGGCTGCTGCGGACGATCGCGGTGACCGGTCGCCTGGAGACCGACTTCGTACGGCCCGTCCCCGTGGACACCGTGCTGCATCTGGAGGCCGAGGTCACGGCGGTGGCCGGACGGAAGATCTACTCCACGGCCACCGGCCGGATAGGCGGCCCCGAAGGCCCGGTCGCGGTCCGCGCGGACGCCCTGTTCATCGAGGTCAAGGTCGACCACTTCGTCGACAACGGCCGCCAGGAGGAGATCCAGGCGGCCATGAACGACCCGGACCAGGTCCGGCGAGCTCGCGCCTTCGAGGTGAACCCGTGACCCGACCCGTGCCCCCGAGCCCCGTTGATGTGCTGATCAAGCGCGTCGATCCGGACGTACCGCTTCCGGAATACGCGCACCCCGGCGACGCCGGCGCGGATCTGCGGACGACCGAAAGCCGTGAGCTCGCGCCCGGCGAGCGGGCCGTGCTGCCCACCGGAGTGTCCATCGCACTCCCCGAGGGGTACGCGGCCTTCGTGCACCCGCGATCCGGGCTCGCCGCCCGCTGCGGAGTCGCTCTCGTGAATGCCCCAGGGACCGTGGATGCCGGGTACCGTGGGGAGATCAAGGTGATCGTGGTGAATCTCGACCCGCGCGAGTCCGTGCGGTTCGAGCGCTTCGACCGGATTGCCCAACTGGTCGTCCAGCAGGTCGAGAAGGTGCGCTTCCAGGAGGTGGCGGAGCTTCCCGACTCGACACGGGCCGCAGGGGGCTTCGGGTCCACCGGCGGCCATGCCGCGGTGGACGGCACAACGGGTGGGAATCGATACGCTTCGGTCGTATCCGACCGGGAAGGACAGTGACGTGTTCGGACGTCGCAAGAAGGGCAGTGCCGCCGAGGACGCGGCGAGCGAGGCCGAGCAGGTCGACGGCGTAGTTGAGGAAGTCGACACTGAGACGGACGACGCAGAGCAGGAGCGCGTACGGCTCGAACCCAAGCCGCGCCCCGACGGTCCCTGGGACAGTTCGGAGGTCCGCGATCCGGCCGAGGGCCGGGTCGATCTGGGCGGCCTCTTCGTGCCCGGGGTCGACGGCATGGAACTGCGCGTGGAGGTCGCGGGCGACGCCATCGTCGCGGCCACCGTGGTGCTGAAGGACAGCGCCGTCCAGCTGCAGGCCTTCGCCGCCCCCAAGCGCGAGGGCATCTGGGGCGAGGTTCGTGAGGAGATCGCCACCGGCATCACCCAGCAGGGCGGTGTCATCGACGAGGTCGAGGGCCCGCTGGGCTGGGAGCTGCGCGCCCAGGTACCGGTGCAGCTGCCGGACGGGACCGGCGGTTTCCAGGTCGTACGGTTCGTCGGCGTGGACGGTCCCCGCTGGTTCCTGCGCGGAGTGATCTCCGGGCAGGGCGCGGTGCAGCCGCAGGCCGCCGGGCTGCTCGAGCAGATCTTCCGGGACACGGTCGTCGTCCGCGGCGAGGGCCCGATGGCCCCGCGCGACCCGATCGTGCTGAAGCTGCCGGAGGACGCGCAGATGGTCGCCGAGGGTGTCCAGCAGGAGGAGCAGGCGGGTTCCCGCTTCTCCGGAGGCATGGGGCAGCTGCAGCGCGGGCCGGAGATCACCGAGGTCCGGTAGACGCGTCCGGTAGCTACGGATGCACGACCAGTAGACACGGACTCACGACCATGGGCCGCACCTTCGCCGGGTGCGGCCCATGGTCATATGTGGGTTCCGGGCTGTCGGTGCGGCTGACGCGCAGGACGTGCCACACCATTGCCGGGACGGGTGCCCGGTGACCATACTGGCGCCCGGCCGACGGGGGAGGAACGGATGAGCGGCAGCGGTGCGATCGCCACCGAGACCATGGTGCGCGTCGAGAACGTCCACCGGTCGTACGGGACCGGAGCCACCGCCGTACACGCCCTGCGCGGGGTGTCCTTCGACGTGCCGCGCGGCGAACTCGTCGCCCTCAAGGGCCGTTCGGGGTCCGGCAAGACGACGTTGCTGAACCTCGTCGGCGGGCTCGACGAGCCGGACGACGGCCGGATCACCGTGGACGGGCTCGAGCTGTCCGGGCTCGGTGAGGAGGGGCTGCTGCGGCTGCGCCGGGACCGTATCGGCTTCGTCTTCCAGTCCTTCGGGCTCATCCCGATCCTGACGGCCGCCGAGAACGTGGGCGTCCCGCTGCGGCTGCGCCGGGCCCATCCGCGCGAGCGCGAGGAGCGCGTCGAGCTGCTGCTCGCCCTGGTCGGCCTGGCCGATCACGCGGCGCAGCGGCCGGGCGAGCTCTCCGGCGGTCAGCAGCAGCGGGTGGCCATCGCGCGCGCTCTCGCCAACCAGCCCTCGCTCCTCATCGCCGACGAACCCACCGGCCAGCTCGACGCGGAGACCGGCCTCGCTGTGATGGAGCTGCTGCGCGCGGTCGTCCGCAGCGAGCAGGTCACCGCGCTCGTCGCCACGCATGACGCCGCGCTGCTCGACCTGGCGGACCAGGTGCTGGAACTGAGCGACGGCGAGATCGTCGAGCACTGAACCGGTGCCGAGGAGCGGGCGCGCATCAGGGTTGCGTCAAAGACGTCTCCGGGCCCGCCTTCCGCGGCTTGGGCGCCGATGATTGGCCGTAAGGTCGACGCAGCGTGTGCGGCTGTTACGGGAAGACAATGGGACCCATGGGACGCGGCAGGCTTCGGATCTATCTCGGTGCGGCGCCGGGCGTCGGCAAGACGTACGCGATGCTGTCCGAGGCGCACCGTCGCGTCGAGCGGGGCACGGACTGCGTGGTGGCCTTCGTCGAGCATCACGCCCGGCCGCGGACCGAGGTGATGCTGCGCGGCCTGGAGGAGATCCCGCGCCGGGAGCTGGAGTACCGGGGCTCGTTCTTCACCGAGATGGACGTGGACGCGGTGCTGGCGCGCAGCCCCCAGGTGGCGCTCGTCGACGAACTGGCCCACACGAACGTCCCGGGCTCCCGCAACGGCAAGCGGTGGCAGGACGTCGAGGAACTGCTCGCGGCCGGCATCGACGTCGTCTCGACGGTCAATATCCAGCACCTGGAGTCGCTGGGTGACGTGGTCGAGTCGATAACGGGCGTACGGCAGAAGGAGACCGTCCCCGACGAAGTGGTGCGCCGGGCCGATCAGATGGAGCTGGTCGACATGTCGCCCCAGGCGCTGCGGCGGCGGATGGCGCACGGCAACATCTACCAGCCGGACAAGGTCGACGCGGCCCTGTCGAACTACTTCCGCCCCGGCAACCTGACCGCCCTGCGCGAGCTGGCCCTGCTCTGGGTCGCCGACCGCGTCGACGAGTACCTCCAGCAGTACCGGGGCGAGCACGGCATCCGCTCCACCTGGCAGGCCCGTGAACGCATCGTGGTGGGGCTGACGGGTGGTCCGGAGGGCCGGACGCTGATCCGCCGGGCCGCCCGGCTCGCGGAGAAGGGCGCCGGCGGTGAGGTGCTCGCGGTCTACATCGCGCGCAGCGACGGTCTGACGTCCGCCTCGCCCAAGGAACTGGCCGTCCAGCGCACCCTGGTGGAGGACCTGGGCGGTACCTTCCACCACGTCATCGGGGACGAGATCCCTTCGGCGCTGCTGGAGTTCGCGCGGGGCGTCAACGCCACGCAGATCGTGCTCGGTGTCTCCCGCCGCAAGGGCTGGCAGTACGTCTTCGGGCCCGGCGTCGGCGCCACGGTCGCCCGCGAGTCGGGCCCCGACCTTGATGTACACCTGATCACGCACGACGAGGTCGGCAAGGGGCGCGGTCTGCCCGTTGCCCGGGGTGCGCGGCTCGGGCGGTCCCGGATCATCGGAGGCTGGCTGACCGGGATCGGCGGCCCGGCGCTGCTGACGGTGCTGCTCACCCACACCGACGCGGACCTCGGCTTCACCAACGACATGCTGCTGTTCCTGACGCTGACGGTGGCCGCGGCGCTACTCGGCGGGCTGCTGCCGTCGCTGGCCTCAGCAGCCTTCGGCTCCCTGCTGCTGAACTGGTACTTCACGCCGCCCTTCCACCGGCTGACGATCGCCGACCCGAAGAACATCCTCGCTCTGGCGATCTTCGTGGGCGTCGCCGTGTCGGTGGCATCGGTGGTGGACCTGGCGGCCAGGCGTACGCATCAGGCGGCCCGGCTGCGCGCCGAGTCGGAGATCCTCTCCTTCCTGGCGGGCAGCGTGCTGCGCGGCGAGACCAGCGTCGACGCCCTGCTGGAGCGGGTCCGCGAGACCTTCGCCATGGAGTCGGTGGCCCTGCTGGAACGTACGAGCGACGTCGAGCCGTGGACCTGCGCGGCCAGTGTCGGCCCGCAGCCGCCGATCCGGCCGGAGGACGCAGACGTCGACATGCCGGTCGGCGACCACATGGCGCTGGCCCTGTCCGGCCGGGTGCTGCCCGCTGAGGACCGCCGGGTGCTGGCCGCCTTCGCCGCCCAGGCCGCCGTCGTACTGGACCGCCGGCGCCTCCAGCAGGAGGCCGAGCAGGCCCGCACGCTGGCCGAGGGCAACCGCATCCGTACGGCGCTGTTGGCCGCCGTAAGCCATGATCTGCGCACCCCGCTGGCCGCGATCAAGGCCGCCGTGTCGTCCCTGCGGTCCGATGACGTGGCCTGGTCTCAGGAGGACGAGGCCGAGCTCCTGGAGGGGATCGAGGCGGGCGCCGACCGACTTGACCTCCTGGTGGGCAATCTCCTGGACATGTCCCGGCTGCAGACCGGCACCGTCACCCCGCTGATCCGCGAGATCGACCTCGACGAGGTCGTCCCGATGGCGCTGGGCGGCGTACCCGAGGACAGCGTGGAGCTCGACGTCCCCGAGACCCTGCCCATGGTCGCCGTCGACCCGGGGCTGCTGGAGCGCTCGGTCGCCAACATCGTTGAGAACGCGGTGAAGTACAGCCCTGACGGGGAGCGGGTGCTGGTGGCCGCCAGCACGCTCGGAGACCGGGTCGAGGTGCGGGTGGTGGACCGCGGGCCCGGCGTCCCGGACGAGGCCAAGGAGCGTATCTTCGCGCCCTTCCAGCGCTACGGTGACGCCCCGCGCGGCGCCGGTGTGGGCCTCGGGCTCGCGGTCGCCCGAGGCTTCGCCGAAGCCATGGGCGGGACCCTCGACGCCGAGGACACTCCCGGAGGCGGACTGACCATGGTGCTCACCGTCCGGGCGGGCCCGTCCGGTGCCGTACGACCCGCAGAACTCGCACAACCGGAAAGGCAGGCTTCATGACCCGCGTCCTCGTGGTCGACGACGAGCCGCAGATCACCCGAGCCCTCCTGATCAACCTCAAGGCACGCAACTACGAGGTGGACGCGGCTCCCGACGGCGCCACCGCGCTCCAGCTCGCGGCCGCCCGCCACCCCGACGTGATCGTGCTCGACCTGGGCCTGCCCGACATGGACGGCGTCGAGGTGATCAAGGGACTGCGCGGCTGGACGCGCGTACCGATCCTGGTGCTGTCGGCCCGGCACTCCTCGGACGAGAAGGTCGAGGCCCTCGACGCGGGCGCCGACGACTACGTCACCAAGCCCTTCGGCATGGACGAGCTGCTGGCCCGGCTGCGGGCCGCCGTCCGCCGCGCGGAGCCCAACGGGGGCGGCGAGGACGAAGTGATCGTGGAGACGGAGGACTTCACGGTCGACCTGTCCGCCAAGAAGGTCAACCGGGCAGGCCGCGACGTGCGCCTCACCCCGACCGAGTGGCACCTCCTGGAGGTGCTGGTGCGCAACACGGGCCGCCTGGTCAGCCAGAAGCAGCTGCTCCAGGAGGTCTGGGGTCCGTCGTACGGCACGGAGACCAACTACCTGCGCGTCTACATGGCCCAGCTGCGGCGCAAGCTGGAGGGGGACCCTTCGCATCCTCGGCACTTCATCACGGAGCCGGGGATGGGGTACCGGTTCGAGAGGTGAGCTGCGAGGCGGCCGGGGGTCCGGGGGTTGCCCCCGGGAGATGCAGCATCACGGAGCCCGGGATGGGGTATCGATTCGAGCGTTAGTTCTATGGGTAAGCCTAGGGGGTACGAAGCTGTCAGCGGCCCCCGGTACGCTTCAGGCATGAGTGCTGTTCCCCGTTCCGAAAGGCCGCCGGGCCGGTTCCGGCGGATGATCGACCGGCTCTCCTCGTCGCAGGAGGACCTGGAGTCGGAGGAACTGCGCGAGGACACCGAGACCACCGGGTGTACGCGTATCGGTGACGCACATGACCGACAGATAGTGACCGTTACTGGTACCTTGCGCACGGTCACGCTGCGTCCGAGGGCCGGTGTCCCGGCTCTGGAGGCCGAACTGTTCGACGGTTCGGGCGCCCTGGACGTGGTGTGGCTCGGCAGGCGCTCCATCGTGGGGATCGAACCGGGGCGCAAGCTGATCGCATCGGGCCGGATCTCGATGAGCCGGGGCCGCCGGGTGCTGTTCAACCCGAAGTACGAACTCAGACCCCTCGGACGGGAGTAGCCGGTGACGTCGCTCGACAAGCCGACCGAAGACGACGCCCATGACTCGCGGGCGGTGACGGAGGCCGCGCTCTTCGAGGCGTTCGGCGGTCTGCGGGGCATGATCGAGACGGTCCTGCCCGGCCTGCTCTTCGTCACGATCTACACGGTCAACAAGGACCTGCACTCCGCGGCCATCGCGGCCCTCGGCGTCTCCGTGCTGCTCGTCGTGGTGCGCCTGGTCATGAAGGACACCGTCAAGCACGCCTTCAGCGGTGTCTTCGGGGTGGCCTTCGGCGTGGTCTTCGCGATGATGACCGGCAACGCCAAGGACTTCTATCTGCCGGGCATGCTCTACACGCTG
This sequence comes from Streptomyces sp. NPDC048825, assembly GCF_043198355.1. Classification (NCBI taxonomy): domain Bacteria; kingdom Bacillati; phylum Actinomycetota; class Actinomycetes; order Kitasatosporales; family Streptomycetaceae; genus Streptomyces; species Streptomyces sp. NPDC048825. The sequence goes on from NZ_JBICUR010000028.1 coordinate 22,150, forward strand.
GGCCTGGGCCTCGCGTACATCATCACGACCCTCGCGGGCGTCCCGCTGATCGGCCTGATCCTCGGCCCGGTCTTCAAGGAGAACCTCTCCTGGCGGACGCGTAACCCGGGCCGCAAGAAGGCGTACGCGAAGGCGAGTTACGCGTGGGGGGCGATTCTGCTCGCCAAGTGCGCGATTCTCTTTCCGCTGTACTGGTGGGCGGACACCACCCAGCTGGGGTGGGTCCTGATCGCGCTGAAGATTCCGCCGTTCCTGTTGGCAGTGTGGCTGACCTGGGTGTTCCTGGCGAAGGCGCCCGCGCCGATTGACGTGTTCGCCGAGATGGAGGCGGAGGAGAAGGCCGAGGAGGAGCGCCGGCGTACGGCCGAGCGTTTCGGCGACGCAATGGAGCCCTTGGCCGACGAGACCCTCCAACGCCTCACGGACGGCCCGACGGACTCAGTCGAGTCGGGCGGCCCGAAGCACCGCAAGCGCTGACGCTCGGATACGAGGATGGGGGCGCCCGGAGATCTCCGGGCGCCCCCATCCTCGTATCCGAGCGAACTAGCCGACCGCATCCTCCCGCCGTACCGACAGCAGGTCCTCCAGCTGCTCCTCCCTGGCCTGGGCTGCCACGAACAGCAGCTCGTCGCCCGCCTCCAGGGAGTCCTCCCGGGTGGGCGTGAGGACTCGGGTGCCGCGGATGATGGTGACCAGCGACGTGTCCTCGGGCCATTCCACGTCGCCGACCCGGGTGCCTGCGAGGGCCGACTCCGGGGGGAGTGTCAGCTCGACGAGGTTGGCGTCGCCGTGGCTGAAGCGGAGGAGGCGGACCAGGTCGCCTACGCTGACCGCCTCCTCGACCAGGGCCGACATCAGGCGAGGGGTCGAGACGGCCACGTCCACGCCCCAGGACTCGTTGAACAGCCACTCGTTCTTGGGGTTGTTGACGCGGGCGACGACGCGCGGAACGCCGTACTCCGTCTTCGCCAGCAGTGAGACGACGAGGTTGACCTTGTCGTCGCCCGTGGCGGCGATGACGACGTTGCAGCGCTGAAGCGCCGCCTCGTCCAGCGAAGTGATCTCGCAGGCGTCGGCCAGCAGCCACTCCGCCTGCGGCACGCGCTCGACCGAGATCGCGGTCGGCGCCTTGTCGATCAGCAGGATCTCGTGCCCGTTCTCCAGCAGCTCGCCCGCGATCGAGCGGCCCACCGCACCGGCACCGGCAATGGCGACCCTCATCAGTGACCGCCTTCCTCGTCAGGGCCCTTGGCGAACGCCGCCTCGACCTTGTCCACGTCGTCCGTACGCATCATCACGTGCACCAGATCGCCCTCCTGCAGCACCGTCTGCGAGCTCGGCAGGATCGCTTCCCCGAGCCGGGTGAGGAAGGCGACGCGTACGCCGGTCTCGTCCTGGAGCCGGCTGATCCGCTGGCCCACCCACACCGTCGACGCGTGCACCTCGGCGAGCTGCACCCCGCCGGTGGGGTCGCGCCACAGCGGCTCGGCGCCCGACGGGAGCAGCCGGCGCAGCATCTGGTCGGCGGTCCAGCGGACGGTGGCCACGGTCGGGATGCCCAGGCGCTGGTAGACCTCGGCGCGGCGGGGGTCGTAGATGCGCGCCGCGACGTTCTCGATGCCGAACATCTCGCGTGCCACCCGGGCGGCGATGATGTTCGAGTTGTCGCCGCTGGAGACGGCGGCGAATGCGCCCGCCTCCTCGATGCCCGCCTCGCGCAGGGTGTCCTGGTCGAAGCCGACGCCGGTGACGCGACGGCCGCCGAACCCGGAGCCCAGTCGTCGGAAGGCGGTGGGGTCCTGGTCGACCACGGCGACCGTGTGCCCCTGTTGCTCCAGGGTCTGGGCGAGAGCGGACCCCACTCTCCCGCAGCCCATGATGACGATGTGCACGACCGTCCTTCCGCTGTCAATTGTTACTGCTCATGGAGTTACTGCTCAGGCTGAACAGAGTCTTGAACAGGGTCTCAGACCGATGCCCAAGCTACACACGCGCGGTCCGTGCAGGGCACCCCTGTGCACGCTCGCCCACGGCCTTGTCGCGATCAGCGGCGGCTGATGCTGCGGACGCTGACGAGGGTCAGGACACCGAGCCCGAGGAGTGCGGCGGCGGCGCCGATGAGTTCCGCGGTGGCTTGCGTCATGAGGTCTCCAGGAGGGGGTCGGGGGCGAGGTTTTGTCATATAGACATGGGGACGCCGTCGGTGCCGGAACCCGCAGCATCACCCGTCGCTTAATTCACTCGTAGAGCAGACGTCGGGTGGCGGGTGGGCGCCCCATACCCCGACGGCTTACGATCCTCAGCGTGTCCAAACTGACCGACGTGCCCAAACGGATCCTCATCGGGCGCGCACTGCGCAGTGACCGGCTGGGGGAAACGCTCCTTCCGAAGCGCATTGCCCTCCCCGTGTTCGCCTCCGACCCGCTGTCCTCCGTGGCGTACGCGCCGGGCGAGGTGCTGCTGGTCCTGTCCATCGCGGGCGTGTCGGCCTACCACTTCAGCCCGTGGATCGCGGTCGCGGTCGTGGTGCTGATGTTCACGGTGGTGGCCTCGTACCGGCAGAACGTGCACGCGTACCCGAGCGGCGGCGGCGACTACGAGGTGGCCAACACCAACCTCGGCCCCAAGGCCGGTCTCACCGTCGCCAGCGCGCTGCTCGTCGACTATGTGCTCACCGTCGCCGTGTCGATCTCCTCCGGCATCGAGAACCTCGGCTCCGCGATCCCCTTCGTGATCGAGAACAAGGTGCTCTGCGCGATCGCTGTCATCGTGCTGCTCACGCTGATGAACCTGCGCGGGGTCAGGGAGTCCGGGAAACTTTTCGCGATTCCGACGTACGTCTTCGTGGTCGGCGTCTTCGCGATGATCGCCTGGGGCGCGTTCCGCGGTCTGGTCCTCGACGACACGATGAAGGCGCCGACCGCCGGCTTCGAGATCGAGGCGGAGCAGCAAGGGCTGGCAGGCTTCGCTCTTGTCTTCCTGTTGCTGCGCGCCTTCTCCTCCGGCTGTGCCGCCCTCACCGGTGTCGAGGCGATCAGCAACGGCGTTCCGGCCTTCCGCAAGCCCAAGTCCAAGAACGCCGGGACCACGCTGGCGATGATGGGCCTGCTCGCGGTCACCATGTTCTGCGGCATCATCGGCCTGGCCATGGCGTCGAACGTACGCATGGCCGAGCACCCGGCGACCGACCTGCTGGAGAACGGTGTCGCGGTCGGCGCCGACTACGTCCAGAACCCGGTGATCTCGCAGGTCGCCGAAGCCGTCTTCGGTGATGGCAGCTTCATGTTCGTGGTGCTCGCCGCGGCCACCGCGCTGGTTCTCTTCCTCGCGGCCAACACCGCGTACAACGGCTTCCCGCTGCTGGGCTCGATCCTCGCCCAGGACCGCTATCTGCCCCGTCAGCTGCACACCCGCGGTGACCGCCTCGCCTTCTCGAACGGCATCGTGCTGCTCGCGGGCGCCGCCGGGCTGCTGGTATGGGTCTACGGCGCAGACTCGACCCGGCTGATCCAGCTCTACATCGTCGGCGTCTTCGTCTCCTTCACGCTCAGCCAGACCGGCATGGTCCGGCACTGGAACCGCCACCTGGCCACCGAGCGGGACCAGGCCGTGCGCCGCCGCATGTACCGCTCCCGGGCGATCAACACCTTCGGCGCCTTCTTCACCGGGCTTGTGCTGGTCGTCGTCCTGGTCACCAAGTTCACTCACGGCGCCTGGGTGGCGCTGCTCGGCATGGTGATCTTCTACGCGATCATGTCCGCGATCCGTAAGCACTACGACCGCGTCGCCGAGGAGATCGCCGCGCCGGAAGGGCCGACTGACGATGTCGTACGCCCCTCGCGCGTCCACTCGGTGGTCCTGATCTCGAAGATCCACCGCCCGACGCTGCGCGCCCTCGCCTACGCCAAGCTGATGCGCTCGCACACTTTGGAGGCGCTCAGCGTCAATGTCGACCCGGCCGAGACCAAGGCGCTGAGGGAGGAGTGGGAGCGGCGCGGCATCGACGTACCGCTGAAGGTCCTCGACTCCCCGTACCGCGAGATCACACGGCCGGTCATCGAGTACGTGAAGAACCTGCGCAAGGAGTCCCCGCGCGACGCGGTCAGCGTGATCATCCCCGAGTACGTGGTCGGCCACTGGTACGAGCAACTGCTGCACAACCAGAGCGCCCTCAGGCTCAAGGGGCGGCTGCTGTTCACGCCCGGGGTGATGGTGACCTCCGTGCCGTACCAGCTGGAGTCCTCCGAGGTGGCCAAGCGGCGGGCCCGGAAGCAGCAGGAGTGGAACGCGCCGGGTTCGGTGCGGCGTGGTCCCGCGGAGGAGCGGCCCAAGGAGCAAAGCACTCCCAAGGGCTGACGGACTCGTGTCGAACGGCCGGGCGGCGTCCACGTAGACTGGTGGGCTGTTGTCCGGCCGTTCCCCCTTTTCGCATCTGGAGTCACCCCGCCATGCAGGCAGAACCGAAGAAAACGCCGGCGGGGTCGCTCGTGGGGCAGGAGTACGAGGTCGAGATCGGGCCCGTCGCCCACGGGGGGCACTGCATCGCCCGAACGTCCGAGGGACAGGTGCTGTTCGTCCGGCACGCGCTGCCCGGTGAGCGGGTCGTCGCGCGGGTGACGGAGGGCGAGGAGGACTCGCGCTTCCTGCGCGCGGACGCGGTGACCGTCCTGGAGGCGTCCAAGGACCGGGTCGAGGCGCCCTGCCCGTACGCGGGCCCCGGCCGTTGCGGCGGCTGCGACTGGCAACACGCCAAGCCGGGCGCGCAGCGCCGCATGAAGGGCGAGGTGATCGCCGAGCAGCTGAAGCGGCTCGCGGGCCTGACGCCCGAGGAGGCCGGCTGGGACGGCACGGTGATGCCGGCCGAGGGCGACAAGGTGCCCGCCGGTGAGGTGCCCGCGTGGCGTACGCGCGTGCAGTACGCGGTGGACGAGGCCGGGCATGCCGGTCTGCGGCGGCACCGTTCGCACGAGGTCGAGCCGATCGAGCACTGCATGATCGCCGCGCCGGGCGTCAGCGAGCTGGGCATCGAGCAGCGCGACTGGTCCGGGATGGAGTCGATCGAGGCGATCGCGGCGACGGGCTCCCAGGACCGGCAGGTGATCCTGACGCCACGGCCCGGCGCCCGCCTGCCGATCGTGGAGCTGGACCGGCCGGTGTCGGTGATGCGCGTGGAGGAGAAGGACGGCGGCGTCCACCGGGTCCACGGCCGCCCGTTCGTGCGCGAGCGCGCGGACGACCGTACGTACCGAGTCGGCAGCGGCGGCTTCTGGCAGGTCCACCCGAAGTCCGCGGACACGCTGGTCAAGGCGGTCATGCAGGGCCTGCTGCCACGCAAGGGCGAGACGGCGCTCGACCTGTACTGCGGCGTCGGCCTCTTCGCGGGCGCCCTGGCCGACCGCCTGGGCGACAAGGGCGCGGTGCTCGGCATCGAGTCCGGCAAGCGCGCGGTGGAAGACGCCCGGCACAACCTCGCCGCCTTCGACCGCGTCCGCATCGAACACGGCAAGGTCGAGGCGGTGCTGCCGCGCACCGGCATCACCGAGGCCGACCTGATCGTCCTCGACCCACCGCGGGCGGGCGCCGGCAAGAAGACGGTCCGGCTCATGACGGACCTGGGTGCGCGTCGCATCGCGTATGTGGCGTGCGATCCGGCTGCGCTGGCGCGGGACCTGGGGTACTTCCGGGAAGGGGGGTATCGGGTGCGGATGCTGCGGGCGTTTGATTTGTTTCCGATGACGTCGCACGTGGAGTGCGTAGCCATTCTTGAGTCTGCCGCAAAGGGGCTCTGACCTGCTGGTTTTCTGATTTCCCAGGATCTGGGCGGGTTGCGTCGACATGTTTCCGTGGGCGCACGACGTGGAGTGCGCCGCGTGCCGGAGGAGTGCTTCCGACCTGCGGTTTCGACCAGTGAGCGGGGAAATGGCGAGTGCTGTTCCTCCGGCCTGCGTAGAGCCGACGCAAGACAGCCTCGACGCTCGTCTGACGCTCGTTCTGTTGGGGCGTCAGGTGTGTCCAGCAGCTCCTTTCGAACTGTGGAGACTTTGACGTAGGGATAGTTGGGGGTCAGGGAATCCAGGAGGCGCATCCGCGACGCCGAGTTCCGTGAAGGGGCGGTACGAATCGTGACGGAGACCGGGAAGCCGATTCCGGAGGTGGCCGAGGACGTGGGCATCCATCCCGGGACGCTCCACAGCTGGGTCTCACGGGCCGGGCGCAACGGGTCTCCGTCGGTGGAGCGGGCGATGGTCGAGCCGACAAGTGCCGGGCCGGCGGAAAGACCCACACGCTGGCTCTTCTCCGCCTGGCCCGTCACCGCATCAGCGTGCTGTTCGCGATGCTCCGCGACGGCACCTTCTACGAACCCAGAACCCCACGCCTCGCTTGACGAAAGACATAGAGGCACCCCCCGGGGAATTCCCGGGCGTCGGAGTGAGTGTCCGGATACAAGAACGGCCACCGGCTGATCTTCGAGAATCTCAGCAGGGAGACAGGCATGGCTGTGTGGCGCGGCGACCCAGCGCCGCCTGGGCTGTGTGTGTCTCGGCCCGGTGTACGAAGTCTTCGCCGCGGTGCGCGACGAGGGCCCGTGGATCCCGGGTGCCCATCGGGAAGGGCCAGTCGCTGCCGAGGACGATCCGGTCTTCCCCGAACGTGGTGACGGCGAGGTCGACAACGGCCGGGTCGTGGGCGAGGCAGTCGACGTAGAAGCGGCGCACGGACTCGCGCGGCGATTCGGACAGGTCGGGGACCCCCGGACGGTGGGTGTCGGCGCCGCGCTGCCATCGGCCCACCACCGCTGGGAGCAGCCCGCCGCAGTGCACCAGGACGAACCGCAGGCCGGGGTGGAGCGCGAGGACGTCACCGAAGACGAGTTGGGCGGCGGCCAGGGCGGTCTCCCCGGGATTGCCGAGGAGGTTGGCGAGGTAAAAGGGGTTGAGCCGGGGGTCGGGGGTGGCACCGGGGTGGAGAAGGAGCATGCGCCCGTCGTCCTCCAGGGCTCTCCACAAAGGGGCGAGTTCCGGGGCGGCGAGCGAGTAGGAGCCGCCACCGGCTGCGCCGGTCAGGCCGGCCCATGTCGCATCGTCGCGCACGCGCTCGTACTCGGCGAGGGCCAGCTCCGGGTGTTCGAGAGGGAGGTAGGCAAGAGGCGTGAGGCGGTCGTGGCCGTGCCGGGCCTGGAGCAGGCCGTCGTTGACGGACCGGACCCAGGTGCGTGCCTCCGGCTCGTCCAGGTCCTGTCGGAAGAAGGGCGGAGGGACCGTCACGATCGCCTCGTCGAGGTCTGCCTCGTCGAGGTACTCCTCCAGGAGATCGGGGCGGTAGAGGGCGGGCGGGCCGACGGGTGGCTCGTCGACCCGGGGGGCCAGGTGGGTGTGCAGGTCTATGCCGGGCAAGGAAGGGAATCCGATCGCGCAGGGAAGCCAGGGATGCTTCGGGGAGGGAAGCGGTGCGGCGCTGCCGACAGCGCCGCACCGCGTGGGCCTCGGCAAGGTGGAAGCCGGTGCAGGAAGCCTCTCGCCTCGAAGAGATCGACGAGACGGATGAGGCCCCTGCCGCAGCCGGTTCAGAGGACGCGCAGGGTCAGGCCAGGGCCGCCGCGCTCTCCAGCACCTCGCCGATGGTCCGCGCCGCGACCTGGCGGGCCACGCGCTGGCTGACGCTGGCGGCCGGTCCCCGTACGGCCAGGTCGGCTGACCAGGTGACCCGGCTACCTGACTCCTCGGCGGAGAAGGTCAGGTGGATGCGCACGTCCACGGCGTGCTGGGCCCGTACGGCGTGCACGGCGAGCACGGCGCCTTCGGAGTTCGCCTGCTCGGCGCGGATGCGAGTGCGCAGCGGGATCCGGCCGAAGGGCGTGAGCGGGCTGAACAGGGCGTCCACCGCGCCATCCTGACTTACCGTCACTTCGGTGAGAGCGGTGACGGACGACAACTCTTCGGTGCGGGCGGCAAGCGCGGCCAGTGCGGCCCCCGACCCCGAGACCGTGAACTCTCCTGTGATGAGCATCAGTCCACCTTCACCTTCTCGGCGTCGGCGCCGCGCAGGGCCCGGAGCACGCGCTCCGGGGAGTTGTGGGAGTCGAGGATCATGCCGGTGTCGCCGACGGCGTCCTGGATCGCGGCGCAGATCGCGTGCAGCGGGGCGCCGCCGCCCTCGCCCATGCCCTTGGCGCCGATCGGGGTGAACGGGGAGGGGCTCACCACGTTGTCGTAGCGCAGGCTGGGCATGTCGTACGCGGTGGCCGCGTGGTAGTCGTAGAAGTTGGCGGCGGTGAGCTGGCCGCCCGCGTCGTAGCCGAACTCCTCGAAGAGCGCGGCGGAGATGCCGTGCACGGTGGCTCCGTGGACCTGGCCCTCGATCACCATGGGGTTGATCGGGGTGCCGCAGTCGTCGACCATGCCGTACCGCAGGATCGAGATCTGGCCGGTCTCCTCGTCGATCTCCAGCACGCAGGCGTGGATCTGCGTGGCGTAGGTGAGGGTCAGGTTGCCGAACTTGCGCTCCAGGTCGGGCAGTTCGAAGGGGGCACGGTAGACGGCACGGCCGACCAGGCCGACCTCGTCGGCGACCTCGGGCGGCAGGGAGCCGGGGGAGAAGTGGACGATGCCGGCCACGGCGGCGAACGGGAGCGCGCGCTCGGCGTCGCCGCGCACCTTGGCCAGCCCGCCCTCCAGCACGATGTCCTCGGGTTCGGCGCCCAGGACCGCGCCCGCCACGAGCTGGATCTCGCGGATCAGCTTCTTGGTCGCGTTAATGATCGCGCCGATACCCGTCACCGCGAACTGCGAGGCGTACGAGCCGGAGAAGCCGGTCTGCGCGGACAGCGCGGAGTCGCCTCCGCGGTGCACGATCACGTCGTCGTAGCCGACGCCGAGCAGGTCCGCCACGACCTGCGCGACGGTGGTCTCGTGGCCCTGCCCGAAGGCGACTCCGCCGGTGACCGCGTAGATCGAGCCGTCCGCGCCGAGACGCACCAGGCCGCCCTCGGTGTTCCCCGCGAACGGCAGGTGGGCGTTGATGAATCGAGCCTGTGCGAAGTTGTTGGTGCCCGAGTCGAGTGTGGAGCCGATGCCGATCCCGATGCGCTTGCCGCTGCCGCGCATCTGCTGCTGGAGGCGGCGGGCGTCGTCGTAGTCGATGAGGTCGAGGGCCTTGCGCAGGGAGAGGGGGAGGTTCCCGGAGTCGTAGACGCAGCCGTTGACCGTCGTGTACGGATACTGGTCCGGCTGCACGTAGTTCTTCAGCCGGAACTCGACCGGGTCGAAGCCGAGTTTGTGGGCCGCGATGTCCATCATCCGCTCCACGACCCACATGTGCTGAAGCCGCGAGTATCCGCGGTTGGGGTGGACCGGGCCCTTGTTGGTGTAGACGGTGCGGTAGTGGACCTTCACGTGCTTGAGCTGGTAGCAGGCGTTCGCGACCTGGGTCCAGATGGCGCCGCCGAGCGGCTCGTAACGGGTGTACGCGCCTACGTCGTCCAGGGCGTCGTACAACAGTCCGAGCACCGTGCCGTCGTTCTGCACCGCCATCCTGACGTCGCGGAACCAGCGTTCGTTGCCATGCCCGCCCATGTAGTGGTGCTCGGTGCGGGTCTCGGTCCAGCGCAGGGGGCGGCGCAGCTTGCGGGCCAGGAGGGCCACGGCGGTGGCCGGCACGTACATGCCGATCTTGACGCCGAAGGAGCCGCCGATGTCCTTGCTGACGATGCGGATGCGCTCGGCGGGGTGCCGCATGGCGGAGGCCATCATCAGGGTGGTGATCTGCGGCATCGCGCAGCCGCCCGTGATGGTGAAGTGGTCCGTCCCCGCGTCGTACTGGGCGGTGACGACCATGCACTCCAGGGGGGTGGAGCTGAAGCGGTGGAAGTGCAGCTCGTCGGCCGTGATGACGTGGTCGGCGTGTTCGAGGGCGAAGCCGATGTCGCCCCAGTCGTACACCGTCTCCCATGCGACGTTGGTGTTGGTCTGCGCGTGGATGACCGGCGCGTCCGGGGCGATGGCGTCGCGGGCGTCGACCAAGTGAGGCAGCGGCTCGTAGTCGATCACCACGGCTGCCGCCGCGTCCCGCGCGGCCTCGCGCGACTCGGCCGCGACCGCGACGACCGGCTCGCCGACGAAGCGCGCCACGCCCCCGCCGGCCAGGCAGCGGTCCACTTCCGGCTCGCCGCCCTCGGGCGGGCCCTGGATCTCCATGAACGGCTCGGTGAGCGCCGCCGCCTCCTCCGGCAGCAGGCAGCCGAGATAGCCGGGTACGCGGGCCGCGGCGGAGACGTCGATGCCGGTGATGCGGGCGTGCGCGTAGGGGGAGCGGACGAAGAAGACGTAGCCGAGGCGGTGCACGGGCGTGTCGTCGCCGAACTCGCCCTCCGCACGCAGCAGTCGGTCGTCCTCCTTGCGTGGCATGGCCCGGCCGGTCCAGGCCCGGGTGCTCGTGGGGCTCTCGGTCGTCGTGCTGGTCACTGCTCCTCGCCCTTCTCGGAAGAGGCCTCGGCGGCAGCCGCAGAGGCGGCCTCGGCGGTAGCCACAGCGGCGGCCTCGTGGCCGTGCGGCTTCGGCACGTCCTGGCCCGCGGCGGCGCGGATGGCGCGGACGATGTTCTCGTAGCCGGTGCAGCGGCAGATGTTGCCCTTCAACGCCCGACGCACCGTCTGGTCGGTGATCTCCTCGCCGGACCGCAGCAGGTCGGTGGCGGTCATGAGCATCCCGGAGGTGCAGTAGCCGCACTGCAGGGCGTGGTGCTCCTTGAAGCACTGCTGGAGCGGGTTGAGGGCGCCGTCCTCGTCGGCCAGCGAGGCCGCCGTCCGCACGTCCGTGCCGTCCGCCTGGACCGCCAGGACCATGCAGGACTTGGCGAGTCGGCCATCCCAACGGACCGTGCAGGCACCGCAGTTGCCGGTGTCGCAGCCGATCTTGGGGCCGCGCTTGTCGAGGTCGTCGCGGAGCCAGTGGACGAGGAGGGTGCGGGAGGAGACGGTGCCCTGCTCGGGGCGGCCGTCGACGGTGACCTCGATCGCGTGGATGTCGGTGGTGGTGCTGCTGGTGTTTGTGGCGTCGGCGATGGTCATGCCGCTGTGCTCCTTGTCGTCTCCTGCTCCACGTCGTGCTCCCCGTCCTGCTCCACGGCGGACTCGATTGCCCGGCGCAGCTGGACCCCGGCCATCTCGACCCGGTACGCGGCCGAGGCGTGGGCGTCCCCAACCGCCTCCACACCGGACCCGTCGAACGCCGCCAGAGCCGGTTCGATCAGTGAGGCGTCCGCCTGCCGCCCGGTGACGGCGTCCTCGACCGCGGTCAGCCGCAGCGGTGAGCCCGGTACCGCGCCCAGCACGACCCGCGCGCCGTCCACCACGTCGTCGATCACGTCCAGCCGGACCACCACCCGGGCCAACGCCCAGGAATCGGCGGCGAGTTGGAGGTGGCGATGGACCACGCGGGTACCGACCGGAAGCAGTCGGATGTGCACGGAGGTCAGCAGCTCACCCGGGCGCAGCGAGGTCGCCAGGCTTCCCGAGAAGAAGGTGTCGGCGGTGATGCTGCGCCGGCCCGCCGCCGACGCGGTATGGAACCAGGCTCCGAGCGCGGCGAGCAGCGGGGGGAAGTTGTTGGTCGGGTCGTTCAGACAGCAGTTGCCGCCGATGGTGCCCCGGTTGCGGACCTGCCGGTCCACCAGTCCCGCGGCCATCTCGGCCACCGACGGCTGCAGTCGCCGTACGACGGGGGAGGCGGCGATCTCGGCGTAGGTGACGGCCGCGCCGATGACCAGCGTGCCGTCGGCGGTGACCTCGATGCCGCGCAGCTCGTCCAGGCGATGGACGTCGACCAGCGCCGTCGGCTGGGCCAGGTCGAGCTTCAGGGCGTTGATCATGCTCTGGCCGCCGGCGAGTACGGCGGATCCTTCGATCTCGGTGAGCAGGGTGGTTGCCTCGGGAAGGGTGCGGGGGCGCACGTAGCGCAGGGGAGGAAGGATCATCGGGGCCTCACAGGTCCGGGTGCTTGGCTGCGAGGCGGTAGCTGCCCGAGTGGAAGACCAGAGGGTCCCCGCCGGGCGCGTCGTACCGTTCGACCTCGCCGATCATGACGATGTGGTCGCCGACGTCGAGGCACTGCACCGTCCGGCACTGGAACCGGGCAACCGCCCCGTCCAGCACGGGAGTTCCGGCGACGCCCTCGCCGATCGGAGCGCCGGTGAACTTGTCGTCGGCCGGAGTGGCGAACTGCCGCGAGAGATGGTGCTGGTCGGCGGCCAGGATGTTGACCGCGAAGTGGGTCGCCGCGGTGAAGTCCGGTGTGCTCGGCGCGTTCTTGCCGGGGCACCACAGCACCAGCGGCGGGTCCAGCGACACCGAGGTGAAGGAGTTCGCCGTCATCCCGACCTTGCGGCCGTCGGCGGCACGGGCCGTGACCACGGTGACGCCGGTCGCGTAGTGGCCGAGCGCCCGCCGCAGATCCCGTACGTCGAAGGCGGACTGCCCCTGGGCGCGCTTGTCGGCCAGCAGCCGCTCAGTCTCGGCGGGCTCGGCCCACCAGGGGTAGAGAGTGCGCGGATCGTCGAACCCGTTCACCACCGCGCCCGCCACCGCCGGGATCCCGGCCGCCTCGGCGAGCAACTGCCGCTGGTGCGGCTGGAGTCCGGCCAGCAGGGAGTTGGTCCAGGCGACCGACCACTGCGCCCAGCCGCGCCAGTAGCCGTCGAAGGTGCGCTGCATCCACGCGGGCGTGAACTCCTCGTCGCCGTGTCGCAGGATGGCGTCCAGGTAGTGCTCGGCCGCCTGGGCCGCGTTGTTGGAGCCCTGACCGGTGACCGGGTCGCACAGCACCACCGCGTCGGCCATGCCCAGCACATGCCTGCCCGAGGGGAGCTGGGCGACGGGCCTGCGCACGGTCGGGGTGAGCCGTCCGCGCAGTACGCCCTGCTCGTCGGTCAGGTTCGCCGTACGGCAGCGCTCGTACTCGTCCGGGAAGAAGCGCCGGAGGATCTCCAGCGACCGCTCCAGGTGCTGCTCGGGAGTGCGGACGTCGTCCCAGCAGTCCATCGGGCCGTCCGGCACCCCTTCGAAGACCATGATCTCGCAGGGGCCGGAGACGGTGAGGGCGGGAAAGGTGAAGTACTCGCCGACGCCGGGGACGATCCTCAGGTCGACCACGGCGTCACCGGGCCGGGGGCGCGCGCCGGTGACGTAGGTGAGGGCGAGGGCGCGGCGCGGGCGGTCGTACGGAGAGCGCTCGGGGTCGCGAGGGAAGACGCGCCCCAGTTCGCCCTTGCCGGTCGCGACGACGACCAGGTCGTGCGTACGGGCGTACTCCTCCAGGTCGGCCACGGACGCCGGCCGGACCACGAGCTTGCCGCCGGCCTGCTCGTAACGCTCCATCCAGGCCGCGCACTTGACCCGCTGGTCGACGGACTGGGCGGGCGCGTCAAGCGGCGACTGCCAGCGGACGTCCATGCCGACGTCCATGCCGACGAGCGACAGCGCGACGCCCGTGATCTGCGGGCAGTCCCGCTGCCACTCGTCCAGGCCGAGCGCGCGCTCGGTGCGCAGGGCCGTGTCGAACATGCACTGGCTGGACATGACCCGGCCGTGCCTGACCTCGTCCGGCCCCCGGTCGGTGACGAGGGTGACGTCGTAGCCGCGGTCCAGCAGGCCGAGCGCCAGCTGGGCCCCGGACTGCCCCGCACCGATGACGGCGATGCTCCTCATGACGTACTCCCCTCCTGAGGGCGTGTCAGGCCACCACGGTGGCGAGGTAGTTCTCAGCCGACACGGGGTCCATGAACCAGTGGAAGTAGTCGCGCGGGTCGTCGAATCCGTTGGTGAAGCGGCGGGCGATGCGCGGGCTGGCGGCCGCCGTGCCGAGCAGCTTCAGCACGTGCTCGGGCGGCGCGCCCAGCAGGGCGTTGGTCCAGGTGGCCACGTACTGCGCGTAGTCCCAGTAGCGCTCGAAGGTCTCCCGCAGGAACGCGCGGTCGTACGGGCGGTCGCCGTGCTCCAGGATGCTCGCCAGGTACGACGCCGCGCACTTGCTCGCGTTGTTGGAACCCTGGCCGGTTATCGGGTCGTTGAGGACGACGACGTCGGCGAGGCCAAGGACGAGCGCGCCGGACGGCAACTTTCCGACGGGCTTGCGCACGGTGGGCGGGAAGCGGCCGGCGAGGATGCCGTTCGGGTCGGTCAGCCGGACGTCGCCGAGGCGCTCGGCCTCCCAGGGGAGGTGGGTGCGCACGAGGTCCACGGAGTGGGCCAGGTGCTCCTCGGGGGAGGTGATGCCCTTCCAGGAGTCGAGGGGGCCGCCAGGCACGCCCTCGAAGACCATGATGTCGCAGGGCCCAGTGGTCGTCAGCGCGGGGAACGTGAAGTACTCGCCGATGCCGGGGATCATGTTGAAGCTGACGGTGGAGAAGTCGTCGCGGGGCGTCATGCCGGTGACGTAGGTCAGGGCGAGGGCGCGCTGCGGGGCGTCGAACACGGACCGCTGGGCGTCGCGCTCGAAGAGACCGGCGATCTCGCCCTTGCCCGCGGCGACGATCACCAGGTCGGACTCGCGGGCGTAGTACTCCAGGTCCTCGACGTCGGCCTCCCGCAGCACGGTCTTGCCGCCTCGCCGCTCGAACTCCTCCAGCCAGGCGGGCATCTTGACCCGCTGGTCCACCGAACGGGCGGCCGCGTCGAGGCGGGAGGCCCAGGAGAACGCCTTGCCGCCCTGGCCGTCCGGGACGGTGAAGGAGATGCCCTCGACCGGGGGGCACACCTCGTCCCACAGGTCCAGGCCGAGGTTGCGTTCGTGGGCGAGGGACGTGCCGAACATGCACTGGCTGGACATCACGCGGCCCTCGCGGATCTGCTGTCCGGTGCGGTTGGTCACGACCGTCACGTCGTAGCCGTGGCCCAGCAGCCCGATGCCGAGCTGGAGGCCGGCCTGCCCGGCCCCGATTATGGTGATCTTGCGCATGGTGTGGACCTCCGGTCCGGAACTGAAGTGAAGTGGGGTCTCCGGTCGTGCCGGTGGCGGTGGGCGCGCCCTCGTCATTCCGCGAGCTGGGGAATCGCCGGGACCAGACCCTCCGGGCCGATCGCCGAGTAGCCGCCGTCGACGGCCCAGTCGGCGCCGGTGACGAAGGACGCCTCGTCGGAGCAGAGGAACCGCACGACGCCCGCGACCTCCTCCGGGTCGCCGACCCGGCCAAGGGCGTGGAAGGGCGCGGCGACCCGGTCGGTCTTCGCTCGGTCGCCGCCGGTCAGCTGATCCATGACCTTCGACCAGGTCCAGCCGGGACTCACGGAATTGACGCGGATGTTGTCGGCCGCCAGGTCAGCCGCCATGTTGCGGGTCAGCTGCACCAGGGCCGCCTTGCTCACCGGGTACAGCCAGCGCCCGGGCTGCGCGACCTTGCTGGAGATCGAGGTGAAGTTGACGATGGCGCCGCCGCCCTGCGCGACGAGGTGCGGATGGACCGCCTTGGCCAGCAGGGCCGCGCTCGCCACGTTCACATCCAGGGCCGTCAGCCACTGCTCGCGGGTGGAAGCGAAGCCGTCGTCGACATACGAGCAGGCGAGGTTCACGAGGATGTCCAGCCGGCCGAACCTCTCGACGGCACGCTCGACGAGGTCGGCCACCTGCGCGTCGTCGGTGATGTCGGCAGAGACGAAGAGAATGCCCTCCCCGATTTCGTCCGCCAATTCCAGGCCGCCGTCCTTGTCGATGTCCGCGACGACGACATTCGCCCCCGCCGCATGAAATGCGCGGACGACCGCTTTCCCGATAATCGTTGACCCGCCGGTAACAAGCGCAGTCTTGACCGACAATCCACTCATGCTGTCTCCTGGTCTTCGTCGGGAGTTGCCGAAAAATTAGGCGCGGCAGTGCAGAGCCGCTATCCGCATCACGCGGCGCACTGTCCGGATCCCGCTCCCCGCCCGGAGGTTCGGATGTCGTCCAGCGAAGTGCTCCCGCTCCGCCGGCATGAGCGCTTCCGCACCGCGGAGGTGGAGGAGGCACGGGCCGAGGTGGGACGCGCCTTCTGCCCCCACGACCTGCGCGTCGTCGGCCGGTCGGGACGGCTCGACGCCCGCATGCACGGGGTCTCCTTCGCGGACACCGGGCTGTACTACCTGGACTACGGGGCGGAAGTGGTGATCACGCCGGGCGCTCTGGAGGACTTCTACCTGGTTCAGATCCCGCTCGCCGGGTCGGCCCAGATCGCCTGCGGTCGCGAGCAGATCATCTCGACGCCCCAACTGGCTTCCGTGCCCGCCCCCATGGAGCATCTGGCCATGCGCTGGCACGAGGGCAACCCCCAGCTCATCGTCTGGGTGCGCCGGACCGCGCTGGAGGACCACCTGGGCAAGCTGCTCGGCCGGCAGCCGCGGATGCCCCTGCGCTTCGACCTCGGCATGGACCTCACCACACCCGCCGCCCGCTCCTGGCTGGGCATCGTCGACATGCTGCGCCGCGATGTGGACAACCCGGACGGCATGCTCGGCCGGCCCCTGATCGTCAAGCAGCTCGAACTCCTGCTGACGTCACAGCTCCTGCTCGCCCAGCCGCACAACTACAGCTCCGCCTTGCACGGGGAGGACGCACCGCGGATCGCGCCGCCCTCCGTCCGCAAGGCCATGGAGATCATCGAGTGCCACGCCGCCGAGCCGCTGACCGTGGAGGACGTGGCCGAGGCGGTCGGGGTGAGCGTACGGGCCCTGCAGGAGGGCTTCCGCCGTCACGTGGGGACGACCCCGGTGTCGTATCTGCGTGAAGTCCGGCTGGACCGGGTGCGCGCCGAACTGAAGGCCGCGGCACCGGGCACGCTGACGGTCACCGACGTCGCCTACCGCTGGGGCTTCTTCCACCCCGGCCGCTTCGCCATCGCCTACCGCGAGCGCTTCGGGGAGCACCCCTCGCAGACGCTCCGCGGCTGACTGCCGGCAGACCGGGCCGCCGGCCCACCTCGCCGCGGAGACGACCCGACAGGGTGGATGGCGTCCCGCCGAGTGGGGTAGCCGATCAAGCTGACGGAATCCCCAGGTCGCGGCCCGAATCGCCCTCGCCGGAGGCCCTGTTGAGGCTCGCCGGGCCGGGACCAGCGGTGATCGCACGACGGCTGGCTGCGCCACGTACCGGACGGCTCCAAAGCGGAAGCGACGGACCGTGATCGGCTACACCACGACCGGGGACACGACCACAGGGTGACAGAGACACCGAGCGCCGTCGGCCGTCCGGACAACGAACCTCGCCGAATCCTGCGGACCCCGCGGAAAGTGGACGGCGGCCCGCGTTCAGCGGATAGCCGATCAATTCACCCGCCTCTAATTTCTTGGCATCCGCATGGCCGCCCGGAAATGCCGGCGATGTCCATGGGATTTCCGAAACGCCGGCCACCCCCTGGAGATCCCGAATGAGCGACCGTATTAGTGTCCCGCCCGACTGGCTGACCGAAGCCGTCGGCACGGTGTTCGTAGCCGCGGGCCTTTCCCCCCGGGCCGCGGCGACGGTGGCCCGGAGCCTGGTGGAGGCGGATCTCCGCGGCACCCCTTCGCACGGCGTGCTGCTCGTGCCGATGTACATCGAGCGGCTGCGCAAGGGCTCGGTCAGCACCCGGGAGAGCGCCAAGGTCGTCTCTGACGCAGGCGCCGTCGCCGTACTGGACGCCGGGCACGCTCTCGGCCAGCTCACCGGCGACCAGGCGATGGAACTGGCCGTCGACAAGGCTCACACCTACGGGATCGGGGCGGTCACGGTCCGCCACGCGTTCCACTTCGGCGGGGCCTACCGCTACGCCCGAACAGCCGCCGCCGCAGGCTGTATCGGCATCGCCGCTGCCAACACCCGTCCGCTGATGCCCGCCCCCGGCGGAGCCGCCGCCGTCGTGGGCAACAACCCGCTCGCCGTCGGAGTCCCCACCGGCCACGACGAGCCGATCCTGCTGGACATGGCCCTCTCCGAGGCCGCACTCGGCAAGATCCGCCTCGCCGCCCAGCAAGGCCGGGAGATCCCGCCCACCTGGGCCACCGACCGCGGCGGCACCCCGACAACGGACCCCGCCGAGGCCCTGGCCGGCCTGCTCCTCCCGGCGGCCGGACACAAGGGCTACGGACTCGCCCTCGTCGTCGACGTCCTCACCGGCGTGCTCTCCGGCGGCTCCTTCGGAGGCGGAGTGCGCGGCCTGTACGCCGACCCATCGACACCCAACGACTGCGCGCACTTCTTCCTCGCCCTCGATGTCGCCGCCTTCGGCGACCGAGACGAGTTCGAGCAGCGCGTCGCCGCACTCCGCGACCAGATCACCGGCTCGCCCAAGGCACCCGACACCGAACGGCTGCTGCTGCCCGGCCAGTTGGAGGCCGAGCGACAGGCTTCCGCCACTACCGCCGGCGTACCGCTCGACGCCGGCGTCCTCGCCGCGCTGAGGGAGACCGCCACATCGCTCGGCGTCGCCCTGGGCCGTCTCTCGTGAGCAGAAGCCTCCGACAACCATTCCGAGGAGCATCCATGGCACGCATGGTCGACGCCGTCGTCGTCGGATCCGGTGTGAACGGCATGGTCGCCGCGGCCGAACTGGCCAAGGAAGGCTGGTCGGTGGCCCTGGTCGAACGCGGCGAACGCATCGGCGGCTTCATCGCCACCGAGGAGCGCACCATCCCCGGGTACCGGCACGACACGTACTCCTCGTGGCACCCGCTGTTCGTGTCCGGCGGCGCCTACGCCCTGCTCGGCGACGAACTGCACCGCCACGGCCTCGAGTACCGCAACACCGACGGCTTCGTCACCGGCACCGTCACCGACGAAGGGCGCGTGGTCCTCGCGCACCGCGACCCCGGGACGACGACGGAGGGCTTCGCCCACGCCTCGGACCGCGACGCCTACCTCGCCATGCTGCAGCGTTTCCTCGACAACGCGGACGCCATCGGAGGCTTCCTCGGCGGCGACCTCCGCTCGCCGCGCATCCTGAAGTCCGTCGCCCGGCTGGTGCGCCGGGAGCGGTTCACCGGTACCGAGGCATGGCTGCGCGCCGCCCTCACCAGCGGCCGCTCCTACGCCCGCAGCGAGTTCCTCGGCGACGAGCCCGACCTGCTGTGGGCGCCCTGGCTGCTGCACGCCGGACTCTCCCCGGACCACGCCTCCGGCGGCCTGATGCTGCCCATCCTCGCGGCCACGCTCCACGGCTTCGGACTGCCTGTGGTGGCGGGCGGCGCCGACAACTTCGTGGGCGCCTTCGAAGCGCTGCTGACGGAACTGCGGGTGGACATCCGCACCGGACAGCCGGTCGAGCGGATCCTCGTCACAGCAGGCAGGGCCACGGGTGTCGTCGCCGGCGGCGACACCATCCTGGCCCGCCGCGCCGTCCTCGCCTCCGTCACCCCGAGCGCGCTGTACGGCGAGCTGCTGCCGCCGGACGCCCCCGTCCCGCCCGTGGTGCGCGACCAGGCCCGCCGCTTCCGCCACGGACGCGCGGCCATGCAGATCCACGTGGCCCTCTCCGCCCCACCGACCTGGAACGACGACCGTCTGGCCGCCGTACCACTGCTGCACTTCAGTGACGGATCCGCGAGCACCGCCATCGCCTGCGCGGAGGCGGAGGCGGGCCTGCTGCCGCGCAGGTCCACGGTCGTCGTCGGCCAGCAGCACGTCCTCGACCCGTCCCGGGTCCCCGAGGGCGCGGCGGCGCTCTGGATCCAGCTGCAGGAGCTGCCGTACGAGCCGGTCGGCGACGCCGCCGGCGAACTGGACATCAGCGGCGGCTGGACCAAGGAACTGGCCGAGAGCTACACGCTCCGGGTCCTGGCCCGCGTGGCCCGCCACGCGCCCGACCTGAACGACAAGGTGCTCGCCTGGGACGCCGTCACGCCCGCGGACCTCGCCGCGTACAACCCGAACGCGGTGGCCGGCGACCCCTACGGGGGCTCCGCTGAACTCGACCAGAACCTGCTGTGGCGCCCGTTGCCCAGCGCCGCCCGGCACGCCACACCGGTCCCCGGCCTGTGGCAGATCGGCGCCTCCACACATCCCGGCCCCGGCCTCGGCGGCGGCTCAGGGCACCTGGTGGCCCAACAGCTCATCCGTGGCGCGCGCCGCCGCATCACCCGCCGCTGACCCGGAGCAACCGGAAACACAGGAGTCCTGACGTCATGAAAGCCCTCTTCGACGCCTCGGGCGAGGTACTCGTCGTCACCGGCGGCGCCCGCGGCATCGGTGCCGCCCTGGCCCGCGGTTACGCCGCCGCCGGCGGCACTTCGATCGTCCTCGACGTGACCCCGGCCGAGGAACTGGACGGCATCGACGGTATCGAGCAGTACGCGATCGACGTCTCCGACCGCGCCGCCGTCCACACCGCCGTACAGAAGGTCGTCGCGGACCACAGGCGCGTGGACGCCCTGGTTGCCGGGGCCGCCGTACAGCCGCGCACGCCTGTCTCCGAGACCTCTCCAGAGGAGTGGCGGCGCACGCTGTCCGTGAACCTCGACGGAGTGCTGTGGAGCTGCCAGGCAGTCCTGCCGCACATGAGGGAGCGCCGGTCCGGCGCCATCCTCGTCTTCGCCTCGGGCCTGGCCCACATGGGCCGCGCCGAGGCATCCGCCTACGCGGCCAGCAAGGGCGCGCTGATCCCGTTCGCCAAATCCCTGGCCGCAGAGGTGGCCGACGACCGCATCCGTGTCAACACCGTCCTCCCCGGCGTCATCGACACCCCGCAGTTCCGGGCCGCCAACCCCACTGGCGGCGAACGCGAGCACTGGGAGCGCACCACCGGCATCGGCACCCCGGAGGACGTCGTCGGTCCCCTGCTCTTCCTCCTCTCCGACGCGGCCACCATGACCGGCTCGACCCTCACCCGCGACCGCGCCTTCAGCACCAGCACGGAAGGAGTGACCCCGTGACGGCCGCTTACGACGACCTTCCCGTCGCCGTCATCGGCGCCGGACCCATCGGCCTCATCACCGCCCTCGGCCTCGTCCATCACGGCGTCCCCGTCGTCGTGTTCGAGGAGGACGACCGGCTCTCCCTCGACACCAAGGCAGGCACCGTCCTCACCCGCACCCTCGAAGTGCTGCACCGCTACGGCGCGCTGGACGACGTGCTGGGCGCGTCCCTGCGCATCGACGAGATCGGCGACCTCGACCGGGCCACCAACGTCTCGACGTTCAGTGTCCGGACGGCCGAGCTGACGGAGGACACCCGCTTCCCGTTCGTGATCAACATCCCCCAGCACCACCTCGAACCGGTGCTGCGGACCGCCCTGGAGAAGAAGGCGCCCGGCATCCTGCACATGGGCCACCGGCTGACCTCCTTCACCCAGCACGAGGACCACGTGGAACTGCGCCTGGACACCCCCGCCGGGGAACGCACCGTAGCCGCTCGGCACGTGCTGGCCTGTGACGGAGGCCGCTCCCAGGTGCGCGAGCAACTCGGCATCACCGTCGAGGGGAAGACCCTCGAAGAGCGCTACATGCTGGTCGACCTCAAGGCAGACCTCGATGTCGACAACCCCCGCGACTACCCCTACCTCGCCTACTTCGGCGACCCCGAGGAGTGGATGATCCTGGTCCGCCAGCCCCACTGCTGGCGCTTCCTCTATCCGCTCGCCGCGGGCCGTCCGGAGCCGGAACGGCACGAACTCGCCGCCAAGGCACGCCGGTTCATCGGCGACGTCAAGGACCTGGAGATCCTCGGCACCAACATCTACACCGTCCACCACCGGGTCGCCGACCGCTGGCAGGACGGCCGGATCCTGCTGATGGGCGACGCCGCCCACCTCATCACCCCCATGTGGGCGCTCGGCCTGAACACCGGTGTCCTCGACGCCTCCAACCTGCCCTGGCGGCTCGCCTGGGTGCGGCGCGGCTGGGCCGACGAGTCGCTGCTCTCCGGGTACGAGAAGGAACAGGCCCCCGTCGCGATCCAGGGCAGCGGCGAGATGGCCGAGGCCGCCCGCGCCTACATGGACCGCAGAAGAGGCTCGGTCGAAGCCATGACCGAGGGTGACTGGGGCAACGCCTTCACCCGAGCCCTGCTGGGCGTCCGGCTGGACGTGGACGGCTCCGGTGACTGGTCGATGGTGAAGAACGGCGACCGCCCGCTGCCAGTGGTCCCGGGCGACCGCGCTCCCGACCTGCCGCTGTTCGGCCCCGAGGGACGGGTGCACCTGCATGACCTGGCGGCCGACTCCTTCGTGGCCCTGTACTTCACCGACACTCGCCGCCGCCCCGCGATCCCGCCCCAGAACTCCCCGGCGCTGCGCCACTTCGCCGTCAGCCGCTGGGACGCCCCGCACGACTCAGGCTTGCGCGACCGGGCGCTCTTCGACCCGGGGGAGCGGGTACGGCAACGCTTCGGCGTCCCCGACGACACCCTCGTCCTGCTCCGCCCCGACGGCCATGTGGCCGCCCTCGTCCCCTACGACCGCGACGGCGACCACGACAAGGCGGCGGAGCTCTGCCAGCGGATCACGGGCCGCCCGGTCCCCCGGATCTGATGTCCAGTCAGGAGAACAGCACGTCATGACCAGCGCCTTCGCCCCCGACGGCTCCGAGGTCCAACTGGCCCCTGTCGGCCAGGAGATCGTCTTCGAGAACGCCCACGTACGGGTCTGGGAGATCACCCTGGAGCCGGGCGCCCATCAGCCCTGGCACCAGCACCTCAACCCCTACCTCGTCATCGCCCTCGAAGCCGCCGACAACCGCATCGACGCCCTGGCCGGCGGCGATCCCCGACTGGTCCACGAGCCGGCCGGCGGTGTCGTCTACCGCGAGCCCGGCGAGATCCACATGCTCACCAACCGCGGCACCACCCGGTACCGCAGCCGCCTCGTCGAACTGAAGGACCTCGGCGAGAACGCCACGACCGTCGCCCAGGAACACACCCATGACTGAACCCACCCTGGTGCCCGCGCCCCCACGCCCGGACGCGGTGTCCGCCGAGGAATGGGCGGAGAACCTCTCTGAACCCGCCGACTACGGCGGTGAGGGCCCCGACCGCTCCCGGGAGCAGAAGGCCGAGGGCCCGAACGGCGAAGCGCTGTTCCGCTTCCGCGAAGTCCTGCTCCAGACCCAGGATCTGGAGTGGCTGGACAAGACCCTGGCCGGGCTCACCCACAAGGCGCTGTGGCGCAACGAGGACACTGGGGCCTCCATCTCCCTGGTCCGGTTCCAGAAGGGCTCCGGCATCCCCTCACGCCACTCCCACGCCTCGAACCAGTTCATGTTCTGTCTCAAGGGCCGCTACATCTACGTGCCGACGGGGCTGACCCTGACCGAGGGCTCCTTCTACTGGAACCCCAAGGGCAGCCTGCACGGCCCGACCCTCGCCGAGGAGGAGTCGATCCTCCTGGAGGTCTACGACGGCCCCCACTACCCCACCCAGCCCGACTGGTACAGCAGTCCCGACGACGCCCGCTGAGGACGACTGACATGCCCAAGCAGGAAATCATCTCCCCCCAACTCGCCACTCCGAACGGGCACTTCGCCCAGGCGACGCAAGCCCGGACCCAGGGCCGACTGGTGTTCATCTCCGGCATGACCGCCCGCAACAAGGACGGCGGCGTCACCGGCGTCGGCGACATCACCACCCAGACCCACCAGGTGTGCGAGAACCTCCGAGCCGCCGTCGAGGCCGCCGGCGGAACCCTCGACGACATCGCCAGGGTCGACGTCTACGTCCGCAACATGGAGGACTTCGACGCCATCCACACCGTCCGCCGGCAGTACTTCACCGGTGTGGCACCCGCCTCGACGATGGTCGAGGTCTCGAAATTCGTGAACAAGGACTACCTGATCGAGATCAACGCGATCGCCGTGATCGAGGACTGAGGGCGGACGGTCGTATGAAACTCGCATCCTTCACCCTGGGCGGCGTGCGCCGGGCGGGCGCCGTGAAAGAGACCGAGCGGACGGTCACTGTGCTGCCGACGGAGCTCGGCACCGTGGACGACATCGTCCGCGGCGGCCCGGAGGCCCTCGACGCGGCCCGCACGGCACTCGGCGAGACGGTGCCGCTGTCCCAAGTCCGCCTGGAATCACCGCTGCACCGCTTCCACCGCGACATCCTGTGCACCGGCTGGAACTACTGGGACCACTTCGAGGAGTCGAAGGGCAAACGGGAGGGCCAGGACCCGGCCGCACGGCCCGAGCACCCCACCTTCTTCACCAAGGGCCCCGACACCGTCATCGGCCCGGTGGACGACATCGCGTACGATCCCGACCTCTCCGCCAAGTGGGACTACGAGGCCGAGATCGCGCTCGTCATCGGCCGCGACGGACGCTCGATCCCTGAGGAGAAGGCGCTGGACCACGTCTTCGGCTATCTCGTCGCCAACGACGTGTCCCAGCGTGATCTCCAGCGGGCGCACGGCGGCCAGTGGCTCAAGGGCAAGAGCATCGACGCGACCATGCCGCTCGGCCCGTGGCTGACCACCGCCGACGAGATCGACGACCTCACCGGCCTCCAGGTGCAGTGCGAGGTCAACGGCCGTCTGTTGCAGAACGCCTCCAGTGCCCACATGGCCTTCTCGTTCGCTCGTATCGTCGCCGAGCTGAGCCGCGGCATGACCCTGCGCGCCGGGGACGTGGTACTCACCGGCACCCCGAGCGGGATCGGCAACGCGCGCGAGCCGCAGATCTTCCTGCGCGACGGAGATGTGGTGGTCACCCGGGTCAGCGGTCTCGGCGAGCTGCGCAACAAGGTGGCGTCGACCCGGCTGGTGTGACCTGACCTGACCTGACCTGACCGTCCCGGCCACCGGTCCTGGGAGAGGAGGGCGGGCCGCGTACGAGGACCGCAAGACGACGAGGAGACTTCGGTGATCGACATCGCCGCGGAACTGGGGGAGTGGTGCGCGGACGGCCGTCCCTTCGCGCTGGCCACAGTCGTCGGCGTGCAGGGCAGCGCGCCCCGGCCACCGGGCACCTGCGTCGCGGTCGACGTCGCGGGACAGGTGCTCGGCAGCCTCTCCGGCGGCTGCATCGAGGGCGCGGTGTACGAGCTGGCCCTGGAGGTGCTGAAGACCGAGCGCCCCCAGCGGGCTTCCTTCGGCTACAGCGACTCCGACGCCTTCGCGGTCGGACTGACCTGCGGCGGCACCATCGACATCCTGGTGCGGCCCGTGGTGGACGAGACCTCCCGGGACGCCATCCGGTACGTCCTCGACGCCCTCGCCGAGGGCCGGCCCGTCGCTCTGGTCACCGTCGTGGACGGCCCCGCGGGCACGCTCGGCACGGCCAGGGCCCTCACCGCCTCCGCCTCGGCGGGCGACCCGCCCGTCCATCGGGACGCGGACCGGGCCAGCCGCGCCCTGCTCGCCCGCGGCTCCCACGGCACGCACCGCTACGCCGCGGACGGAGGCTGCGACCCCGCGTCGGGGGAGGTGGAGGCCACGCGCCGCCAGCCGTACATCGAATCCTTCACCGCCGCGTACGCCTCTCCGCCGCGCCTACTGGTCTACGGTGCGATCGACTTCGCCGCCGCCGTCGCTGGGATCGGCCGTTTCCTCGGCTACCACGTCACCGTCTGCGACGCACGGGAGGTGTTCACCACCCGGGAGCGTTTCCCCGACGCCGACGAGGTGGTCGTCGACTGGCCGCACCGGCACCTTCGTTCCCTCGCCGACACCGGCGCCCTGGACGAGCGCACCGTCGTCTGCGTCCTCACCCATGACGCCAAGTTCGACCTCCCCCTGCTGGACCTCGCACTCCGCCTCCCCCTCGGTTACGTCGGTGCCATGGGCTCCCGCCGCACCCACACCCAGCGGCTCGAGGCCCTGCGCGCCACGGACCTGACGGAAGACCAACTGGCCCGCCTCCACTCGCCCATCGGACTGGACATCGGCGCGAACACACCGGAGGAGACCGCGGTTTCCATCGCTGCGGACATCATCGCCGCCCGCACGGGCGCCCCGTGCCGCCCGTTGCATACCACCGACGGCCCTATCCACCGCCCTGCGGGAGCCAGGCGCGCCCCCGAACCATCAAGGCACCGCTGAAGGGATCCTGCCCGATGGCTGAACAGACCGCCGCCCTGTCCGTCGCATACCCGGCGCTGCGCAGTACCGTGCTGAGACCAAGAGGCTGAGAGCCGTCAGGGCTGGGCCCGTCGGCCCGTTGTCACACACCGGGCCGACGGGCCGCGTACCTCGATGAGGTTTACGCGGACCACGGTCATGGCCCCCGTGGGCCCGGACACTTGGAAGTTGGACCCGCCGAGGCCGGAAGAGACGCCGAACCCGAGCGGCAGGGCCACGATCGCCACTGTGAGGCCGGCGAGCAGGTCCCGCCTGGGGGCGCGTCGCATGTCCGTCAGGTCGGCGCGGGTGGGCAGGAGCGCGGTGAGCCGAACCGCTGCCCGGCTGATCGCCGATGTCATCACACGGCGACCTCGTTTTCCCGCAGCTCGGCCAACTGCTCGCCCTGCCCGGCGAGCATCTCGGTGAGGATCCGGCGCGCTCAGACGATTGACGTTCCTGGCGGACGACGCCGTCGGCTGTGACGCTCGTTTGACGCTCTGGGCGCCCGCACGCGGGAAAATGAGCCGAGAAACCGGCTCTGACCTGGGCCTTTCCGAGAGCCGCCCAGGCCGACATTTTTCCGATGACGCATCATGTGGAGTGCGTGGCGATCCTCGAACCGGCCGCGAAGGGCTCCTGACCAGCGGCTCATGACCAACTCCCTTGTTGGACGCGGACTGGGTGGGACTGCGTGGGACCGGCTGTTTGACGGCGATGGGATTCACCGGGGAGCCGACGGCTCCGGTGATGGGGCGGGGCGCGGCGGTGAGCCAGAACTCATACACGCAGTCGGCCGCGCAGTCGGCGTCGAGGGCGTCGAGGTCCCACATCTCACCGATGAGCAGCCCGATGTGGGGAATGGCGACCTGGTGCAGCGGCTGGAAGGTGTGGTCGAACTCGTTGGGCCGTACTTCGAATCCCCAGGTGTCGGTGGCGATCGCGGTGATCTCCGTGCGGTGCAGCCAGCCGGCGGCGGTGAACGACAGGCCGGGCGCGTCGCCGCCCGCGTAGTCGCCCCAGCCCTCACGCCGGACGCGGGTCGGCTGTCCGGTCCGCACGAGGAGGATGTCGCCGCGGCCGAGGGTGACGCCGTGGACCTCGGCGGTGTCGGCCAGGTGCTCCTCTGATGGCGAAGCCGTCAGTTCGCCCGGGGCACCGCCGACGACCAGGCCCACGTCGAGCAGGAGGCCGCGCCCGGCGCATGCGGGGCCATCTGCTTGATGCCGGTGACCAGGTCGCCCTCGGAGGTGACTATCGCCCCGGAGTTCACTTCTCAACCGCCGAGAACCCTCGCCGCAAGCTCCCCGGAGATCACGCGCGGCTGTGTCAGCCCTCGCGGCGCAGGGCGGCGGGCGTGGTACCGAGGTGGGAGCGGATCACCCGGGTGAGGTGCTCCTGGTGGGAGAAGCCGCACATCGCCGCCACCTGCGCGATGGGCATGGTTCCCGCCCGCAGCAGGCGAGCGGCCTGTTCCACGCGCAGCCGCATCAGGTACCGGTGCGGGGGGCACCCCGTGCGGGTCTTGAAACGCCGGGCGAACTGGCTGACGCTCAGCCCCGTCTCCGAGGCGAGGTCCTCCAGCGACAGCGGCTCGGAAAGCCGGGCGTCGAGGAGCTCCCGAACGGCCGTGAACTGACGGTCGGTGAGCCCGGCCGGCCGCCCCGACGGCTCGGCGTCCTGCTGTCGTACGCCGTGGCGGCGGGCCAGTTGGGCAGCGGTCATGACCGCGAGCTGGTCGACATAGGTGCGCCCGCTGGGCTCCCAGTGCCGTACGACACCGTCGAGCGCCAGAACGAGCTGCTCCAGCAGTGGGTCCGTACTGCCGAACTCCTCCTTGAGCCGCATCGGCCGACCGTCGTCCGCCGTCGCCTGGAGAACCGCGTCCGACACATAGACGTGCACCGTGTTCAGGCAGCCGCCGAGTTCCACGTCCAGCTCCGTGCCGGCCGGATGCAGAAACAGACCGCCGGGGGGCACCTGCCGGGTGGCGGTCAGCCCGCGGCGTCCGCGCCGGACGGTGACCGGGCCGTCCAGATGCAGGATCACCAGGTGGCTGCCGGCTCCCTGGAAGGAATCCCGGTACGGCAGCTCCCGCTGCGTCGACACGTACAGCCGCTCCCAGCCGAGACCCGCGCTGCTGCGGACCTGGCGCACCCCTGGCCGGGTCAGTATTCCGTGGGTGTCGCCCAGCCCGAGCTCGCTCATGCGGCCTCCTTGTCGGCACAGTCTCTCCACTGTCCGCACGGGTGGGCAAGCCCGGACCAGGACGGCGGCCGACGCCGCGTTTGTGCAAGGGGACGCCGTGAACGTGCAGGAAAGACTTCCGCACGAAGCCGATACTGCGGCAGACACCCCCTACACCCGCAGCATGGAGAGCCGCTTCATGAGGAGTTTTGTTCACACAGCCAGCCCGAGCCGCGTGCTGTTCGGTGCGGGGACGGTCCGGCAGGTCGCTGCGGAGGCGGACCGGCTGGGCGCGTCCCGCGTGCTGCTGCTCTCCAGTCCGCCGCTGGAGAAGTACGCCGCCCGGCTGCGGGATGTCCTGGGCGGTCTCCTGGTCGCCGAGTTCGACGGTGCGGCCATGCACACCCCTGTCGAGGTGACCGAGCGGGCCCTGGACGTGGTGCGCGACCACCGCGTGGACTGCCTGGTGGCGATCGGCGGCGGCTCGACGACGGGGCTGGCGAAGGCGTTGGCGGTACGCACGGATCTGCCGCAGGTCATCGTGCCGACCACGTATGCCGGTTCCGAGGTCACACCGGTGCTCGGCGAGACGGAGGACGGCCGGAAGGTCACCCGGTCCTCGCCCGCGATCCTGCCGGAGACGGTCGTGTACGACGTGGACCTCACCCTCGGTCTCCCCGCCACGATGTCGATCACCAGTGGCGTCAACGCGCTGGCCCACGCGGTGGAAGCCCTCTACTCCCCGGATGCCGATCCGGTCATCGATGCCATGGCCCTGGAGGCGGTCGCCGCGATCGCCCGATCGCTTCCCGCCGTCCACGACGACCCGTCCGACGCGGAGGCACGGGCGGAGCTGCTGAAAGCGGCGTGGCTGGCGGGCACGTGTCTCGGTGCCGTCGGGATGGGGCTGCACCACAAGCTGTGTCACACGCTGGGCGGCACCTTCGGCCTTCCCCATGCCGAGACCCACACCGTGGTCCTTCCGCACGTCATGGCGTACAACGCGCCCGCCGCGGCGGACGCGATGGAGCGCATCGCCCGCGCGCTGGGTGTGCCCGACGCCCCCACAGGCGTTTTCGACCTGGTCCGCCGGGTCGGCGGTCCGACGTCCCTGCGGGACCTCGGTATGGCCGAGGGCGACCTGGACCGCGCCGTGGAGCCGGCCGCCTCGCAGCCTTACCCGAATCCGCGAGAACTGTCCCGCGACGGCATCGCGGACCTGCTGCGGGACGCCTGGGAAGGCCGCCGGCCGACGGGAGCCGCTCCCTCCGTACCCGACCTGAGCGCGCTGACCGACGAGGTCGTGGCGAGCTTCGACGGCTATGCGGACCCGCGGGGCAGGGAGCTGCTGACCGATCTCGTCCGTACCCTGCACGGCTACGCGATCCGCAACGATCTCACGCCGCCGGAGTGGCAGCGGGCCATCGGCTTCCTCACCGAGGCCGGCCACATCACCACCGGGACGAGGCAGGAGTTCATCCTCCTCTCCGACACCCTCGGCGTGTCCAGTGTGGTCGACGCCCTGGCCAACTCCCGTACCCCAGACACCACTTCCTCGGCGATCCTCGGCCCCTTCTACGTGGCCGGCCCGCCGGCCGCGGAACACGGCAGCGACATCGCGGGAGGGCTCAGCGGCACGCCGCTGTGGTCGGACATCCGCGTGACCGGCCCGGAGGGGAAACCGGTCGCGGAAGCGGTCGTGGACGTGTGGCAGTCCAACGAGGACGGTTTCTACGACGTCCAGCTCCCCGACCTCGAAGGCCCCGTGCTCCGCGCGCGGTTCACCACCGACGCCGGCGGCAGGCTCACGTTCTGGTCGATCCTCCCGTCGGAATACCCGATCCCGGACGACGGCCCGGTCGGCAGGATGCTCTCCGCCGTGGGCCGCCACCCTTACCGCGCACCGCACCTGCACTTCCTGATCAACGCTCCCGGATACCAGCCGCTGGTCACCCAGCTGTTCGTACGGGGCGGGGCCTATCTGGACGGAGCCCCCGGCCAGCGCGACGCGGTCTTCGGCGTCAAGGACGATCTGATCACCGACTTCACCCCGCGCACCGGCCCGACGCCCGACGGCCGGCCGGTCGACGGCGAGTGGCGCCTGCTCGACTTCACTTTCCGCATCGCGCGCCTCGCGCGCTGATTCCACGCTTCCCCATATCCCCAGATCCCCTGATCAGCTCCGACGGAGACAGCATGAGCCTGCCTGAAAGCCCTGAAAGCCCTGAAAGCCCTGAAAGTTACGACACCGACGTCCTCGTCATCGGCAGCGGACCTGCCGGTGGTTCCGCGGCCCTGATGCTGGCCACCTACGGTGTGCGCACCCAGCTGGTCACCAAGTACGGGTGGCTCGCCGACACTCCGCGCGCCCACATCACCAACCAGCGCACCATGGAGGTCTTCCGCGACCTCGGAATCGAACAGGAGGCGCTGGAGAAGGGCACGCCGAGCTCTCTGATGGGCGACACAGTGTTCGCCACCTCGCTGCTGGGCGACGAGATCGGCCGCATGCGTACCTGGGGCACCGGCGACGAAAGCCTGAGCGAATACGCGGCGCAGAGTCCCTGCGGGATGATCGACCTCCCCCAGACCTATCTGGAGCCCATCCTCCTGCAGAACGCCGCCAAGCGCGGCGCGGTGGTCAACCTGAACACCGAGCTCCTCGGCTTCGAACAGGACGCCGACGGAGTGACTGCCACCCTGCGCGACCGACCCGGCCGACGCGAGTACACCGTGCGGGCCCGCTACATGGTCGGCGCCGACGGCGGCCGAAGCATCGTCGCGGACAAGCTCGGGCTGCCCATGGAGGGGCAGATGGGCAAGGCCGGCAGCATGAACATCGTCTTCAGGGCCGACCTCACGCGATACGTCGCGCACCGTCCCAGCGTCCTGTACTGGATCATGCGGCCGGGCGCCGACGTCGGCGGTATCGGCATGGGCCTGCTGCGTATGGTCAGGCCCTGGAACGAGTGGCTCATCGTCTGGGGTTACGACATCGACAACCCCCCTCCGGCCGTCACCGACGAGTCGGCGACAGCGATCGTCCGCGACCTTGTCGGCGACGACGACCTCGACGTACAGATCGACAGCGCCGCCCTGTGGACGGTCAACCACGCGTACGCGACTCGGCTTTCGGGCGGCCGCGTCTTCTGCGCCGGGGACGCGGTGCACCGGCACCCGCCGTCCAACGGCCTCGGGTCAAACACCTCGGTCCAGGACTCCTACAACTTGGCCTGGAAGCTGGCGGCCGTCATCAGGGGACAGGCCGGGCCGGAACTGCTGGAGACCTACTGCGAGGAGAGAGCCCCTGTCGCCAAGCAGATCGTCGAGCGCGCGAACCTTTCCCGGGACCAGTTCCTCCCCTTGTTCGAGGCCCTCGGCGTCGTCGGCGGGGATGAAGAGGGGATCACCAAAGCACTGCGCGCCGCGCGGCAGCCGGACGCCGAGGGGGCGAAGAAACGGCGGGCCATCCACGAGGCGATCGAGCTGAAGCACTACGAGTTCAACGCCCACGGGGTCGAACACAACCAGCGGTACACGTCGTCGGCCGTCGTCCCCGACGGCACCGTCGAAGATGTCACCCGCGACGACGAACTCTTCGGACGCCCGACCTCTCGCCCCGGTGCCAAACTGCCGCACGCCTGGCTCGTCGACACACACGGCAAGCGGATATCGACGCTCGACCTGGTCGGCGGCGGCAGATTCTCCGTCCTGACCGGCCTGTCCGGAACACAGTGGACAGACGCCGCCGACGCCCTTGGAGAGGAACTCGGCCTCGACCTGCGCGACGTCGTCGTCGACCGCGACGCGCACGACGCCTACGGCGAGTGGAGCCGCCGCGCCGGGATCGACGAAGACGGCGTGCTGCTGATCCGCCCCGACGGTTACGTGGCCTGGCGCAAGCCGAGCGGTGCGTCCGGCATCGGCGAGGCGACCCGTCTGCTCCGGGAGGCGCTGGCCACGGTGCTCTGTCGGCCTGCACGGTCGCCCCGTTGAGGCGCGACCCCGGCCCGCAGATGCACCGGAGGGCACTGGGACGGGCCGCTGGCTGGAGCCGTCGGCCAGAGGGCTGGTGCCGAAGAGGGTGACGCGGTGGCGGGCGGCGAGTTCCCACAGGACGTCCGGGCGGGCGGACGGGGCCGGGCTGCCGTCGTAGTCATCGCGCGGTGCTCGAGTGCGGGGCGGCAGGAAGCCGAGGGCGATCACGTCCACCATGCCCTGCGTCGCCTCACCGCCGTTCGCGGACAGTGCCGCGATGCCGCTGGACCTCACTCACTCCCTACATCCGGCAAGGTCCACCGAACCGGGTGATTGCTCTTGGAATGAAGATGCTGGTGTTGCCCATGTCACCTTTCCTGCGGGGGAGTTCGGCCTGTTCGAGGGATGCGCGCCGGTAACGTTCCGGTGTCGGTACGGGCAAGACATCCGGGGGTCCGGTGGTGATGCGGCGCATGGCGGCAGCAGCCGTGCTGCTGGCTGCTGCCGTCCTGCTGCACTTCGGACTGCCCCACCACTCCTCGGCCGCTCCGGGCGCGGTGTCCGCCGTGGCACCCGTAATCGAAGCGGAGTCCAGGGCGGCGCAGGGTTCCGTGTCCACCGTGGCTCAGGCCGGTACCCGGTCGCAGCACCACGAGGCCGCCGACGACGTTCTTGCCATGCCGCCCCGGGCAGTTCACCTCGTCGAGCCGCCGTCGCTCGCCGAGGACGCGAGCGCGAGCGCGACGATCACGTTCCTCGTCATCGTGTCCGGCGTGCCGCATCCCCGGGCTGCGAGAGACGCCTGGAACCCCGGCGGCGGACTCGCGCCCGACCCCACCACCCTGCAGACCTTCCGCTGCTGATCGGCAGCGTGCTCCGCGCACCGTCCCCACCACCGGTACGCACCTCCATCGTCGACCGAGCGTTCAACGGGCCGCTCGCCACGGCTTGTTGACGCGTATCCGGACGCGCGCAGCACGCACTCTTCGCGCCTTCCCTCCGCGAGAGCCCCACGAAGAGTCACGAGGCCGATATTCATGCACACGCTCATCGAGCACGCCCGAACGTTCCCCGCGAAGACCGCCGACCAGCAGGAGGAGCTCGGGCTGCCGGCCGGGAGCCTGCCCGCGCACCAGTCCATCGAGCTGAACCTCGCTGGGCTGCGGCTCCCCTGCCACCCTGCGGATATTCCATGACATACAGGGGTGAACGGTACCCGGCGTTCACCCGTACCCCTTGTCGTACTCCTGGCCGCTGACCGCGGGCGGGAACAGCCTGGAGACGGAGAGGCACGTGCCACAGCATCCCGAGCAGTCAGAACAGCCAGAGCGGTCAGAGGGGGGACGCACCGGCCGCACCCTGCCCACGGCCCGCCTGGTGCGCGGCGCCGCGCTGGCCGCGAGCCTGGCCCTCCTTCCCCTGGCCACGGCCTGCAGCGGGGGCGCGGACGGTGCCGTGGAGGACCGCAAGCCCTCGACCAGCCCCGTGGCCGAGGCCGTGGCCCCTGCGAAGGTCGAGGTGATCGCCAACCTGACCGGCTGCAAGCCCAAGATCCGCATCGAGGCGGACCAACTGCGCCAGGGCCTCTGCCACACGAAGAAGGTCGACTACCTCATCACCACCTTCCCCGAGGAGAAGTACAAGCAGACCTGGCTGGACTCCGCCGCCATCTACGGCGGCAAGTACCTGGTCGGCTCGCGCTGGGTCCTCAGCGCGAAAGAGCCGGAGATGCTGGAGCAGTTCCGTACCAAGCTCGGCGGGAAGATTCAGCAACTGCGGGGCATCGGCCCGACTCCGGCCCCGAGCGCGTCGTAGCGACAGCCCCACCCCTCACACCGCATGGCCCGCATCCGCACCGTACGACTCACCCTGGAGGCTGCCCTCATGCTCGTGGCATCGCGCCGGGCCAGGAAACCGCTGACCGCCCTGCTCCTGGCCGGAGCCGTGCTCGCCGTCCTCCTCGTCGGCGCCGGACCCGCCTCCGCCCACGCCACCCTGACCGGGTCCGAACCGGCCGACGTATCGGTCCTCAAGACGGCCCCGAAGCAGGTCACGCTCACCTTCAGCGAAGGCGTCAGCCTCGCCGACGGCTCACTGCGCGTACTGTCCCCGAAGAACGAGCGGGTCGACCGGGGCGCGGTCACGCGCGCGGGCGGGAAGGCCGACACCGCCCGCGTGAGGCTGAGCGGCAAGCTGCCCGAAGGCACCTACACGGTGTCCTGGCGGGTCGTCTCCGCGGACGGTCACCCGATCTCCGGTGCGTTCACCTTCTCCATCGGCGAACCATCCGCCACCTCCGCCGCCGCGCCGTCGGCCGAGACCTCGGCCGACACCGCCGCCTCCCGCCTCTACGACGCCTTCCGCTACGTCGCGTACGGCGGCCTCGCCCTGCTCATCGGCGTCGCCATGTTCACCCTCGCGTGCTGGCCCGCCGGCGCAGGTCTGCGCCCGCTGCGCAGGCTGCTGCTGACCGGCTGGACGGCGCTGTTCGCCTCCACGGTCGTCCTGCTGCTGCTCCGTGGCCCGTACGAGACCGGCCGGGGACTCACCGCGGTGTTCGACCTGTCGCTCCTGGGCCGGACCGTCACGGGCAGGGGCGGGCTGGCCCTGGGGGCACGGCTGTTGCTGCTCGCCGTGGCGGGAATCCTTGCCGCGCGGTTGGCGACCCGGCTCCGAGGCAGTTCCGAGGCGAGGCGTCACGGTTCGGCCGCTGACGCCGCTCCACCGGCGCACCCGTCGCCCGCTCCCCGTGCCGACGCAGCTGACCGGCCCGCCGGGGAACGGCAGTTCGGGACCGGGGTGTACGGGGCGGGTGTGCTGTTCGCCGTGGGGCTGGCCCTCACCTGGGCCGTTGCCGACCACGCCGCCACCGGTATCCAGGTCCCGTTGGCGATCCCCGTCTCCGTGCTGCATCTGCTTGCCATGGCGGTGTGGCTGGGTGGTCTGCTTGCGCTGGCCGTCGCCCTGTTCCGGGCACCCGCAGGCACGGTGATCCCGGCAGCAGCGGTGGCGCGCTTCTCCCGGCTGGCGTTCACCGCGGTCGTCGTCCTGGTCGCAACCGGCGTCTACCAGTCCTGGCGACAGGTCGGCTCCTTGGAGGCCCTGGCCACCACCGAGTACGGCAGGCTCCTCAATCTCAAGGTTGCCGCTGTGGTCCTGGTACTGACCGCGGCGGCATTCTCCCGCCAGTGGACCGCACAACTCGGCCACCGGCCGCAACCGCCGGAAACCCTCCCGGCGACTGCCCCTCAGCGCACCCGCCTGGCACAGACCGTCGGCGCCGGTGCCCCCTCGGGCGGCGACACAACCGAGGACACGGACGCCGACAGGCCGCCCGCCGCGGCCGACAGCCCCGCCGGCTCAGACTCCCCGTCCGAGTCCGGCCGCCACCTGCGTGGCCTGCGCCGATCGGTCGCCGCCGAGGCCGTCCTCGGGGTGGTGGTCCTGGCGATCACCACGGTGCTCACCGGCACCCAGCCGAGCCGTGCCGCCGTGGAGAGCGCCGCCGCGACCGCCGCAGCCCAGGCTCCCAAGGCGAGCGTGGCCGTGGTCCCGTTCGATGTCGGCACCCCGAACGGGCACGGCAGAGCGCAGATCACCTTCGCGCCGGGGCAGGTGGGCGACAACACCGTGGAGGCCATCGTGTACGGGCCCGACGGGGGCCCGTCCTCGGTTCCCGAACTCCGTCTCACCCTCACCCACCGTGCCCAGCGGATCGGTCCGCTGGATGCGAAACTCGTTGACCGGGGAGGCTATTGGGCCACCGACCGCCTGCGGCTTCCCCTGCCCGGTACCTGGACCCTGCGGGTCACGGTGCGCACCTCCGGCATCGACCAGGTCACCGTCTCCAAGAACGTGACCATCAGGCCGCTGCCGACCTGACCCGCTGTTCGTGGTGAGCACGGACGCCGGCCGGCCCCCGGACGTTCGCCGGGGCGTGCGGTGTCGGCGTCCGTGCGTCCGGAGGGCGGAAGCGGCTCGGCCCCCCGGGACAGGGCATGCACGGTCAGTTCTGCGACGCCGCGGTGCGACGCTTCATCAGCCACCACGCGCCGCCGCCCACGACGAGCAGCGCCACGACGCCTCCGCCGATGACCAGGCCCGCCGAGCCGCCCTCGTCCTCCTCTGAGGCCTTGGTGTCGGCATCGGACCCCGCGGCCGCGACATCCGACTCCGTTGCCGACGGGTTCGGGCTGGGCGTCGCACCTTCACCAGGGTTGGTGCTGGTGCTGGTGCTGGGGCTGGGGTCGGCCGGCTTGGCGCCCGGGGCCGCGGCCTTCAACTTCAGGACCGGGGCCGGCTGTTCGGGCTCCTCGCCGCCGCTGGGCAGTTCGATCCAGCGGGAGACCTCGCCGTCGCTGTAGGTCTCGACGGTCTTGAATGCGAGCTCCTTCGCGTCCGGCAGCTGCCGGATCTTGATCTTGTGCTCGGCGTCGACGCCGGTCTTCAGAGCGGGGCCGCCGACGGTGTACCCGTCGCTGGTGGCCTTCAGTTTCCAGCCCTTGGGCGCTTCGTCGAGCGTGACGTCACCGGGAGCGATGCCCTCGGGCAGTACGACGCGCAGCTCGGTGAAGCCGGCCGTGTCGGACTCGGCCTCGGAGACGAAGTCGAGGGTGGCGTTCTCGGCCAGGGCCTGGGGCTTGTCGGCCTCGACCTCCGCGTGCGCGGCGGACGGTGTGGCCAGGGTGAGCGTGGCAGTCAGCGCGGCGGCACCGGCGAGAGCGATGCGGCGACCGGCATGGGCCACCAGATGGGCGGACATGGACACAGGGGAACTCCTTGCTGATACGGGAAAGACCGGTCCCCCGGATTCCGGGACCGGTGACGGAGCGGAAGTGCTCCCGCCGCGGTGGTCCCCTGCGCACCACCGCATGCTCCAGTACGTCGTCCCCTGCTTGGGGCGCTCCCTCGAAGGAGGCGCCCGGCCGCCGGCCGGGCAGCGTGAACAACACCCGGCCGGTGTCGCGCACCGGTCGCGGCAGCACCTGGGCCAGAGCGGCCGCGGCTGATCTTGCGAGCGTGCGGAATGTGCCGAGCGCGGTCGTCATCCGCGCGTCCGCCCGGTGCAGCAGCCAGGCCACGACCAGCGCGGCGGCCGCGTGCACGGTCGTCATCGCCGCCCCGGCGTGATGCCAGGCGTGACCGTCCCCCGCGGCGGCAGAGAGAGGCCCGGCGTGCATCGGGTGCCCCGGCACCGCCGCCTGCGTGTCGCCGTCCGCGAAGGACAGTGCCAGGTGGAGCACACCCTGCACGGCGAGCGTGGCCACCACGGTCGCGACCGGCGCGTAGCGGCGGCGCGCCAGCGGCCAGACCGCCACGAACTGGGCCACGATCGCCGCGCCCACCAGCCGCCAGGGCACCGTGCCTTCGGCGATCGCGTGGTGACCGAAGGTCGCGAGCACGGTGCCGAGCACGGCGAACAGGCCGGCCCGCGCGCATGTTCCCGCGCGGCCGGCCCGGCCTGTTCCGGCACGTTCCTCGTGCCCGGTCACGTGATCACGCGGCACGGTCGCCCATCGTCCCTACCGGTCGGCGGCCGTCCCGGAAACAGCCGTACGTACGCCGCCGCACGGTCAGGCTCGCTCACCGATCGCCTTCGCGAGCCGGTCCGGGGTCCGGGTGGAGAGGTAGAGGTACGGAGTGGGATCGTCGGGGTCGACGATCTCGACGCGCACGGCGGTGGTGATGTAGCTGCGCATCACCATGAACGCGCGCATGTCCGCCTTGTACGTCCGCCAGGCCCGCGCCTCCTCACCTTCCAGGACCTGCGGTTCGCCCAGCGCGTTCAGCGGGATCCGTGCGTCGCCGGCCACCAGGAGGCCGTTCGTGACTCTGATCCGCATGGAGCCCTGGGAACTGACGAAGAGCCCGGCCAGGCAGGTGCCCGCCACCAGGGCGATGAGCGCGGCAATGGGGCCGTAGGGCATGAAGATCAGCGCCATGGAGAGGCCGAAGAGGACGGCGATGGCCCACCAGGATCTGGGAGCGGTGAGGCGTTCGTCGTACGCGGGTGCCTTGCTGGTGGTCACTGCGTTCACCTTGTCGTATACGTCGGGGGACGGCGGGACTGTTCACAGGGGGAAGAACGTGCCGGCGCATGGGCCTCGTCAGTCGGACAGCCGGTCGTCGATGAGGGACTTGAACGCCTCGTAGGAGCCGGGGGTGGTGACGGCCTCTCCGTCGAGGAAGAAGGTCGGGGTGCCCTGCACGCCCAGCCCGAGGCCGTCGCGCTGGTCGTCCTGGACACGTCCGGCCGTTTCCGGATCGGCGAGGTCGGCGTCGAACCGGTCCATGTCCAGGCCGAGTTGCTTCGCGTAGCCGCGGAAGACGGACTCCTTCCACTCCTGCGACTCGCCCCACTCCTTCTGGGTGGTGAAGAGCTTGGTGTACATCTCCTCGAACTTGCCCTGCTGGGCGGCGGCTTCGGCGGCGCGTGCAGCCGGCTCGGCGTTGCGGTGGCCGGGCATGGGGAAGTAGCGGGCGACGAAGGTGACCCGGTCGCCGCACTCCTCGCGCAGCTTCTCCACGACCGGGTACATCGCCCCGCACGCCTCGCACTCGAAGTCCAGGAACTCCACGATGGTGAGTTCGCTCTTCTTCGGCTCGGTGAGGCGGTGGCTGGTGTCGCGGACCGGCAGGGCCTCGGCGGCGGGCTGCACGTTCACGCCGCCGCCGGCGTCGCCGTCGTCGGGAGAGAACAGCAGGAAGGCGCCGAGGGCGGCGGCGAAGGCGGCGACGAGCGCCGCGGCGACGACGAGGTGCTTCTTGAGCTTCTTCATGATTCCTTGGTGGGGGCGGAGTTGGTGGTGCGGTCGGGCAGCCGGTCGCGGGCGTGCAGGCTCGCCAGGTAGGCGTTGTAGGCGGCCAGCGGGTCGTTCTCGTCGCCGCGGTCGATCTTCCGGTCGACGCGGCGGGCCTCGCGCTGGTCGGAGCGGATCCACTGGATGGCCAGGATGATCGTGGTGATCAGGACGGGGATGTCGCCGGTGGCCCAGGCGATGGCTCCGGCGTCGTACTGGTCGTCCATCGGATACTCGACCCAGGGCCGGTCGAGCGCGGACCACCAGCCCTCGCCGATCAGCGCGGTCGAGCTCATCAGCGAGATGCTGAACCAGGAGTGGAACGGCATCGTCAGGATCAGCACGAACAGACGGCCCAGATGGGGCGGTCGGTGCGGTCCGGGGTCGATGCCGATGACGACCCAGAAGAACAGCAGTCCGACGGCCAGGAAATGCACCAGCATGAACGTGTGGCCGAGATGACTGCGCATCAGGGTCTCGAAGAGCGAGCTGTAGTAAACGACGAAGGCGCTGCCGATGAACAGCACGCTCGCCACCACCGGATGCGAGATGACTTTCACGTAGCGGCTGTGCAGAAGCTTGAGAAGCATCTCCCGCGGCCCGTCTGATTCTCCCTTGGGGGCGCGGGGCAGGGCGCGCAGGGCGAGCGTGGCGGGGGCGCCCAGCACGAGCAGGATCGGCACCGTCATCGCGAGGATCATGTGCTGGCCCATGTGCACGCTGAACAGCACCTTGCCGTAGACCGCCAGCCCGCTCATGGTCGCCAGCACAGTCACCACCAGGCCCAGCAGCCACGAAATGGTGCGCCCGACCGGCCACGTGTCGCCCCGGGCGCGCAACTTCAGTACGCCCGCCAGGTACAGCAGGGCGGCGGCCGCGGTGCCGAACGCGAACAGCGGGTCGAAGTGCCACTGGGTGAACAGCGGCGTCCACGGGAAGTCGCCGAGCGGCGGCGGCATGGGGAAGCCCAGCAACTCCTCGGCGGAGGAGAGCGACGCGTCCTCGGCACCGGGCGCCGGGGTACGTGACAGGCCCACCGCGAGTCCCATCGCGGCGGCCATGAGCAGCAGTTCGCCGGCCGCGAGCCGGACGAACGCCCGTCGGCTGCCGTCCGCGAGAGTGGGCAGCGTGCGGCGGCGGTGCCACCAGCCGACGGCACCGAGCAGGGCGAGCGCGACCGCCTTGCCGATGACCATCAGCCCGTACCGGCTGGTGAACACGTCGCCCAGGGACGGGAGCCGGACCGCGGCATTGACGATGCCGCTGGCCGCGACCGCGAGCAGCGCCCAGCCGGCGAGGGGACTGAAACGGCGGGCTGCGGCCGCCGTGTCCGGCTCCCGCCGGGCAGCG
Organism: Streptomyces sp. NPDC048825; assembly: GCF_043198355.1. NCBI lineage: Bacteria > Bacillati > Actinomycetota > Actinomycetes > Kitasatosporales > Streptomycetaceae > Streptomyces > Streptomyces sp. NPDC048825. The sequence goes on from NZ_JBICUR010000028.1 coordinate 62,445, forward strand.
ACGACCAGCACGAAGACCAGCCCGCCGACCCACAGGGCCACGCCGACCAGGTGCAGCGCGAGGCTGGTGACCGCCGCGTCATGGTTGCCGGACGCCGAGGAGTGGCCGGTGAAGGCGGGCGGCAGCAGTCCGGCGAGGGCGACCAGGAGCGCCAGGCGGGCCCATCGCGCCGTACCGATGCCCACGCAGAGCGTCCCGATGACGCCTCCGGCGGCCACCATCAGGGCGTACGACCGCCCTTGGGGGTCCGTGGACACGAAGTCGGCCAGCACGGCGGGGGACATGATGTCGCCGACCGGCCGGGCGAACAGGTCGGAGAGCGTGAACAACAGGGCGGCGGCCGAGGCGGCGGCCCACAACACCCCTGCCGCCGCAGCCCAGTTGAGGTAACGCAGCTGCGTGGCGCCGAGTCTCTTGCCGCCCGGCAACAGAACGACGACCAGGAGCAGCGAGCCGATGGTGGCCACCGCGGCGGCGTCCGTGACGGTACGGGCCACCGGCAGCCCCCAGGCGGTCACGGCCCCCGCCTCCGGGATCCCGGGGATCTCTACCGTCGCGCCGCCTCCGGCCCGCACGGCGGCCACCGTCACGGCGACGGCGACGCCGACCGATGCGACCAGCACGAGGGACAGAGGCGGCAGCCGCCGGGTCTTGGTGGTGTCAGTGGCCACGACCGGCTCGCCTCCGCCGCGCCTCAAACCCGCCCGCGGCCGCCACGGCGACGGCCAGCACACCGGCACCGATCAGCATGGTGCCGCCCGCGTCCGAAGACTCTCCGCCGGCTTGGCCCGACTCGGGCTGCCGAGCCGCCGCATCGGCCGATTCCGCGGCCCGCGGAGACGGGCTGGGACTGCCCGTCTCCTCGACGGTGAAGGTGTACGAGCCCGAGACGGGATGGCCGTCGGCGGAGACGACCCGATAGCCCACGGTGTAGCGGCCGGCTGGAGAGCCGGTGTCGAGGGGAAGGCTGACGGTCTTGCCCTCGACCTGCGGATCGCCCGCGACGGCCGAGGCGCCGTCCGGGCCGGTGACGGCGACCTTGGAGTACTTCTGGGTCATCGCGTCGCTGAAGGACAGCGTGACGCGCGGGGGCAGTCCGGCGAGTGTGGCGCCCGCGCCCGGACTGGTGGTGTCGAGTCCGGTGTGGGCTGCGGCCTGCGGAGCGGTGGTGGCCAGGACCGCCAGGGCGGCGGGTGCGACCAGGGTGCGTGCCGCCGTGCGGACGGCACGCCGGTCGGTGACGTTCATGACGCGGGACTCTCTGTGGCCCCCGGCGACGTGGCCACCAGGGTGGGAGGGACCGGCCCGCCGGGTGGCCCTCGCGTCAAACCCGTCAGGGCATGCAGGGGGCGCCGATCGGCGTCGGCCGGAGAAGGGCGAATGGAGCGTGCCCGGCGGACGGCGGAGCCCTGCCCTCGTTCAACCGCACGAGCAGCGCCGACATCAGCGGCGAGGTGTTGTCGGGGAGCGCGATCTGCGGGCCGGTGCCGTGACGGCCGTTCAGCAGCGGCCAGACGAACACCAGCAGGCGTCGTACGGCGGCCAGCAGCGGCCTGCTCTGCCACAGCAGCCGCTCCGTGACGCCCATCAGACGGGCGGCGAGCAGCAGGGTGACCAGGTGTCCGGCGAGCAGCACACCGGGCGGCGGCCCGGACACCGCGCCGTGCTCGACCAGCCAGGACGAGCCGCCGAAGGTGCCGTCCTGGCCGGCCACCGCCACGCAGGCGCCCGGCAACGAGTAGGCGACGTGGTAGGCGAGTTGTGCGAGGGCGAACACGCCCAGCAGTTGGGTGTCCGTCAGCCGATGCCGCGTCAGAACCGCCGCGCCCGGCGCGGCCACCGCCGCCATCCCGACCACGATGACCCACCGAGGCGCATGCCCCTGCGACAGGACATGTCCGGCCAGCGGCAGCAGCACACACAGCACCGCCAGCACCCCGGCCCGCAGTGCGCGCAGCGCACCGGACGCCGGCGAGCCGGCTTGTGTCGGGTGGGGCGGTCGCATCAGGTCGGGGCTTTCGGGAGTCCGTCGCTCGTTCGGACGGGGAGCGGATGGCGGCCTACGGGACTGCGGAACCCGTACGCCCCGGAAGCGTACCCACCGACTCGCCCGCCCGTTCACGACAGGGTGGGGCTCGCGAAACCGCCACTTGGGAACGATCACTGGTCGATGAGTTTCCGCAGGTCAGAGGCCTGCTAACGGACATGACAACGGTCACCGATGCAGCCTTTGGTGATTCGCCAACCCATGCGTTTCACTGCATGCGAGGCATCCGTCGCGAGGGGGAAGGCGTACAGCATGAGTGACCACAGTCATGAGCACGGCCCGAAGCACGAGCACGGAGCGGGCGGGCACGCAGGGCACTCCCACGGCGTCTCCACGGACGCCGACCGCCGCTGGTTGGGCATCGCGCTCACGCTGATCACGGCGTTCATGGCGATCGAGGTCGTCATCGGCATCATCGCCCAGTCCCTCGCCCTCATCTCCGACGCGGCCCACATGCTGACCGACGCCGTGTCCATCGTCCTCGCACTGATCGCCATGCGGCTGTCCGCACGCCCCGCCCGCGGCGGCTTCACCTACGGCCTCAAGCGAGCCGAGATCCTCTCCGCCCAGGCCAACGGCCTGACCCTGCTCCTGCTCGGCGCATGGCTGGCGTACGAGGCCGTGCACCGCCTGATCGATCCGCCCGAGGTGGAGGGCGGGCTGGTGCTCGTCACAGCCCTCGCCGGGATCGTCGTGAACATCGCGGCCGCCTGGTGCATCTCCAAGGCCAACCGCTCCTCGCTCAACGTCGAGGGCGCCTACCAGCACATCCTCAACGACCTGTTCGCCTTCATCGGCACCGCGGTCGCCGGTCTGATCGTTCTGCTCACCGGGTTCGCCCGCGCCGACGGCATCGCCACACTCGTGGTCGTCGCGCTGATGGTGAAGGCCGGGTACGGGTTGCTGCGCGAGTCGGGCCGGATATTCCTGGAGGCCGCCCCGGCCGATGTCGACCCCGACACGCTCGGTGACAAGCTCGTCGCCCAGCCGGCCGTGGTCGAGGTCCACGACCTGCACGTCTGGCAGATCACCTCGGGCCAGTCCGCCCTGTCCGCACACGTCCTCGTCGAGCCCGGCGGCGACTGCCACGCCGTCCGCCGAGACCTGGAGGAACTCCTCCAGCACGACTACGGCATCACCCACTCCACTCTCCAGGTGGATCACGCCCCGGAGAAGGTGTTGCAGCTGGCCCTGCCCGGTGAGCCGGCCGGCGACGGGGCGCACTGCGAGGACCCGCATGGCCCGGTCCACCGGGAAGAGCCGCACGAGCACTGAGTGGGGCCTACCGTGACGGGCGGGCACGTGGTGCATCGCGACACCACCTGCCTGCCGTTGGCGCCTCCTTGAACGAGGGTGAGGCGGCCGGAGCCCGGGGCGATGACACACGGACGCCGGGTGGGGACTAGCGTCGTGGATGTCGTCAGGGCGCACCGGGTGGCAGCGCCAGTGCGAGTGGCGACCGATGGCCAGGATCACCCCGCAGCAACACAAGGAGTACACATGGCGAAGATCCTTTTCGTGATGACCGGCGCCGACCAGTGGACGCTGGCCGACGGCAGCACGCACCCCACCGGTTTCTGGGCCGAGGAGGCCACCGTCCCCTACGAGGCGTTCAAGGCCGCGGGCCACGAGGTCACCGTGGCCACGCCCGGTGGTGTCGTGCCGCCCGTCGACCCCGCCAGCCTGAGCCCCGAGGCCAACGGGGGCGCGGAGAACGCGGCGGCGGTCCGGGGTGCGGTGGAGGGCGCCGCCGAGTTCCGCAGCCCGGTGGCGCTGGCGGATGTACGCCTCGACGGCTTCGACGCGGTGTACGTTCCCGGCGGTCACGGCCCGATGGAGGACCTGGCGGTCGACGCCGACTCCGGCCGTCTCCTCGCCCGGGCGGTGGAGTCGGGTCTGCCGGTGGGCGTGGTGTGCCACGGCCCGGCCGCGCTGCTGGCCGCGACGAAGGACGACGGCACCAACGCCTACGCCGGTTACCGCATCACCGCCTTCACCAACACCGAGGAGCGGCAGGCCGGCCACGCGGAGAAGGCCAAGTGGCTGCTCCAGGACCGGCTCACCGAGGCCGGCCTGAAGGTCGAGGCCCGCGAACCGTGGGCGCCGCACATCGAGGCCGACCGCAACGTCGTCACCGGCCAGAACCCCGCCTCCTCCGGCCCGCTCGCGGCCGAACTGCTCAAGAAGCTCGGCTGAATCCCGGCACCCGAGATCCCCGGTCGCTCCCATGAGCAGACCACGACCACGCAGCCGACCAAGGCCAAGGAAGACCAGCGCACCGCACGCACAGGGAAGTTGACGTCATGACCGACAAGCTCACCGTGAGCGTCCTGGGCACCGGCATCATGGGCGCCGCGATGGCCCGTAACCTCGCCAAAGCCGGACACACGGTCCGCGCCTGGAATCGCACTCGCGCCAAGGCCGAGCCCCTGGCGGCCGACGGGGCGCACATTTGCGGTACTCCCGCCGAGGCGGTGACCGGTGCCGATGTCGTCCTGACCATGCTCTATGACGGGCCGGCCGCCCTGGAGGTCATGCGCGAGGCGGAGCCCGCGCTGCGCCCAGGCACGGCCTGGGTGCAGTCCACCACTGCCGGGATCGAGGGCATCGGCGAGCTGGCCGGCTTCGCCCGCGCACACGAGCTGGTCTTCTACGACGCACCCATGCTGGGCACACGTCAGCCCGCGGAGGCGGGCCAACTGCTGGTCCTGGCCGCGGGCCCGGTCGAGGGCCGGGACGTGGTGGGTCCCGTCTTCGACGCGGTCGGCGCCCGCACTGTGTGGACCGGCGAGGACGGCGCGGCCGGCAGCGCGACCCGGCTGAAGCTGGTGGCGAACAGCTGGGTCCTCGCGGCCACCGCGGCGACCGGCGAGGTCCTCGCGCTGTCCAAGGCGCTGGGCGTGGACCCGCAGAGCTTCTTCGACGCCATCGCCGGCGGCCCGCTCGACATGGGCTATCTGCGGGCCAAGGCCGGACTCATCCTGGACGGCCGGCTCTCCCCGGCCCAGTTCGCGGTGGTCACCGCCGCCAAGGATGCCCGCCTGATCGTCGAGGCGGGTGAGCACAATGGCGTACGCCTCGATGTCGCCGCCGCGAGCGCCGCCCGCATGCAGCGCGCCGCCGCCCAGGGCCACGCCGACGAGGACATGGCTGCCGCGTACTTCGCCAGCTTCGACGCCGACTCCGAACCCGATTTCGCCCCCGACGAGGAGGCGTCCACCTGAGGCTTCGTCCTCGGGACCCCGGGTCGTACTCAGACCCCGTCACACCGCCGTCGGAAACCCCTTCGTCCGGAACACCCTCCGCTTCGCGTCCACCGCGAACACCTCGCAGTCGTCTCGTGCGGCGGCCCAGTCGATGCCTTCCGGGCCCATGGCGAAGGCCGCCGTCGCCGTGGCGTCCGCCTCCGTGAGGGACGGGGACACCACCGTCACGCTGAGGAGGCCCGTGGCCGGGCGGCCGGTGCGGCCGTCGATGATGTGGTCGCCCCGTTCGTAGCGTGCGGAGGTCGCCACGGCGCCGTCCGTCACGTCCAGGACCGTGCACAGCTTGTCGGACTGTTCGGGGTGCCGTACGCCCACCCGCCACGGACCGCCGGCCGCGACCACGTCGCCGCCGGCGTTCAGGCAGAACCGGGACGCCCCGGTCGCCGCCACCAGGTCCGCCGCCCGCTGCACCGCCCAGCCCTTCACCATGGCGCAGGGGTCGAGGCCGCGACCGGGCAGCCGTACGTCGAAGGCGCCCCCGGTCGCGACCCGGTACCTCTCGCACAGGTCGAGGATCTCCGCCAACTCCGGGGATATGTCCTGGAGTTCGAGCTCGCCCCGGTCGAGCCGCGACACCTCGCTGCCGGGCTTGAACGGGCTGAACCGTTCGTCGACCTCGCGCAGCCAGTCGAAGGCCCGGTCCGCGGCCTCGGCGGCGTCCCCTTCTCCCTTGTCCATCCGTACGGAGATCGGGAAGCCCATGATGTGCTCTACCCGGCGCACCCTCAGCCCCTCAGCTCTTCGCGTCGATCGCGGCCTGGAGGGACTCGACGTAGCCCTCGCTGGTGATCGTGGCGCCGGACACCGTGTCGATGTCGGCGCTCTGCGCCTCGAGCGTCTCCTCGATCAGCTTCGGCACGGCGGCTTCGGTCTGCGGGTGGTTCGGCTGCTGCAGCATCCGTACGGAGCTGATCGTGTCGCCCTCGAAGGTCACCTCGACCTGCACGGGGCCCTTCTCGGTGTTGAGCGTCGACCCCGCGATGACCTGGTTCGACGTGCCCGAACCAGAAGATCCCGTATCGGACGATCCCGAGTCCGAAGAGCCCGAAGAGCCCGAGCCCGACGAGGCAGCCGCGGACGGCGTCGAAGCCGGCGCTGCGACCTCGGTGCTCGACGACGAGGTCTCGGCCGACGGTGCGTAACGCCAGACCGGGATCAGGGCCGCGACGCTCACGACCAGGACAGGAATTGCTCGCTTCATGGTGTCGTCCCCCTCATCCGGCCAGGCTGAAGCGTTCGAAGTGGATCTGCTGCTTGGGCACGTCCAGGTCGCGCAGGGTGCGCAGGACGGCGCCGGTCATGCCGGGCGGGCCGCAGACGTAGACGTCCCGGTCGGCGATGTCCGGCACGAGCCGGGTCAGTTCGGCCGGCGCCAGCTTGTCCGGGGTGGCCGGGCCGCTGACCAGGAACAGGTGGGCGCCCTTGGCGTGGGCCAGTTCGCGCAGCTCGTCGTAGAGCACCGCGTCCTGGTCCGTGGCCACCCGGTAGATGACGGTGGCGTGGCCGTGCAGATCCTCCAGCAGGGCCCGGATCGGGGTGACCCCGACGCCGCCCGCGATGAGCAGGGCGTCAGGCCGGGTCCGGTGCATCGTGGTGAAGGCGCCGTACGGGCCCTCGGCGAACACCCGCGTGCCGACCTTCAGGTGCCGCAGGGCCGCCGTGCCGTCGCCGGCCGTCTTCGCGGTCAGCCTGAGGCCCCGGCCGTCCGGGGCGGCGGACAGCGAGAAGGGGTTGGCCTGCCACCAGCGGTCCTTGGTCATGAACCGCCACAGGAAGAACTGGCCGGCCCGTGCGGGCAGCCGGTCCAGATCGCGGCCGGTGATGTAGACCGACACGACGTGGTCGGACTCGGGGACGACGGCCGAGACGCGCAGCTGGTGCCGCAGGTTGCGCCACAGCGGCAGCACGAGCCGGCCCACGAACACCGAGCCGAGCGCCACGCCCCACAGCGCGTACCAGTACGTCGTGGCCGCCGAGCTCGTCGTGAAGGTCGTGCCCACCGCGACCTGGTGCGTGAACGCCAGCACCACCGCGACGTACGTGTAGAGGTGGATGAAGTGCCAGGTCTCGTACGCCAGCCGGCGCCGGGCCCAGCGCGCCGAGACCGCGCCGACGACCATGATCAGCACCAGGGCGACGATCGCGCGCAGCACACCCTCGACGGTCTCGGCGAGGTCCACGAGCTGGCTGACGGGGTCCATCGACGAGGACTCGGCGTAGCCGAGGGTGATGAACACGCCGTGCCCCAGCAGCGACCACAGCAGACCGAAACCGACCCAGCGGTGCCAGGAGGTCAGCCGGTCCATGCCGATCCGGTGGTCGAGCCACGGCAGCCGGGCGACGAGCAGCAGTTGGAAGGCCATGAGTAGGGCGGCGTACAGGCCGGTCAAGCGCCCCAGCAGGATGAGGGCGTTCGAGTTGAGCCCGGACTGGAAGAAGAAGGTGGTCACCACCGCGACGTTCGCGGTCAGCAGGGTGTACAGGCCGGTGCGGGCCACCACCTTGGGGCGTATCGCCGGTGTGGGGGGTCTGACGCGTTGGACAGTCGTCACGGGACGGCAACTCCTCGATCAATGATCCGGGGATACCGAGCCTGCCTGGTGGGAGCTGTCGTTCAGCTGTCGGTCAACTTTCAAGTTTTTATCGATGTGATTCTGGAGGGCGGACCGCTATGGGCGCCAGGAGTCACGTGAAGCACTATGAGCGGGTGGAAAAAGTACGCCTTCTCGTGGTGGACGACGATCCGCCCATCGCCGACCTCGTCGCCACCGTCGCCCGCTACGAGGGCTGGGACGCGGTCACCGCGTACTCCGGTGAGGAGGCGCTGCGCCAGGCCGCCGAGTTCCATCCCGACATCGTGGTGCTCGACCTGATGCTCCCCGACCTGGACGGATTCGGTGTGCTCGACCGGCTCCGGCTGTCCGGGACGATGGTGCCCGTCGTGTTCCTCACCGCCCGCGACGGAGTCGCCGACCGGATCGCGGGCCTCACCCGGGGCGGCGACGACTACCTGGTCAAACCGTTCGCGGTGGAGGAGCTCATGGCCCGGCTGCGCACCGTACTGCGCCGCAGCGCGGGACCCGGCTTCCAGCGGTCCGTGCTCCAGGTCGCCGACCTGACGATGGACGAGGACACCCGTGAGGTGCGGCGCGGCGAGAAGCTGCTGACGCTCACACCGACCGAGTACGAGGTGCTCCGCTATCTGATGCGCAAGTCGCCGACCGTGCTGACCAAGGCGCAGATACTCGACCACGTCTGGGAGTACGGCTTCGGAGGCCGCTCCAACGTCGTGGAGCTGGTCGTCAGCAGGCTGCGCCGCAAGCTCGACGGGCCTGACGAGGGCGCTGACGGCCGGGCACCGCTGATCCACACCGTGCGGGGCGTCGGGTACGTGGTGCGGCAGGTCGCCGAGTGATAGCCCGGCTGAGGCGGACCTACCGCAGGCTGCGCCTGGGCACCCGGCTCGCGCTGGGCCTGGGTGTGCTGTCCCTGATGGTGTTCGCGGTCGTCGGTACGGCGCTGACGACGTACATGCGGGACTACCTGTCGGAGCAGCTCGACGAACAGCTGGCGCAGGGACAGATCGCCCAGTCCAGGAACATCGAGGAATACGGCACGCTCTCGGGAAAGAAGTACTACAGCTGGTTCTACGCCGTGTACGACGTGTCGGGCGGCAAGCCCGTGCTCCGCAAGCCCGAGGACCCCGGCGACCTGCCGAAGGACGTCGACGCCTTCACCGCCGTGGCCCGGGCGCAGATGTCCGCGGACACGGAGGTCCTGCGCACCGACGATCTCAAGGGCAAAGGCACCTACCGGCTGCGCGCGTGCGAATTCGAGCCTGGCACCATCCTGGTCAGCGCCGCGCCCATGGACGGCATCGACGACACGGTGGGCCGGCTGATCATGATCCAGGCCATCGCCTTCGGGCTCGCGCTCCTCGCTCTCGTCGTGTTCGGCCGGGGGATGCTGCGGCGCGGTCTGAAGCCGCTGAGCGACATGGCGCACACCGCCCGCGGCATCACCTCGCACGACCTGACCGACTCGGCACGGCTGCCGGTGCGCCACGACGGGCGCAGCGGCGGCCCCGAGGTCGAGGAGCTGCGCACCGCGTTCAACACCATGCTGGAACACATCGACGACTCGCTCGCCGTCCGCACGGAGGTCGAACAGCGGCTGCGCCGTTTTGTCGCGGACGCCTCGCACGAGCTGCGTACGCCCCTGATGTCGGTACGCGGCTACGCCGACCTGTTCCAGTACGCGGCGGCCAACGCCCCCGAGGAGCGGGACAAGCACCTGGCCCGGCTGCGTGCCGAGGCCGCGCGGATGGGCGTACTGCTGGACGACCTGCTGCTGCTCGCCCGCCTCGACGCCGCCGATGTGGAGGCGCCGCTGCGGCTGGAGGAGGTGGACCTGGTGGAACTGGTGCACCAGGCGGCCGACGCCTTCCGCGCGGGCCGGACGGACCACCCGCTGACCGTCACGGCAGGCCCCGGCCCGGTGATGCTGCGGCTCGACCCCCTGCGCATCCGGCAGGTGCTGGACAACCTGCTCTCCAACGCCGCCGTGCACACCCCGGCCGGTACGAAGGTGTCGGCCGAGGTGTCCGTCGAGTCCGGCATGGCGGTGGTGCGGGTCGCCGACGCAGGCCCCGGCATCCCGGCCGCCGACCAGCACCGCGTCTTCGACCGTTTCTACCGCGTCGACAAGGCCCGCAGCCGCGACCGGGGAGGCAGCGGCCTCGGCCTCGCGGTCGCGCGCTCACTGGCCCGCGCCCACGGCGGCACCCTCGAACTGACCAGCTGTCCGGGCTCGACGACCTTCACGATCAGGCTTCCGCTCGGCCGGACGGCCTGAGCAGCCGCCTCCCGCGCCCGCCGTCTGTGACGGCCCTGAGGCTTCCTGTGCGCCCGCAGCATGGTGAACGAAATTGTTGACAATTTTGTTCACCTACATTTACGGTCGACAGGCACTCACTCAGGGAGAGCACGATGGCGGACGAAGTCAGGCCGAGCAGCGGAGAGCAAGCCAAGCAGCACGCGCTGACGCAGCTGCGGCAGGCGATCCTGCGCGGCGAGATGGCACCGGCCCAGCGGCTGGTGGAGAACGAACTCGCCGAGCAGTTCGGTGTGACACGGGCCAGCGTGCGCGCGGCACTGATCGATCTGGCGGCCGAGGGACTGGTCGAGCGGATCCCCAACCGCGGCTCACGGGTCCGGCTGGTGACGGTCGAGGAAGCGGTCGCCATCACCGAGTGCCGCATGGTCCTCGAAGGACTGTGCGCGGCCAAGGCGGCCGTCGAGGCCACCGACGACCAGCTGACCGAACTGGCCGACCTCGGCACGGCGATGAGCAAGGCCGTCGCCGACGGCGAACCGATGACCTACTCCGGGCTCAACCAGGAACTGCACGCCAAGATCCAGCAGTTCTCCGGCCAGCAGGTGGCCGTGGAACTGCTGGACCGGCTCAACGCGCAACTGGTGCGCCACCGCTTCCAGCTCGCACTGCGCCCCGGGCGCCCCCAGCAGTCCGTGAACGAACACCTGGCCATGATCGAGGCGATCAGGGCCCGCGACCCCCAGGCGGCCGACGCGGCCGCCCGCGACCACCTCACGAGCGTGATCGACGCCCTGCGCGAATAGACGCAGCGCGAATGAGGCCGCGGGAGTGGGGCAACTGACCTGTCCAGCAAGGAGATTGCAGCCATGACGCACGACGAAACGGCGCCCGCACCCCCACGCTCGACCCTCGTCATCACCGCGCACGCCGGGGACTTCGTATGGCGGGCCGGCGGAGCCATCGCCCTGGCCGCCTCCCGCGGCGAGCGGGTGACCATCGCGTGCCTGACCTACGGCGAGCGGGGCGAGTCCGCCAAGGCGTGGCGCCAGGGCAAAACGCTGGAGGAGATCAAGGGGATACGCCGCGAGGAGGCCGAGAAGGCCGCGGCCACCCTCGGTGCGGAGATCGTCTTCTTCGACGCCGGCGACTATCCCCTCCTCGCCACCCCCGAGCTGACCGACCAACTCGTGGGCGCCTACCGGAAGACCCAGCCCGACGTCGTGCTCACCCACCCGCTGGAGGACCCGTACAACGGCGACCATCCGGCCGCCGCCCGGATGGCCCTGGACGCCCGCGTGCTCGCCCAGGCCATCGGCTACCCGGCCGAGGGTGAGATCATCGGAGCCCCGCCGGTGTTCTTCTTCGAGCCGCACCAGCCCGAGATGTGCGGCTTCAAGCCCGAGGTTCTGCTGGACATCACCGAGGTGTGGGAGACCAAGCGCCGGGCCATGGAGTGCCTGGCCGCGCAGCAGCACCTCTGGGACTACTACACCGACCTCGCCATCCGCCGCGGCGTCCAGCTCAAGCGCAACGCGGGCCCCAACCTCGGCCTGCCGCACACCACTTACGCCGAGGCCTACATGCGCCCCTACCCGCAGATCACCGGGGAGCTGGCATGAGCGGCGTGATCGTCACCAACCCTCCCAAGGCCTCCGAGAAGGACGTGGACGCCCTCTCCGCGTACGGCGTGGCCACCGTCCACGAAGCCCTCGGCCGCACCGGCCTCCTCGGCCCCCACCTGCGCCCCATCCAGCAGGACGTGCGCACCGCCGGCACCGCGGTCACCGTTCTGAGCTGGCCCGGCGACAACCTCATGATCCACGCGGCGGTAGAGCAGTGCGGCGAGGGCGACCTCCTCGTCGTCACCACCACCTCGCCCTCCACGGACGGCATGTTCGGCGAACTGTTCGCCACCGCGCTCCAGAAGCGCGGAGTACGCGGCCTGGTGATCAACGCGGGTATCCGCGACACCGCCGAACTGCGCGAGATGCGCTTCCCCGCCTGGTCCGCCGCCGTGTCCGCCCAGGGCACCGTGAAGGCGACCGGCGGCTCGGTCAATGTGCCGGTCGCCATCGGCGGGCAGATCATCCGGCCTGGCGACGTGATCCTCGCCGACGACGACGGCGTGATGTGCGTGCCCCGCGAGCGAGCCGCCGAGGCCGTCGAGGCGTCCGCTGCCCGTACCGCCAAGGAGGAGGCCTCCCGCGCCGCCTTCGCCGGGGGCCAACTCGGCCTGGACCGCTACGCGTTGCGGGAGACCCTCGTACGCCTGGGGGTGCAGTACCGGTCATACGCCGACTACGCCGACTACGCCCGCGACGAGGCCGGATCGTGACCGGTGGGCCCGAGCCCGAGGAGGTGCGCTGCATGCTGATGCGCGGCGGTACCTCCAAGGGCGCCTACTTCCTGGCCGACGACCTGCCCACCCAACCCGGCGCACGCGACGACCTGTTGCTGCGCCTCATGGGCAGCCCCGATCCGCGCCAGATCGACGGGCTCGGCGGGGCGCACCCGCTGACCAGCAAGGTGGCCGTGGTGTCGGCCTCGGCCGATCCCGAGGTGGACGTCGACTACCTGTTCCTCCAAGTCGGCGTCGGGACAAGCGAGGTGTCGGGTCGTCAGAACTGCGGCAACCTGCTCGCCGGCGTCGGCCCCTTCGCCGTCGAGCGCGGGCTCGTCGCCCCGGCCGACGGCGAGACCTCCGTACGGATCCGCATGCTCAACACCGGGGCACTCGCCACCGCTACCTTCCCCACCCCCGGCGGACGCGTCGACTACACCGGCTCCGCCGAGATCTCCGGCGTGCCGGGGACCGCGGCGCCCGTGGCCATCGCGTTCCTGCCGGGCCGCAGCCCGTTGCTGCCCACGGGCAAGATCCGCGACACCCTCGCCGGCACTCCGGTGACCTGCGTGGACAACGGGATGCCGACCGTACTGATCGCCGCCTCCTCCCTGAAGATCACCGGCCACGAGGACCCCAAGGACCTGGAGAAGGACGCGGCCCTCGCCGACCGGCTCCGTGAAATCCGCCTGGAGGCGGGCCCGTTGATGGGCCTCGGCGAGGTCGAGGGCACCACCGTGCCCAAGCTCAGTCTGCTGGCCCCGCCCGCGCACGGCGGCGCGGTGATGACCCGCACCTTCATCCCGGTCCGCTGCCACACCTCCATCGGCGTCCTGGCCGCCGCGAGCGTCGCCGTCGGCCTGCGGATCGAGGGCGGCGTCGGCCAGGACGTGGCCGAACTCCCGGCAGCGGGGGAGCGGTTGCGCATCGAGCACCCCACCGGGTTCCTGGACATCGAGGCGGGCGTCGACGCGGGAGGCAGCGCTCCGGTGGCTCGCCGCACGGCCGTTGTCCGCACCGCGCGCAAGATTTTCGACGGGACGGTCTACCCCCGGCCCGCCGAAACCGCCGCGCCCCGTTCCTGAACAACTCCCTTTCCCTGCACTGGCGTTACCGCACCGCCTCCCCCGTACCCTCGTCCCTACGGAGGTCCCGATGACACCGCCTCTCGGAGACATCGCCCACCTCGGGCACGTCGAACTGCTCACACCGGACCTGGACCGCAGCCTCGCGTTCTTCACCGACTACCTCGGCCTGACGGTCAACGGCGAACGCGGCGACTCCGTGTACCTGCGCACCTGGGACGACTACGAGCACCACAGCCTGGTCCTCACCGCGCACGAGACCTCCGGCATCCGCCGCACCGCACTGCGCGCCTCCAGCGAGGAGGCCCTGCAGCGCAGGGTCGAGGAGCTGGCGTCCGCGGGACACGAGGGCCGCTGGACCGAGGACGAGCCGGGCCTCGGTCCGCTCTACGTCACCACCGACCCGGACGGCCACGAGGTCGCCCTGTACTGGGAGTCCGAGTGGTACCAGGCCCCGGAGGCGCTCAAGCCGGGTCTGAAGAACCAGCCCCAGGCCAAGCCGGGCCACGGCGTGGCCGTACGCCGCCTCGACCACGTCAACTACCTCGCCGCCGATGTCGCCGCCAACGCCGACTTCCACCAGCACCTCCTCGGTGCCCGCCCCACCGAGCAGATCCGGCTCGACAGCGGCAGGATCGCCGCGAAGTGGCTGACGTTCACCAACAAGTCGTACGACGTCGTCTACACCGAGGACTGGACAGGCTCCCGCGGCCGGCTGCACCACATCGCGTTCGCCACCGACACGCGCGAGGACATCCTGCGCGCCGCCGATCTCGCCCTGGACACGGGCGTGTTCATCGAGACGGGGCCGCACAAGCACGCCATCCAGCAGACGTTCTTCCTGTACGTCTACGAGCCGGGCGGCAACCGCATCGAACTGTGCAACCCGCTCACCCGACTGGTTCTCGCCCCGGACTGGCCCCTGATCACCTGGACCGAGGAAGAGCGGAAGAAGGGCCAGGCCTGGGGCCTGAAGACCATCGAGTCCTTCCACACACACGGCACGCCGCCGGTGGACTGACGCCACGCCCCACAAGGGCGGGCGTCCTGCCGGTCGCCGGCCCGGCTCCCCACCATCTCCTACGCGTTGACGGCCCGCCGCACATGGTCCGCGATCAGCGCGTAGACCGGCCGGGCGGCCTCGGCGTCATTGAGGTCGTAGCCGTGGTCGGTCTTGGGGACGAGGTGGTGCTCGGCCAGTGCTCCGGCCTTGTCGAGTCGCCCGGCGTACCGCTCGCCCTCGGCGCGGAGGAGGTCGTACTCGGGGGTGATGACGAGTGCCGGGGCGATACCCGTGAGGTCGGCGGTGTCCGCCGGGTTGGCCGGAGAGACCAGGCGGTCGGTGCGTCGGGCCGGGTCCGGCACGTACGCGCTGTCGAAGATCGCGCCCATCCACGGGCGCAACGCCGGCTTGGGGATGGCGGCCTTCTTGTCCTTGGCGCTCGTCGCGAGGTCGAGCGGCGGATAGTGGAGGACCTGGAGCGCGATCGCGGGCCCGCCGGTCCCAAGGGCCTGACGCGCCACCGCCGCGGCGAGACCGCCGCCGGCGCTCTGCCCGCCCACGGTGAGCCGGCTGCCGTCCCAGCCGTGCTCGCCGCCATGCGCGGCCACCCAGCGGACGACCTCGTACGCCTGAGTGGGCGGGGCGGGGAACGGGTGCTGCGGCGCGACGACGTAGTCCACGTTGACCACGACCACGCCCGCCTCCGCGGCGAGGTAACGGCACAGTGCGTCGTCCATCTCCGCCCCCGGCAGAACGTATCCGCCGCCGTGGAAGTTGACGTGGACCGGCGGGAGTGCCCCATCCTCGGATTTGGGCATGTACACCACGACCGGGGCCGGAGCTATGGACGTCGGTACCGTCAACTCGCGGACGTCGCGCGGAAACTCGGGAAGCCGCTCACGCCACGAGGCCACGGAGCCCCGCCCACTGGCTCGTCGGCTCGCGAGTCCGAGCATGCGCTGCATGGTCTTCGCGGCGAAGGAGGCCACTGCCGGCCTGGCCAAGAGGGACATACGGCTCCGTTCGGGGATGGTTCCTTGTCGAGGTCAATCATCAGGATTCCTGGCGATTGATGATGGGGGTGATGGTAGCCGTGCTTCCCGCGGAGCGACCCCGCCGGGGACCGGTCCCGTACCCCCGCGCGCACACTGGCGCCGGGGTGCGCGGCGGAGGGGGACGCGCACCCCACCCGCCGACCGACTCCCCGACACCGAGAAGACAGATGGAGGCCACCATGGATCAGCTCGCGAGTCTGGCGCGCGGTGTCGCCAAGGCCAGTCCAGGCACCTTGCATGCGCGCTCACTGGCCGGCGGCATCAGGGTCCCGCCACGACCGGGCCTGACGGTCCGCTTCGGTCGCGGCGAGGAGCCGGACGTGGACCTCGCGGTGGGCGAGGACGACCTGCGGGTCAGCCGCCGGCACGGCGAACTCACGTACCGCGCAAGCCAATGGTGGCTGCGCAACACCGGACAGCAGCTCGTTCGCCTGCCGCATGGCCGCCTGATGCACGAAAGCACCGAGGCCATCCCGCTCACGCCCGGCTACACCCCGCTGTTCGTGAGGGGCTCGGGCTACCGGGAACACCTGGTCGAGCTGTATGTGACGGGCCACGACGCCCCCGGCCTCGTACCGCGCCGCCAGGCGAGCACCCTGAAACCGCGCATCTGGCCGCTCTCCGAGGACGAACGGCTGCTGCTGGTCGTGATCGGCCAGCACTACCTCCTGTACGAGGACGGCCCGCGCCCCCTGTCCTACCGGCGGGCCGCCCGCCTGCTGGAGTGTCTGCGCCCGGACGACAACTGGACGGAGCGCCGTATCGAGCACAAGATCACGGAGGTCCGCAAGCGCCTCCACGGCGGCGACTTCCCCTACCCGCTGATACACGACAAGGAGTCCGGAGCGCCCACGGACAACAACCTCCTGCACAACCTCCTCAGGGGCCTGGTCGAATCGACCACCCTCGTCCCGCCGGATCTGGAGATGATCGACTAGAGGTTACTGAGTGGCACTTGCTGGGCGTGAACCCAACCATGCATTGCAGATGCGAGGCAGCACGGCTTAATCTGGCGCACATGCAGTCCTATACCATCGGGCAGGCAGCCCGGCTGCTCGGTGTCAGTGCCGACACCGCGCGCCGCTGGGCGGACGCCGGCCGCGTCGCGACGCACCGCGACGAAGGCGGCCGTCGCCTCATCGACGGCCGTGATCTGGCCGCCTTCTCCGTCGAGATCGCGCAGAGCGGCAGCGGTGAGGAGGAGCACCCCTACACCTCGGTGCGCAACGCGTTCCCCGGCATCGTCACCGCCGTCAAGCTGGGCGACGTCGCGGCCCAGGTCGAGATACAGGCGGGCCCGCACCGCCTGGTCTCCCTGCTGACCCGGGAGGCCGTCGAGGAGCTGGGCCTGGAGGTCGGTATGCAGGCCACCGCACGCGTGAAGTCGACCAATGTGCACATCGACCGTGCCTGATCACCCGCCGGCCACGGCCTCCGGCACCCCTCCTTGCAAGGAGCCCCACGGCATGTCCCTCCTCCGTACCGGGCGCCGCGCCGCCGCCGTACTCATCGCCACCGCCCTGCTCGGTTCCCTCGCCGCCTGCGGCACTGGCGGTACCGAGCAGACGAGCGGGAGTTCGGACACGGCGAACCTCACGGTCCTGGCCGCCTCCTCCCTGACCGATGTCTTCAGGACCGCGGGCGCGGCGTACGAGAAGGAGCACCCGGGTACGAAGCTGACCTTCTCCTTCGCCGGATCCCAGGAACTGGCCGCGCAGGTGAGGCAGGGCGCCCCCGCCGACGTACTCGTCACCGCCGACACCCGGACGATGGACGGGCTGAAGGCCGACACCGGCAGCGCGACCGTCATCGCCAGGAACCGCCTGGTCATCGCCATAGGCGCGGGAAACCCGAAGAAGATCGACGGCCTTGAGAACCTCGCCGACAGTGAGGTGAAGACCGTACTCGCGGCGCCCGAGGTGCCGGTCGGCCGCTACAGCAGGCAGGTCCTGGCCGACCGGAAGATCACGGTGAAACCGGTCTCCGAGGAGCCCAACGTTCGGGCGGTGCTCAGCAAGGTCGAACTCGGCGAGGCGGACGCGGGCATCGTCTACAAGACCGACGCGGCCACGGCGGCCGACAAGACCGACGCGATCACGATCCCCGACGACCAGAACGCCATCGCCTCCTACCCCGCCGCCACCCTCAAGGAGTCGCAGCACTCCACGGCGGCCACGGCCTTCGTGAAGTGGCTGTCCTCGCCGCAGGCCCAGCAGATCCTCCGCACCGCGGGCTTCGAGAAGCCGTGACCAGGTGAGGGGCCGTGATCAGTGATGGGTCGTAGCCAGTCATGAGTCGTAGCCAGTCATGAAAGTCCTGCGCCCTGGCGGCCCGCGTTCCGAGATCGGGCGAACCCGCGCCTGCTCCTCCCGTACGCCCCTCACCCTCGCCCTCCCCGCCCTGCTCGCCATCGCCTTCCTGCTCCTCCCGCTGGCCGGTGTTCTCGCCCGCACCGACTGGGGCGAGCTGGGCGGGCACCTGACCAGCCCGGGCACCAGCGAGGCGCTGAAGCTCTCCCTGGTCGTCTCCTTCTGGTCGCTGGGCCTGTCGCTCGTGCTCGGCGTCCCGCTGGCCTGGCTGCTGGCGCGCGTCCCGTTCCCCGGCAAGGCCCTCGTCCGCTCACTCGTCCTGCTGCCGATGGTGCTGCCGCCCACCGTCGGCGGCGTCGCGCTGCTGCTTGCCTTCGGACGGCGCGGGCTGCTCGGGCCCTGGCTGGAGGACGTCTTCGGCATCACGCTGCCGTTCCACACCTCGGGCGCGGTCGTCGCCGCCACGTTCGTCTCGATGCCCTTCCTGGTGATCAGCCTCGAAGGGGCGATCGCCGGACTCCGGCAGGGTTACGAGGAGACCGCCGCCTCCCTCGGGGCCTCGCCGCTCCGGGTGTTCCGCACGGTGACGCTGCCCATGGTGGCCCCCGGTCTTGTCGCCGGAGCCGCGCTGACCTGGGCTCGCGCCCTCGGCGAGTTCGGCGCCACCATCACCTTCGCGGGCAACCTTCCCGGCACGACGCAGACCCTGCCCCTCCAGGTGTACCTGCTGCTCCAGGAGAACCCGCAGGCCGCGACCTCCGTCTCGCTGCTGCTGCTCGCCATCGCCATGGCGGTACTCGTCGCCCTGCGCGGCCGCTTCACGGGTACGCCGGGCAGCGCTCGCCCGTACCCGGCCAAGCCACCCGTGGACGAGGGGAGTTCACCCGCGAACACCCCCGAACCCCCCGCTGCGTACGAGGGTGCCCCGGACAAGGAAGGCTGGTCCCTGCATGCCGAGGTCACCGGCTTCGACCAGCTCGTCCTGGAAGCGGACCCCGGCACCACGATCGCCGTGGTGGGCCCCAACGGAGCGGGCAAGACCACCCTGCTGCGGGCCCTGCTCGGCCTGACCCCACGCGCCCACGCCGCACTGCACCTCGGCGACATCGACGTCACCAAACTTCCCCCGCACCGCAGGTCAGTCGCCTGGGTCCCGCAGGACGGCGCGCTCTTCCCGCACCTCACCGCACTCGCCAACACGGCGTACGGCCCGCGTGCCCACGGTGTACCGCGCGCCGAGGCCCGCCGCGCCGCGCAGGACTGGCTCGACCGGCTCGCAGTGGGCCACCTCGCGCACCGTAAACCCGCCCAGCTCTCAGGCGGCCAGGCCGGGCGGGTCGCCCTGGCAAGGGCATTGGCCGTACGCCCCCGGCTCCTGCTCCTCGACGAACCGCTCGCCGCCCTCGACCAGACCACCCGTGCCCAGGTACGGCACACCCTGCGCCGTCACCTCGAAGGCTTCGGCGGAGTCTGCCTGATCGTCACCCACGACCCGGTCGAGGCGGTGTCGCTCGCGGACCGCGTGCTCGTTCTCGACGAGGGCCGCGCCGTCCAGGACGCCCCACCCGCCGAAGTCACCCGGCATCCGCGCTCGCCGTGGGTGGCCCGCATGCTCGGCCGCAACGCCTGGCCCGGCACGGCGACCGCCGACGGGCTCGAACTCGCCGACGGCGGAGGGCGGTTGGTGGTCGCGGACCCGCTGCCCGCGGGCACGGAAGCCCTCGCGATCATCGCCCCCGAAGCGGTCGCCGTCCATCGGGACAGGCCCAGCGGCAGCCCCCGCAACGTCTGGCCCGGCACCGTCCGCGAGATCACCGCCACCGGCAGCAGACTGCGCATCCTCATCACCTCCGACCGTGCACCGGACGTGGTCGCGGAGATCACCCCACAGGCAGCCACCGAACTCGGACTCGCTGACGGGGCGTCGGTATGGACGAGCATCAAGGCGACGGAGACGACGGTCGTACGTCTCTGATCCCGCCTCGCACATCTCTGAGCCTGCCTCGTACGTCTCTGATCCTGCCTCGTACATCTCTGATCTCGCCGCAACCACATGGGGGCTCTCCGGCGTGATGTACGGCACGGCCGCGTCGCGGACCGTGTCGCTGTTGGGCCGAACGGGTGAGCATGCGCAAGAATTGCCCGGTGCAGGAAATCAGTGCGAGTCAGGTCGGGGGTAGCCGGTGAACGGCCACGACGTCACCGATGAACAGTGGGAAGGGCTCGCCCAGGTAGTCCCGCTGCGTGGCCGCGACGCCTGGCCGTCGGCGGTCGACCACCGGTCGATACCCGAGGCGGACACCGAACCGCGCCGCCGTTTCGTCGTGCTCCGGGTCAATGTCTTCGGTGACGCACGCGAGGTCGCCGAGACGCTGATGGCCGGCATCCCGGTCCTCCTCGACCTCACCGGCGCCGAACCGGACGTCGCCAAGCGCGTACTGGACTTCAGTACGGGCGTGGTCTTCGGGCTGGCGAGCGGCATGCACCGGGTCGAGCGGAACGTGTTCCTGCTCACGCCACCGGGCACAGAAGTGGGCGGGCTGATGGAGGGTGCGGGAGTCCCCGGCGCCTGACGATCACTTGCTTGACCTGCTGATCCCTCGATCGTAGGAAGGTCTGCCGGGCGGAACGGTTCGGCAGGCCGGCGGAAGCCTACGGTCCGGATATGACCGTGCCCTTGCGACTCCAGAACGCCGCCGCCATGGACGCCGTGCCCGCCGAAGACGCTGCGTGTGGCGGGGCCGCCTGCCAGGACGGGCGGCCGAGGGTCACCGCGCTGCGGCTGTCGGCATTCGCCACGCACCGGCGCGCGGAGTTCCCGCTCGGCCCGCTGACGCTCTTCGCGGGGCCCAGCGGCAGCGGCAAGAGCAGTGCGCTGCGGGCCTACGAGGCACTGGCACGGCTGGGTGGCGGGGCATCGCTGGGCGAAGTGTTCCCGGATCCTGGCGCCTGCGTTCCCGAGCGGGCCCGGCCCGATGCCCGGCGGCGGCGCGGGTTCCGCATCGGGTGCACGGTGGACGGTCCCGCAGGAGTCGTACGGCTCGACCTCGCTGTGCAGGCCGAGCCCGGACTCCGCATCGTGGGCGAGCGGCTGACGACCGGCGGGGTGACCCTGCTGGAGACGGCCCTGCGCGATCCGGGCCGCCCCACGGTGCAGGCGGCCTGGCACACGGCGGGCTCGTCGCCCGTGACCCGGGCCCCGCTCCCCGACAACCGGCTCGGTACCGCGCTGCTGCCCCTGCGTGTGGCCGGCAGGACGGACGGCCAGCGCCAAGTCCTCGCCGCCGCCGAGCAGATGGTGGTCGCCCTGCGCTCCGTCTTCGCCTGCGACCCGGTACCCCGCCACATGCGCGCGCCCGTGCCGCTCGGCGCGGGACGTCTGCTGCCCGGCTGCGACAACCTCGCCGAGGTGCTGTGGCGTACGCGCTCGGAGTGCGGACGGCGGCACGGGCTGCTGGTCGCGGCGGTACGGGACGGGTGTGCGGGTCAGGTCGTGGACGTACTGGCCGAGCAGGTTTCGTCCGGCGCCGGACAGGGATCGGTACCGACGGCTCGGGCGGTCCAGGCCGCCCGAGCGGCACCGGCAGTCCGGGCGGTGCTGGACCGGGGCGACGGGGTGCGGACGCCTCTAGGACTGCTGGGAGACGGGGAGTTGAGGTACCTGGCCCTCGCCCTGGTGCTGCTCACCGGGCCGGGTGTGCTGGAGGTCGACACGGCGGGGGAGGTGCCCGAGGCGCTCCAGACGCTCACGGTTCTGGCCGACGGGTTCGACCGCGATCTGGACGTACGGCAGCGGGACCAGCTCGTACGGCTCGCGGCGCGGATGTGCGAGCGTGGGCACATTCGGCTGGTGGGGACCGTGAGCGACCCGTCCTGGGCCTCGGGAGTCGACGGGGTCACGGTGGTACACCTTGAGCCGTGACAGAACTTGACGTGGCCCAGCTCCAGCGCAGACTGGCCGAGTTCGCGGCGGCGCGGAACTGGCAGCAGTACCACACCCCGAAGAACCTGGTCGCCGCGCTCAGCGTCGAGGCCTCCGAACTCGTCGAGATCTTCCAGTGGTTGACACCGGAGGAGTCGGCCCGGGTGATGTCCGACCCGAAGAAGGCGTCCCGCGTGACGGACGAAGTCGCGGATGTCCTGGCGTACTTGCTCCAGCTGTGCGAGGTGCTGGACATCGATGCCCTCGCGGCCCTGTCCGCGAAGATCGACCGGAATGAGGAGAGGTTTCCGGTGGGGGAGGGGACGGGAGCCGGGGACTGACGCGTGGCGGCGTGGCGGCGTGGCGGCGTGGCGGCGGGGTGGCGCAGGGGCTTGGAGGCCTTGGAGGGCCGATCGTCACTCTCCGGAGTCATCGAGTTGTCCACACTCGATTTATTGTCCACAGATTTCCGGCTTCCTCTGGCTTTTCGTCCCAAAGAGCTTCACTCTGGGTAGTGGCAGGCGGAGTTCGGGCAGGCGTGTGAAGAGCGCGTCGGGACAGACGAGGACAGTGCATGGACGCGGTGCGGCTCATCGGTGCGAGCAGACGTGCCCTGATGGGAAGTGAGGACACGCGGGGCATCATGGCGGAGGCCTGGCAGGCACAGGCCCTCGCCCAGGCGATAGGCAATCGCCTCGCGATGTTCGGCCCTCCCGAATTACGGGGCGAGGCAATGGGGTTGATCGAGCTGGCGGGCAGAGGCTGCGGCGTCCTGGATGTGCCCCTGCCGAGAGCCGGCACCCTGCGTGCCGCGCAGCTCACGGAACTCGGCGATGCCCGCCGGGCTCTCGTCGACCTCGGCGGCCTCTTGGGAGAGGTGGGCATCGCCCTTGTGGGTATCGCGTCCGCGGCCGACGATGAGGCCACGTACTGGCAGTGCATGGAGGCCATCGACGCGGCGGATGAGTCCCGCGACAGGGTTCTGGAGATGCTGCGCAGACTGGCGGTTCGGGATGAGGCTG
Organism: Streptomyces sp. NPDC048825; assembly: GCF_043198355.1. Classification (NCBI taxonomy): domain Bacteria; kingdom Bacillati; phylum Actinomycetota; class Actinomycetes; order Kitasatosporales; family Streptomycetaceae; genus Streptomyces; species Streptomyces sp. NPDC048825. The sequence continues at coordinate 85,331 of NZ_JBICUR010000028.1, forward strand.
AGCAGGAGCGGGGGTCTGCGGCGTAGGGTTTCCCCCCGCCGCAGGCGCCGCCGGGTGAGCCGACCGTCAGGGCGGCGCAGTCAGGCGGTTTCGGAGCCGTCCGTCGGCGACGCGTCCGGGCGCGTGGTCGACTGCTGGAGGTCGGCATCGAGTTGGGACAGGTCCGCGTTGAGGGCGGCCATCAGCTCCTCCATCTGTTGCAGCAAGCCTTTGGGCTGCGACGACGCAACAGCTTCCTGGGACATGAACGGCCTCCTCGGCAACGCGCCGGTCGGTCCGGCTCCGCCCGAGTCCAACGAAAACCGCCGGGGCCAGTCACTGCCACGAGCCCATCGGCCGCGGGGAGTTGATGGATTTCACCCGGCGTAGGACGAGGTGGTAACCGGCGGGGACCCTCGCGTTGACCGCTGTTCGACCGTGCAGTATGGAGGCATGGATCTTCGAATCTTCACCGAGCCCCAGCAAGGGGCCGGCTACGACACCCTGCTCGCCGTGGCCAAGGCCACCGAAGACCTCGGCTTCGACGCCTTTTTCCGCTCCGACCACTATCTGCACATGGGCTCCGTGGATGGCCTCCCCGGCCCCACCGACGCCTGGATCACCCTCGCCGGACTCGCCCGCGAAACCAAGCGCATCCGGCTCGGCACCCTGATGACGGCCGGTACCTTCCGGCTGCCCGGCGTCCTGGCGATCCAGGTCGCAGGGGTCGACCAGATGTCCGGCGGGCGAGTCGAACTGGGCCTGGGCGCGGGCTGGTTCGAGGAGGAACACAAGGCGTACGGCATACCGTTCCCCAAGGAGAAGTTCGCCCGGCTGGAAGAGCAACTGGCGATCGTCACGGGCCTGTGGGCGACGGAGGTCGGCCAGACCTTCAGCCACCACGGCACGTACTACGACCTGACCGACTCGCCCGCGCTGCCCAAGCCCGCACAGGCCAAGGTGCCGGTACTCATCGGCGGTCACGGCGCGAGCCGTACGCCGCGCCTGGCGGCCCAGTACGCCGACGAGTTCAACATGCCGTTCGGTTCGATCGAGGACAGCGAGCGCCAGTTCGGCCGCGTACGGGCGGCGGCGGAGGAGGCAGGGCGTAAGGGCGACGACCTGATCTACTCCAACGCGCTCGTCGTCTGCGCCGGCAAGGACGACGCGGAGGTCGCCCGCCGCGCCGCCGCGATCGGCCGCGAGGTGGACGACCTGAAGGCAAACGGCCTGGCCGGCTCCCCGGCCGAGATCGTCGACAAGATCGGCCGCTACACGGAGGTCGGCGCCCAGCGGCTCTACCTCCAGATCCTCGACCTCGACGACCTGGACCACCTGGAACTGCTCTCGTCCCAGGTGCAGTCGCAGCTGTCGTAACCCGAGTCTGATTACCGGCCCCGGCAGCCATGATCGTTGACAGCTGGTTCCGGGTCCGTGGTAACTCCGCCCGGTGCGCTCCGTGTTGCCCCCCGAGGGGCGACGCGGGAGTGCACCGGGTCGGGTTCGTGTGTCACAGAACGGCGGTCAGCAGCGAAACCGCCGACTCCTGACGGCCGATGGTCGCTTGGTCGAACGGTCCGGCCCAGCTCAGTCCGTACTGATGCGAGCTGTTCCGGTCGTTGGCGTAGGCGGAGGAGGCCTGAGTACGCAGGTAAGTCCGGTAGGGATGTCCGGTGAGGACGCGGTCGAGTTCGCCGAGATTGCGGGCGAAGATGCCCTTGAAGGCCGCCTGGTCGGAGTTGCAGTCGCCCGCCGCCTGGCAGGGCTCGGTCAGGATGCCGTTCTGGGTGAGGGCCGGACTGGCGATCACCGCGTCGGCGATGGCGCGGCCGTCAGTGAGCAGGCTCTCGTCGCCGGTGGCCTTGTACAGCTCGGCGAGTCCGCCCAGGATGACTCCCTGGTTGTAAGTCCAGGTGGTGCCGCCGTTGTTGGCGCAGCCGCCGCTCTGCGTGTTCAGACCGTCGTTGACGAGGTGATCGCTGTTGATCATCCCGCTGTCCTTGAACCATTGCCATGCTTCGAGGGCGTGGGCCAGGTAGACCTTGTCGCCGGGAATCCGGTTGTGCAGCGCTGCGGCGAGCTTGATGTACAGCTCGATGCTGATCGCGTTCTTGTAGCTCTTGGCCGGGATGTCCCACCAGATGCCGCCGCCGCAGGTGTCGTCCCAGTAGTCCCGCATGTAGGCCTCGTCCAGCTCGGCGATGTCGAGGTACTTCTTGTCGCGGGTGAGGTCGTACATGCTCGTCATGGCCAGTGCCCACCAGCCGGTGTCGTCGGTGGAGTCGGCCCTGAACTCGCCTCCGCCCTCCGGCCACCATTCCAGGGGCGCTCGCTGGATGGCGATGGTGTTCTTGACCTCGGGCATGTATTTGCGCGACCCGGTCTTCGCCATGTAGTCCAGAAGCGCCTGGAGGGCGTTCCCCGACTGCCACCACGGTGATTCGGGCTGCCAGCGGCCGGTCTCCTGGTCGTAGAAGCCCATCATCGCGTCCACGGCCGCGGTGGCCCTGGTACGAGCGGTGGTGGGGGCGGCCGGAGAAGCGGCCTGGGTCGGTACGGCGGTCGCGAGCAGGGACAGAACCACACCGCAGGCGGTGGCGCCCGCGGTGGTCCACATTCTTCGAGCCCATCTGTGCATGTCAGGCAACTCCTTGTGTTGAGGGCACTGCTCCTTGCGTGGGGGTAGGGGTCCTACGGTGCGGGTGCGGGTGCGGGTGCGGGTGCGGGTGCGGGTGCGGGTGCGGTCTGCGGGGTGGCGGGTGCGGACTGAGGAGTGGCGGGTGCGGACTGAGGAGTGGCGGAGTGGACTCCTGAGGCGGACTACTGAGGAGTGGCGGCGGAGTACTGAAGGGCGGCGGCGGTCGACCAGCCGTGGGGCGGCCTCACGCGGTGATCACCTTTCCGCCCGCCTGACGGCAGAGGTCCAGCGTCCGGGGGTCGGCGCCGGCGGTGGTGACCAGGACATCGACGTCGGAGAGCGAGCACAGCCGCAGGCTGCCGGTACCGGGGAACTTGGTCTCGGCGGCCACCAGCACCACGCGGTCGGCGACCTCGATCATCGCCTGCTTGATGGGCGCCTCGACGGCCATGTCGTCGACCACATGGCCGCCGGCGCGCACGCCCGTGCAGCTCAGGAACAGCAGATCGGCGCTGATCTGCCGCAGGGCCGTCTCGGTGAGCGAGCCGACCAGGGACTGGTAGTTGCGGCGCAGCACACCGCCGAGCATCACGAGCCGTACGGTGTCGTCGTCCCGCAGCTCATCCAGTACGGCCAGATTGCTGGTGATCACGGTGACCGGGCGGCCGCGCAGGTGGCGGGCGATCAACGAGGTGCTGGTGCCGATGTCCAGAACGACCACGCTGTCGTCCGCGACGAGTTCGGCGGCACGGATGGCCATGGCCTCCTTCATCGCCATGTCGTGCGAGGCGGCGACAGCGAACGGATCTTCGGTGACGGCTTCCTCCGCCGCGGCCTCGGCATTCGCACGCAGCGAGAGGGCGGCGCCGCCGTAGGTCCGGATGAGCTCGCCGTCGCGGTCCAGCAGCGTCAGGTCCCGGCGGATGGTCGACTCGCTCACCTGGAGCCGCTCCGCCAGGTCGCGTACGGAGGCCACGCCTCCCGTCATCCGCAGTGACTTCACGATCTTCGCGCGCCGTCTGCTCGATGTCACGCGCAGAAAGTAGCACCGCCTGACTGACTTCGGCCATGCAGAGGAGGGTTCGGTCATTTTGATGACTGATGTCAGTCAAGAAGCTGGAGTGTTCTGCTCGGAGTTGAGCATCTTCGGTGGGCCGTCGTGCTTGTCGACGTGACAAACCCGAGCGACTGCGGATGAGCGGAAAATCCTGAGTATTCCCGCGGTCATTCGCTGTACGTTGTCGAGGCGCGCCGAAGAAGCGCTTCCGTGGCCCGCCGGCCGTAGCGCAGTGCTGCTGCAACGTCGGGAAGGAGCCAGGAGCCGTGATCACAGAAGCGCGCTCTCTCCTTGCTGGGATCCATCGGCATTCCGCGGCATTCCGCGCGTGTGCACGCGATGTGCACCGCCATGCACGACATGGCGAGGATCTGCAGCTCAGAAGGCAATTCGAGGTGTCACCACAGTGTTCCTGACGATCAGCACCACCGGTACCCCAGAGCGCCCCGCGACCGACCTCGGGTTCTTGCTGCACAAACACCCCGAGAAATCGCAGGCGTTCTCCACCTCCTACGGCACGGCGCACGTCCTCTACCCCGAGGCGAGCGCGGAGCGCTGCACGGCCGCGTTGCTGCTGGAGGTCGACGCGGTGGCGCTGGTGCGGCGCGGTAAGGGCAAGGGGCGTGGTGGTGCGCCGGACGCGGCGCTCGCGCAGTACGTCAACGACCGGCCGTACGCCGCCTCGTCACTGCTCGCGGTGGCGCTGAGCGGCGTGTTCTCCAGCGCGATGAAGGGCACCTGCATCGCGCGGCCCGAACTCCCGGGGCAGGCAAGGCCGTTGCGCATCGAGGTGCCCGCACTGCCCGCCCGAGGCGGCGCCGAGCTCGTACGGGGGCTCTTCGAACCGCTCGGCTGGACGGTGACCGCTCAGCCCGTGGCGCTGGACGCCGAGTTCCCGGAATGGGGCGACTCCCGCTACGTAAGCCTCGTACTCGAAGGCGAACTGCGGCTCGCCGAAGCGCTGCGGCACCTGTACGTCCTCCTCCCGGTCCTCGACGACGCGAAGCACTACTGGGTCGCGACCGACGAGGTCGACAAGCTGCTGCGGGCCGGCGAGGGCTGGCTGCCGGAGCATCCGGAGCACAAGCTGATCACCAGCCGCTATCTGTCCCGCCGTTGGTCGCTGACGCGGCAGGCCATGGAGCGCCTGGAACTCGTACGGCTGGCGGAGGCGGACGACAGCGAGGTCGAGGAGATCGACAACGCCGTCGACGAGACGCAGGACACGGACGAGAAGCCGGTACCGCTCGCCGTGCGGCGGCGTGACGCGATCGTCGAGGCGCTGCGGGCCGCCGGGGCGGGGCGCGTGCTCGATCTCGGCTGTGGGCAGGGCCAGTTGGTGCAGGAGCTGCTGAAGGACACCCGGTTCACCGAGATCGTCGGTGTCGATGTGTCGATGCGCGCACTCACCATCGCCTCGCGCCGGCTCAAGCTGGAGCGGATGGGGGAGCGGCGGGCCGAGCGCGTGAAGCTCATGCAGGGCTCGCTCGCGTACACCGACAAACGGCTCAAGGGGTACGACGCCGCCGTGCTCAGCGAGGTCATCGAGCACGTCGACGTGCCGCGGCTGTCCGCCCTGGAGTACGCCGTGTTCGGCTCCGCACGCCCGAGGACCGTCCTCGTGACGACGCCGAACGTCGAGTACAACGTCCGCTGGGAGACCCTCCCCGCCGGGCACACCCGGCACGGCGACCACCGCTTCGAGTGGACGCGCGAGGAGTTCCGCACCTGGGCCAGGGCGGTGGCCGAACGGCACGGATACGACGTGGAGTTCGCACCCGTCGGACCTGAGGACCCAGAGGTGGGTCCGCCGACCCAGATGGCCACGTTTTCCATGAACACAGCCACGATGAAAGCAGCGAAGGAGGAGAAGGCCGCATGACCAGCAATGAGACCAAGGGTCGTACTCTGCCCGTCACCGACCTCTCCCTCGTCGTGCTCATCGGCGCCTCCGGCTCGGGCAAGTCCACCTTCGCCCGCCGGCACTTCAAGCCGACCGAGGTGATCTCGTCCGACTTCTGCCGCGGCCTTGTCGCCGATGACGAGAACGACCAGAGCGCCAGCGGGGACGCCTTCGACGTACTCCACTACATCGCGGGCAAGCGGCTCGCGGCGGGCCGTCGCACCGTGGTCGACGCGACCAGCGTGCAGCAGGAGAGCCGCAAGCAGCTGGTCGAACTGGCCAAGAAGCACGACGTGCTGCCCATCGCCATCGTGCTCGACATACCGGAGGAGGTGTGCGCCGAGCGCAACGCCTCGCGCGAGGACCGGGCCGGCATGCCGCGCCGTGTCATCCAGCGCCATATCCGCGAACTGCGGCGCTCCGTGCGGCACTTGGAGCGCGAGGGCTTCCGCAAGGTGCACATCCTGCGCGGTGTGGAGGAGGTCGAGAGCGCGTCGATCCGTACCGAGAAGCGGTTCAACGACCTGACCCACCTCACCGGGCCCTTCGACATCATCGGCGACATCCACGGCTGCGCATCCGAACTGGAGTCACTGCTGGGCAAGCTGGGCTACCTGGACGGGGTGCACCCCGAGGGCCGTACGGCCGTGTTCGTCGGCGACCTCGTCGACCGCGGTCCCGACTCGCCGGGTGTGCTGCGCCGCGTGATGGCGATGGTCGCGTCGGGCGATGCGCTGTGCGTGCCCGGCAACCACGAGAACAAGTACGGGCGTTACCTCAAGGGCCGCCAGGTCCAGCACACGCACGGGCTCGCCGAGACGATCGAGCAGATGGAGGGGGAGAGCGAGGAGTTCAAGAAGCAGGTGCGGGAGTTCATCGACGGGCTCGTCAGCCACTACGTGCTCGACGGCGGCCGGCTCGTCGTCTGCCACGCCGGTCTTCCCGAGAAGTACCACGGCCGTACGTCTGGCCGGGTGCGCTCGCACGCGCTGTACGGCGACACCACCGGCGAGACGGACGAGTTCGGGCTGCCGGTGCGCTACCCGTGGGCGGAGGAGTACCGGGGCCGCGCGGCTGTGGTGTACGGCCACACACCCGTCCCCACCGCGACCTGGCTCAACAACACCGTCTGCCTGGACACCGGCGCCGTCTTCGGCGGCAAGCTGACGGCACTGCGCTGGCCGGAGCGCGAGCTGGTCGACGTACCGGCGGAACGGGTCTGGTACGAGCCGACGAAGCCGCTGCGGACCGAGGCACCCGGCGGTCACGACGGGCGGCCACTCGACCTCGCGGACGTGCACGGGCGCCGCGTCGTGGAGACCCGGTACGCGGGACGGGTGTCGGTCCGCGAGGAGAACGCGGCGGCGGCCCTGGAGGTCATGAGCCGTTTCGCCGTGGACCCGCGGCTGCTGCCGTACCTGCCGCCGACGATGGCCCCGACGGCGACTTCGCGTATGGAGGCCCGCGGCGTAGCCGCTGATGGACACTTCCTGGAGCACCCCGCGGAGGCCTTCGGCCAGTATGCGGCGGACGGTGTCGCGCGGGTCGTGTGCGAGGAGAAGCACATGGGCTCGCGGGCGGTGGCACTGGTGTGCCGGGACGCGGAGGCGGCGGGGAAGCGGTTCGGGGTGGAGGGGGCGACCGGCTCTCTCTACACCCGTACGGGGCGGCCTTTCTTCGATGACCCATCCGTCACCGAGGAGATCCTCGGACGGATCCGCAGCGCGATGGGCGAGGCCGGGCTGTGGGAGGAGCTGGCCACCGACTGGGTGCTGCTGGACGCCGAGTTGATGCCGTGGTCGCTCAAGGCGTCCGGGCTGCTGCGCAGTCAGTACGCCGCTGTGGGGGCCGCTTCCGGGGCCGTGTTCCCGGGTGCGGTCGCCGCGCTCGAAGGGGCGGCGGCGCGGGGTGTCGACGTACGGGATCTGCTGGTGAAGCAGCGGGAACGGGCCGCGGACGCCGCCGCGTTCACCGAGGCGTACCGGCGGTACTGCTGGACCACGTCCGGTCTGGACGGAGTGCGGCTCGCGCCCTTCCAGATCCTCGCGGTGCAGGGGCGGAGTCTGGCCGCTCTGCCGCACGACGAACAGCTCGCGCTGATCGACCGCTTCGTGTCGAGCGACGCGTCCGGGCTGCTGCAGACCACGCGTCGGCTCTTCGTCGACACGGGTGACCCGGACTCGGTGCAGGCCGGTGTCGACTGGTGGCTGGAGATGACCGGGCGCGGCGGTGAGGGCATGGTCGTCAAGCCGGTGGATGCCGTGGTGCGCAACGGGGAGGGGCGGCTCGTGCAGCCCGGCATCAAGTGCCGGGGCCGCGAGTACCTCCGGATCATCTACGGCCCCGAGTACACACGTCCGGAGAACCTCGACCGCCTCCGTGGCCGCTCCCTGAACCACAAGCGCTCGCTGGCGATCCGGGAGTACGCGCTTGGCCTGGAAGCCCTGGACCGCCTGGCGGAAGGCGAGCCGCTGTGGCGGGTCCACGAGGCGGTGTTCGGGGTACTGGCGCTGGAGTCGGAGCCGGTGGATCCGCGGCTGTGACCCGGCCCGTGGGCCGGGGCGCCCACCGGACAATGCAGGGCAGCGTGGCCGGGTTCGTCCAGGCCGCGCTTCTCGCCACGGTCCCGGTCGGGGCGCCGGCGGGTGGTGCGCCGGCCGCGTGGCTGGGCAACGTGCGGGTGCTCGTCGGTTCGGCGGCGGTCGCCCTGCTGTCCGCGGCGACGCTGTGGGTGCCCGCGCGGGCGGACGAGGCCGGCGACGTCGGCCGACGAGGCGCGGAGCCGTCCCGGCCACCCTCGTCGTCGACCGGCGCCTCGGAAGGTACGGCCGGCCGGTTTTCGTCAAGGAGACGAGAACCCGGATGCGGTCCGCCCGCGCAATCTCGCCCCCGTCACCCCGGTCGATCGGTGGATGAACACGTGTCCGGATGGTCAAAGATGGAGGCATGGGATTCCAAGTCGACTCCGAGGCCGGCCGGCTTCGCCGCGTCATCCTGCACCGGCCTGATCTTGAGCTCAAAAGGCTCACCCCCAGCAACAAGGACGCCCTGCTCTTCGACGACGTGCTGTGGGTGCGCCGGGCGCGCGCGGAGCACGACGGGTTCGCGGACGTGCTGCGTGACCGGGGGGTCATCGTCCACCTCTTCGGCGACCTGCTCACCGATGTGCTGGAGATCCCGGCCGCCCGGGAGCTCGTACTGGACCGCGTCTTCGACGAGAAGGAGTACGGGCCGCTCGCCACGGACCACATCCGGGAGGCCTTCGACGCCATGCCGGCGGGCGAGCTGGCCGAGGCCCTGGTCGGAGGGATGACCAAGCGGGAGTTCCTGGACGCGCACGCGGAGCCGACGTCCGTGCGCTTCCACGTCATGGAACTCGACGACTTCCTGCTCCGCCCGCTGCCCAACCATCTGTTCACCCGGGACACCTCCGCCTGGATCTACGACGGGGTCTCCATCAATGCCATGCGCTGGCCCGCCCGCCAGCGCGAGACCGTGCACTTCGAGGCGATCTACCAGCATCACCCGCTGTTCCGTGCCGAGACCTTCAACATCTGGTCTCAGGGGCAGGCGGACTACCCCTCCACCATCGAGGGCGGCGACGTGCTGGTGATCGGCAACGGTGCCGTGCTCATCGGCATGAGTGAGCGGACGACACCGCAGGCAGTGGAGATGCTCGCGCACAAGCTGTTCGCCGCCGGGTCGGCGACCACGATCGTGGCGCTCGACATGCCCAAGAGACGGGCCCTGATGCACCTCGACACGGTGATGACGATGGTCGACGGCGACATCTTCACGCAGTACGCGGGACTCGGCATGCTCCGCTCGTACACCATCGAACCGGGCGTGGGCGACAAGGAGCTCAAGGTCACCGACCACCCGCCGGAGCACATGCACCGCGCGATCGCCGCGGCCCTCGGACTGAGCGAGATCCGCGTACTGACCGCGACGCAGGACGTGCACGCGGCCGAGCGCGAACAGTGGGACGACGGCTGCAACGTCCTCGCGGTCGAGCCGGGCGTCGTGGTCGCCTACGAGCGGAACTCGACCACCAACACCCATCTGCGCAAGCAGGGCATCGAGGTGATCGAGATCCCGGGGAGCGAGCTGGGGCGGGGGCGGGGCGGGCCGCGCTGCATGAGCTGCCCGGTCGTACGCGAGGCGGTGTAGAGGCGAACACAGTCAGGCCGCGTAGAGGTCGCACAGAAGTCGCCTCACAGTCGCATAGAAATGCGAGCGTTCGTATAGACTTCCAACCGTCCGTGTCCCCGCATATCTGGAGCGCCCCCATGGCGACAGTCCCGACCGCCCTCGCCGGCCGTCACTTTCTGAAGGAGCTGGACTTCACGGCGCAGGAGTTCCGCGGTCTGATCGAGCTTGCCGCCGAGCTGAAGGCCGCCAAGAAGGCCGGGACCGAGACCCAGTACCTGCGTGGGAAGAACATCGCGCTGATCTTCGAGAAGACCTCGACGCGCACCCGTTGCGCGTTCGAGGTGGCGGCCGCGGACCAGGGGGTGTCCACCACGTATCTCGATCCGTCCGGCTCACAGATAGGGCACAAGGAGTCCGTGAAGGACACCGCGCGGGTGCTCGGCCGGATGTACGACGGGATCCAGTACCGCGGGGACAGCCAGGCGAACGTCGAGGAGCTGGCGGCGTACGCAGGCGTGCCCGTCTACAACGGCCTCACCGACGCCTGGCACCCCACTCAGATGCTCGCCGACGTGCTCACGATGACGGAGCACACGGACCGGCCACTGGACGAGGTCGCCTTCGCGTACCTGGGCGACGCCCGCTTCAACATGGGCAACTCGTACCTGATCACGGGCGCGCTCCTCGGGATGGACGTCCGCATCGTGGCCCCGCAGGCCTACTGGCCCGCCAAGGAGGTCATCGCCGAGGCCCTCAGGATCAGCGAGACCAGCGGGGCCCGCATCACTTTCACCGAGACCGTCGACAAGGGCGTCGCGGACGTCGACTTCATCGCCACCGACGTCTGGGTGTCCATGGGGGAGCCCAAGGGCGTCTGGGACGAGCGGATCGCCGCCCTCGGTCCGTACGCGGTGACGATGGATGTTCTGCGTGCCACCGGCAACGCGGACGTCAAGTTCCTGCACTGCCTGCCGGCCTTCCACGACCTGGGCACGAAGGTCGGGCGCGAGATCCACGAGCGGCATGGCCTGGACTCGCTCGAGGTCACCGACGAGGTCTTCGAGTCGGCGCACTCGGTCGTCTTCGACCAGGCGGAGAACCGGCTGCACACGATCAAGGCGGTCCTGGTGGCGACGCTCGCCTGAGCCCTGAATCATCAGTCCGCAGGTCTGCGCTGCTGCGGCACCGCCGGCAGCCTGAACCACACCGCCTTGCCGGACTCCGTGGGCCGGTGCCCGCAGGACGAGCTGAGGGCGCGGATCAGCAGCAGGCCGCGGCCGTGCTCCTGCCAGGGGTCCGGGTGGTCCGGGCCGGGGCGGGTGAGACTGCCGGGCGGGGCCGGGTCGGGGTCGTGTACCTCGACCTGGCAGCCGGTCGGCAGCAGCTGCACGATCAGCTCTATGGGGGCGTCCCCCTTGGTGTGCTCCACGGCGTTGGCCACCAGCTCGGCGGTGAGCAGCTCGGCCGTGTCGCAGTCGGCGGCGTGCTCGATCTCGGCCAGTGCGGTACGGACCAGTGCGCGGGCGACGGGTACGGCCGCGGCGGAGTGCGGCAGCGCGACGCGCCATGAGGCTGGGGCTGAGGGCTCGTGCATGGCGGGTCCGTTCATGGAGCAGGTAGTCCTGCTTTCAACAATGTGAATTGTACTGCGGTGTCGGGCGGTAACACCCGGCGGGTGCCTTTCTGGACGTTCGGTCTGCTTTCGGGCTGTACCCAGGTCAACGGTCCGCCTCGCGCCGGGAGCCCCGCTGTTACGGCGCTGTCGCGCACCCGTGACTCCGTGACTGCTGTGTCGGGGCTTCGTCTTGTGGCGTATCAAAGCTCACGTATCGAACTTCATGCCGGTTCATGTGGTGAAGCTCGCATACCGACACCTGGCCGCGGCTTTATCGCGCGCTCATGACGACAGTCAAAGATGGGTGATAGATTCATGGGTAGCGCTCGCAGCGCAAGATCGCCGCCCCCGTCCGAGGAGGCCGCACCTCATGAGTCCCTTCACCGGCTCCGCGACCCGCACGCCCGACTGGCAGCACCTGCGCTGCGGGTACGTCGACGGGGTCGCCACCGTCACCCTGGCCCGCCCCGAGAAGCTGAACGCCCTCACCTTCGGCGCCTACGCCGATCTGCGCGACCTGCTCGCCGAGCTGTCCCGCGAGAAGTCCGTACGCGCCCTGGTGCTGGCCGGCGAGGGCCGCGGCTTCTGCTCGGGCGGTGACGTCGACGAGATCATCGGAGCCACGCTGTCGATGGACACGTCCCAGCTGCTCGACTTCAACCGCATGACCGGGCAGGTCGTGAGGGCCGTACGAGAATGCCCCTTCCCCGTGATCGCGGCCGTGCACGGTGTCGCGGCCGGCGCGGGTGCGGTCCTCGCCCTGGCCGCGGACTTCCGGGTGGCCGACCCGAGCGCCCGCTTCGCCTTCCTCTTCACCCGCGTCGGCCTGTCGGGCGGCGACATGGGCGCCGCCTATCTGCTGCCCCGCGTCGTCGGGCTCGGCCACGCGACCCGCCTGCTGATGCTGGGCGAGCCGGTACGCGCACCCGAAGCCGAGCGGATCGGCCTCATCAGCGAGCTGACGGAGGAAGGCCACGCCGACGAGGCCGCCCAGGCCCTGGCCCACCGTCTCGCCCAGGGGCCCGCCCTCGCATACGCCCAGACGAAGGCCCTGCTCACGGCCGAGCTGGACATGCCACTGTCCGCCTCCGTGGAGCTGGACGCCTCGACCCAGGCCCTCCTGATGAACGGCGAGGACTACGCCGAGTTCCACGCGGCCTTCACGGAAAAGCGGCCACCGAAGTGGCGGGGGCGGTGACGGTGGCGCCGCCACCGAGAGAGCACCTCCGGGTCGCCGTCGTCGGCGGCGGCCCCGGTGGGCTCTACGCCGCCGCCCTCCTCAAGCGCCTCGACCCGGCCCGCGAAATCACTGTCTGGGAACGCAACGCCCCCGACGACACCTTCGGCTTCGGCGTCGTCCTCTCCGACGAAACCCTCGGCGGTATCCAACACGCCGACCCCGTCGTGTACGAGGCGCTGCAGGACGAGTTCGTGCGCTGGGACGACATCGACATCGTCCACCGGAACATCCGCCACACCTCCGGAGGACATGGCTTCGCGGCGCTCGGGCGCCGCAGGCTGCTGGAGATCCTGCACGAGCGATGCCGTTCGCTCGGTGTCGAGCTGCGCTTTCGTACGGAGGCACCGGACACGGCGCGGCTTTCGGAGTCGTACGACCTCGTGGTCGCGGCGGACGGGGTGCACAGCGCCACGCGTGAGGCGTACGCGCAGGTGTTCCGGCCGCGGGTGACCACCCACCGGTGCCGCTACATCTGGCTCGCCGCAGACTTCCCGTTCGAGGCGTTCCGCTTCGAGATCGCGGAGACCGAGCACGGGGTGATGCAGCTGCACGGATACCCGTATGCGGCTGACGCTTCAACCGTCATCGTCGAGATGCGCGAGGAGGTGTGGGAGGCGGCCGGGTTCGCGGAGTCGGATGTGCGGGAGTCAGTCGAACGGTGCGCCAAGATCTTCGCGGACGCGCTCGGCGGACGGGCGCTCAGGTCCAACAAGTCGGCGTGGACGGCGTTCCGGACCGTCGTCAACGAGCGCTGGTCCCACGACAACGTGGTCCTCCTCGGCGACGCCGCGCACACCGCCCACTTCTCCATCGGCTCCGGTACGAAGCTCGCCGTCGAGGACGCGCTCGCCCTGGCCGCCTGCCTGGAGGAACAGCCCTCCCTGGACGCCGCGTTGACCGCCTACGAGGAGGAACGGCGCCCCGTCGTCGCCTCCACGCAGCGGGCGGCGCGAGCCAGCCTGGAGTGGTTCGAGAACCTGGGGCTCTATCTCGACCAGCCCGCCCGCCAGTTCGCCTTCAACCTGCTCACCCGCAGCCGCCGGGTCACGCACGACAACCTCCGGCTGCGCGACGCGCGCTTCACGGAAAGCGTGGAGCGCGAGTTCGGCTGCCCGCCCGGTACGCCGCCGATGTTCACACCGTTCCGGCTGCGCGCACTGACCCTGCGCAACCGGGTCGTGGTCTCACCGATGGACATGTACTCGGCCGTGGACGGCGTACCCGGCGACTTCCACCTCGTCCACCTGGGCGCACGGGCGCTCGGCGGCGCCGGTCTGGTGATGACGGAGATGGTGTGCGTGAGTGCGGAGGGCCGGATCACACCGGGCTGCACCGGCCTCTACACCGGCCAACAGGCCGATTCCTGGAGGCGGATCACCGACTTCGTGCACGCACAGGCACCGGGCGCGGCGATCGGCGTACAGCTCGGCCACTCGGGCCGCAAGGGCTCCACCAAGCTGATGTGGGAGGGCATCGACGAACCACTGGAAGAGGGCAACTGGCCGCTCGTGGCCGCGTCCCCGCTCCCGTACAAGCCCCAGAACCAGACGCCGCACGAGCTGACCCGAGCCCAACTGGCCGACATACGCGAGCAGTTCACGTCAGCCGCCCGACGGGCCGACCGTTGCGGCTTCGACCTGCTCGAACTCCACTGCGCCCACGGCTACTTGCTCTCCGGCTTCCTCTCCCCGCTGACCAACCGCCGCACCGACGCCTACGGCGGCCCTCTGGAGAACCGTTTGCGCTTCCCGCTGGAAGTCTTCGACGCCCTGCGCGCCGTATGGCCCGAGGACCGCCCGATGACCGTACGCATCTCCGCCACCGACTGGGCCGGCGGCGGCACCACGGCGGACGATGCCGTCGCCATCGCCCGCGCCTTCGCCGCACACGGCGCCGACGCGATCGATGTCTCGACGGGCCAGGTGGTGGCGGAGGAGCAGCCGGAGTACGGCCGCTCCTACCAGACGCCGTACGCCGACCGGATCCGCAACGAGACGGGAATCCCGGTGATCGCGGTGGGCGCGATCTCCTCCTGGGACGACGTCAACTCCCTGATCCTGGCGGGCCGTACTGACCTCTGCGCTCTGGCGCGGCCCCACCTGTACGACCCCCACTGGACGCTGCACGCGGCGGCGGAACAGGGCTACACCGGGCCGGGCGTCAGCTGGCCCGCCCCGTATCGGGCGGGCAGCCGACGCCCGCAGACGGGGCGCACGGACGCGCCGAAGCCGCGGCTCACGTTGGGGAGCTGAGGTCCGCGCCCCGAAGGGGCCCGGGGCTGTGACATTTGCGGCACCGCCGCGATGGGGGTCCCCCCGCTCGAGCGAAGCCGAGAGTGGGGGAGCGACCAGCCACAACTGACCCGCACCCGCCCACGAATCCCGAACGCACCACCCCCGAAGGCGCATCCACCCAGCCTTACAACGGAGAGTTGAGCTCCGCCATCCCCGCCGTCAGCGTCGCCCCGTCCCCTGGATCGACCAGGAGAAACGCCCCCGTCCGACGGGAAACCGCGTAGTCGTCCAGCGCCAGCGGCTCCGCCGTGCGCAGCCTGATGTGGCCCAGGTCGTTCGCGGCCAACTCGGGCGCCCCGCCCAGGTCCTTCACGATCGCCTTCACCGTGCGCGTCGTATGCCGGACCAGCACCCGGTCACCCACCCGCAACGGCCGGTCGGCCAGATGGCAGACGTTCGCCGAGACATCCTGCGTCAGCGCGGGCGCATCCGTCCCGGCCGTGAGCATGTCACCGCGCGAGACATCGCGCTGGTCGGCCAGGCGCACGGTCAGCGACTGCGGGGCGTACGCGACGGCCGCTTCCTCCCCGAGCACGTCGAGGCCCGTGATCGTGGACGTCTCGCCGGAGGGATGCACGGTCACACGGTCGCCGACGCGTAGCGAGCCGGACGCCAACTGGCCCGCGTAGTAGCGGACTTCGTCGTGCCGGATCACGTACTGGACGGGGAACCGGGCCGGTTCGCGCGCCACGTCGCCGCCCACCGGCACCGTCTCCAGGTGCTCCAGGAGCGCAGGACCCGCGTACCAGCCCATACGCGTCGAACGGTCCACCACGTTGTCGCCGACCAGGGCCGACACCGGGATCGGTGTGAAGCCGGGCAGGCCCAACTCGGCGGCGTGGCCCGCGAAGTCCGCGACGATCCGGTCGAACTCCTGCTCCTCGTAGCCGACGAGGTCCATCTTGTTGACGGCGAGGACGATGTGCGGCACCCGGAGCAGGGCCGCGACCGCTGCGTGCCGGCGGGTCTGCTCGACGACGCCGTTGCGCGCGTCGACCAGGATGATCGCCAGCTCGGCGGTGGAGGCGCCGGTGACCATGTTGCGGGTGTACTGCACATGGCCGGGGGTGTCGGCGAGGATGAACCGGCGGCGGGGCGTCGCGAAGTAGCGGTACGCCACGTCGATGGTGATGCCCTGCTCGCGCTCGGCCCGCAGACCGTCCGTGAGCAGCGCCAGGTCGGGCGCCTGCTGCCCCCGGCTCTGCGAGAAGCGCTCCACAGCCTCCAACTGGTCCGCGAGAACGGACTTGGAGTCGTGCAGCAGCCGTCCGACGAGCGTCGACTTGCCGTCGTCGACCGACCCGGCGGTCGCGAACCGCAGTGTGTCCGTAGTGGTCCCGGCAAAAGGATCGATGGTGCTGGTCACGGCTAGAAGTACCCCTCGCGCTTGCGGTCTTCCATCGCGGCCTCGGACAGCTTGTCGTCCGCGCGGGTCGCGCCCCGCTCGGTGAGCCGGGAGGCGGC